>NZ_CP114976.1:1312500-1912500 GCF_027498055.1 Denitrificimonas caeni
AGAGAATACCAAGGCGCTTGAGAGAACTCTGGTGAAGGAACTAGGCAAAATGGCACCGTAACTTCGGGAGAAGGTGCGCTGGTGAGGGTGAAGTATTTACTACGTAAGCCTTTGCTAGTCGAAGATACCAGGCCGCTGCGACTGTTTATTAAAAACACAGGACTCTGCAAACACGAAAGTGGACGTATAGGGTCTGACGCCTGCCCGGTGCTGGAAGGTTAATTGATGGGGTTAGCGTAAGCGAAGCTCTTGATCGAAGCCCCAGTAAACGGCGGCCGTAACTATAACGGTCCTAAGGTAGCGAAATTCCTTGTCGGGTAAGTTCCGACCTGCACGAATGGCGTAACGATGGCGGCGCTGTCTCCACCAGAGACTCAGTGAAATTGAAATCGCTGTGAAGATGCAGTGTATCCGCGGCAAGACGGAAAGACCCCGTGAACCTTTACTATAGCTTTGCACTGGACTTTGAAGTTGTTTGTGTAGGATAGGTGGGAGGCTTTGAAACTGTGACGCTAGTTGCAGTGGAGCCAACCTTGAAATACCACCCTGGCAACTTTGAGGTTCTAACTCAGGTCCGTTATCCGGATCGAGGACAGTGTATGGTGGGTAGTTTGACTGGGGCGGTCTCCTCCTAAAGAGTAACGGAGGAGTACGAAGGTGCGCTCAGGCCGGTCGGAAATCGGTCGTAGAGTATAAAGGCAAAAGCGCGCTTAACTGCGAGACCAACAAGTCGAGCAGGTACGAAAGTAGGTCTTAGTGATCCGGTGGTTCTGTATGGAAGGGCCATCGCTCAACGGATAAAAGGTACTCCGGGGATAACAGGCTGATACCGCCCAAGAGTTCATATCGACGGCGGTGTTTGGCACCTCGATGTCGGCTCATCACATCCTGGGGCTGAAGCCGGTCCCAAGGGTATGGCTGTTCGCCATTTAAAGTGGTACGCGAGCTGGGTTTAGAACGTCGTGAGACAGTTCGGTCCCTATCTGTCGTGGACGTTTGAGATTTGAGAGGGGCTGCTCCTAGTACGAGAGGACCGGAGTGGACGAACCTCTGGTGTTCCGGTTGTCACGCCAGTGGCATTGCCGGGTAGCTATGTTCGGAAGGGATAACCGCTGAAAGCATCTAAGCGGGAAGCCTGCCTCAAGATGAGATCTCACTAGAGCTTTAAGCTCTCTAAAGGGCCCTTGAAGACTACAAGGTTGATAGGTTGGGTGTGTAAGTGCTGTGAGGCATTGAGCTAACCAATACTAATTGCCCGTGAGGCTTGACCATATAACACCCAAACAATTTGGGAAGACGAATTGTGATCCGAAAGTTCGCAAAACGCACAAATTATGCTACTATCACAAACCTAATTCGAGGTAACGAAGCACTCTAAGTGCTACGCGACTTCAAAAAGAATTGCTTGACGAACATAGAGCATTGGAACCACCTGATCCCATCCCGAACTCAGAAGTGAAACGATGCATCGCCGATGGTAGTGTGGGGTCTCCCCATGTGAGAGTAGGTCACTGTCAAGCGCCAAATAGAAAAGGCCACCCTGTATTGGGTGGCCTTTTTTTGGCTTATCCGAAATGAGCTTCAGTCACTGTATAACGGGCGCGAAGCCCCATGTGACAACTTTGTCTGGAACAAAGTTGGACAGGCTTTAGCCTGCCCGCAGGGAGAGTGCCAGGAAGGCATGAATCAGAGTAGGTCACTGTCAAGCTTGAACACAAAACTCCAGGTCAGCAATGATCTGGGGTTTTTTTATGCCTAAAGAAAATTAGCCTTAGTCCAATAAAAACGTGATGCACTTAGCAAAATTTACAGCTGCAGTATAAAAGCTGTTCCTATCTGGCCTGTTTTGAGATCCTGGTCACGCAACCTTACGTCTAGATCAGCAATTATGCAGTTGTAGTCATGGATGGCAGTTGAAATATGATTTCAAAAGCAAAAGGATTTGCTATTTTATTTCTTTTCTATATCTCGGGAGCTGTTGCGCAAGTGAAACTGCCGATTGATAGAGAATTGTCACAAGAACGTCAAGAACGTTTACTCCAAGAACAACAGCGTCGTTTACAAGAGCTGCAAGCCCTTCCGGAGCGAGAGCTCAGTGCACCCAGCGTAACAGCAGATAGACAGTGCTGATTGCTTGCAGGTCGATAACATTGAGCTCCAAGGTGCGCACAGTTTGTCCGTGCGGCAGAGAGTCCAGTTACTTGGGCCTTTTCTTGGGCAGTGTTTAACCTCAAGCGATTTAAATCGCTTGCTGGCGTGTTTTCGTGTCAGGACGTAAGCCGAGCTACTACTATTATTTAGGCTTAAAGAATAACTTTAATGCAAAGCATGCACCTCAACTACAAGCAAGTTCTGTTGAACAGGATTTAAGCTGTTTTATCGGACGTATGGAGCGAGAGTATTTACCCAGCCGCAAAACTATTGGAACTCCGCTAGCGGGCGAAGAGTATTCAGCAATCATCCAAGCAGGTGGCAATATCACCATCCATTCTGAGCAAAAACTAGAAAACAGCGTTATTCGACCCAGCTATAACTATGTCAGCGGTGGCAGTCGAGTCGATTCCCGTGCGCCGGGTAGCACACATGCGACACAGGTCAGCATCAACTCGCAGTTACCGCCTGACTTGCAGCAGAAACAAATCGATCCTACTGTCTTGCCTGGTTTTAATGTGCCCACGGGCGGTAAAGGCCTGTGCCGCTTAAGTGATCAGGCTGCGCAAGATAGACGCGCCCAAGGAACAGCAGGCGCTCAGGCCGCAGTAGGCAATGGTAGTGCCCGTGGTGAGCAGTTTGCGCAACAAGGTTCGCAATCATCTGGACAGGATGCGTTGCTCAGCAGTCAGCTGGGCAGCAATCAGCATACATTGGAATCCTTTGGGAAAAGCCAAGCGCAATTAGTGATGGCTGACCTGTAGAATCTGCAAGGACAAAACAACAGTCATTGCTATCTGATTGAAACCAGCCCAGCCTTAACCAATATGCGGCAGTTTCTCAGCAGTGACTATCTGTTTAATGGCTTGGGTTTACAATCAGATCGGATGCAAAAGCGTTTAGGCGATGGATTGTATGAGCGACGACTGTTGCGTGAAGCTATAGTTGCGCGCACCGGTCAGCGTTTCATTGCCGGTTTAAGCAGCGACGAAGCCATGTTCCGTTATTTAATGGATAACGCCATTGCCAGCAAAGATGCGCTAAGTTTGTCAGTGGGCATCTCGCTCAGTGCTGAGCAAGTGGCGGCATTGACCCACGATATTGTGTGGATGGAAGAGCGTGAGGTTATGGGTGAAAAAGTACTCACCCCTGTGCTGTATCTAGCGCAAGCTGAAGGCCGTTTAGCACCGAGCGGCGCTTTAATTCAAGGGGGTGATTTGACCTTGCTTAGCGGTGGTGATTTAAATAACCAAGGCACGTTACGGGCAAGCAATAATCTCAGTGCGCAGGCGCAAAATATAAACAACAGCGGTTTAATTCATGCCGGAGAGCGCCTATCCTTGTTGGCTGAAGACAGTATTTATAACCGTCAAGGCGGCATCTTAGCCGGACGTGATGTGGATCTGACAGCGCGCAGCGGGGATATCCTCAATCAGCGTACCGTCACCCGCCACGAAAACACGCTCGGTAATAGCCGCTGGGAAAGCAGTTTTGCCGACAGCGCAGCACGAATCGAAGCCACACGCGACTTAACCCTTAATGCCGGCCGCGACGTCACCCTTGCCGCAGTGGAAGAGCACCACGGTAACAGGCACGGCAGTCACTACCTCAACAGTCAGGCCAAGACATGCGGCTGATTGCCGGCAATGACCTGACACTGGCCTCGGCTGCCAATGAAAGCCATCACTATAGTAAAAGTAAAAAAGCCACCAACCAGCGCGATCAAGTGCGGCAAGTCGGCACAGAGGTTAACTCGGGCGGGCAGTTCACCGCAGTTGCAGGCCAAGACTTAACCCTAGTGTCCAGCTCCATTGCCGCAAATGACGAAGCCTATCTCGTCGCTGGCGGCAAGGTGCAACTGCTTGCGGCGCAAGACTACGACTACTCCTTTTCTGAGAAAAAGAAGAAAAAAGCTTTGGGCGTAAGAGTTATCGCATGAATGAAAGCTCATCCAGCAAGGCAAAGACTAACAACCAAAGTCAAATCATCGAGCTGGGCTTCGAGTTCGGATTCATCAAAGAGGTTGAGCTGAAACTTAGACTTTTCGCTGCTGGCACTGAACTTTTGTGTTTTCAGCAGACGATTGAGTTCTTCTGGGATTTCAATGCGCCGGTGAGCCACTGTAAGTTCTTTTGTTTGAACGTTTAAGCGAATGTTCTGCTCTTCAATAACAGCTTGAAACTGTGCCACAACCGATCGTAATTCAGCGGCGTCAAGGCCGCTAAAGTCAGGGGTTTTAATGGGTGTGGATGGCTTCTTTTTCATGCCGAAATTATAGCGAAATCCAGCATGAAAAGCACCTTTAAAAGCAGCTAAAACCCAGAGTTTTCAAGCTATCCTAGGCTATCGTATTGTAGTTTTTTATGACCTTTAAACAGACTAATATCGTAGCCATCTAACAGCCAATTTATTTGCTCACCGGTTAAAGACAGTAACTCATCAGCCGGTTTGGGGCACTTAAATTTTTCCTCGGCTAGAGCCTTGTAATACATGACAAAACCGTTGTCTTCCCACATCACGCATTTGATTTTGTTGCGCTGACGATTGGTAAATGCATACAGTGCGCCGCTGAACGGATTATGCTCGAGTTCTTGCTCAACCAGCAAAGCCAAGCCATTGGCTTGCTTCCTAAAATCCACCGGCGCACGGTACAGATAAATTTCCGGCATCTGCTTGGCTGGCCGTAAATAACGCACCTTCATTACAACTGCTGCAGTATCGCCACAGCGACATCCAAGTTGCCCGCGGTAATGCCTGACAGGCGCATGCCGCCGGGCAAATGCAATGCAAGCCCATCTTGGGCTGAGCTAGTCGCCAGCTGAGTAACTCTTGTAAATCCAGCAGGCCTTGAATCAGGCGCTGAAGCAAGAAGCTTCTTACGCCAATAATTAAACTGCGCATAGTTCAGCTCATGCTGTTTACAAAAAGCCGCACCGGATAAACCTGAACCTTGCCAGGCCACCATATGCTGCTGCCAAAACTCATAACGCTCGCGCGAACTCGTAGAACTCATAACCAGTACCTCCAAAAAAGACGAGGACTAGTTTGAAACGGTATAATGCAGGATAAAAGATGCTGATTTAAGGGCGCTTACGGTTTAGCAGGTTATTTATCTGCAGGCATGTATTTTGATCATCCAATCAATACAACAAGTAATATTAAGACAAAGTGTCTTTTTTTGATGTTAGAAATTACGGTGATTGGTCAGGTCAGTCTTGGTTTGAGTGTGTGGAAAGGTGCGACAAACTGGTCAATATGCAATAAAATCCCAGCTCGCCAATGCTTTATTGGCCCACAGTTAACCCGGAAACCTGTGCGGCACACTGGCCAGTCAAAGCAGCAATGTCGTGAAAAGGAGCAGGTAGTCTTAGTCGCCTGTCATTGGCCTGCAGTGCTTGGTGATTATAGCTCTTTACCTTTCGAAGCAAACTTACTGTGCGTTTAGCCCCCGACATCGCTATAATCGACACCCATCTAACTTTTTATTTTGGTTTTGATGTTATGACCGAACTTGTTGTTGACTACATGCAGCGCCTTGGCGAGTCTGCGCGTGAGGCTTCCCGTGTGTTGGCAAGGGCCAGTACCGCTCAGAAAAATCAGGCTTTATTAGCCACAGCCACTGCGCTCGACAACTCCCGAGCTGCTTTGCTTGCGGCCAATGAGTTGGATATGCAAGCTGGCCGTACCAATGGCTTGGACGAGGCAATGCTGGATCGTTTAGCGTTAACACCAGCACGAATAGATGAAATGATTGAAGGCTTAAAGCAGGTTGCTGCCTTGCCTGATCCCATTGGTGAAATCCGCGACATGCACTTTGTGCCGTCGGGTATTCAAGTGGGCAAAATGCGTGTGCCTTTGGGGGTGATTGGGATTATTTACGAATCACGTCCTAACGTCACCGTAGAGGCGGCCAGCTTATGCATTAAATCCGGCAATGCCACTATATTACGTGGTGGCTCTGAAGCTATTCATTCTAACCAAGCCATTGCCCAGTGTTTAAATGAAGGCCTAGCCGTTGCTGGCTTCCCTGCCAGTGCTGTGCAAGTAGTAGAAACTACAGACCGTGCCGCAGTGGGTGAGTTGATCACCATGCCTAAATATGTGGATGTAATTGTTCCCCGTGGTGGCAAAGGTTTAATTGAGCGTATCAGTCGTGATGCTAAAGTGCCGGTGATTAAACACTTGGACGGCGTCTGTCATGTCTACGTGGATCAAGCCGCTGATGCTGAAAAAGCGATTCGTATTGCTGATAATTCAAAAACTCAGCGTTACGCACCCTGTAATGCCATGGAAACCCTATTAGTGCATGAATCGCAAGTGGATGCTGTGCTGCGCCCTTTGCTCGATATCTACCAAACGAAGCAAGTTGAATTGCGCGGTTGTGAGAAGACTTGTGCTTTATTTGCTGATCAGGTTAAAGCTGTTACTGCAGATGATTGGGCAGCAGAGTACAATGCGCCGATTCTGGCGGTGCGTATTGTTAGCTCGTTAGACGAAGCGATTGAGCATATCAATACTTACGGCTCACAACATACTGACAGTATAGTGACAGAAAACTTTACAGATGCTCGTCGTTTCTTAACCGAAGTGGATTCCAGTTCCGTGATGATCAATGCCTCAACCCGTTTTGCCGATGGCTTTGAGTATGGCTTAGGTGCAGAAATTGGTATCTCCACAGATAAGTTGCACGCTCGTGGTCCGGTAGGTCTACTGGGTTTGACTAGCGAGAAATATGTCGTATTTGGTGACGGACACGTGCGTGGCTAAACGAATAGGAATGCTGGGCGGTACCTTTGATCCAGTGCACATTGGCCATTTGCGCAGTGCACTGGAGGTTGCCGAGAACTATGCGTTAGATCAGCTCTTGCTGATCCCTAATGCACAGCCGCCGCATCGCAATGCCCCACAGGTTAGTGCGCAACAGCGTTTAGAAATGGTGCAGTTGGCAGTTGCCGGTGTTGATCTGCTCAGCGTTGATGATCGTGAATTACGTCGCGATAAACCCTCCTGGAGCATCGATACCTTGTTATCATTGCGCGCTGAGCTGGATGCGCAAGATCAGTTGCTGCTTATCTTAGGCTGGGATGCATTTTGTGGCTTGCCAAGCTGGCATCGTTGGGAAGAGTTATTAGAGCATTGCCATATTCTAGTGCTGCAGCGCCCTGATGCAGATATTGAAGCACCACAGGTTCTACGTGATTTAGTGGCAGCAAAAAGCGTCAATGACCCACAAACCTTACTTGGGCCTAGTGGTCAGATTGCTTTTGTTTGGCAGACACCGCTGGCTATTTCAGCAACACAAATTAGACACTTATTAGCAACACAGCGCTGCGTACGGTATTTGGTACCAGATACTGTTTTTCAATATATTTATACTCATCAACTCTACCAAGAGTGATGAGCTTTTGAGGTTAGATACCCAATGCAAAATGAACAACTCGTAAAATTAGTCATCGCATCTCTAGAAGAAGTTAAAGCTAAAGATATCGTGACTATTGATGTGCGCGGTAAAACCAGTATCACTGATTTTATGATTATAGCTTCTGGTGGTTCTGCCCGTCAGGTGAAAGCGCTTGCGGAGAACGTGTTAGAGAAAGTCAAAGCTCAAGGGGTAAAACCTATTGGTAGCGAAGGTTTAGACGGTGGTGAGTGGGCTCTGTTGGATTTAAATGACGTAGTCGTGCATGTGATGCAGGTGGAAACCCGTGAGCATTACGACTTAGAGCGCTTGTGGCAGGGTGCTGAGCAAAGCCGTGCACAACACGATGAGCAAGGCGCTGAATAAGTGCGCATTCGCTTAATTGCTGTAGGCACTAAAATGCCGCGCTGGGTAGAAGAGGGCTGGCATGAATATGCTAAGCGCTTGCCCAGCGAGTTACCTTTAGAACTCGTTGAAATACCTTTAAGTACACGGGGTAAAAATGCTGATGTACCAAGGCTGATCCGCCAAGAAGGCGATGCTATGCTGGCGAAAGTGCAGCCTGGTGAGCGTATTGTTACCTTGGAAGTACATGGCAAGCCTTGGAGTACCGAGCAGCTGGCACAAGAATTGGAGCGCTGGCGTTTAGAAGCACGCAACGTCAACTTGATGGTCGGCGGCCCGGAAGGACTAGCGCCACAGGTTTGCGCGCGCAGTGAGCAACGTTGGTCGTTATCACCACTGACATTGCCACATCCGTTAGTGCGCATATTGTTGGGTGAGCAGGTGTATCGTGCGTGGACTGTGCTTAACGGCCATCCATATCATAAGTAGTGAGCGGTTATGCCACCTCCTATTCGATTAAAAGACCATGAGCGTGATGCGCGATTGATTCGTGCGCGGGTTTTATTTGGTGGTGCTGCTTTAGTTCTGTTAACTATGCTGCTGATGTTTAGAATGTACTATTTGCAAGTTGTGCAGTTTGAGCATCACTCCACATTGGCAGAGAATAACCGTATTCACGTTCAGTCTTTGCCTCCCACGCGCGGCATGATTTATGACCGCAATGGTGTCGTTATAGCTGATAATCGGGCGAGCTTTAGTCTTACTTTGACCCGTGAGCGCGCCGGTGATTGGGAGCAGGTGCTCGACTCTATTGTTGAGATTCTTGAACTCGACAATGACAGTCGCGAGTTGTTTGAGAAGCGTATCCGTCAAGGCCGTCGTCCTTTTGAACCTGTACCGGTTATGTTTGAGTTGAGCGAGGAGCAAATTGCTCGCATTGCAATAAACCAGTTTCGTTTGCCTGGTGTCGAGGTGTCAGCCAGCTTAGTCCGCTACTACCCGCAACAAGAACACTTTGCGCATTCTGTTGGCTATGTAGGCCGCATTAATGAAACAGAATTAAAAAATCTTGATCCGGTTAATTACAGCGGTACCCACCATATTGGCAAGACCGGCATTGAGCGTTTCTATGAAGAACAGTTGCATGGGCAAGTCGGCTATGAAGAGGTTGAAACTAACGCCCGTGGTCGAGTGTTACGTGTGCTTAATCGCGTTGAGCCGGTTTCTGGGCAAGATATTTATTTAACCCTAGACAGTAATCTTCAAGAAGCTGCTGAGCTTGCTTTAGATGGTCGTCGCGGGGCAATAGTGGCATTGGATCCCAACAATGGTGAAGTGCTGGCCATGGTCAGTCAGCCAAGTTTTGATCCCAATCCATTTGTTACTGGGATCAGTTTTAAAGCCTATGGTGAGCTGCGTGATTCGTTAGATCAGCCATTGTTTAATCGAGTCTTACGCGGTTTATACCCGCCTGGCTCGACAATTAAACCGATGATGGCGGTTGCTGGTTTAGATGCCGGGGTTATTACTCCGAAAAGTCGCGTGTTTGATCCAGGGTTTTATCAGTTGCCCAATAATAAGCATAAGTACCGCAACTGGAACCGGTATGGTGACGGCTGGGTCGAGCTTGATTTAGCCATTGCCCGCTCTAACGACACCTATTTTTATGATTTAGCCCATAAGCTGGGTATTGATCGCATGCACGACTACATGAGTCGGTTCGGTTTTGGTCAGCGAGTGGCGTTGGATATGTTTGAAGAAACCGCTGGTTTGATGCCTTCTCGGGACTGGAAACGCAATCGTTATCGGCAGCCTTGGTATCCGGGCGAAACTTTAATTTTAGGTATTGGCCAGGGGTATATGCAGACCACGCCGTTACAGCTAGCGCAAGCCACAGCCTTGATGGCATCTAAAGGTAAATGGATTCGCCCACATTTGGCTCGAAGTGTTGGTGGCCTGCAACCCATTGTCGATGCGCAAGAGCCGCCTGATATTGTCTTGCGTGATGAGAAGTTTTGGGAGCCGGCACGTTTAGGCATGGAGAACGTTTTGCACGGTGCCCGTGGTACAGCGCGCAAAGTGGGCGATACAGCCCAATACCGCATAGCAGGTAAAAGCGGTACTGCGCAAGTTGTGGCCATTAAGCAAGGTGAGCGCTATGACCGCGATAAAGTGCAAGAACGGCATCGCGATCATGCGCTATTTATTGCTTATGCACCGGCTGAAAACCCGGCGATTGCTGTGGCTGTCATGATTGAAAACGGTGAGTCTGGCTCCGGAGTCGCCGCTCCGATTGCTAAGCAAGTATTAGACGCCTGGTTGTTGGATGAGGATGGTGAGCTAAAAGTGCAGTATCAAACAGAGGCGCAGCGCGAAATCAGCGAGGTAAGGCCATGAGTCGTGGTTTCGATCGCGTATTGTCTGAAGGTGATGTGCTGCGTCGCCGTGCATCTATTTTACAGCGCATACACATTGATGGCTGGCTGGTGTTTTTATTATTAATGCTCGGCACCATTGGTTTGTTTGTGTTGTATTCGGCGGGTGGTAAAGACGAAAGCTTATTGATAAAACAAGCATCTTCGTTTGGCGTTGGCTTATTGGTGATGGTCGTGGTGGCACAATTGGAGCCACGCTTTATGGCCAGCTGGTCACCTTTACTTTATGTCATAGGCGTGGCGCTGCTAGTCGTAGTCGATGTCATCGGGCATAAAGCTATGGGGGCTACACGCTGGATCAGTATTCCCGGAGTGGTGCGTTTTCAGCCCGCTGAGTTGATGAAGTTATTTATGCCGATGACCTTAGCTTGGTATCTGGCGCGCCATAATTTGCCGCCATCGCCCAAGCGCATCTTGATTAGTGTTGTTTTAATTGCGCTCCCTGCCGCCCTTATTGCGCGCCAGCCGGATCTAGGTACAGCGATGTTGGTTGCCGTGTCTGGGGTGTTTGTGTTGTTTTTAGGAGGCTTGCGCTGGCGCTGGATACTCGGAGCTATTGCCGCGTTTGTTCCGGCTGCAGTGGGGATGTGGATGTTTGTAATGCATCAATATCAAAAGCAGCGTGTCCTAACGTTTTTAAACCCAGAGAGTGATCCGCTGGGCAGTGGTTGGAATATTATTCAATCTAAAGCTGCGATTGGCTCAGGTGGTGTATTTGGCAAAGGCTGGCTACTCGGCACACAGTCGCATTTGGACTTCTTACCTGAAAGTCATACAGACTTTATTATTGCGGTACTGGGTGAGGAGTTTGGCCTGGTTGGTATCTGCTTGCTGTTTTTAGTGTATTTGCTCTTGATTGCCCGCGCGCTGGTGATTACCTTACAAGCGCAAACCGTTTTCGGCAAAATATTGGCAGGCTCAATTACTTTAACCTTTTTTATCTATGTGTTTGTTAACGTGGGAATGGTCAGTGGTTTACTGCCTATTGTTGGGGTGCCGCTGCCATTTATAAGTTACGGCGGAACTTCTTTGGTTACGCTCTTGTCTGGGTTTGGTATTTTAATGGCAATTCATACACACCGTAAATGGATTGCTCACTCTTAAGGGTTTTACATGCAAACTGTGTTATTTCGAATGAAAAAAATAGTCGCGTGCTTAGGTTTAACGCTGGCGGCAACTCAGGTTCTTGCGCAAGATAATAACTATGCGCAGCATCCCTTAACAGATCCATTTATTAAAGAAATGAGTGCCGAGTTTGGTTTTGTTGGCGAATCACTGCAGGAGTTGTTTTCACAAGCGGAGCGCAAACAAGCTATTTTAGATGCTATTTCACGGCCTGCCGAGCGGGTTAAGCTGTGGAAAGAGTACCGTCCTATTTTTATCACTCAGTCGCGCCTAGATAAAGGCCTTGAATTCTGGGAGGAAAACGCTGAAGCCCTGCAGCGTGCAGAGCAAGAGTATGGTGTGCCTGCTGAGGTGATTGTTGCCATTATAGGAGTGGAAACTATTTATGGCGGCAATACTGGTAGTTACCGTGTGATTGATGCACTGTCGACCTTGGCATTTGATTACCCGCCACGGGCCCCGTTTTTCCGCCAGCAACTCAAAGAGTATTTGTTGCTGACGCGCGAGGAGCAAGTGGATCCTTTAAGTTTGAAAGGATCTTATGCCGGAGCAATGGGGTTGCCGCAGTTTATGCCGGGAAGTTTCCGAGCTTATGCTGTTGATTTTGATGATGACGGCCATATTGATATTTGGCAAAACCCTACTGATGCCGTCGGCAGTGTGGCAAACTATTTTATTAAGCATGGTTGGAAGCCAGGCCAAAAAGTCGTGGTGCGCGCTGATGTGAACAATGTAAAGACTGCAGAGCAGGGATTATCTGATAGCCTTGATCCGAAAATTACTGTCCAAGAGTTGCAAAATTTAAGTTGGACCCCCCGTGAGCCCTTAGAGCAGGGGCGCAAGGTTACAGCTTTCCGTTTGGATGCTGATGCGGGCAGTGAGTACTGGATTGGTTTAGAGAATTTTCAAGCCATTACGCGCTATAATCGTAGTGTAATGTATGCCATGGCAGTGAATGAGTTGGCTGAGCAGTTAGCCGCCGCACGTAAGGAATAGCAATGTTGAAGCACAGTATGCAGGTGTTGACTGCAACTGCTCTAGCTATAGCGCTGATCAGTTGCTCGTCGAGCAGCCCGAAAGGACCACAGCCGCAACCCGTCATACGTGATGGGTCGATTAGTGGTCCAGCCAATTTTAAGCAATCAAGCAGCGATGGTGCGCCTTGGTGGTCGGTTGACGTTTCCCGTATTCCCGATGCTGTACCTATGCCGCATAACGGTAATTATAAAGCAGCGCCATACACTGTGATGGGCAGTCGTTATTTCCCAATTCAAGATGCGCGCAAGTATAAAATGACTGGTACTGCATCGTGGTACGGCACTAAGTTTCATGGTCGCGATACCGCTAACGGTGAAACCTTTGATTTATATGGGATGACCGCTGCACATAAAACTCTACCGTTACCCAGCTATGTCAAAGTCACCAACTTAGAAAATGGCCGCAGCGTTACTTTGCGAGTCAATGACCGTGGACCATTCTATTCTGATCGAATTATTGACTTATCCTTCGCTGCAGCAAAAAAACTCGGCTACGCCGAGAAAGGTGTGGCACGGGTTAAGGTTGAAGGTATTGATCCGCACCAGTGGTGGGCCGAGCGTGGGCAAAAAGTGCCAGAGCCTGGTGCTATGAATGCGGTGGCTTACAATAAACCTCTAGCGTTGCCGACTTTGCCAGATGAACCAGTGAACTATACGCCGCCTGCAGAGCAACATGCTGGCGCTTTAATTCCTGCGCAAATTGACTCAAAAAAAAACGCTTCACTATCAGTCGCTGGCCTATATCTCCAAGTAGGAGCATTCGCCAATCCAGACGCTGCGCAGTTGCTGATGGACAAGCTCAGTCAGCTGACCAGTGCGCCGGTCTTCATCAACTCGGTGGTGCGCGATCAGCAAGTGCTGCACAGAGTACGGATGGGACCAGTACCCAATCAAAACGAGGCTGAGCACTTGCGTGATCGTGTGCGCTTGGCAAATTTAGGGCTGCCAGCGCTGGTGACAGCGGATTAGCAGCATCGTTGTTATAGCTTGCTACGCATCTTGCTTGCGGCTAAATGCCAGAGCAGTAAATCAGCGTCAGTGTTTATCTTTATCAATTTGAGAGTTGTATGAAAATTAGTCAGTTTTTACAAAAGTTTTGTTTGACCGCGGTTGTCGTCTGCGCCGCAAGCTATATCAGTGCCGAGCCCGTACCTACTGCAGCTAAAGTGCCGACGGCGATTCCCGCGATGCCGCAATTGGCGGCTAAATCTTATGTGTTAATGGATGCTACAAGCGGCCAAGTTTTGGTCGAGCACAATGGTGATGAGCGCTTGCCCCCAGCCAGTTTAACTAAGCTGATGACCGCTTATATCGCCACTAAAGAAATTCAAAATGAGCAAATCACCGAGCAAGACATGGTGACCGTCAGTGAGAAAGCTTGGCGTACCGGCGGCTCGCGGATGTTTATTGATGTGGGCAAGCAGGTCTCGGTAGATGATTTGCTGCACGGTATTATTATCCAGTCGGGTAACGATGCCAGTGTCGCCATAGCGGAACATATTGCCGGTAGCGAAGAAGCTTTCTCCAGCATGATGAATGCTGCAGCAGTACGTTTGCAGTTGGATAACACCCACTTTCGCAATGCCACGGGCTTACCAGCCGAGGGGCATTACTCGACAGCCTATGATATGGCGAAGTTGGCTCGCGCTATAATTTTTGAAGACCCAGAGCACTATGAAATCTATGCGCAAAAAGAGTTTCTCTGGAATGGCATTAAGCAACCAAACCGCAATCTATTGTTATGGCGAGATAAAACCGTTGACGGTTTAAAAACGGGCCACACAGATGAAGCTGGTTATTGCTTGGTGGCTTCTGCTGTGCGTGATGATATGCGTTTGATTTCCGTGGTGTTTGGTGCTTCCAGTGAAGCTGCTCGAGCTGCAGAAACACAAAAATTACTGACTTATGGCTTCCGCTTTTTTGAAACTAAAACCTTTTACCAGAAAGGTGTTGAATTGGCCGAAAGTAAGGTCTGGAAGGGCGAAGAATCAAAGGTTAAGGTGGGGCTGGCTGAGGACTTAACGCTCACTTTACCTCGCGGTCAAGTACAGAAAATTGCCGCAACCATGGTTTTGGATGAAAGTGTAATTGCACCCGTCACTGCCGGTGAGAGCTTAGGTGTTGTGGAAGTGCGTTTAGGCGATGAGGTTCTGCACACGGCAGACTTGGTAGCGCTGCAAGATGTTCCAGAGGGTGGTTTCTTTAGCCGCATACTGGATTCAATTCGCATGTTTTTTTACAACTTGTTTAACTAAAGCTTGATTGTTCGAGGTGGGCAGACAAAGCATAATAACGCTTCTATTTGTCTGCCTTAGAAGCAAGAGCAGGTATGTATATAGAAGGTTTTATCCAAGCCTTCTACCGAAAAGAGCCAAAAGCTCGGAGTTGAGATGACCGAAGATACTCAGCAACAACCGCCGAAAATTGAATTTCCATGCGCTGATTACCCGATTAAAATTATTGGTGATCACTGCGACAACTTTATTGATGTGATAATTGACGTGGTTCAGCGTCATGCGCCAGAGGTTGATCCTGCAGCCTTTACCCGTCGCGATAGCAGCAATGGGCGCTTTTTATCGGTGCAGGTGCATATCCATGCGCAGAGCATCGAGCAACTGGAAAAAATCAATCAAGATTTACGTGAAACAGGTCTTGTGCGCATGGTGTTGTAATGCCCAGCAGCGTTGTGATTCGTCATTTAGGTTGCGTAGCTTACGAGCCTACTTGGCATGCTATGCAAAACTTTACGCAAAGGCGTGACGCTGACAGTGCTGATGAGATTTGGCTACTTGAGCACCCGCGGGTCTTTACCCAAGGGCAGGCTGGCAAGGCCGAACACATACTCGCTGCGGGCGATATCCCTGTGGTGCAAGTCGACCGTGGTGGGCAAGTCACCTACCATGCTCCAGGTCAGCTGGTGGCTTATATCCTGCTGGATGTGCGTCGCGCGGGACGCGGTGTGCGTGACTTAGTCAGTGGCATTGAAAACAGCTTGATTGATCTACTCAGCCAGTATCAAGTTACTGCCTGTGCCAAGCCGGATGCTCCGGGTGTCTATGTTGCTGATAAAAAAATAGCCTCCCTTGGTCTGCGCATTCGTCGTGGCTGCTCCTTTCATGGCTTGGCATTAAATGTTGATATGGATTTACAGCCTTTTCAGCGGATCAACCCCTGTGGTTATGCCGGCCTGCAGATGACTCAGCTGCGTGAGCAAACCCAACAGCCTGTGGATATACCGACAGTAAGTGTGCGTTTGCGTGATGCACTCGTCAAACACCTTCACTACAGTGAATACATAACCCTTACCAATGGGATTGAATGCTATGAGTAATCAAGAAGCTCCAGTGAGAGCAAAGCCCGCTAAAGTTGAAATGGGCGTGAAGTTACGGGGCGCTGATAAACTAGCACGTATCCCGGTCAAAGTGATTCCTACCGTTGACGTATTGCGTAAACCCGATTGGATTCGTGTACGCGTACCGGTTTCACCTGAAGTTGAAAACATTAAGCAGACCTTGCGCAAGCATAAATTGCATAGCGTCTGCGAAGAAGCCTCTTGCCCTAACCTCGGTGAGTGTTTCTCCAGTGGTACTGCTACCTTTATGATTATGGGGGACATCTGTACCCGACGCTGCCCCTTCTGTGATGTGGGGCACGGCCGTCCAAACCCATTGGATGCCAATGAGCCGCACAGTTTGGCTGCAGCTATTGCCGATATGAAGCTTAAGTATGTGGTGATCACTTCGGTTGACCGCGATGATTTACGTGATGGTGGTGCTCAACACTTTGCCGACTGTTTGCGTGAGATACGTGCATTGTCACCAGGCATTCAGTTAGAAACTTTGGTGCCTGATTACCGTGGACGTATGGATATTGCTTTAGATATCACTGCGACTGAGCCACCAGATGTCTTTAACCATAACTTGGAAACTGTGCCGCGTTTATATAAAGCTGCACGTCCGGGTTCAGATTTTGAGTGGTCCTTGGATTTACTTGAGCGCTTTAAGCAGCGCGTGCCAGGTGTGCCAACTAAGTCAGGTTTGATGCTAGGGCTGGGTGAGACGGATGCTGAGGTTATTGAGGTGATGCAGCGTATGCGCGAGCATGACATTGATATGTTGACCTTGGGGCAGTATTTGCAACCCTCCCGTGACCATATGGCTGTTGAGCGTTTTGTGCACCCTGATGTATTTAAGTGGTTTGCTGAGGAAGGCTTAAAGATGGGCTTTAAGAATGTTGCCTCGGGTCCCTTGGTGCGCTCTTCTTACCATGCTGACCAACAAGCGCATGAGCAGTTGAAGTAATAGCTAATAAAAAACCCGTATCTCTCAAGTCACAAGATACGGGTTTTTTTATTATGGCAGCTAAAGTACGTCGCTGCTAAAGACTTGGGGTTAGAGCGCTACTGTTTAACGCTCTAAATGCTCAAGCTTATTAGGCACACCGTCCCACTCTTCAGCATCAGGCAGCGGATCTTTCTTTTCGCTGATGTTTGGCCAAATATCTGCCAGCTCTTGGTTTAGGGCTGTGTACTCCTGCATATCTTCTGGCACCTCATCTTCTGCAAAAATTGCTTCTGCAGGGCACTCAGGCTCACACAGGGCACAGTCGATACACTCGTCTGGGTGAATCACCAGAAAGTTTGGGCCTTCATAGAAACAGTCTACTGGGCAGACTTCTACGCAGTCGGTGTACTTGCATTTAACGCAGTTATCAGTGACAACGAAGGTCATAACTAGCTATCTCCTTGGGCGTGTTACTTGTGCTCTATCTAATGCAGAGCTGCAAGTTTAAGTAGTCAGCGCTGCTTAGGTGCAGCGCAGTAAGTAAATAAAAGACCGGCAATTCTAACAGCTTGTGCTGCATAGCGTTAGATTTGGGTCTTCCAAGCATATAACAGATCAAGCGCCTTTTTGGGCGACAGCTCATCTGGATTCATTTTTTGCAATTCTAGCAGCAGGGGGTGCGGCTGCGTAGCAAATAAGTCACTTTGTACTGGGGCTTGCTCAGTGTTGTTACTGGTGCTGGTATTGTTCTGCATTAAACTTTGTTGTTCAAGCTGCTGCAAGTGTTCTCGTGCGCGGCTGATAACCGCAGTGGGGACTCCCGCCAACTGTGCAACGGCCAAGCCATAGCTTTGGTTGGCTGGGCCAGGTAGGACGCTGTGTAAAAACACAATGCGGTCTTTATGCTCAGTGGCGCTTAAGTGCACGTTAGTGACACTGTTTAAGCGCTCGGGTAGTGAGGTTAACTCAAAGTAGTGAGTGGCAAACAAAGTCCAAGCTTGCAGCTCGGCCAGTTGTTCTGCTGCTGCCCAAGCCAAAGATAAACCGTCAAAGGTGCTGGTCCCCCGTCCAACTTCGTCCATTAAAACTAAGCTGTTGGCGCTGGCATTATGCAGAATATTGGCCGTTTCACTCATCTCAACCATAAAGGTCGAGCGACCACCAGCGAGGTCATCACTGGAGCCAATGCGGGTGAAAATACGGTCTACTAACGACAAGGAACATTGCTGCGCGGGCACAAAACTACCAATATGTGCAAGTAAGACGATTAAAGCTGTTTGGCGCATATAAGTGGACTTACCGCCCATGTTTGGCCCAGTAATAATCAGCATGCGCGTGGCATTGTCCATGTTCACATCGTTGGCAACAAAAGGTGTGGTTAAAACGTGCTCGACCACAAGGTGGCGGCCTTGTTTGATTGCCAGCTGCGGTTGCTCAGTAAATACTGGGCGGCACAGGTCTAGGTTTAGTGCGCGTTCAGATAAATTACTGATTACGTCCAGCTCAGCCAGGGCAGCCGCGCTTTCTTGCAGTGGTGCAATATGGTCAATTAAAATATCTAACAGCTCATCGTAAAGCTGTTTTTCGCGGGCTAAGGCACGACTTTTTGCTGATAATGCTTTGTCTTCAAAGGCTTTGAGTTCCGGAATAATAAAACGCTCGGCACCTTTAAGGGTTTGTCGACGAATATATTCAGGTGGTGCTTGCTCGGCTTGGCGAGTCGGTATCTCAATAAAGTAGCCGTGTACGCGGTTGTAACCCACTTTTAAATTGGCCAGACCGGTGCGCTCTTTTTCTCGTGTTTCTAGGTCAATTAAAAACTGTCCGGCAGTTTCACTGATAGTCAGTAGCTCATCGAGCTCTGCATCGTAACCCAGTTTCAAGACGCCGCCTTCACGAATTACTGCTGGTGGATTATCAATAATAGCGCGGCTCAGTGTATCTGCCAGCTCAGGGTAGGCGCTGATGGCTTTAGCCAACTCTTGGATGCGCGCAATATCTAGATCAGCAAGCACCTCTTGCAAGGCGGGTAAGGCACTAAGTGCATCACGCAGGCGAGCTAGGTCTCGGGGACGGGCACTGCGCAAACTGATGCGCGCTAAAATTCGCTCAATATCACCAATGTCTTTGAGTGCCGGCTGCACCCGTTCAAAGTGATAGTCGTTGAGCAGATAAGCAATCGCATCTTGGCGCGCTTCGAGCACAGCACGCTGGCGCAAAGGACGATTCAACCAGCGACTCAGTAAGCGGCTGCCCATGCTGGTCTGACAGCGATCAATGACCGATTGCAGGGTGTTCTCGCGTCCGCCAGAGAGGTTTTTATCCAGCTCTAAGTTACGACGGGTGGCTGCATCGAGGATTACCGTTTCATTAAGGCGCTCATGGAACAGGCTACGGATATGTGGCAATGCCGTGCGCTGGGTTTCTTTGGCATAGCTCAATAAGCACCCTGCTGCGCCAATGGCCAGCGTGAGTGACTCACAGCCAAAGCCTTTTAGATCTTGAGTGGCAAACTGTTGGCATAAAGCTTTGAAGCCACTGTCGTAATCAAAATCCCAGGGTGCGCGGCGCTGATTACCTCGGCGTTTTTCTAAGGCCGCTGGCGCTGACCAATCATCGGGGATTAGCAGTTCGGCTGGATTAATTCGCTCGATTTCAGCTAAGACGTTTTCTTCGCTGTGCAACTCTTGCACGCTAAAGCGCCCGCTACTGATATCCAGTACAGCTAAGCCAAAGACAGTGTCGTGACCGAGTAATGCGGCAACTAAGTTATCGCGGCGATCATCCATTAAGGCTTCATCGCTGACCGTGCCAGGAGTAAGGATGCGCACTACTTGCCGCTCTACCGGGCCTTTTGTGGTGGTCGCAGGGTCGCCTGTTTGCTCACAAATAACCACTGATTCGCCGAGGCTGACTAGACGCGCCAGATAGCCTTCGGCGGCATGGAAGGGGATACCTGCCATTGGGATAATGCTGCCGCCGGACTGTCCCCGTGAGGTCAGGGTGATATCCAGTAATTGCGACGCTTTTTTTGCATCATCATAGAAAAGTTCATAAAAGTCACCCATGCGATAAAACATAATTTGGTTTGGGTGTTGATTCTTTAGCCGCCAATACTGCTGCATCATCGGCGTGTGTTTACTTAAATCGGTAGCACTCATAAGGAACTAGACTCAATAGCATTGCAAAACACTAGTCTAGCGGATTAAGAAATAAAATTATGCACCGCGCTACTGGGCTGTCTAAAAGAATTATGAAGACGTGTTAAATTAAGCCTAAATGAGTTTGGCAGTGCTATTTTGGCCGCTGCGTGGAGGAGTTGAGATGAGTGATGAAGAGCAGCGCGCAGCAGTCACTGAAGAAGTGCTGGATGACAGCCTTGCTTATGAAAAAGCGCAGCAGGCCAAGCAGGAAGACAATCCATTGGCAGCAATTACGGCAATGCGCTTAGAGCAGCTTGCTGTATGTCGCTTGCGCTCGAAGGAAGAAATGCAAGCGATGCAAGATCAATTGCAGTCTACTAAGGCTGTGGAAGATAGCCACGAGTGATGCTGCACGTGGCTATGCGGGCTAAAAGCAAGCGCGAGCAGGCTGATAGAGCTAGATTGCTTGCTCTATGTTGCGGTAACACCTTACAGAGTTGCGTCCATTTTGCTTGGCTTGGTACATAGCCCTGTCAGCTTGTTTTAGTAGCTCATCAATAGTGTTGTCTTGAGCAAAAAACAGCGTCAGTCCAATGCTTGCCGTGCAGTTGTGCTCGATGTGGGCGCTGGGTTTATCCTTGTTAGCCCTCTTTTTAGCTTGCAGTCTAGGCTTTTGAAAATTTCTTTTATGCAAGCTTGGCGCAGAAAAAGCTGCGCAACTGTGCGCAATAGGGCCTGGTAAGCTTAGGGGTTTAAGGAAAAGAAGCTTTGAGTAAAGCGGGGTAGTGTTTAGCGGCTGAAATTTATCACTACGAGCAGTTTAGGCCAGTTTTGCTTGGCAGCGTGCGGGCTTAAAGTATGGGTTAAACTTATGTGTTGCTGTAGTTCGGGGGGTATGAGGGTATTTGTTTTTGCGATTTTCTGTAACCCTCGTATTTAGAGGGTTACAGAGAGGGAAATGGTGCCTCGGGGGAGAATCGAACTCCCACGTTGTTACCAACGGCGGATTTTGAATCCGCTGCGTCTACCAATTCCGCCACCGAGGCATGGCGCGAAAGTATAGAGATGCTTTGCACTTCGGTCAAATGATTTCGCATAGTCAGATGCAAATATTTCCGTTAAGCTTTGCTCCCTCTTATTAATGATCACGATTATGCGCGTTGCACACTTTCAATTTGACTTACCTGATGAGCTGATTGCTCGCTATCCACTGGCTGAGCGTCGTGCCAGTCGCTTACTGGTGCTTGATGGCCCCAGCGGTACGATTGCCCATCAGCAGTTTGCTGATTTGCTCGACTACTTACGCCCAGGCGACTTAATGGTGTTTAACAATACACGAGTGATACCTGCGCGATTGTTTGCCAAAAAGCAAACCGGCGGCAAGCTTGAAGTGCTGGTGGAGCGTGTGCTCGACACCTATCGCGTGCTGGCGCATGTGCGTGCCAGTAAAGCACCGAAAGTGGGGAGCACGATTGAGCTGGATGATGGCGCTCAAGCTACGTTATTAGCGCGCCATGACAGTCTTTTTGAATGGCAAATGAGTGAGCCTGTTTTACCTTTGCTCGAGCGTATCGGTCACATGCCTTTACCGCCTTATATGGAGCGTGAGGATGAACTGGATGATCGTGAGCGCTATCAAACAGTCTATGCCGAGCATGCTGGCGCTGTTGCTGCGCCGACCGCAGGTTTGCATTTTGATGAGCATATGTTGACCAGCATTGCACAGCTAGGTGTCGAAACAGCCTTTGTTACTTTGCACGTGGGTGCTGGAACCTTTCAGCCAGTGCGGGTTGATACTCTCGAAGATCACCAGATGCATCATGAGTGGCTGGAAGTGAACCAGCAAGTGGTGGATGCGGTTGCAGCTTGTAAGGCACGCGGTGGTCGAGTCATTGCGGTGGGTACAACCAGTGTGCGCTCATTAGAAAGTGCGGCCCAGACCACTGGCGAGTTGCAGGCCTTTGCTGGCGAAACTGATATCTTTTTATATCCAGGGCGTCCGTTTCATGTGGTGGATGCGCTGGTGACAAACTTTCACTTGTCCGAGTCGACTTTACTGATGTTAGTCGCTGCCTTTGCTGGCTATCCAGAAATAATGGATGCTTACCGCAGTGCGGTCGAACACAAGTACCGTTTTTTTAGTTATGGCGATGCCATGTTCATTACGCGCAATCCACAACCGCGCAGTCCTGAGGAGTGATGCATGTCTTTTATGCAGTTTGATTTATTGGCGACCGATGGTCGTGCACGCCGTGGACGTTTAACTTTCCCCCGTGGCGTGGTGGAAACCCCAGCATTTATGCCGGTGGGTACTTACGGCACGGTTAAAGGCATGTTGCCGCGGGATCTTGAGGCCATTGGCGCGCATATGATCTTAGGCAATACCTTTCACTTGTGGTTGCGTCCCGGCACCAAAGTGATTCAAGAGCACGGTGATTTGCATAACTTTATGCAGTGGCAAGGGCCAATCTTGACTGACTCCGGTGGTTTCCAAGTGTTTAGCTTGGGTGCGATGCGCCAAATTAAAGAGGAAGGTGTGTATTTTTCCTCTCCGGTGGATGGCGCCAAAGTCTTTATGGGACCGGAAGAATCCATGCAAGTGCAGCGTGAATTGGGCTCCGATGTGGTAATGATTTTTGATGAGTGCACGCCGTATCCGGCTGATGTGGCCACTGCAGAAAAATCTATGGAGTTGTCATTGCGCTGGGCCAAACGCTCAAAAGTTGCCCACGGTGATAACCCTTCTGCTTTGTTTGGGATTGTCCAAGGTGGTATGCATGAAGATTTGCGTCTGCGCTCTCTAGAAGGGCTGTGCGAGATCGGCTTTGATGGTTTGGCCATTGGTGGTTTGTCGGTCGGTGAACCAAAAGAAGATATGATTCGTATTTTGGATTTCTTGCCAGCGCATATGCCGGCAGAAAAGCCACGTTATTTAATGGGTGTGGGCAAGCCTGAGGATTTAGTCGAAGGGGTGCGTCGCGGTATTGATATGTTTGATTGTGTGATGCCGACCCGCAATGCGCGCAATGGGCATTTGTTTATTGATACCGGCGTGATTAAAATCCGCAATGCGGTGCACCGTCATGACGATTCACCTTTAGATGCCAGCTGCGATTGCTATACTTGCCAGAATTTCTCCCGCGCTTATTTGCATCATTTGGATAAATGCAGAGAAATGTTAGGTGGCATGCTCAATACCATACATAATTTGCGCCATTACCAGCGGGTAATGGCGGGTTTACGAGAGGCTATCCAACAGGGTACATTGAACGACTTTGTTGATGGGTTTTACGCGCGTCGTGGTTTGCCTACGCCGCCACTTAATTAAAAATAACAGACAATTAATGTCTTTTTTGTAATGGGAGTTGTTTATGGATTTCTTTATTTCTGCTGCTTACGCTGATACTGCTGCTGGTGGCCCACCAGGCGGTGAATATATGCAGTTTATTTTGCTCGCTGGTTTCTTGGTGATCTTCTATATGATGATCTGGCGTCCGCAAGCCAAACGAGCCAAAGAGCACCGTAACTTGGTGAGTGGCTTACAAAAAGGTGACGAAGTTGTTACCAGTGGTGGTATTGCGGGCAAGGTTACTAAAGTAACGGATGATTTCTTAGTGATTGAAGCATCAGATACCGTTGAGTTAAAAGTGCAAAAAAGCGCAGTAATTGCGGCATTGCCTAAAGGCACTTTAAAAGCGATTTAAGTATATCTGTGTGTCGGACAGTCATGTGCAAAGCTTCTACTGGAGTTGGTGTAGCAGGCTGTCCGTTTTGCGTTGTATTCGATTAGTTTTGGTTGATTTAAATCAGCCACATAAGCGGGCGGTGTCATGCTCAACAAGTATCCTTTGTGGAAGTATTTGCTGATTGTAGCAATCCTTGCCATCAGTTTTATTTACTCTGCACCTAACCTCTATCCGGATGATCCGGCAATTCAGATCACAGGTGCTAGTAGTGGATTGCAGGTCGATGAAGCCGATCTGGATCGAGCTACAGCAGCATTGAAAGCTGCTGGTATTGGTGTGAAAAGTGCAGCTCTAGAAAGTCGTGGTGGGTTGGTGCGCTTACTGCAGCGTGACGATCAGCTGTCAGCGAAAGACGTAGTGCGCAAAGCTTTAGGTGACGATTACGTGGTAGCGCTTAACTTGGCGGCAACTACGCCAAAATGGTTACGTGATCTCGGCGCGAGCCCGATGAAGTTGGGTCTGGACTTATCTGGCGGTGTGCATTTCTTGCTCGAAGTTGATATGGAAAAAGCCATTGCAGCGCGAGTGAAGGTGTATGACAGCGAAATAAAAAGTATTTTGCGTAAAGAGCGCATTCGTTACCGCAGCCTGCCAGGTATCGAAAATGGCTTTCAGCTTGGTTTTGACGATACTGCTACTTTAAATAAAGCTCGGGCTTTGATCCGTAAAGATTTTACTGATTTTGATATCACGACAACAGAGCGTAATGATAAACCAGTACTGCGCTTAACTTTGCTGGCGAGCAAAATTGCAGAAATTCGTGAGTATTCGATTAAACAGAACCTCACTACGGTACGTAACCGAGTAAATGAGTTGGGTGTTGCTGAACCGCTAGTCCAGCGCCAAGGTGCTAACCGCATTGTAGTTGAGCTGCCGGGTGTGCAAGACACAGCAGAGGCTAAGCGTATTCTTGGGAAAACAGCTAACCTTGAGTTTCGTTTAGCTGCAGCCCACGATGCGCCGCGCGCAACAACAGAGATGTATGAGTTCCGCGAAGAAGGGCGTCCGCCTGTAGCTTTGGAGCGCAGTGTGATCCTCACTGGTGATCAAGTGACTGATGCGCAGGCCAGCTACGATGAGAATGGTCGACCACAGGTGAATATCCGTTTGGATGGCCATGGTGGTGAGCTGATGAACCGTGCTACGCGTAATGATATCGGCCGCAGTATGGCGGTGATCTTTATTGAGCAGCGTCCAACTACACGCTATGTGCGTCAGTTGGTTGATGGTGTTGAAAAAGAAGTCCCGGTGCAGACTTTTGCGGAAGAAAAACGCGTGATCAGCTTGGCCACGATTCAGTCAGCGTTGGGCAGTCAGTTCCGCATTACTGGGCTTGATGGGCAGGGTGAGTCGTCAGAGTTGGCACTATTGCTGCGTGCTGGTGGCTTAGCTGCGCCAATGTATTTTGCCGAAGAGCGCACCATTGGCCCAAGCTTGGGTGCGGAAAACATTCAGTTGGGTGTTAAAGCAGCATTGTGGGGGTTCTTGTTTGTCGCGATCTTTATTGTCTTGATCTATAAGGCGTTTGGTCTGCTGGCTGTTGTTGCTCTGAGCCTTAACATGGTTAACCTGTTAGCAATGATGTCGTTATTGGGGGCTACTTTAACCTTGCCAGGTATCGCTGGTATCGTCTTGACGATGGGGATGGCGGTGGATGCTAACGTGCTGATTTTCTCGCGGATTCGTGAAGAAATCGCCAATGGTATGTCAGTACAGCGCGCCATTCATGAAGGTTTTGATAAAGCCTATTCAGCCATTATTGATGGTAACTTAACGACCTTGTTGGTTGGCGCAATTCTTTTTGCAATGGGCACAGGCCCAATTAAAGGCTTTGCGGTAACCCTGTCGCTGGGCATTATCACCTCAATGTTCACTGCAATTATGGTGACACGTGCCATGGTTAACCTGATTTATGGTGGCCGTGACGTCAAGAAGCTGTGGATTTAAGGATATGGCGAACATGAAACGTGTAATTAACTTTATGGGTGTGCGCAAGCTTGCGATGACCCTTACTTTGCTCTTAACTGTGGCTTCCATAGCCTCCATAGCTATTAAAGGTATGAATTGGGGCTTGGACTTTACCGGTGGTACCCTGATCGAGCTCAATTATGAGCATGCAGCGGATTTAAATAAAATCCGTGATCAGTTGCACGATGGTGGCTATCCTGATGCTGTTGTACAAAGTTTTGGTGCCGTGAGTGATGTCTTGGTACGTATGCCGGGCGATGATCCGAATTTAGGTTCTCAGGTCGCGCAAGTGCTGCGTGAAGATGCGAGTAATCAAGTGACGATCAATCGTGTTGAGTTTGTTGGTCCAGCGGTTGGTGAGGAATTGCGCGATCAGGGTGGCCTCGGCATTTTGTTAGCTCTTGCTGGCATTATGGTGTACTTGGGATTCCGCTTCCAATGGAAGTTTGGTGTCGGTGCGATTGTCAGTTTGTTCCATGATGTGATTGTCACTTTGGGAGTGTTCTCTTTCTTCCAGCTGACTTTCGATTTAACTGTCCTGGCAGCTATTTTGGCGATTATTGGTTATTCATTGAATGACACCATTGTGGTGTTTGACCGTATTCGAGAGAACTTTCGGTTTTTACGCAATACGTCATTGATTGACAATATCAATATTTCCACCACGCAAACCTTGCTGCGAACCTTAGCGACTTCGATTTCAACATTGCTAGCAGTTGGTTCATTGCTGGCTTTTGGTGGCGATAACCTTTGGGGCTTTGCTTTGGCCCTGTTTATTGGTATTACCGCGGGTACATACTCTTCGGTGTATGTCTCCAGCGTCTTCCTCATATGGCTTAAGCTAACAGTGGAGGACTTAATCCCGCCAGTTGCGACTGAAGAGGTGGATGAAATGCCTTAGCTTGAGACTGCAGTCACAAAATTATCATGCTAACTCAAGCAAAAGCCGCATAAGTTGAACTTATGCGGCTTTTTTGTTGCCTAAGAGCCATACAAACAACTATTGCTTTGCTTAAGCTTAAGAGAGTTAGAATGAATAAGTCGATGTTGATAGGCAGTGTTTTGGGTGCAGTGGCGGTAACCGCAGGTGGTGCTTACGCCACTTACAGCCTTGTCGGTGGTCCAGATTATGCTGAAGTCGTTGCAGTTAAGGCTGTTAAAGAGACGATCAAAACACCTCGGCAAGAATGCCGTGATGTCACTGTGACTAAGCGCAAGCCCATTAAAGATGACAACCGTATTGTTGGTAGCGCGGTTGGAGCTGTGGTGGGTGGTTTGCTAGGCAATCAAGTTGGCGGTGGTCGCGGCAAGAAAGTTGCGACTGTAGCCGGCGCTATCGGCGGTGGTTATGCGGGCAACAAAACCCAAGAGCACCTGCAGAACAATAATACCTACACAACCACTGAGCGTCGTTGTAATACGCAATACGATATCAGTGAGAAAATTGCCGGTTACGATGTCAGTTATGAGTTAGACGGTAAGGTGCGTACTGTGCGTATGGATGAGGATCCAGGCCGCCGTTTACAGTTAGATGATCAGGGGCGCGTAATCTTGTCGCAAGTGGTCAGTCAGTAAGTTTGTGCTGGGGTTAGTCGATACCGATAAAAAAAGCGCCTAAGTTGGGCGCTTTTTTACGTTAAGAGGTTCGGGTTTACTTGAAGCTGCGGGGTACAAAAGGTTGGATTGTGGTCAAGACTGCTTTGAAACACTTGGGCCCACCGGCAACAATATGGCCGCTGTCTAAGTAGTCGTGTCCACCATTAAAGTCGCTGATTAAACCACCAGCTTCTTGAATGAGAAGTGCGCCTGCGGCCATGTCCCACTCGGATAGACCGTATTCCCAGAAAGCATCGTAACGGCCTGCAGCAACATAGGCTAAGTCTAGGCTGGCAGCTCCAGCACGACGAATGCCAATTGATTGCACAGCTAAGTCTTTAAACATCGACATATAGTTATCCATATGCTCGAGTTGGCCTTCGCGAAATGGAAAACCTGTTGCCAATAACGCGCTATCAAGGCTTTTGCGTTTGCTCACGCGCATACGGCGACCATTAAATGCCGCGCCACGACCACGGCTGGCGGTAAACTCTTCCTGGCGTACAGGGTCGATAACTACCGCATGCTCGATGCGGCCGCGGTATTTACAGGCGATGCTCACTGCAAAGTGCGGAACACCGCGAATAAAGTTAGTGGTGCCATCAAGCGGGTCGATGATCCACTCATAATCTGCGCCTTCACCTGTGCCGGCAATGCGGCCGCTTTCTTCGGCGTGGATACCGTGATCAGGGTGGGCTTTGAGGATAGCAGTAATAATTACTTGCTCAGCGGCGCGATCAATCTCGGTGACGTAATCTTTTGCGTCTTTCTCACCTATTGAGATCGTATCTAAGCGCTCAATGGAACGCATAATTAATTCACCCGCGCTACGCGCAGCGCGCAACGCAATATTCAGCATAGGCTGCATGAAAAGTCACCGGAGGTTGTTAAAGAAGAGCGGCAATTCTAACAGAAACTAAAAGGCATGTGTGCCCTTGCGGGGTTCTTTTTCATGGCGAGATTGCGGAGGCTTCGGTAAGCTTGTCTCCTGTGTATTAATAACCCATATTGGTTTGAACGGTGGAGAGCCCAGTGCTGGAAAAAATTCGCGTGGTTTTGGTCAATACCAGTCACCCAGGAAACATTGGTGGTGCTGCCCGAGCGATGAAAAATATGGGGCTTAAGTCCTTGGTGTTAGTGGATCCAAAAAAATACCCGCACCAAGATGCTAGCTCCCGCGCTGCAGGCGCTGATGATATTTTAGAGAATGCGCAGGTGGTCGCTACGTTAGAGGAGGCCCTGGCTGGTTGCAGTGTGGTGCTGGGAACCAGTGCCCGTGATCGGCGTATTCCTTGGCCGTTACTTGATCCGCGCGAGGCGGCAGATAGATGCTTGCATACGTGGCAGGCTGATCACACTGCTGAAATTGCTTTAGTGTTTGGCCGTGAGTATGCGGGCTTGACCAACGCTGAACTGCAGCGTTGCCAGTATCATATTCATATTCCTGCTGACCCAGAGTTTAGCTCTTTAAACTTAGCGACTGCTGTGCAAGTGCTAACTTATGAGGCGCGTATGGCTTGGCTCAAATATACAGAGCAGCCAACTCATATGCCTGAAATTGAAGCCACTGGCATGCTGGGCACGGCGCCGGCCACCCATGAATCATTGGAATTGTTTTATCAGCACTTACAGCAAACGTTAATTGAGATTGATTTTCTTGACCCGGCTAAGCCAAGGCATTTAATGGCACGCTTGCGGCGCATTTTTGGGCGCAGTCAATTGAAAAAATCTGAGGTGAATATTTTACGTGGGATTTTGACCGAGACTCAAAAAGCTGCACGTGGTGAAATTATACAGCGTCGAGGTGAGCATGTTTAAAGGTATTCGTGAAGATATTCAAAGTGTATTTCACCGAGATCCAGCAGCACGTAATGCCTTTGAGATCATAACGTGCTATCCGGGCTTGCATGCGGTCTGGTTGCATCGTTTGGCTCATGGTTTGTGGGTGCGCAACTGGAAGTGGTTGGCGCGTATGGTGTCAAATCTGGGGCGCTGGCTGACAGGTATCGAGATCCATCCGGGCGCTAAAATTGGCCGCCGTTTTTTTATTGATCATGGTTTGGGCATTGTCATCGGGGAAACTGCTGAGATAGGTGATGATGTCACTTTGTATCAAGGGGTTACTCTAGGTGGAACCAGTTGGAATAAGGGTAAGCGCCATCCGACTTTAGAAGATGGTGTGGTGGTTGGTGCCGGTGCTAAAGTGTTGGGCCCGTTTACTGTGGGTGCTGGCGCTAAAATTGGTTCTAACGCAGTGGTGACTAAAGCCGTGCCGGCGGGAGCCACAGCAGTGGGTATTCCTGGGCGTATTATTGTTAAGGCAACGGATGAGCAAGAGGCTAAGCGTCGAGCAATTGCTGAGCGTTTTGGTTTTGATGCTTATGGCATGAGTGAGGATATGCCTGACCCAGTCGCACGCTCCATTGGGCAGATTCTTGATCATTTGGAAGCTGTTGAGGAGCGACTGGAGGGGATGTGTGAGGCCATGCATCAGTTGGGCAGTGATTATCAAGGCAAAAAACTACCAGAGTTGCCTGGGATGGCTTTCCCGTGTTCAGAGCAGGCTGATGAAGCAAGTGCTTCTGGTTCAGAAGATGAGCAGGCTGAGAAGTAGGCAGGTAAGACTGCTGTGACTGTCAATGCATTTAGACGGGTAATAGCAGTCCGCTTAAGCCTGAGTGTTCTAATCGGGATTAATACTTGACCTGTTTGCTGGGTTATTGCATAATTGGTAGCAATATTGACATGCAGTGGTATTTATTTTATGCGACTGACAACGAAAGGCCGCTATGCCGTTACCGCAATGCTTGATTTAGCATTGAATGCACAAGAGGGTCCTGTACCTTTGGCGGATATATCTGAGAGACAGGGGATTTCCTTGTCTTATCTTGAGCAGCTTTTTGCTAAGTTGCGCCGCTGCGCTTTGGTAACGAGTGTGCGTGGACCTGGTGGTGGTTATCAGTTGGCGCATCAGTGCTCTGATATTCAAATTGTGCAAATTATAGATGCGGTTGATGAGTCTGTAGATGCAACTCGCTGTCAGGGTTTGGGAGACTGCCAGAGTGGCGATGAGTGTTTAACTCACCGCTTATGGTGTGACTTAAGTAAACAGATACACAACTTTTTAAGTGGCATTAGCTTGGCGGATTTGGTTGCGCGCCAAGATATTCAAATTGTTGCACAGCGTCAGAGTCAGCGCGTAGCAAATAAAATTCATGCGTCCTCTGTTTGAGTAAGGCGCAGACCGTTAGGAGATTTACATGAAACTGCCAATTTATTTGGATTATTCAGCGACAACGCCAGTGGATCCGCGCGTAGCGGAGCAAATGATGGAGTGCCTTACACTAGAAGGTAACTTTGGTAACGCCGCGTCGCGTTCCCACGTTTATGGCTGGCGTGCAGAGGAAGCAATTGAAAATGCCCGACGTCAAGTTGCTGAGTTGATTAATGCTGATCCGCGTGAAATTGTTTGGACTTCAGGCGCAACAGAGTCGGACAACCTTGCTATTAAAGGCGTCGCGCATTTTTATAAGAGTCGCGGCAAACACATCATTACCTCTAAGTTAGAGCATAAAGCCGTACTGGATACCGCGCGTCAGCTAGAGCGTGAAGGCTATGAGGTGACCTATTTAGATCCTACCGAAGACGGTTTGATTACTGTTGAACAGGTTGCTGAGGCGCTGCGTGAAGATACGATTTTAGTTTCTATCATGCATGTCAATAACGAGATCGGCACTATCAATGATATCGCTGCAATTGGTGAGCTGACGCGCTCTAAGGGTGTGTTGTTTCACGTTGATGCGGCGCAGTCTGCTGATAAAGTGAAGATCGACTTGCAAGAAATGAAAGTTGACTTGATGTCTTTCTCTGCGCACAAGGCTTATGGCCCTAAAGGCATGGGTGCTTTGTATGTGCGTCGTAAGCCACGTGTACGCTTAGAAGCGCAAATGCACGGTGGTGGACATGAGCGCGGTATGCGTTCAGGTACTCTAGCTACTCACCAGATTGTAGGTATGGGTGCAGCATTTGAGTTGGCTCGCCTAGAAATGGAAGAAAGCAATAAGCGCATTGCTAAGCTTAATCAGCGTTTTTACGACAAAGTGCGCGACATGGAAGAGCTGTACCTCAATGGTAGTGCAACCCAGCGTGTACCGCATAACCTAAACCTCAGCTTTAACTTTGTTGAAGGTGAGTCATTGATTATGGCTCTCAAAGATATGGCGGTGTCATCAGGGTCAGCCTGTACCTCCGCTTCCCTTGAGCCATCTTATGTGCTGCGTGCATTAGGTCGCAGCGACGAACTGGCACACAGTTCAATTCGTTTTACTTTCGGGCGTTTTACGACCGAAGAAGAGGTTGATCATGCTGCAGGACAAATCCGTGAAGCAGTAGAGCGCCTACGTGAATTATCACCGCTGTGGGATATGCACAAAGACGGCGTTGATCTCTCTAAAGTTGAGTGGCAAGAACATTAATTTTTGCCCGTTAAAGAAGGAATACCATCATGGCATATAGTGATAAGGTCTTAGACCACTACGAGAATCCGCGTAACGTTGGCAAGATGGATGCTGAAGCAGCAGATGTTGGAACAGGCATGGTCGGTGCGCCGGCGTGTGGCGACGTGATGCGTTTGCAAATCCAAGTAGGTGATGACGGCATCATCCAAGACGCGAAATTTAAAACGTACGGTTGCGGTTCTGCAATTGCATCAAGTTCATTGGCGACAGAGTGGATGAAAGGTAAATCCATTGATGAAGCTGAGCTGATCAAGAACACTACTATTGCAGAAGAGCTGGCTTTACCGCCAGTGAAGATTCACTGCTCAGTGTTGGCAGAAGATGCAATTAAAGCGGCCGTGCGTGATTACAAGCAGAAAAAAGGCTTAATTAAAGAGGTTTGATATGGCAATCAGCTTAACAGAAGCCGCAGCAAACCATGTGCGGCGCTCACTGGAAAACCGTGGTAGCGGCGAAGGTATCCGCCTTGGTTTGCGCACCACGGGCTGTTCAGGCATGGCATATGTGCTTGAGTTTGTTGATGAGCTGAAACCCGATGACACGGTGTTTGAAAGCTTTGGCATGAAGATTATCATTGATCCGAAAAGCCTGGCCTACATTGATGGTACTGAGCTGGACTTTGTCCGCGAAGGTGTCAATGAGGGCTTTAAGTTTAATAACCCCAACGTGCTCGGCGAGTGTGGCTGTGGCGAAAGCTTCAGTGTGTAATATGGCCGACTCAGATCGCGTCAATTACTTTTCGATGTTTGGCTTGCAGCCAGTGTTTTTGCTCGATAGCAAAGCACTGGCTGTGACATATCGAGAACTTGCTAGAGATACGCATCCAGATCGTTTTGCTAGCGCAACAGCGGCACAGCAGCGTGAAGCTGTTGAACGCGCTGCGTTACTCAATGATGCCTATCAAACATTAAAGTCTCCTACTCAGCGCGCTTTATATTTGTTGCGTCAGCAGGCCGAGTTGCCAGAAGAAACTACTATCCAAGATGGTGAGTTTTTATTCCAGCAAATGGAATGGCGTGAACAGCTTGAAACATTGCAAGAACAAGCTGATTTTGCTGCCGTTGATCGCTTTAAAGTGGAGTTGGGTCAGGCTCGTCATGCCATTGATACTGCTTTTGCAGAGTGCATTGATGATCCTGAGCAGCGCGTACAAGCCGAGCGCTTAGCCCGTCGTATGCAGTTTTTGGATAAGATGTTTTACGAAGTGCGTCAGCTAGAAGAGCGCTTAGACGATTAACCCAAAGCCTGCGTTTGCAGGCTGTCAGATTAAAGATCCGTATGGCCTTACTACAGATTGCCGAACCTGGACAAAGTCCACAGCCACACCAGCCGCGACTGGCCGTTGGAATTGATTTAGGAACTACCAACTCATTAGTGGCGACCGTGCGCAACGGTGTTGCAGAGGCATTAGCCGATGCTCAAGGGCATATTGCACTGTCTTCGGCGGTGCGTTATCACGCTGAGCGCATTGAGGTTGGGCGCAGTGCGCGTGATGCAGCTGCGAGCGATCCTTATAATTGTATTTTATCCGTTAAACGCTTAATGGGGCGCGGCCTAGCTGACGTGCAGCAATTGGGCGAGCAGTTGCCCTATAAATTTCAAGCCGGCAAATCCCATATGCCTTTTATTGAGACAGTACAAGGACCGAAAAGCCCTGTGGAAGTCTCAGCGCATATTTTGCAGGCGTTACGTGAACGTGCAGAGGTTGCGCTAGGTGGTGAGCTGATTGGCGTAGTGATCACTGTGCCAGCTTATTTTGATGATGCTCAGCGCCAAGCGACTAAAGATGCTGCGCGTTTGGCAGGTTTGAATGTTTTGCGCCTGCTCAATGAGCCTACAGCTGCGGCTGTGGCTTATGGTCTTGATCAGCAAGCCGAAGGTGTAGTAGTTATTTACGATCTAGGCGGCGGCACTTTTGATGTGTCAATTCTGCGCTTAAGTCGTGGTGTGTTTGAAGTGTTAGCCACTGGCGGTGATAGCGCGCTAGGTGGTGATGATTTTGACCACAAGGTGGCCAGCTGGGTAGTAGAGCAAGCAGGTGTATCCAGTGATTTAGCGCCCAGTGAGCAGCGTGAGTTGCTTGAGTTGGCGTGTGCGGCAAAAGAGGCATTAACCGCGCAAGATGCTGTGGATATTGCCTATGCCGGCTGGCAGGGATGCTTAACCCGCGAGCAGTTTGATGCTTTGGTTGAACCCTTGGTCGCCCGCAGTTTGAGAGCTTGTCGACGGGCGCTGCGCGACTCTGAAGTTGACTTAGAAGAGATTGAGTCTGTTGTGATGGTCGGTGGTTCGACCCGGGTCCCTTTAGTGCGTACACGGGTGGGTGAGTTATTTGATTGCAGACCTTTGACCGATATCGATCCTGATCAAGTGGTTGCGCTGGGGGCGGCAATCCAAGCCGATACCTTAGTGGGTAATAAGCGCGATGGTGACGAATTGCTCTTGTTGGACGTAACGCCCTTGTCCTTGGGTTTAGAAACCATGGGTGATTTAGTCGAAAAAGTTATTCCGCGCAACACTACTATTCCGGTTACCCGAGCGCAGGAATTTACCACTGCCCGTGATGGCCAAACCGCCATGGCTATTCATGTTTTGCAGGGTGAGCGTGAGCTGGTCAGTGATTGTCGCTCGTTGGCACGTTTTGAATTGCGCGGTATTCCAGCAATGGTGGCTGGCGCTGCAAAAATCCGTATTACTTTCCAGGTGGATGCGGATGGATTACTCGGTGTCACTGCTCGTGAGTTGGGCAGCGGTGTCGAAGCCAGTATTCAAGTTAAGCCGTCTTACGGTTTAACCGATACAGAAATTAGCGGCATGCTCAAAGAGTCATTTGAGAATGCTGAGCACGATAAACAAGCGCGCGCGTTGCAAGAGCAGCGTGTCGATGCTGAGCGTTTGCTGGAAACGGTACGGGCTGCCTTACAGGCTGATGCCGAAGCTTTGCTAAGCAAAGAAGAGCGTGCCGTGATTGAAGAGCGCATGAGTGCTTTAGACACTGTGCGTCAAGGTGACGATGTCAATGCAATTGCGCGTCATGTACAGCAGCTGAATCATGCAACCAATGAGTTCGCTGCACGCCGTCTGGATGCCACAGTGAAAAAATCCTTGGCTGGACGACAACTCAATGAAATGGAGGGTTAATCACAATGACGCAAATTATCTTTTTGCCCCATGCGGAGCATTGTCCAGAAGGTGCGGTCGTTGAAGCAACCCCTGGCGAAACGATTATGGATGCGGCGCTGCGCAACGGTATTGAAATTGAACATGCCTGTGAAATGTCTTGCGCATGCACCACCTGCCACGTGATTGTGCGTGAAGGTTTTGACTCTATGGATGAGTCTGATGATTTAGAAGATGACATGTTGGATAAAGCTTGGGGGCTTGAGCCTGACTCCCGTTTATCCTGCCAGGCAGTGGTTAAAGATGTTGATTTGATTGTGGAAATTCCTAAGTACACGATTAACCAAGTGTCAGAGCGACAGTAATCAGAGGAATTGAGCATGAAACTGAAGTGGGTAGATGTCCAAGAAATAGCAATTTCATTAAGCGAAAAGCATGATGATATTGATCCGCTTTCCATTAATTTTGTGAACTTGCGACGTTTAGTTACCGAGCTGCCTGAGTTTGACGATGATCCTGAGCGCAGCGGCGAAAAAATCCTTGAGGCGATTCAGGCTGCATGGATTGAGGAGCTCGACTGAGTTTAGTTGCACGCCAGTTCAGTTTATTGGCGCACAATAGCCCTCGCTAGCTAACTACCTTGGTGAGTGGCTACGCATTTTCCTTAAACCCGCGTATAATTCGCGGGTTTAATCCTTATAAACACTTAAATCATTCGGAGTTTCATATGACTGTTCAACGTACATTCTCAATTATCAAGCCAGACGCAGTTGCAAAAAACGTTGTTGGCGAAATTACTTCACGCTTTGAAAAAGCGGGTTTACGTGTTGTTGCTTCTAAAATGGTACAGCTGTCAGAGCGCGAAGCTGGCGGTTTTTACGCTGAGCACAAAGAGCGTCCTTTCTTTAAAGACCTAGTGAGCTTTATGACTTCAGGTCCAGTCATTGTTCAGGTTTTAGAAGGCGAAAACGCTATTGCTCTAAACCGCGAACTGATGGGCGCAACCAACCCTAAAGAAGCAGACGCTGGCACTATTCGTGCAGACTTCGCTGTTTCCATTGATGAAAACGCTGTACACGGTTCTGACTCAGAAGCCGCTGCTGCACGTGAAATCTCATACTTCTTCGCAGCAACTGAAGTATGTGACCGCATCCGTTAATAACGGATAGGTAGTAAATAAAGGTGAATCCATGACTACGGTAACTGAAAAAGTTAATTTACTTGGCTTGACGCGTGAGAAGCTGATTGCATTCTTCGAATCTATTGGCGAGAAAAAATTTCGTGCTGACCAAGTAATGAAATGGATTCACCACTTTGGGGTCGATCAATTCTCTGAAATGACCAACGTGAGTAAAGCTTTGCAAGCCAAATTGGCCAGCTGTGCGGAAATTCGCGGTCCAGAAATTGTCAGTGAAGATATTTCCAGTGATGGGACCCGTAAATGGGTTATACGCGTTGCTTCCGGTAGCTGCGTTGAAACTGTATATATTCCGCAAGGTACGCGGGGCACTTTATGTGTCTCTTCCCAAGCCGGCTGTGCGCTAGACTGCAGCTTTTGCTCAACGGGAAAACAAGGTTTTAATAGTGATTTGACCAGTGCAGAGATTATTGGTCAGGTCTGGATTGCATCGAAATCTTTTGGCTCCATCCCCGGCACGGTAGAACGGGCGATCACCAATGTGGTGATGATGGGAATGGGTGAGCCACTGCTCAATTTTGATAATGTTGTTGATGCCATGAGCATAATGCTCGACGACTTAGGTTATGGTATTTCCAAGCGTAAAGTGACGCTCTCAACGGCCGGAGTTGCACCAATGATTGATAAGCTTGGGGAGCATATTGATGTTTCTTTAGCGTTGTCACTGCATGCGCCGAATGATGAGCTGCGCAATACCTTGGTGCCGATTAATAAGAAATACCCGTTACAAGTGGTGTTGGATGCTTGTAAACGTTATGTCGCTAAGTTAGGTGATAAACGTTTTCTAACCATTGAGTACACCTTGCTGCAGGATGTCAATGACCATCAAGAGCATGCTGAGCAATTGGTTGAATTATTGCGAGACATGCCTTGTAAGGTCAATTTGATTCCATTTAATCCGTTTCCGCACTCAGGCTACGAGCGGCCGAGTAATAATGCTATTCGACGTTTTCAAGATACGCTGCACCATGCAGGGTATAGTGTGACCGTGCGGACCCCGCGTGGTGAAGATATAGACGCTGCTTGTGGGCAGTTGGTTGGGCAAGTGCAAGACCGTACGCGCCGTAGTGCCCGTTATATTGCAGTACGCCAAGTGAATGAGTAAATGAAACAGGTTGCTGGTCATGAGGCAGCATGTCGAACTTAAATGGAGTGGATATGATTGTTCGTGCAGGACTTATATTGTTTATTTGTGGTGTGTTAACTGCTTGTGTATCCAGCGGTAGCAAACCACCTTTGCGCACTGAAGAAGGCCGCCAACAAGCGCGCGATGCCTATATTCAGCTGGGCATTGGCTATTTACAGCAAGGCGTTACTGAACAGGCAAAAATGCCGCTAAAGAAAGCCTTAGAAATTGACCCCAATAGTGCCGATGCCCATGCGGCTTTAGCGTTAGTGTTTCAGAATGAATTGGAACCGCAGTTGGCGGATGAGCATTATCGTAAAGCTTTAGCGCAAGGAAAAAGCACTCGCATTCAAAATAATTATGGTGGTTTTTTATACCAGCAAGGCGAGTATAAGAAGGCCTTTAAAGAGTTTGAAGAAGCCTCGCAGGATACTATGTATTCAGGCCGCTCACGGGTTTTTGAGAATATGGGCCTGACCGCGCTACGTTTGAATGATAAAGCCTTGGCACTGACTTACTTTGAACGCTCTTTGCGCTTAAACCCGCAGCAGCCTCGGGCGTTATTAGAAACAGCTAACCTTTTGTATGAGCGCCAAGAGTATGTGCCAGCACAGCGTTATTACCAGTCTTTTATGCAGCTGAGTGAGCATTCTGCGGCAAGCTTATTGCTGGGCGTACGCTTGGCGAAAATTTTTCAAGATCGCGATCAAGCCGCTAGTTTAGGGCTGCAGTTGAAGCGCCTGTATCCTGCTAGCGCTGAATATAAACAGTATCAATCGGAGCAGTGATGAGCGATACAGCCAAAGCAACAGAGACACCCATGCATACCGTCGGTGACAGTCTGCGTGATGCACGCGCAGCTGCAAACTTGAGTGTGTCTGAAGTTGCCAGTAAGTTAAATTTAACCATCAGTGCGGTTGAGTCGCTAGAAGCCAACCAGTTTGAGCGCTTACCTGGCAATACTTTTGCCCGAGGCTATATTCGTAGCTATGCGAAGATTTTAGGTTTAGATGCTGATCAGCTGGCTCGGACTTTTGATCAGCAGGTTGGCAGTAGTGCGGCGCAAGGCGCTGTGCACAGTATTGATCGAGTTGGCGAGGTACGCAGTGTTTCCCGCGGCATGCTGCAGTTCAGTGCCTTTGTTATTTTGCTGATTATTCTCACCGCAGCCTATTATGCGTGGCAAACTTTTATGGTTGAGCAGCCAGAAATTGGCAACAAAACCGCTGTTTTTGAGCGGGTGGAAGTTGAGCGCGCTGATGGTTCAGTGCATGTGCAGACATTGGACGAGCTTGAGGATCAAGCGGTTGCTTTTGCTTTAGAGGCCAATTCAGCTGCTGAAGTGCTAACGCTTGAGGTTGAGAGCGGGAATGACACTGATGTCGAGCAACCCAGCGCATCGGCAACTGATTCAGAAACAACGGATGCCGATGCGAGGTTACCTGATCAAGGCGCATTAGCGGAGCCAGATAGTGCAACGTCGCAATCGCAGACTGCTGCAGAGTCAGTCACGCTGGCGCCAGGCATGGGTAACGCAGAATTGAGCTTTGTGCATGACTGCTGGGTGCGCGTGGCCGATGCTGATGGTAAAGAAATCAGCAGTGGCTTAAAGCGCGCTGGTGAGCAACTGAACATAACAGGTAAAGCACCTTTGGATGTGCACTTAGGCTACGCCAAGGGTGTGAGTATTCTTTATAATGGCGAGCCGGTGGACTTTAGTGCAGCGGTTCGCGGTGAAACTGCCAGAATTAAGCTGGGCCAATAAACATGCATACACAGTCTTTAATTAAACGCCGTCTATCACGCAAGATTTATGTGGGTTCTGTTGCCGTGGGTGGCGATGCACCGATTAGCGTGCAAAGCATGACCAACACCGACACCTGTGATGTGGATGCCACTGTTGCGCAAATTCTACGTCTTGAACAGGCCGGTGCAGATATCGTGCGGGTTTCTGTGCCGGATATGGAGGCTGCTGAAGCCTTTGGTCGAATCAAAAAGCAAGTGCATGCACCCTTAGTAGCAGATATCCACTTCGATCACCGAATTGCTTTGCGTGTGGCTGAGTTGGGTGTTGATTGCTTGCGGATTAACCCAGGTAATATTGGTAATGAGGCACGGGTTAAAGCTGTGGTGGATGCTGCCCGTGACCGGGGTATACCTATTCGTATCGGAGTGAATGCTGGCTCCTTAGAGAAAGACTTGCAAAAGAAATACGGCGAGCCCACCGCAGAAGCTTTGGTTGAGTCCGCTTTACGCCATGTTGAACACCTCGATCGCTTAAACTACCCAGACTTTAAAGTCAGCGTAAAAGCCTCTGATGTCTTTATGGCGGTCGCTGCATACCGTCAACTGGCGCAAGCCATTGAGCAGCCATTGCACTTAGGTATCACTGAAGCCGGCGGCTTACGCTCAGGTACAGTTAAATCCGCGGTTGGTTTAGGTATGCTCTTGGCTGAGGGTATTGGCGATACTATTCGCGTGTCCCTGGCCGCTGATCCAGTGGAAGAAATCAAAGTCGGCTTTGATATTTTAAAATCATTAAAGCTGCGTTCACGTGGTATTAACTTTATTGCTTGCCCAAGCTGCTCTAGGCAGAACTTTGATGTGGTGAAAACCATGAATGAGCTAGAGGAGCGCCTCGAGGACCTTCTGGTGCCGCTAGATGTGGCTGTTATTGGCTGCGTGGTCAATGGCCCAGGTGAGGCTAAAGAGGTTCATTTGGGCTTAACCGGCGGCTCGCCCAATTTAGTCTATATCGATGGCAAGCCAGCACAAAAGTTAAGTAACGAGAATTTGGTGGATGAGCTCGAAACGCTGATTCGTAAGCGTGCCAGCGATAAAATTGCAGAAGATGCAGCACTTATAGTGCGCAGTTAATCGTCAAGGAAATTTTGTGAGTAAACCATTACAAGCCATTCGCGGCATGAACGATATTTTGCCAGAGCAAACCCCGCTGTGGCGCTACTTTGAAAAAACTGTTGCAGAGTTACTGGATGGCTACGGCTATAAGCAAATACGTATGCCTGTTGTCGAATTCACTGAGCTGTTTCGCCGCTCCATTGGTGAAGTGACTGATATCGTCGAAAAAGAAATGTACACCTTTGCTGATCGCAATGGTGATTCGTTGACGTTACGTCCTGAGGGAACCGCTAGCTGTGTTCGTGCGGTGCTTGAGCATAGCTTAGCGGGCGGCGGGCAAATCCAGAAACTTTGGTATCAGGGGCCGATGTTCCGCCATGAGCGTCCGCAGAAGGGCCGCTATCGCCAGTTTCATCAAATTGGTGTGGAAGCCTTTAATTTACCCGGACCTGATGTTGATGCCGAGCTGATTGTTTTAACGTGGCGTTTATGGAAAAAGCTTGGTATCAGTGCGCATGTTAAGCTGGAGCTCAACAGCTTGGGCACTTCAGCGTCGCGCAGTGTTTACCGCGAAGCTTTAGTTGAGTACCTGCAGGCACGTCATGCGCAGCTGGATGAAGACAGTCAGCGCCGCGTGCTCACCAACCCGTTGCGGGTGCTGGACAGTAAAAATCCAGATACACAAGCCTTGTTGGTAGATGCACCGCAGCTGCAAGACTATTTAGATGAAGCGTCGCAAGCGCACTTTGCCGGTTTGCGTGCTCGACTGGATGCAGCAGGCGTACCCTATGTGATTAACCCACGCTTAGTGCGTGGTTTAGATTATTACAGTGAAACAGTGTTTGAGTGGGTCACGGATCAGTTAGGCGCGCAGGGCACTGTGTGTGCGGGCGGTCGCTATGATGGCTTAATTGAGCAAATGGGTGGACGTGCAACGCCAGGTGTTGGTTTTGCCATGGGGATTGAACGCTTGATCTTGATGCTGGAAACTTTAGAGCAAGTCCCTGCAGAACTGTCGCGGCAAATCGATGTCTATTTTTGCGCATTTGGTGAGGCCAGTGAGCTGGCAGCCTTAGTCTTAGCTGAGCAATTGCGCGATAGCCAACCCCATTTGCGCTTGCAGGTGAATGCGGGTGGTGGCAGTTTTAAAAGTCAGTTTAAAAAAGCTGACAAAAGTGGTGCATTATATGCCTTAATATTGGGCGAAAATGAGTTAGAGTCACGCACAGTTGCGATTAAACCTTTACGCACTGACGCTGAGCAGCAGTCGATTACGTGGGATGCTTTAAGCGAATATTTGCGCAATAGCTTGCACGACGACGCATCAATTATTAACTAGGAGTACCAGCGTGAGCGACTACACTGAAGAAGAACAAATTGCGCGGATTAAAGAGTGGTGGCAGCGTAACGGTAAACCGCTATTAGCAGGCGGGGTTTTAGCGTTGGTGATTGTTTTTGGCTGGCAAGCATGGCAAAAACATCAAACCACGCAAGCACACACATCATCAGTGTTATACCAGCAGTTATTAGAGGTAACATTGCAGCCCAGTGCGCAGGTGGATGCACAGCAAGTGGCTAAACTCTTGGCTGAGCTTAAAAAAGTTAATCCAGATAATGCTTATGCGCAGTATGGCGCTTTGTTAGCGGTTAAAATTGCAGTGGATAACAATCAACTGGATGACGCAGCCTTAGAACTCAATGCTATTCTAGCCAAGCCGGCCAATGATGTTTTGGCAGAGTTAGCGCGGCAACGTTTAGCTCGCGTGCTGTTAGCCCAAGATCAAGCGGAGCAAGCCTTGGCGTTATTGGATGTCAAAGTATTGCCTGCCTTTATCGCGACGCGAGAAGAATTACGTGGTGATGCTTTGGTTGTTTTAGATCGCCCAGCTGAAGCTAAAGCAGCTTATTTGCAAGCCCAGGAAGCACTGTCGCCTGAAGCAGCGGCCGGTAATTTATTAATGAAACTCGACAACCTCAGTGAAAAGGATGCCTAACTTGAAACGATACAAGTATATGGCAGTGCTTGCGGTAGCGCTGTTTGTAGCGGGCTGCAGTAGCGCTAGTAAAAAAGAGTTAAAGCCGCAGCCGCTGGAAAAAATAACTGCTGAAATTGAACTCAAAAAAGAGTGGAGCACCTCTGTAGGTGCTGGCCAAGGTAAACAGTGGAATACATTAACGCCAGCTGTAGATGGTGATGTTCTATTTGTCACTGATGTGAAAGGTCGAGTTTCGGCTCTGGATCGTTTTACTGGTAAGGCATTGTGGACGCGTAAATTGAAGCTGGATGTCTCCGGTGGTGTTGGTGTGGGTTCTGGCATGGTGTTGCTGGGCACGCTGGATGGCAATGTGATTGCTTTAAATGCTGATACCGGTGAGGATTTATGGCGCAGCTCGGTCACTAGTGAGGTTTTAGCCGCGCCAGCAACTAACGGTGATGTGGTGGTCGTGCAGACTCAAGATGACCGTTTAATCGGCCTCGAAGCTGCCACCGGCCAGCAGCGCTGGATTTACGAGAACACCCCTGCAGTATTGAGCTTGCGTGGTACGGGCGCACCGCTGGTAACCGATTATGTGGCTTATGCCGGGCTCTCCACAGCAAAAATAATAGCGGTGGATACTCAGCGTGGTCTACCGATTTGGGAGCAGCGTGTCACAGTACCAACGGGGCGTACTGAGCTTGAGCGAATTGTTGATGTTGACGGTGGTTTATTACTCACTGATAACACTTTATACGCAGTCAGTTATCAAGGTCGTCTTGCCGGTCTTGACCCACAAAGTGGTCAAGTAATGTGGCAGCGTGAAGCGTCCAGTTATGTGGGCGTAGGCGAAGGTTTCGGTAATGCTTATGTCAGTTTGGCAGATGGCACTGTAGAAAGTGTGGATGAGCGCTCGGCTACGGCAATGTGGAGTAATAAAGATTTATTACGCCGTGAGATTTCAGGACCTGCAGTCTTTTCCAGCTATGTTGCTGTTGGTGACAAAGAAGGTTACTTGCACGTGTTGAGCCAAGTGGACGGACGTTTCGTCGCGCGTAAAAAAATTGATGGTAAAGGACTGCGCGTCCAACCTTTAGTGGTTGGCGGCTGGCTGTATGTTTATGGCAATGGCGGCAAGCTGGTTGCTTTAACCATTAAGTAAGCAGTTGGGTAGCTTGACAGGTCAAACTATCTAACTAAGAGTTTAGCCGCTGTCGTTAGGTCGACAGCGGCTTTTGTGTTTTTTGAATTATCGCTGGAGGAGCCAATGGTTCCCGTAATTGCTCTGGTGGGCCGACCGAATGTCGGCAAATCGACGTTGTTTAACCGCCTGACTAGATCCCGCGATGCGATTGTAGGCGATATTCCTGGCTTAACCCGTGACCGTCAATATGGCGAAGCGAAGTGGCAGGAGCGCAGTTATATTTTGATCGACACCGGTGGTATTACCGGTGACGAGGAAGGTATCGATGCAAAAATGGCCGAACAGTCGCTCTTGGCGATTGAAGAGGCAGATGTGGTCTTGTTTTTGGTGGATGCACGCGATGGCTTATGCCCAGCGGACCAAATGATTGGTGAGCATCTGCGTAAGCGCAATAAAACCACATTGGTGGTGGTCAATAAAGTTGATCACCTCGATGAGAATATCGCCCTTGCAGAGTTTAGTCCGTTGGGGCTCGGTGCTGCAGTGGCTATTGCTGCCGCACATGGCCGTGGTATTACCCAAATGCTTGAGTTGAGCTTGGGTGAGTTTCCTAAAGATATTGTAGATGAAGTTGATTTAGACAGCATCGTTGAAGGTGAAGACCTAAAGCGTGTCCCAGGACCTGATGCTAAAGACGGTATTAAAATCGCTATTATTGGTCGCCCTAACGTAGGTAAATCAACCCTGGTAAACCGCATGCTCGGTGAGCAGCGGGTGGTGGTGTTTGATCAGCCAGGCACGACACGCGATAGTATCTATATTCCTTTTGAGCGCGATGAGGAAAAGTACACTCTGATTGATACCGCAGGGGTGCGGCGTCGCGGCAGAATATCTGAGGAAGTTGAAAAGTTCTCAGTGGTAAAAACCCTGCAGGCGATTAAAGATGCCAACGTCGTGATTTTTGTGATGGATGCCCGTGAGGGCGTAGTGGATCACGACTTGAACTTGCTGGGCTTTGCTTTGGAGTCCGGCCGCGCCATTGTGATTGCGCTGAATAAGTGGGATGGCATGCAGCCTAGCGAGCGTGATTATGCTAAAAAAGAATTAGAGCGTCGTCTCTACTTCGTTGATTTTGCTGATATCCACTTTATTTCAGCGTTGCACGGTACAGGGGTGGGGCACCTGTATAAGTCGGTACAAAATGCCTTTACTTCAGCTATCACCCGCTGGCCAACCAATCGCTTAACGCAGATTCTCGAAGATGCGGTACGTGAGCATCAGCCGCCGATGATTGCTGGGCGTCGGATTAAACTGCGTTACGCGCACTTAGGTGGAGCCAACCCCCCCTTGATTATTATCCATGGTAATCAGGTTGAGTCGGTACCCAAAGGCTATGTGCGTTATTTAGAGAACACCTATCGCCGCGTCTTAAAGCTGGTTGGTACACCGATTCGCATTGAGTTTAAAGGCGGTGATAACCCCTATGAGGGCAAGAAAAACAAACTCAGTGATCGCCAGGTAAATAAAAAACGTCGCCTGATAGCCAATAAGAAGAAAATCGAAAAGCGTAAGAAAAGTAAGTGAGGCATTGGCCAGTTGTGCATTCGTGCAGCTGGCCAGTTGTTTTCAATAGACACAGTTGTACACATTGACAGACAAATTGTTATTTATTTATCGTGTTAATAATATAAGTTTAGCTATGATCTTTGTTAATATAGACGCAAGTCATGGAACACTGTCGCTATTTACTGTTCTAAAATAGTATCTTGGCGTTAGTACTTGACTGCGTTGAGTTAAATTTACATTGTGTAGTGTGATGTATGCTGTGCTGCATCACCTGTGTAGGGTTGTGAGGCCCTTTTTTTGAATTATTTTTAGGAGTGCAGGTTTCTCATGGATATTGGTCTACGTGAATGGTTGGTAGTCATCGGTATTATTGTCATTGCTGCTGTTTTGTTTGATGGCTGGCGGCGCATGAGCGGTAATCGAAGCACCCTTAAGTTTCGTCTTGACCGCAACTTGGCTGACTTACCCGATGAAGAAAATCCTGAGATTTTAGGCCCTGCACGGCCTGCTAAAAAACGTGAACCGTCCATAGATAGTGATGACGTTGATTTAGGCTTGCATGCGCAGACTGATATGCATCCCTCATTTACTGCGCAAACAGCAACGGATGATTTTAGTTTAGAGAATCCAGAAGAACCTACGCTGCTTAATCCTTTTGATAATAAAGCGCAAGAAAACTTCGATAGTGAACCCGATGATTACGAAGAAATCTTAATCATTCATGTGGTCTCGCGCAGTGAAGAAGGCTTTAAAGGGCCAGCACTGCTGCAAAGCATTTTGGAAAGTGGTTTGCGTTATGGTGCGATGGATATTTTCCACCGTCATGAAAGCATGACAGGCAACGGCGATAAGCTGTTCTCCATGGCTAATGCGCTGAATCCAGGCACCTTTGATTTAGACGACATGGATTTGTTCAGTACTCGCGCGGTGTGCTTCTTTATGGGCTTGCCGGGACCACGTAATACGCGCCAAGCGTTTGATTTAATGATTGCTGCCGCACGTAAGTTGGCTAAAGAGCTGGATGGCGATCTTAAAGATGATCATCGCAGTGTGTTGACCGCGCAAACCATTGAGCATTACCGTCAACGAATTGCTGACTTTGAGCGTCAGCAGTTGACGCAAAAACTATAACGGTTGTCATTCTGACAATTTGAAAGGGCAGCTCAGGCTGCTCTTTTTTGTTTGAGAATTAGGTTATGAATGCAAAGCACACGATTGCCACACGTATTGCCCAGCTGCGCGCCGCCATTGAGCAGCATGATTACAATTACTATGCACTAGATGCGCCAACCGTACCTGATAGTGAGTACGATCGTTTATTTAACGAGCTGCGTGAGCTGGAGCAACAGCATCCAGAGTTGATCAGTGCAGACTCGCCCACGCAGCGTGTTTCTGGTCAGCCATTGGCTGCCTTTAAGCAAGTTCAGCATACTGTACCCATGCTCAGCTTGGGCAATGCTTTTGCTGAAGAACAAGTGTTGGAGTTCGCACAGCGTGCGCAGCAAGCATTAGGGACTGAGCAAGACGCGGATGATTTGTTTGCCCCAGAGTTGTCGCTGGAGTACTGCTGTGAACCCAAGCTCGATGGCTTAGCGGTGAGCATCACCTATGAGAACGGCATGCTAGTGCGAGCGGCAACCCGTGGCGACGGGCAAACGGGGGAGGATATTACTGCAAATGTGCGCACCATTCGCAATGTGCCACTGAAGCTGCAAGGCACGGACTGGCCTGAGCTGTTGGAAGTACGCGGTGAAGTGTATATGCCTAAAGCCGGCTTTGCTGAGCTGAATCAGCGCATGTTAGCAACGGGGCAAAAACCTTTTGCCAATCCGCGTAATGCGGCAGCGGGCAGTTTACGTCAACTGGATTCTAAAGTGACTGCTAGCCGTCCTTTGGAGTTTTGCTGTTATGGCACCAGTACCGAAGGCTTAGCAGCGCAGCACAGCAGTACACTGCAACGGTTGCGCCAGTGGGGCATTATGATCAGCCCTGAATTAAAGGTGGTTAAAGACATTCAGGGTTGCTTGGCTTATTACGCGGATATCGGTGCGCGCCGGATGCAGCTGCCTTATGATATTGATGGCGTGGTATTTAAAATTAATGCCTTGGAGCAGCAGCGCGAGCTTGGTTTTCGTGCCCGTGAACCGCGCTGGGCATTAGCCTATAAATATGCTGCGCAAGAAGAGATCACAGAGTTATTGGATGTTGAGTTCCAGGTTGGGCGCACCGGTGCTATTACCCCCGTGGCGCGCTTAAAACCTGTGCATGTGGGCGGCGTGATGGTTGCCAATGCCACTTTGCACAATATGGATGAAGTGGCGCGTTTAGGGGTGATGGTGGGTGATAGCGTTATTGTGCGCCGCGCCGGTGATGTGATCCCACAAATCACGCAAGTGGTGTTGGAGCGACGTCCTGATAATGCGCGAGCCATCGCTACGCCTACGCAGTGCCCAGTATGTGGTTCGCGAGTCGAGCGTACCCAGCTGGTACGTCGCAGCAAAGGGCGTGAAGTCATTAGTGAAGGGGCGGTATGGCGCTGCATGGGGCGCTTAAGTTGTCAGGCGCAATTGCAACAGGCTTTACTGCATTTTGTATCTCGACGGGCCATGGATATTGACGGGCTTGGTGAGAAAATCATTGAGCAGTTGGTAACGCGTGAGCTGGTGCGCTCTCCTGCAGATTTATACCGTTTAACCTACGAGCAGGTGGTCGAGCTGGATGGCTTTGCTGATCTATCCGCGCGCAACTTAATTAGTGCTATTGCTAAGAGCAAGCAGCCGCGCCTTGCTCGCTTAATCTTTGCTTTGGGTATTCCCGATGTCGGTGAGGAAACCGCTAAAGTCTTGGCGCGCGCTTTGGGCTCTTTAGCACGGGTCCAGCAAGCTTATGCGCAAACGTTAGTGTGGTTGCCAGAGATTGGTGCGGAAGTCGCGCATGAAATTGCCAGCTTCTTTGCTGATCAGCATAACCAATCTGTTTTGCGCCAGTTTACTGAGCTGCAGGTGCAAGCCAGTGATGAAGGGCAGCCCGCTGTTGAGTTTCAAGCCTGTACGACCTTTGCCGGGTTTATTGAGCAATTCAATATCAGTGGTATCGCTCGCACCAATGCACAGCGGCTTGCGGAGCACTTCCAGACTGTGGAAGCTTTGTTTGCTGCCGATTGGCTGACGCTAAATACGATTGAGCGTCTGCCGAAAAAAGCTGCGCAAGCTGTGCAGGATTTTATTCAACAAGCTGGGCAGCGCGAACTTGCGCTGCGCTTGGAGCAGCAGTTGCTCGATTTTGGTATGCACTGGAGCTGCCAGCGAGAACAAGTGCAAGCAGCGGCCTTAGCCGGGCAGACCTGGGTTTTAACTGGCACTTTAGAGGAGTTAACCCGCTCGCAAGCCAAAACACGCCTAGAGCAGCTTGGGGCTAAAGTGGCAGGTTCGGTATCGGCGAAAACCAGCTGCGTGGTGGCTGGCAGTAGCGCAGGCTCAAAACTGTCACGGGCGCATGAGTTGGCAATTCCTGTTTTAACGGAGGCTGAGTTTTTAACTCAGCTGGCCGAGCTGGAGCAGTAGCATGGTTGGTCATAAGCTGACTGTATAGACTATTGTTTAATTGTTTACCCAGCGGGTTGGGCTATGCTGCAGTCGTCTACCTCCTGCGGGAAGACAGATTCATGCGTAAAACATTCCTCCCCCGGGATGTTTATTTTAGACGGCCATTGGCCGTCTTTTTTTTGCCTGCAGTTTATTCTTGAGCTATGGCAACCTGAGCGTGGCTACGCAGGGCCAGTGTATTAATTGAAGTGACTACACTGTGGGCAAGTAGGTGTATGCTAAAGCCCTGAGTGAGCTAAAAACATTGATCTTGGAGGTCCAGATGAGCGAGTCAATTCAAGTTGAGCATGATGCGCAAAATAAGTGCTTTTCAGCCGTGATTGATGGTTATCAAGCGCTGTTGGAGTACCGGGTGCTCGATGAGCATTCGATAGATATCTACCACACCTTTGTACCCGATGAGTTAAGGGGGCAGGGTGTTGCAGCCGTTTTAGCCAAAGAAGCCTTGGCGTATGCTAAACAGCAAGAGTTAACTGTGGTACCCAGTTGTTCGTATATTGCTGTTTATCTTGAGCGGCATCCGCAATAAAGACTGAGTATAAAAACAACAACGCCCAGTCGAATGCTGGGCGTTGTTGTTTGCTAAGCTAACTTTTAGTTGCGTTGACGCTTGGGTAAAACGTCTTTTAGCTTTTCATGCATGCTGCGGATACTTTTTTCTGTGGTTTCCCAGTCAATGCAAGCATCAGTGATAGAGACACCGTATTTGAGTTGACTGAGGTCCTCACAAATGGCTTGGTTACCCCAGCCTAGGTGGCTTTCCACCATTAGGCTGCTGATGGATTTATTCCCATCAACAATTTGGTTGGTAATGTTCTCGAGGACCAGAGGTTGTAAGGCTGGGTCTTTGTTGGAGTTGGCATGGCTGCAGTCAATCATAATATTGGCTTTGATTTTAGCCTTCTCCAGTTCCTGCTCACAAACAGCAACACTCACTGAATCGTAATTGGGCTTACCATTGCCGCCACGTAAGACCACGTGGCCATAGCGGTTACCTTTAGTTTCTACGATAGAAACGCCACCTTGCTGATTGATACCCAAGAAACGGTGTGGGTTTGAGACTGATTGCAGGGCATTAATGGCTACAGTTAAGCCACCATCAGTACCGTTTTTAAAACCAACCGCAGAAGATAAGCCCGAGGCCATTTCACGGTGAGTCTGTGATTCTGTAGTGCGTGCACCAATGGCAGACCAGCTGATTAAATCTTGCAGATACTGGGGCGAGATAGGGTCAAGGGCTTCGGTCGCTGTGGGCAAGCCTTTTTCCGCTAAGTCCAGTAACAGTTGGCGGCCAATGTGTAAGCCGTCTTCAATCTTGAAAGAGTCATCCAGGTAAGGGTCGTTGATTAATCCTTTCCAGCCCACGGTGGTGCGGGGCTTTTCAAAATACACCCGCATAATTAAAACCAAGGTGTCTGAGACTTCGTCGGCTAATACCTTGAGACGGTCAGCGTATTCATGGGCAGCTTTAATATCGTGAATAGAGCATGGGCCGATTACAATAAATAAACGGTGGTCTTTACCACTTAAAATATCGCGCACAACTTGTCGTCCATGGGAGACGGTTTTTTGTGCTTGCGCGCTGAGTGGTATTTTTTTCTTCAATTGCTCTGGCGTGATTAATGTCACGTTAGATGCAATATTTAAATCATCGATTGGTAAATCAGCCATCGTCGTTTTATCTCACTCGCAAGTCATAAAAATAAATACGTTGAACAACCGTGTTCAACACCAAAAACAGTTAAAGGAATCCTTAAACCATACCGCTTTACTCGCCGTAACGAAAGTCTCAGAGGTAATCTAGTATACGCTAGAGGTTCTGTTGTTCGGCGATTTAAGGCGGATAAAGTGGCGGCAGCTGTTCATCATCGCTGCTCTGTGCTTGCGGATTAAACGATAAGTTGCCAATGGCCTGCCATAAGGCTTGGCCTTGCCAGTCGCTGTAGTTCTCACTGTATAAAGCGCTGTTTAATGCATCCAGTGCTGCGCTGAGGGTGCTGTCTCGTGCAGCCATATCAGCTAAGGTTTCTGGATACTGCCGGGCCCAAGCATCCAGTGCAAGGCGTGTGTTATTGGCGTCATTGGATAAGCAGGCGCGCTTTAAATCATCTTGTAAGCTGCGTGGCGTGGGGCCGCTACTACTTGCGGCAATTACGGCCGGCTGATGACGTGCACGCCACCATAAAATAAAACCAGCCAAGCTAAGCAGCGCCAGTAATGCACTTAAAGTTTGCCAAAATATCAGCTGCTGTATAAGCGCCAAAGGTGCTGCAGGCTGGCTGTGGCTGGGCATTAATGCTGGAGAGACTTGGTTAAACATGGCTGTTTGGAGATGCAGTTTTTGTTCTGCTAGCTCTGCGTATTCTAGCTGGTCAGTAATGGTGTTCCACCAGGGCAGTTTAATCGCAGCAAGACTTTGTTGCCCTGGGGTTTGAAAGACAAACGCCTGACGTTGCTCGCGGCGACTGGTCAAGCCTAGCTCAGTGTCTTGGTGGCTAAAGACGGGCTGGTCTAGGTACGCTTTATAGTCAGGGGAGGCCGGTGGCGTAATATCGGGTAATAGCGAGCTGGGTAAGCCCTGTGCTTGCAGCTTAAGTAGTCGCGTGACTGCTGTACCGATATTGATCGGCGTATCTAAGCTGGGTGTCCAGCTTTGTGTCAGGCTGATGTCTTGAGCGGGCAGCCAGACGGCATCAGTTGGGTAGTCGTTGGGAATATCTTTGACCTGCAAAGGAATACGAGCTGATTTCACTTCAATACGTTGCCCAGGCTGCGCAGTGAAGGGGGTTAAAGAGTGGGGGTCGTGGCCAGCCAAAGTTGCTGAGAAGGTTTGTGGCGGGATGTTAATGAGGCCGCTTTGCTGTGGGAAAATTGCGTAGCTGACTTCAATCACGCCATGGCGCACGCCGTTAATATGCCGCTCAAAGGTACGTGGCTTATCGAGTTGCTCAACCCGGGCATTATCCAGCAGCAGCGGTGTTAGGTTGCCGTCAGAAAACAATGGAATGGCGTGGTAAATGCGTAAGGTTAGGATCACTTGAGCTTGAATATAAACCCAGTCGCGGTCGAGTTGGGTGTCAATGTAGACCGGCTCAAGCTGGCCAATATTTTGCTCGGTGACATCTTTGATATACAGATTGATGGGTGTGCTTTGCAGGTCACCTAAGCTGAGCGGGGGAATGATTACAAAGCCGGTTTGCTTAGGCAGTAAGGTTAGTAACCACTGAGTTACTGGACGCTCAACCCCTGTGGCAGTACTTAAACGGTTGACTTGTCGACTGGAAAGTAACTCAAAAAAAGGTTTCAGTGGGCTCAGATCTGGGGTTAAAAATTGAGTGGTGTCATCTGATTCTAAAATCAGCTGCACACTTTCCCCTGCATTGAGCTGCATGCGATCAACGCTGGCGGTAAAAGACGCTGCTTGAGCGAGTGGCATGCACAGCAGTAATAAACAAGTCAGGCAGTAGACTGCTATATCACGAGGGTTCACGGGGCTGTCTCCTGAGCATTTTGCTCATACCAAAACTTACGCTTTAAGAGCTCGCTGGGGTTATCAGGGATTTGCTCAAGCCAGTCCTCTAATTGTATAGGTTGTTCTGTGGACGCTGGTTCACTTGATGCTGGGTGGTCGCTGCTCGCTATTGTACTGGGCTTTGTTACTGCTGGCGTATCCGGCTTTTGCGCTGCGGTAAATGCTGGTGTTGCGCCTGTGCTGCTTGGGTCGTCTGCAGCGGCGCTTGCTGTTGTTGATGGCGCTACAGCAGTAGCAGGGGTGGCAGTTGTGCTGGGTTGGGCTGGTGTTTTGGCGTTAGGTTCGAGCGCTGCTGGTTCTGTAGCGTCGCTTGCTGTGGTTAAATGCTCTGTAACCACGGCCAAGTTATATTGCGCGGCAAGCATATTAGGTGCCTGGGTTAAAGCTTGCTGATAAGCCGCAATTGCGTCTTGCAGTGCTCCAGCTAAGGCTAAGGCATTGCCGCGGTTATAGTGGGCAGTGGCATCCTCTCGTTGTGCGAAGAGCTCAGCCGCAGCTTGATAGTCTTCAGCTAAATATAGGGCCGTGGCGCGCCATTGCATATCAGTAAAGCGCTCTGCTGCTAATGCCGGTTGCTCAGCAATCAGTCTGGCACCTTGTTGATCAGGTCGTAGCCATAAGTCTTCAAGGTTAAAAGCCAGTGCTTCCTGCGCGGGTAAGACACACACCAGTACTATCAGTAAACTGCCGCGCCGAGCGAAACTGGCAGTGATTAACAGCAGTGGCAAAATAAGCCAATAGCCTTGATCAAAGTGGTTTTTTGCGCCCGCGCTAATTGCCGCAGTGAGATTGTGGTTGACGGGAGTAAACATATCTAGGGCAAGCAGGTCACTGTCGTCAGTGCTGAGACGGCTATAAGGACTCTGCGTATGCTCGGCTAACAGTTGCAGTGACGTTTCATTGAGGCGGCTAATAATAATGGCACCAGTAGCGTCAGTGAGTAAGTGTCCTTGTGTTGATTGCACAATGGGCGCTCCAGCAGTGCTACCCACCCCGATAATTTTTAGCTCAATGGGCTGGCGTTGTAAGTGTTGTTCAATGGCTGCCTGTTCTAAAGTTGACACACCTGTGCTGAATAAGAGTATCTGGCCTTCACCTTGCGCGCCCTGCGCTAACAGATCAGTTGCCCGGGCAATAGCTAAATCTGCGCGCTTGCCGGGCGTTGGCATCAAGTCCGGTTGCAGTGCTTGCAGCAAGTTTTGACTGGTGAGTAGATCGTTGCTCAGCGGGACTAGGGTGTGAGCGCTGCCGGCGTAAACCACTAAGGCGGTATATGCTGCGTCGCGCTCTTTGAGTAGATTATTTATTTTTTCCCGCGCTTGATCTAGGCGGCTAGGGGCTAAATCCTCAGCCAGCATCTCAGGGGTTAATTCAAGGGCAATCACCAGTGGTGGCAGATCGCGTTCGTGATTATTGGTCGGGGTGTATTGCTCCCAGCTAGGGCCTAACAATGCCAAAATAGCACAGAGCCATGCGCAGCCGAGCAGCCAGTAGCGGCTGTTATGATCTTTAGCGCTATTGGACTTGAGTAAAATCGTTTGAAAGGCTTCAGGTAGCCAGCTGCGCCAGTCATTTTTTGATTGCTGCGTACGATAAAACCCCCAGCTTAACAGCAGCACTAGAGGCACACAGAGTAGCCAGTAAGGCCGCGTCCAATCAGGCCACAGGCTGAGGAGTGTTGGCATCAGTTCAGCTCCTTGGTTGCTGTCCGAGTGCGGTAAATACGCAGGGCTATCCACAGCATACTGAGTACGAGCGCAGCAGCCAAAGGCCAGTTGTAAAGCTCTTGGTACTGACGTTGCGGCTTTTGATAGGTGGCGCTGGGTTCAAGCTGATTAAGGGCTTGGTGAATATGAGTTAAATCGGTGCTGTCGGCGATATGAAAGTATGCACCAGAGGTTATTTGAGCAATGTCTTGAAGGCTATGTTCATCGAGTTCTAAGCTGCTGGCGTCAATGAGATTGGCGAGTTCTTGGCTCGCTGCGCTACCAACGCCCAGGGTATAAACTTTAATTTGATAACGCGCGGCTAGTTGCGCTGCGGCAGTGGGTGCCATGACGCCACTGTTATTAGCTCCGTCGGTGATTAAAACAAGCACTCGCTGCTGCGCTGGGCGCTGGCGCAGTCGCTTAATGGCTAAGCCAATGGCATCGCCAATTGCTGTGGTGTGACCGGCAATACCAGGTTGTGCTTCTTGCACCCAAGTGCGCACGCTGTGGTGGTCATAGGTTAAGGGCGCTTGTAAGTAAGCCTGGCTGCCAAATAAAATCAGCCCTAAGCGATCGCCGTGGCGTTCTGCAATGAAGTTATCCAGCCAATGTTTGACCAACTCCATACGGGTCACGCTGCGCCCATCTAAGTGCATGTCGCTGTATAGCATTGAGCTGGAGACATCGACAGCAATCAGTAGGTCGCGGCCGCTGCTGGCTTGCTCTGGTAAGCTGCCATGCAATTGTGGCCGTGCGCCGGCAGTCAATAATAGCAGCCAAAGCAGGCTGTAAATAAAGCTGTGGCTGTGTAACCGTGCTAGAACACCCGATTGCTGGTGCTGCAGGGTCTCTAGTTCAGCATAAAAAGGAACCTTGAGTTGCGCGCTGTGCTGGCGAGCAGGTGGGGTAAAACGGCGTAGTAACCAGGGGAGTGGCAGCAGTAAAAACAGCCACGGCCAAGCAAATTCAAACATGCTTACGAATCCAAGTGTCGATGGCTTGCTCAAGTTGCATGATTGATTTGTCATCTAGGGTGCAGTTGGGTTGGTAGGCACCTTGGACTAAAATCATCCAGCGGCTGAGTCCGGCTGCGGGGCAGCGGCTATCTAAAAAAGCCAACCATTCGCGGCCACTTAGAGTGTGGCTGGTAAAGTCTGGGTAGCGCGCTGCACAAATACGCTTAAGTAATTGATTCAACTGCTGCAGCCATGGCCCAGCATGTTGGCCGTCAAAAGGTTTGTTGAGTGCCTGCAGTTGCTGTAGAGCACTGTCGCGTAACGGGTCATCGTTGGCAGGCTGTATGCGCTGTGGATGTATTTGGGCACGGTAATACCAAGCTCCGCCTAAAAACAACAGCAAGAGTAGTACTAACCACCAGCCTAAAGCGGGCGGCCACCAGCTCACTGCCGGAGGTAAAATAATGGGCTGCAGTTGCTCAGGACTAATCATCAGCAGCTACCTGTGCAGCAGAGTTTTTGCTTAGGCTAAACCCCTGCAGTTGTTGCAATACGCAAGGTGTTGTACTCAGTGGCAATAAAGGGGCGTTGAGTTGTTGCGCGATACTTTGCCAGGCTTGCTGATAAGCCGCACCACGCTGTTGCCATTGCTCACGCAAGTTGCGTGCGTCAGTATTAATGCTCAGTGTTTTCTCGCCTAAGGCAAATTGCGCTTCACCCAAGTGCGGCAGACTGTGCTCTAAAGGGTCGCAGAGCGGCAGTAACAGTAACTCAGCATGCTCTGCAAGGCGGCGGAGCATGGCGCTGCTCTGCGTAGTTAGATGGCGCTCATTGCAAATTAAAATAATTAGACTGCCGGTACGGGTCAAGCGCCGTGCTTGCAATAGTGCGTCAGTGAGCGGGTTATCTGTATTTTGCGCCATGGCGTGTTGTAGGCGCTGATTAGCAGCAGCAATGGCTTGAAGAAAGTGTAAGACGCTGTGTTTATTGCGTTGCGTGGGAATATGGGTGCTGTCCGCGTCGGTAAAAACTAAGCCGCCCACACGGTCATTGTGGCGTAGGCTGGCCCAAGCAAATAAGCTGGCCACTTGGGCGGCAATCACAGATTTAAAGTTACCTGTGCTGGCAAAAAACACATGCAAACTTTGCTCAACAACAATGAATACAGGGCGCTCACGCTCTTCGTGGAAGACTTTTGTATGCACCTCGCCTGTGCGCGCAGTTACCCGCCAGTCAATACTGCGCGCATCATCACCGGCTTGATAAGCGCGCACCTGATCAAAGTCCATGCCGCGTCCGCGTAAGCGTGAACGGTGCAGGCCAAGTAAGGTGCTGTGTTGCAGCGGTGAGCTAAACAACTGAACTTTAGCCAAATGATGGCGCAAACCCAGTAAATACTCTAGGTCAACGTGCGTGCGGCCTGACTTACCCATTAGGCAACCGCGACAACATCAAGTAAGAGTTGTAAAACCTGCTCTTGATCAATCCCTGCTGCTTCAGCCTCAAAGGATAAAATAATCCGATGGCGTAAAGTGTCGAAGATTACTGCTTGAATATCTTCTGGGCTGACATAGTCCCGGCCGGCCAACCAAGCGTGAGCCCGGGCGCAACGATCAATGGCGATAGAGCCGCGTGGGCTGGCGCCAAAGCGTATCCATTGGGCCAGTTGCGCATCGTATTTGGCCGGTGTGCGTGTGGCAATCACCAGCTGAATCAGATATTCCTCCATGGCGTCAGCCATATACAAATTGAGGATTTCTTTGCGGGCAGCAAAGATAATGTCCTGAGTCAGCTGTTGTGGTGGCTTGGTCTCGCCGTGTAGGGCTATGCCGCGCGCTTGTTGGAGGATTTTTCGCTCAATTTGTGCATCAGGGAAACCGATTTTTACATGCATTAAAAAACGGTCCAGTTGTGCTTCAGGCAGCGGGTAGGTCCCTTCTTGCTCAATTGGGTTTTGTGTGGCCGTCACTAAAAATAAACTGGGTAAGGGGTAAGTGCTGTTGCCAATACTGACCTGATGTTCAGCCATGGCTTCCAGTAGTGCTGATTGCACTTTAGCCGGAGCACGGTTAATTTCGTCAGCTAGAATAAGGTTGTGAAAGACGGGGCCCTGTTGAAACTCAAACAGCGCACTTTCTGGGCGATAGATATCTGAGCCAGTGATGTCAGAGGGTAATAAGTCTGGGGTGAATTGAATACGTTGGAAACTGGCCTCTAAACCTTCGGCTAAGTATTTGATCGCCTTGGTTTTGGCTAAACCTGGAGCACCTTCAACCAGTAAATGCCCGTCTGCCAGTAAGGCAATCAGCAAACGATCCACGAGGCGTTCTTGGCCTAGGATTTGGTTAGTTAAGTAGTGGCGCAAAGCAAGTAAGGCTTCATGGGGTGACATAGCGTGCCTTCTCAATACAAAGTTCTATAGCTGCAGTGTAATGCATGTGCTGAGCTTGTGGATATGCATGGTTGGCAAATCTGCGCGCACTGCAGTTAAAAGGGCGTGGGGCAGTTGAAGTCTAAGCGCTGTTTGGAGTTTGGCTGAGTAATACTCAAGGCGTTAGCATGTAGGCATAGGCGCGGCGCCGCTTGCACAGCCAGGTCGTGGGCGTAAAGAATATCGCCGAGAATAGGATGGTCAATTGCTTGCATATGCACCCGTAACTGATGCGAGCGCCCAGTGTAAGGGGTGAGTTCGATGCGGCAATAATCAGGGTTGCGCTCTAATACTTGCCAAAATGTCAGAGCATGCTTGCCCAGTTCATGGTCAACAATTTGTCGTGGCTTATTGGGTGGATCATAGCGGAGCGGTAACTCCACTTGCCCCGCATCCTCAGTAAACTGACCCCAGCACAGTGCCGTGTAGCGCTTCTCAACTTCGCGATCATGAAATTGGCGTGATAGCTCACGATGAGCTTCAGCGTTTCTAGCAAGAACCATGAGACCTGTGGTTTCCCAGTCGAGACGGTGCACAATTAGGGCATCAGGGTAGCCGTTGTCTTGCAAACGAGTGATCAGGCAGTCTTTGTTATCTGCTGCACGGCCAGGTACTGAGAGTAACAAGGTGGGCTTGTTAACAACCAATATATCAGCGTCAGCATAGATAATTTCAATGCTTGAGAGTGGCATACCGAACCCTATAAATAAATTTGGCGACCCGTGGCCGCCAAACAGTGATTACGCTCATGCTGACGGCTTTAACGGTCTGGCAGGGTAATATTTAATTCAAGAATTGAGCAGCTGCCTTTGCTATCTAGGGCAACCTGCACCTGCTCTTGGTCGATTTTTACGTACTTGCGAATCACCTCAACCAGCTCTTTTTGTAGGGCAGGTAGGTAATCCGGTTCGTCACGCTGGCCACGTTCGTGGGCAACAATGATTTGTAGGCGCTCTTTAGCGAGAGAAGCGCTTGGTGCTTTTTTGCGTGTTCTAAAAAAGTCTATAATGCTCACTGCTTACCTCCGAACATGCGCTGGAGAAAGCCTTTTTTCTGTACATCGAGGAAACGGTGTGGAACCTCTTTTCCTAACAGGCGTTCAACAGCGTCGCTGTAGGCTTGGCCGGCATCACTTTCTTCATCAAGAATGACTGGTACACCTTGGTTCGAGGCTTTCAGCACTGCTTGTGATTCTGGGATAACACCGATCATTTGAATCGATAAGATCTCTTCGACATCTTCCACGCTGAGCATTTCACCACGGGCAACACGTTCTGGACAGTAACGGGTTAAGAGTAGGTGCTCGGTAATGGGTTCGCGACCTTCTTCAGCACGCTTAGACTTACTGGAGAGCAGACCCAGCATGCGGTCAGAGTCACGTACCGAGGATACTTCAGGGTTGGTCACAACAATGGCCGCATCTGCTAGGTACATTGCTAGGTGCGCGCCTTTTTCGATACCTGCCGGTGAGTCGCAGATCACATATTCAAACTGTTCGGCCAGCTCGGTGAGGACTTTTTCTACCCCTTCTTGGGTGAGAGCGTCTTTGTCGCGGGTTTGGCTGGCGGCGAGAATATAGAGGTTTTCTAAACGCTTATCTTTGATTAACGCTTGATTTAAGGTGGCATCACCGTTTATCACGTTAACGAAGTCATACACAACGCGGCGCTCGCAACCCATAATTAAGTCAAGGTTACGCAAACCCACATCAAAGTCGACAATGACAGTTCTATGTCCGCGTAATGCAAGGCCGGTACCAATTGCTGCGCTGGTGGTGGTTTTTCCAACACCGCCTTTACCTGATGTTACAACGAGAATCTTAGACAAGCGGGTCACCTTTTGAAAATAGTAAAGGGTAGTTGAATCATTGATTATAAAGTGTTCACTGCCATAAAGGTATAGATCAGAGTGCAGAGATCTGCAACTGTTCCTCATTTAGACAAGTTTGTGTGGCTTTCCCCCATAAAGGGTCACGGCGCAGGTCTTCAGCAACCTTATATTGACCGGCAATTGATAGCAGCTCAGCACCCAGCTGCTGGCAAAAAATACGAGCATCAAGGTTGCCATTGATCCCCGCCAAGGCGCGGCCACGTAATGGGCCATACACATGAATATTGCCATCGGCTAAAAGTTCAGCGCCGGCGCTGACTGCAGCCAGCACAATTAAGTCTGAGTTTTTCGCATAAATTTGCTGGCCACTGCGCACTGGCTGAGTAATGATTTTTGCCGGCATAAGCTCTGGCTCCACTGGCTCAACCACTTGCGCAGTAGCAGGGGTTATTGCTAAGGGCCGTTCGCGGGCGTTGCTCGGTGCTAATACCGCTATATCTAAGAGATTTGCTGCGGCTATGTGTTCTGGAGATTCGGTGCGCACAGCCAGTGCACGTAGACCGTGTTGACGGCAGATGCTGAGTAAACTTGCTAAGTCTAAAGGCTGAGCACCCTCGGGGTATTTATCTAACGCGAGAATAATTGGGGCATCTTGGAAAAACTGCGGTGCTTGCTCAACTTTCTCCGCCAACTGTACGTTTAGGCGGTCTGGGTCATTGGCGGTGAGTTCTAAAATAGTTAAGGCGAGCATACTGCCTTTAAGCTCAAACACAGACCGATTCTCAAGAGGATCTACTTGATTCATTGAAGGCTCTACGAAATATAAAAATAAAAGTGAGTTATAGCGCTAAGCTTGGCAGGCTGCAAATGCATAAGCCATGTAGAATGTAAGTTTTACGCTGTTTGGTGTTAAGTATGAAGCATTCTGGATTTGATATCGCCTTTTTGCATCCACGCTATTGGTTGTTGTGGTTGGGATTGGCGCTTTTATGGTTATTAACCCAGTTACCCTATGTGTTTTTACTGGCCCTGGGGCGTGGTTTAGGTCGCATCATGTTGTATCTGGCGGGCAGCCGTCGGCATATTGTGCGACGCAATCTTGAGTTGTGCTTTCCGCACTTGAGTGAGCCTGAGCGCGAGCAGTTATTACGAGAAAATTTCGCTTCGATGGGCATCGCTTTTTTTGAAATGGCGATGAGTTGGTGGTGGCCGAAAAAGCGTTTGAGTAAACTATTAAAAGTGGAAGGTTTGGAGCATTTGCAAGCAGCGCAAGAGCAAAACCAAGGGGTTATCTTAATGGCGATCCATTTCACCACTTTAGAGATTGGCGCCGCTTTATTAGGTCAGCGCCATACCATCGATGGTATGTATCGCGCGCACAACAACCCAGTCTTTGATTATGTGCAGCGTCGTGGTCGTGAGCGCCATAATGCTGATTCGCGTGCCATTGAGCGTGAAGATGTGCGCGGAATGTTAAAGGTACTGCGTCAAGGACGAGCCATATGGTATGCACCAGACCAAGACTATGGTCCAAAACAGAGCCTTTTTGTACCGCTATTTGGTGTCCCAGCTGCTACAGTGACAGCCACAAGTAAGTTTGCCAAGTTGGGCCGCGCGCAAGTGATCCCCATGACACAAACACGTTTACCCCATGCCCAAGGTTATCTGATAAAAATCGAGCCAGCCCTTAGCAACTTCCCAGGCGCTTCCGATGAGGAAGATTGCTTACGGCTCAATCAGTGGGTTGAGCAGGCGATTAGTCAGCAGCCTGAGCAATATTTATGGGCGCACCGGCGTTTTAAAACTCGACCTGAAGGTGAGGCGAAGCTGTATTGAAAACAGAGGAACAGGCAGCTGCACTGAAAATATTGCAGGATGCCAAAAAGCAGGCCACCACTGGCTTGATACTCTCCGGAGGTGGTGCCCGTGCTGCATATCAAGTGGGTGTATTAGCGGCTATTGCAGACTTACTGCCGGAGTCGTCTGACAACCCTTTTGAAGTGATTGTGGGGACTTCAGCGGGTGCGATTAATGCAGTGAGTTTGGCCAGCGGTGCCTTAGACTTTCAGCAGTCAATACGCAAGTTAACGGCTGTGTGGCAAAGTTTTAGCACCAATAAAGTGTATCGCACAGATTGGCTGGGCGTCTTGCGGCAGGCCGGGCGTTTTGTGGGTAAAAACCTATTGGGCTTTGGCCGCGGCTTAGAGCCTATTGCCTTGCTGGATAATGCTCCGCTGCGAGAGTTGCTGTTAAAAGAATTAGACTTTTCTGGGATCAGTTTATCGGTCGCGCGCCGTAAGTTACGTGCAGTGGCGATTACTGCCTTTGCTTATCAATCTGGGCAAGCCATTACCTTTTATCAGGGGCGCGGTAATATTGAACCCTGGACGCGACATCGGCGCCAAGGCTTGCCGGCCCGTCTGCGGGTTGAGCACCTCATGGCCAGCTCAGCCATTCCTTTGCTATTCCAGCCAGTGCGCTTGAATTACGAGTACTTTGGCGATGGCGCGGTGCGTCAAGCTGCGCCCATTAGTCCAGCCTTACATTTAGGTGCAGATCGTGTTTTGGTGATTGGAGTGCGCAGTCAGCAGCAAGAGGAGGAAATCATTCCCAAAACGGCGCGACCACCGACTTTAGCGCAAATAGGTGGCCACCTATTAAACAGCACTTTTATTGATAACCTAGAATCTGACTTGGAGTTGCTTGGGCGTTTAAATGAGCTGGGCCAGATGTTGCCCGAAGAACAGCGCAGTAAGCATTTAGGGCTTTCTCCGGTGGAGGTCTTAGTGATTTCCCCGAGTAAAAGTATTGATGAAATTGCTGCGCGGCACCGCCATCAGTTGCCAGCCTCCATACGCTTGTTTTTACGCGGCCCCGGTGGGATGCGTACCAGTGGTGGTGGCGTTTTAAGTTATTTGTTATTTGAGCGCAGCTATTGCAACGAATTGATCGAGCTGGGCTATCAAGATGCCATCAGTAAGAAAGATGAGCTGTCTGCTTTTTTAGGCATCAGCCCATCGTGACTTAATTAGCTGTCATCAGCATTGCTGTTGCCTGTGCGGCTCGCCACTTGTTGTGTGCGACAGTTTAAGTAAATTGAGCTTTGCAGCCACTCTTGGTCTGGGTACCAAGAAAACATAAACTGACCGCCTTTTAGGTTGTCGACCACGGTGCGACCAATTTCAGGGCGCACTGCTGGGCAACCTTGACTGCGACCAATGCGACCTTGGCTTTTGATCCATTCCGGATTTACATAGTCAGCGGAGTGGATAACGATAGCTCGTTCACGAGCGCGGTCGTTAAAGCCAGGCTCTAAACCATCCATACGTAATGAATAACCGTGCTTGCCTTGGTAGCTTTCTGCTGTGCGAAACAAACCAATACTGGACTGATGACTGCCGTTGGTGTTGGAAAAACTGGTGGCGAAATTATCACCTGAGCGATTGCCGTGGGCGACAAAGTCATGCAAAACCAGCTTTTCATTCTGTAGGTCAAAAATCCATAAGCGCTTGTCGCTGGACGGTAATGAGAAATCGATCACTGCTAAACGGTTAGCGGGCTCTGCACCATTGTTTAATGCGCATTGCATGGCGCTTAAAGCGGTGGATAACACCTTACTATCTAACGTTGGTGCAGCTTGCGTGAGGGCTTTAGACAGCTGAATGGGAAGGGTTGCGGCAGATGCGTAAAAAGTGCTTAAACTGGCGGTGGCAACAAAAAATGAGCGAATAAAAAAAGTACGAAGCATAAAAATGATCTCAATACAGCACAAAGAGTGCATGATAAAAAATTAGGTTAGGACCTACTGCTGCATGTGTCTCTGTGTTGTTGTTTTTATAATTGTGATACAACGGACTTAGCAGGCGTCTTCTAATGCGGTGCGCATATTTAAGTCGCGTATCTTAACAGCTCATTGAATGGATCCAAACTCTTGCTTAAAAAATACACATGGTTGGCTTTGGCTATTGGCCTCACTCATAGCGCGTTCAGCTCTGCACAGTCTGAATATAATGCAGAGATACTGGCGACTACGCTCAACTCGATGCCGCAAATATGCGCAGTGGAGCAGCAACACCGTTTGTCGAAACAATCAATTGCGCAGCTGCAAGCATTCTATCAGGCGGTGGACTTTGCGCCTCTGTGGCAGGATGCCGCTCAGCGTCAACAGTTGGCAGAGCTGATTTTAGATACCCAATATGACGGCCTAGAGCCGGCAATGTATCAGTTGCCACCTTTACTGCTGTCGGCGCAAGTTGCAGCAGAGCAGCGGCAGGTGTGCGATGAGTTGTTATTGAGCCATGGTTATTTGCAGGTGTTACAACATTTGCGAGATGGCATTCTTGATCCTGAGACGGTCGAGCCTTATTGGCATGAGGCCGCTCTTGAGACCCCTGAGCAGTTGCCCATTGCAGAAGTGGCAGCCGCTGGCTTACCTTTTTTACCGCAAGTTTTTGCGGCGGTACGGCCACAACACAGCACCTATCAAAAATTACGTGAGGTATTAAAAGACAGTGACCTGCTCAATCAGCCCGACTGGGGCAGTGTGCCGGTAGCTGGTAAGTCGTTACGGGTGGGCATGCAGGATGTACGCGTGCCTGATTTACGCCAGCGTTTGCAGTTGGCCGGCTATATTGCTGCAAGTACTGATGAGGCTTTAACTCCGGTGGAAACGGTTGCCGGTGAAACCGTCGCGGTTGATTCGCTGCTGTATACCGATGAGTTGGCAGCCGCGGTGAAAGCTTTTCAGCAAGATCACTACTTAGAAGATGATGGCATTGTTGGGCCGGCGACTCTGCGGGAGCTTAATATCACCCCTGAGCAGCGGTTAATGCAGGTGCGTGTTAATCTTGAGCGCTTACGCTGGTTGGATAAGCTGCTGGAGCCAACTATGTTGGTTGTGGATATTGCTGGCGCGCGCTTATTGTACTTTCGTGATGGTGATATTGTTTGGCGCACCCGTACTCAAGTTGGTACCGTGCGTCGGCAAACTCCTCTGTTGAAGTCGCGCATTACACATTTGACCATCAATCCGACTTGGACGGTGCCGCCAACGATTTTGCGTGAAGATAAACTGCCAGCGATTCGCCGTGATATAGGTTATCTGGCGCGCAGCAATATGAGCGTGCTGGATTACAATGGCAATGTGCTCGACCCTTACAGTGTGAATTGGCAATCACCTTCAGGGATTATGTTGCGTCAAGGCCCAGGGCCAAGTAACGCTTTGGGCTTAGTGGCTATCCGCTTTGCCAATCCTTTTACCGTGTACTTACACGACACTCCCAGCCAGCATTTGTTTGGCCGTGCGACACGCACCGTAAGTTCTGGGTGTGTGCGGGTTGAGGATGCGCAAAGACTGGTGGATCATTTACTCTTTGCTGCGACCGCACAAGAGCGTCAGCGCATTGAGCAAATCCAAGCCAGTGGCAAGACGCGTAATGTGAATTTACCGCAGCCAGTTCCGGTTTTACTCGCTTACTGGACGGTGGAAGTGGATATGGACAATCGCTTACGCTTTCGCAGTGATAACTATGGACATGACACCAAAGTTGCTGCAGCACTGCAGGCGGCGCAACAACGCTAAGGTCATTGCTGCAATAAAAAAGCCGCTACTTATTATGAGTAGCGGCTTTTTTGTAGCAGATTACTGAGGTTTGGAATCGCTTTCAGCATCTAAGTCGAATGATCTTTCTAGCCAGAGGGCATTAATAATTGCCATGCTGCAAGCTAAAAGTACACCTAAAATCCAAGTGAAATACCACATATAAAACCCCTTAAGTCAGTGTCTGCGCCTATCCAAATTACTGAATAAGCTGCTTGGGTCTAATCCGAGTGCTGCCACCTTATTTAGTAGCAGCACTCCTTATCTAAGTTGCTCAGTAAAGACCGTGTGGGTTGTCATCAATGTCTGAGACTTTAACAGTGCCCCACATTTTGATGTAGCTCCAGAGGGTATACAGCAAAATAATAGGTACAAAGATCGCTGCGGCAACAAACATAATACCTAGGGTTTTATGACTGGATACCGCATCCCACATGGTTAAACTGGATGATAAATCAATGCTGGATGGCATCAGGAATGGGAATAGGGCAAAACCTGCGGTACAGATCGTGCCAGTAATTGCCAAAGAGGATCCTAAGAAAGCGAAGCCAGAGCGTTTAGTGCTGGCGCCTAATAGAGCCACGACACCACCCAGAATACCGACAATGGGCGCTAGGCGCATAATTGGGTAGTGCGCGTAGTTGGCCAGCCAGCCGGGGTTGTTTTTCGCAACAGTTTTGCCCAGCGGATCAATCGCACCGTTAAAGTCGATCACTGAGGTAACGCTATAACCTTGAATAGCTAACCATAGCCACAGGCCTGCACCAATAAAGGTGATCAGGTAAGCCATTGAGAAGATTTGCGCAGCATTGCGTGAGCGCTGGAACACCTGCTCATCTGTGCGCATCATCAGCCAAGCTGCACCGTGAGTGGTCAGCATGGCAACGCTGACTAAGCCAACAAGGATGCCGAAGGGGTTAAGCAGTCCCCAGAAACCGCCGGTATAGGTGATGCGCATGGTGTCATCGAGCATAAAGGGAACACCCAAGAACAAGTTACCAAAGGCAACCCCAAACACTAAGGATGGAACAAAACTGCCAAGGCACAGTGTCCAGTCCCAGCGTGCACGCCAGTTCACATTATCCAGCTTGCTGCGGTAGTCAAAACCCAGTGGCCGCGTGAATAAGGCAAATAGCACTAGCAGCATGGCCCAGTAAAACCCAGAGAACGACGCGGCGTAGACAATTGGCCAGGCGGCAAACAGCGCCCCCGCGGCGGTGACTAACCAGACTTGGTTACCGTCCCAGTGCGGAGCAATGGTGTTAATCACCACGCGACGCTCGCTGTCAGTCTTGCCAACAAAGGGCAATAAAATCACTGCCCCTAAATCAAAGCCATCGGTTAGGGCAAAGCCAATCAGTAGTACACCAACCAGCACCCACCAAATGAGTTTTAGAGTTTCGTAATCAAACATTTCGTCACCCCCCTTATACGTTTTTAGTGGTGTTTTGTTCGAAATGGTAACGACCCGTATGCAAGCAGCTTGGACCTTTGCGCGCAAAACGAATCATTAAGTACATTTCAATAATAATTAACACAGTGTAAATAGCAGCAATGGTAATAATCGAACCTAACACATCACCAACTGACAAGGATGAAGCAGAGAGGAAGGTGGGTAAAACCTCACCAATTGTCCAGGGTTGACGACCCATTTCCGCAACATACCAGCCTGTTTGTGCCGCAAGCCAAGGCAATGGCAGGCTGTACAAGGCAAAGCGTAGCAGCCATGGTTTGTGCTCTTGAGTATGCTTAGTGGATGCCCAGAAGGCTAAGGCAAATAGCACCAGCATTAAGAAGCCAGAACCCACCATGATCCGGAATGCCCAGAATAAGCTTGGCACGTTAGGAATGGTGTCTGCAGCAGCTTGCTTGATTTGCTCTTCAGTGGCATCTGTGACGTTCTCGGTGTAACGCTTAAGCAGCAAGCCGTAGCCGAGGTCGTCTTTAACTTCGTCAAACAGAGCAATATTTTCTGCAGAGCGATCACCTTGGCGCAGCGTTTGTAAACGCTCATAGGCAATCATGCCATTGCGGATACGAACTTCATGCTGTTCTGTTAGCTCTTGGATACCTGCAACTTTTGTATCTAAGGAGCGGGTAGCAATGATACCCATCGCATAAGGGATCTTGACTGCGTAGTCGGTTGTTTGCGTTTCCATGTTTGGCCAACCAAACAAGGTAAAGGCTGCTGGTGCTGGTTCAGTCTGCCACTCAGCTTCAATGGCGGCTAGTTTGGTTTTTTGCACATCACCAAGCTCATAGCCTGACTCATCACCGAGGATGATAACCGAAAGAATTGATGCCATACCAAAGGCTGCAGCAATGGCAAAAGAACGACGGGCAAAGCCCATGTCACGCTTTTTCAGTAAGTACCAGCTAGAGATTGCTAGGACAAAAATTGAACCTGTGACATAGCCGGCGGCCACTGTATGCACAAACTTAACTTGCGCCACAGGGTTGAAAATCAAGGCGGCAAAGTCTACGACTTCCATGCGCATGGTTTCATAGTTGAACTCTGCGCCTACTGGGTTTTGCATCCAGCCGTTGGCCACTAGAATCCACAATGCTGACAGGTTTGAACCAATCGCCACTAACCAAGTTACCGCCAAGTGCTGGCGCTTGCTCAGGCGGTCCCAACCAAAAAAGAATAAACCAATAAAGGTGGACTCTAAGAAGAAAGCCATTAAGCCTTCAATGGCCAGTGGAGCACCAAAGACGTCACCGACATAGTGACTGTAATATGACCAGTTGGTACCGAACTGGAATTCCATAGTGAGGCCTGTGGCAACCCCAATGGCAAAGTTAATACCAAAAAGCTTACCCCAGAATTTAACCATATCTTTGTAGACTTCTTTGCCGGTCAAAACATAGACCGACTCCATAATGGCCAGCAAAAACGCCAGACCAATGGTCAAGGGTACAAAGATAAAGTGATACATTGCCGTCATCGCAAATTGAAAGCGAGACAGGTCAACCAGTGTTTCCGAGATCATCGCGCATACTCCCCGGGTGCGTATTGTACTGATAGTGTACTTTTCATAAGTGCACTGAGAAATCCAGTTGAACTTCGAAAAATACATCGGACATAAGTAGATCTATGCATGTAAAGCACTCTTATATATATATAAGGTTTATACATTATGTCACTGAAATCTTGATTAAAGACAAGAAAAGGCGGCGACCGGTTGTCGCAGTGTGCGTTTGAGCACAGAAATTGAGCAAAGGGCAATGCGGATGACTATCAGTCGAGCAGGGAACACGGTGGCCAAGTGAAGACTGTATTTACGCGGGCGAGATAAGAATAAGCAAGGCCCACGGGAGAGGGTGTGGAGTGGGCCTTGCTATTGCGATTAGTGTTCGTTAAGGGTAAAGGCTGTTAACGTAAAGGTTGGCACACCAATGTCTTGCATCAGTTGTGAGCCTTCTAATTCGGGCAAGTCAATGATTGCAGCTACTTCGTAGATGCTAGCACCCATTCGGCGAATTAAACGTGCTGCGGCAACAAAGGTACCGCCACTGGCAATGATGTCATCAATGAGAAGAACTTTATCCCCTTCAGTTAGGCTGTCAGCGTGCACTTCGAGCATGGCCTGCTCATATTCAGTGTCGTACGGCTCGCTCAATACATCGGCCGGCAGCTTGCCTTGTTTGCGAAATAACACCAAAGGTTTGTTCAGCTCATAAGCCATGGTAGAACCGAGCAGGAAACCGCGAGATTCAATGGCACCGATATGAGTGAAATCACTGCCAACATAACGCTGTACTAAACCGTCAATGACCATGCGCATGGCGCGAGGTGACTGAAACAGCGGGGTGATATCGCGAAAAATCACTCCTTTTTTAGGGAAATCCGGAATAGGACGAATTAAAGATTTAATTGCAAACTCATCAAAAATCATACTGTGAACCTCTCTTAAACAGCTCAGTTATCTAAGTTGCCGCCCGCCAATGCGCAGATGTCAATTAGGTTAATTAGATTAATTTCTTTGCCTTCAGCAATTAGCAGTTCATTTTGCTGGAAGCGAGTAAACACGCGCGACACTGTTTCTACAGCTAGACCTAAGTAGTTACCTATTTCGTTGCGTGACATAGCTAAGCGAAATTGTTGTGGGGAGTAGCCGCGCGCTCGAAAACGTGCGGATAAGTTCACTAGAAATGTGGCAATGCGCTCATCGGCAGTTTTCTTGGACAACAACATCATCATTTGCTGGTCATCACGAATTTCACGGCTCATGATGCGCATCAGTTGGCGGCGTAGTTGCGGCAAACTGGCGCTTAGTTCGTCAAGTCGCTCAAAAGGGATTTCACAAATGGAAGTGGTTTCGAGTGCAATTGCTGATACAGGGTACAGTTCCGTATCCATGCCAGATAAGCCAACAAACTCACTGGGTAAGTGAAATCCGGTAATTTGTTCTTGGCCACAGTCGGTAACACTAAAAGTTTTTAGGCTGCCGGAGCGCACGGCGTAGACTGAGGCAAAGGTGTCACCTTGTCGAAAAAGAAACTCACCACGCTTTAGCGGACGGCTGCGTTTGACAATGTTATCAAGGGCATCAAGGTCTTGTAACTCTAAGGACAGGGGTAAGCAAAGTGTGGCTAAGCTGCAGTCTTTGCAATGCGCTTGGTGTGGGTTACGCACACTGGTTATTTCGGCCATACCATGATTCCTGATCGATTAACGACATAAAAATAATGGCTTTAGATTACCTGAGCAAACACGAAGCTGCCACTTTGTTTAATGACTGCGGCTTTTGCCCGCAGCGGCAAGTGATGGTTTGGCGCAGCTTAAGTAGGGTTGTGCGCAAGCCGAATTTAGATGGCTTGGGTTATTACCGGCGCATTCAGATTGCTTTGCGTAAGGTAGCGGTCAAACAATTGACAGACAGCTAAAGTAAATAGGCGTCCTTGCGCAGTTATAGTCAGGGCTTGCTGTGAGATTGTGAGTAGACCGTCATTTTGCATACGCTCAATTTGTGGCCACAGCGCTTTAAAGTAGTCTTGAAAGTGGATGCCATAGCGTCGTTCAAGGCTGGCAAAGTTAACGCTAAACTGGCAGCTCAGATCATGGATAACGCGGCTGCGAATCAGGTCGTCAGGATTGCAGAGGATCCCCCGCGCAGGAGCCAATTGTTGGTTGCTTAAGGCAGTTTGGTACTGAGTTAAATCAGAGGTGTTTTGATAGTAAAGGTTGCCCAGTTGACTGATAGCCGAGACGCCAAAGCCAATGGTGTCGCAATTACGGCAGGTGCTGTAGCCCTGGGTGCCATGCTGTAGAGTGCCGTCTTCTTGTGCTGAGGCAAAGTCATCATCTGCTAAAGCAAAGTGCCCCATGCCAATGTAGCCATAGCCAGCAGCATTGAGCAGTTGCTGAGCTTGTTCTAGCATTTGCGCTATAGCTTCAGCAGTGGGCAAATCTGCAGCATTAATGCGCTGCTGAATACGGTACTTTTGTGGTTGGTGCTGAAAACCTTGTAAGACTACGCGATCAGGAATGAGTGCCAGTACCTCTGTTAATGCTTGGGTAAAGGAAAAAGGCGTTTGTTTGGGCAGACCATAAATTAAGTTAATGCTCACAGTGCGAAACTGCAAAGTTCGCGCGGCTTCCACTATATTTTGCGTTTGCTCAATGGTTTGTAAGCGGTTGATTGCTCGCTGTACATCTGGAGCTAAGCCTTGCACTTCGATATTAACGCGGTTGAAACCAATGTCGCGTAAAACCCCCATGGTCGACCAGTCGGTTTCGCGCGGATCAATATCAATGCTGTACTGGCTGAAGTTGTTGCTGTCGACATTAAAATTGTCTTTTAAGTAACCCATTAACTGGCGTAATTCGCTGGGATTTAAAAAAGTGGGTGTGGCGCCACCTAAATGCAGCTGTTCAATACTTTGTTGTGGGTTTACGTGCTTGGCAATCAAGCGCATTTCTTGTTCAAGGCTGTGCAAGTAAGCAGTGCTGCGACTGCGGTCTTTAGTCACGATGTTTTTTTCAGTGCCGTAATAACATGCATTCGCACTGAAGGGGATGTGGACATTTAAAGCCAGCGCGCGCTGTGCTTGGCGGCTCGTGCGCAAGGCGCTAAAACGTTCAAAGGCGCTGATGTTGTGCTGAAATTGCTCGACTGTAGGGTATGAGCTGTATGGTTTATTTAAGCGGTGGTAGGTGCGAAATAAACTTTCGTTCCATTCAGTAGTGTGAGCCATGTGATTTTATTCCCTAGTCGCCAAGCCTTATCTGCGAGTATAGGGTGCGCAAGTCGTATTGCTGTTGATCTGTATCAAGCGTAAATCTTTGCTGTAGGCCTTATTAATGCCCCATGAGCCAATGCTGGTGTGGGCCGGGTAAGGTCCAGAGTCCATAGAGGATCACCATGAGCCCGGCTGCGTAGCGCACGTTTTTCTTCCGCAGAAAGGCTGTTACACGCTCAGCGGCTAAGCCAGAAGCGAGCAATACTGGCCAAGTCCCTAAACCAAAAGTAAACATCAGTAGTGCGCTGGTTGCAGCATCGCCCTGACTGGCAGTCCAAAACAGCGTGCTGTAGACCAAGCCACAGGGCAGCCAACCCCAAAGAGCGCCAAGCAGCAAAGCTTGCGGTGTGCTGGTGACAGGAAGTAAGCGCCCAGCAACTGGTTGGATATATTTCCACAGGTGACGGCCAAGGTTTTCAATGCGGGTTAAGCCATGCCACCAGCCGGCTAAATATAGGCCTAAGCTAATCAGTAATAATCCAGCAATGATACGTAAAGCCGCTGCCGCTGGGGTTTGCTCCACAGCCCAGCCCAGCAGCCCAAACAAAAAGCCAGCAACGGCGTAGCTACTGACGCGGCCTAGATTATAGGCAATGATCATGCGCAGGCGCTTGTCTTGATGCTGTTTGGGAATACTCATGGTTAAAGCACCCATCAAACCACCGCACATGCCTAGGCAGTGACCGGCGCCGAGCAAGCCAAGAATAAATGCGGAGGCCAGCAGTGGGATTAAATCAATCATGTTTAGCGGTATCGCTTGTCTCGGCTGGGGCGTTTTGCTTTTTTACGCTAGCAATGTGCATTGGGTCTTCATCGTCAAATAAAATGCTGTGTGCTGGGCTGTCTAGGTCTTCATACTGACCATTATCTACTGCCCAAAAAAATAACCAAATTGCTAAGGCAACAATAATCATTGCTGCTGGAACCATCACATATAAAGCTGCCATCATGTGCCTCGCTAAAATATTGCTACGTTCACTCACTAAAGCGGGTCAGGCGTAGTGCGTTTAACACCACGAGCAGTGAGCTAACTGACATGCCCAGCGCTGCCCATCCTGGGGTGACCCAGCCAACAGCGGCAAAGGGGATTACTAAGCCATTGTACAGAGTTGCCCAGCCAAGGTTTTCAATAATCACGCGACGTGTTTTCTTCGCGACGCTCAGTGCGCTGACTAAACTACTGAGGCGGTTGGAAAGCAAAATCGCATCAGCGGTGGTTTTTGCTAAGTCAGTGGCACTGCCCATGGCAATACTGATATCCGCAGCGGCTAAGACTGGCACATCATTGACACCATCGCCCAACATCAGCACGTGACGGCCTTGGCTGTGCAAGTCTTTTAAGACATTGAGTTTATCATCTGGGGTAAGACCACCACGGGCATCTTCAATCTGCAATTGTTGCGCAATGTGTTGAACCATCGGCGAGCTATCGCCGGACAATAACAACACGTGCCAGCCACGAGCACGACAGGCGTCGAGTAATGCTGGCGCATCTGCGCGTAATTGGTCATCCAGGGCAAACCAAGCTAAAGCTTGTTGGTGATCACCAAGTAGCAGCCACTGGCCTTCGGCACTGGGCATGGCCGGGGCTGGATAGTCGCCTAAAGCACTGACATAGTCGGGCCGACCAATCCGCAGTTGCTGGCCCTGGACTGTGCCTTCAAGGCCTAAACCGGGCGCGCTGCTAACATTGTGAGCGGCCAGCTGAGTACGACCAAAAGCACGGGCAATGGGGTGCTCGGAGTGGCTTTCCAAGGCTGCGGCGAGTTGGTGGCAGTCATGTTCGTTCAACTGTGCCAAGGGCAGAATGCGTTTTAAGGTGAGTTTGCCTTCCGTTAAGGTGCCAGTTTTATCAAAAATAACTGTATCAACTTTCTGAAAGCTTTCTAACACATGGCCTTTGGTGATCAGTAAGCCAAGCTTGTGTAAGGAGCCGGTGGCTGTGGTTAAGGCTGTCGGAGTTGCCAGGGAAAGTGCGCAAGGGCAGGTGGCCACTAATAGCGATAAAACCACCCAGAAGGCTCGGGAAGGGTCGATCTGCCACCAGACCAGACCCACAATTGCCGCAATCAGTAATACGCTGATTAAGAACCACTGCGCTACAGTGTCCGCCAGTTCAGCCAGGCGTGGTTTTAATGATTGCGCACGTTCCAGTAAACGTACAATCGCAGAAAGCTGAGTGGCCTCACCGAGGGCTACAACATCAATGGTCAGTGGCCCTTCAATATTTAACGTGCCAGCTGCAACTGTGTCGCCAGGCTGTTTGGTTAGAGGTAGGTACTCACCGGTCAGCAATGATTCGTCCACGCTGGATTGGCCGCTTAGAATACGGCCATCGGCAGGAATGAGGTTGCCCGGAGGAACTAAAAGCTGATCACCTTGTTGCAGCTCGCTGAGTAAAATACGCTCGCTATTGCCCTCCGCAGTCAGGCGCAAGCACGAAGCGGGCAGCAAGTTAACCAACTGTGTGGTGGCTGCGGTAGTGCGCTCACGTGCACGGCGCTCCAAATAGCGACCGGACAATAAAAACAGAGCAAACATGCCTGCGGCATCAAAATATAAATCACCTTGGCCGGTAACAGTTGACCAAATACCGGCAGCATAGGCCCCGGCAATGGCCAGCGAGACCGATACGTCCATGGTCAGGTGCCGTGTTCGCAGGTCACGCAGCGCTCCGGTAAAAAATTCACTGCTGCAATAAAAAACGATGGGGGTGGTGAGGATTAAGCTAGTCCAGCGCAGCAAACCGTCCATGCCCGCCGAAAGGTCGAGGTTAAACTCTGGCCAAGTGGCCATAGAGGCCATCATCACTTGCATCCAGAGCAAGCCTGCCACACCGAGTTTGCGCAGCGCGCGGCGGTTATCCGCTTGCATTTGCTCGCTGACTTTGTCGGGTTGCCAAGGGTGGGCGGCATAGCCAATGTGCCGGATAGTTTTCATCAGGTCTGAGAGCGCGACTTGCTCTGCATCCCAGCTGATAAACAAACGGTGGTTGCTTAAATTGAGTGTGGCTTCCAGTACGCCCGGCAATTGTTTAAGGTGTTTTTCGATCAACCAGCCGCAGGCCGCACAGGTAATACCTTCAATCAGTAGGCGAGTTTGGCTGATGTTGTCAGAGGTGCTGACAAAAGGTTTTTGGATGTCTTCACGGTCGAGTAGAAGCAGCTCGTCAGGCAGCACCCCAGGTAGCGCCTCTGGGTTGGCTGAGGGTTCGCTGCGGTGCTGGTAATAGCTTTCTAGGCCGCCAGCAATGATGGTTTGTGCTACCGCTTGACAGCCCGGGCAGCAAAAAATGCGCTCTTCCTTGAGTACTACAGCGGTATAGGCATTACCGGTAAGAACCGGTAAGCCGCAGTGAAAACAAGATACAGGCGTAGCCATAATAGTCAGCTATATAAATAAAACAGTTACCACTAAAGCCTGTCATCACAGGCCAGTGGTTGAGGCTTATTCGCCCAGGGTAATGGGCTGTTGACTTACCAAGGTGTGCTCTTCAAACAAACGCCAGTCTTCAGCATTTTCTGTGCCGAGAATCTCGACAAAACGGCGACCTTGGATATCTTCTTCTAATAAACCACGGTAGGTGTCAGCGCTCACCGGCTGCAGCACGATACGACGGTCACGCTCAGGTTGGGTTGGCGATATAAGGTTGAGTACCAAGTGTTGTGGTCTGCTGTTGCCATTGAGGACAAACTCAACCTGGCCAATTTTACTGTCTAAACTGAGCACACCGCCAATCTCTAAAAGATCAGCCAAGCGCTCGCGCTCAAGTGAGGTGTTAATGCCTTTGCCGGCATCATAGTAGTTATCCACCACTAAGCTGTCGGCATTACGGATTGAGATCGTCAGTAAAGACAGCCCGAGCACCACAGAAAAACTGAGCATACCAATGATAAACCAAGGCCAAAACTCTTTATACCAGGGTAAAACATTGTCTTCAGGCTGCATACAAGATCCTTAAATTAACGAATGGATGGGCCGAGGAAGCGGCTTTCTGCTGATCGGCTAATGTCTTCATCATCAGTGGAGTAAATCTTAAACTCAACTGTGTTGGTGCTGGAAGGAATATCTTCAATGTCCACTGAAATGGAGACAGGGACAGATAAAATCTCGCCAGCAGCAGCTGTGATGTGGTTTTTGCCTTCAAGAGCCAAGCCATTGAGGCCGCTGGCTTCAATCATATAGACATGGTCTTTTTGATCTTTGTTCATGATTTTTAGAGTGTAGACGTTTTCGATCCGACCTTCTAAGTTTTCCCGGTAGGGGGTGCGGTCTTTAATAACGTTGAGCTCAACTAGAGTGCGGTTGAAAACCGCGTAGCCAAATAAGCTACTCATAATCAACAATGCGGCAGCGTAGCCAATCAGGCGTGGACGAATAAGCTTGGTTTTTTGCCCTGATAAGTTGTGCTCTGTGGTGTAGCTAATCAACCCTTTTGGATAGCCGACTTTAAGCATTACGTCATCACAGGCATCAATACATGCGGCGCAACCAATACAGGCAATTTGCAAGCCGTCACGAATATCAATCCCAGTTGGGCAGACATGTACGCAAAGCTTACAGTCAATACAGTCACCTAAACCTTCAGCTTTATAGTCGCTGCCTTTGCGGCGTGGACCGCGCTTCTCACCGCGCTCTGGGTCATAGGAGACAATCAAAGTGTCTTTATCAAACATCACACTTTGAAAGCGTGAGTAAGGGCACATATGAATACAGACTTGTTCGCGTAACCAGCCGGCATTGAGGTAGGTAAGTAGGGTGAAAAAGCCCACCCAAAAGTAAGCCCAGCCATCAGCTTGCCCGGTGAGTAGTTCCAATGGCAGTTCGCGGATGGGGGTGAAGTAACCGACAAAAGTAAGCCCGGTAATGAGCCCGATACTGATCCACATAAAATGTTTTGCAGCTTTACGCAAAAACTTATTAGCAGACATAGGCGCTTTATCAAGCTTCATACGTGCGTTGCGGTCACCTTCAGTGACTTTTTCGCACCACATGAAAATCCAAGTCCAGACGCTTTGTGGGCAGGCATAACCGCACCACACGCGACCGGCAAAAACTGTAATAAAAAACAAGCCAAAGGCGCAAATAATGAGCACCCAAGAGAGCAGCATAAAATCTTGTGGCCAATAAGTTGCGCCAAAAATATAAAACTTTCGTTCAGGTAGATTCCACCATACAGCTTGGCGGTCACCCCACTGCAGCCAAGCAGTGCCAAGGAACAAAAGAAACAGGAAGACGCCAAAGACAATACGGATGTTGCGGAAGATCCCCGTAAACGCGCGCGTGTAAATTGCCTCTCGCTTAGCGTATAAGTCAACGCTGTCTTTTTTCGGGGTGATATTTTTTACAGGTATTTGTTCAGTCATCAGGGGTACCGCTGCGGTTTTTAAAATACTCGGCCAGCGTGTGCTGGCCGAGGTTAGCTTATAACTGCTTTATATGGTACGCCTGCTGACGTTCCAGCAGAGAGTGACAGCATGTCGCACGTGTCATTTACTGATCTTTTTCATCGTGCGAAAGGCTGTAGATATAAGCTGTTAATAAGTGCACTTTGTCATTGCCTAAGAAGTCTTCTTGGGCTGGCATGACACCATTACGACCATAACGAATGGTTTGCTGGACTTGGTTGAAGTTTGAACCATATAGCCAAACCTTATCAGTCAAGTTAGGTGCACCAAGCGCTTGGTTGCCTTTACCTTCTGGGCCGTGACAGACGACACACATAGCGTCATAAGATTTTTTACCTGCAGCAAGGTTTAGACCTTCTGGGTTTTTCAATCCTGCTAAGCTGCGTACATAGCCGGTCACATCTTTGACGCCTTGGTTGCCCAATGCGGCTTCCCAGCCAGGCATCGCGGCTTTACGGCCTTTCATGATGGTGGTTTTAATGGTTTCTGGTGAGCCACCCCAGAGCCAATCATCATCAGTTAAGTTAGGGAAACCGTGGGCACCCTTACCGTCAGAACCGTGACAAACAGCGCAGTGCGAAGCAAACAGACGACCGCCCATTTTTAAAGCTAGTTCATCTTTAGCAACTTCAGGAATAGGCATGGCAGCATATTTTGCAAAGATTGGACCGTATTTTGCGTCCGCTCTTTCCATCTCACGATCATACTGTTTAGCTGATGTCCAGCCACCTTGGTAGCCTGGTAGGACACCTTTCCAGTTACCCATACCAGGGTAAAGAACAAGGTAGCCGACCGCAAAGATCAGGGTTCCCACAAACAGCATGAACCACCAGCGTGGTAACGGGTTGTCATACTCTTCAATGCCGTCATAAACATGACCTACGGTTTGATCCGTAGTGTCGGTGCGCTGGCCTTTACGTGTGGCAAAAATAAGCCACACGAGCGCCAGTAAAGTACCTGTCGTAAGGATTACGATGTACCAACTCCAGAAAGAAGTCATTGGTTTTTGCTCCTGGATGTGTCTTTGTTCTGCTCATTAGGAGGCGTCTCTTCGTCATCAGCGAAGGGTAAGTTTGCAGCCTCATCAAAGCTTGTTTTGCGCTTACTGCTGTAAGCCCAAAATACCAAGCTGACGAAAGCAACAAAGATAAGCAGCGTACCTAAACCGCGAAGAGTTCCGATGTCCATGAGCGTTACCGTTTATTCTTAATAGATGTACCAAGAACCTGAAGGTAGGCAATTAAAGCCTCCATTTCAGTCTTGCCCTTAACCGCTGCCACTGCGCCTTCGATGTCTTCGTCGGTGTAAGGCACACCCAACCAGCGCATTGCTTTTATCTTAGTCACTGTGTCTTTGCCGTCTAAGGTGTTCTGCACTAACCAGGGGTAGGCAGGCATGATCGACTCAGGCACAACGTTGCGCGGGTTGTACAGGTGAGCACGGTGCCAGTCATCTGAGTAACGGCCGCCAACGCGCGCCAAGTCAGGACCGGTACGCTTAGAGCCCCATAAAAATGGGTGCTCATAAACGCTTTCACCAGCGACAGAGTAGTGGCCATAGCGCTCTGTTTCAGCGCGGAATGGACGGATCATTTGTGAGTGGCACTGTACGCAGCCTTCACGAATATAAACGTCACGACCTTCTAGCTGTAGAGCTGTGTAGGGCTTTAGGCCTTCGACAGGATCGTTCACCACGTCTTGGAAGAACAGGGGAACGATTTGTACCAAGCCACCAATACTTACTGCAATCACCATAAAGAGCGCGAGTAAACCTACGTTTTTTTCAACGCGTTCATGCCGTTTCATTAGTGAGCCTCTCCAACAGTAAAGCGTGCGTGTGCATTCGCTTTTTCAGTATCTGACGCGCGCACTGTGCGCCATGTGTTGTACGCCATGAGGAACATGCCGAATAAGAAGAACGAACCGCCAATCATACGTACTAAGTAACCGAAGTGACCTGCTTCTAATGCTTCTACAAAGGAGTAGCTTAGGGTGCCGTCCTGGTTAACTGCACGCCACATCAGGCCTTGCATAATACCGTTGACCCACATTGAAGCGATGTACAGTACGGTACCAATTGTAGCTAACCAGAAGTGTGCGTTAATTAAGCCAACACTGTACATTTGCTCACGACCAAAGAGGCGTGGAATCAAGTGATAAAGTGAGCCAATGGAGATCATTGCAACCCAGCCTAAAGCACCTGCGTGTACGTGACCAACGGTCCAGTCAGTGTAGTGCGATAAAGCGTTAACAGTTTTGATGGCCATCATTGGGCCTTCAAAGGTCGACATGCCGTAGAAGGCAAGCGATACAACCAGGAAGCGCAAGATCGGGTCAGTACGTAGTTTGTACCAAGCACCGGATAGAGTCATCATCCCGTTGATCATACCACCCCATGATGGAGCCAGTAGAATCAAGGACATGGCCATACCGAGCGATTGTGCCCAGTCAGGTAGAGCTGTGTAGTGCAAGTGGTGCGGGCCGGCCCAGATGTACACGGTAATCAATGCCCAGAAGTGCACGATAGATAAACGGTACGAGTAAATTGGGCGGTTTGCTTGCTTAGGTACGAAGTAGTACATCATTCCTAAGAAACCTGTGGTCAGGAAGAAACCAACAGCGTTATGGCCGTACCACCACTGCACCATGGCGTCAGTTGCGCCAGAATACAATGAGTATGACTTAAACCAAGAGACTGGAATCGACAGGTGGTTAACAACGTGCAGCATCGCAGTTACTAGAATGAAGGCGCCGTAGAACCAGTTACCCACATAAATGTGCGAGGTTTTGCGCTTAGCGATGGTGCCAAAGAACACAATGGCGTAGGAAACCCACACCACAGCTAGAAGAATAGCGATTGGCCACTCTAACTCTGCGTATTCTTTAGTGGTGGTGAAGCCTTGCGGTAAAGTAATTACAGCCATGACTATCACTAACTGCCAGCCCCAGAAGGTAAAGGCAGCGAGACTGTCTGAGAACAGACGCGTTTGCGAGGTGCGCTGAACCACATAATAAGATGTGGCAAACAATGCACAACCACCAAAGGCAAAAATTACTGCGTTGGTGTGTAGGGGACGGATGCGGCCGAAGCTGATCCACGGTAGGTTAAAGTTCAATTCTGGCCATACTAATTGCGCTGCAATTAGCACGCCAACGCTCATGCCTACAATACCCCAGATCACCGTCATAATGGCGAACTGGCGTACAACCTTGTAGTTATAAGCATTCTCTTGGATTGCTGTGCTCATGCTAAGACTTCCACGGGTAATGGATTGTTCGGAATTAATCATCGACAAGTATGGGCAAAGCACAATGCCATTGCAATCAGTACGTCTTCTGTAACGTCTGAGCAAAAGTAAAGTGTGCTGCAAACCACTTTTATAATGCAGTTGTGTACCTAAATGAAGGTGCATAACCCTTTATTTTGTGGTTGTGAGCTATTGCGTAACTTGTTGATGGTGGCCTATCTTAGCGCAAATCTTCGCCGGATTAATACTGATCCATGACAATAGGACTATATATAGTCCTATTTACTCAATGTGTGCGGTGGATTGCAGTGTATCTGCGTTAAAAGCGGTTTGGCGCTAAGTGAGGGGCTGGCTGTGTGTATTTTAAACAAGGTGAGCGGATGACTGTTTTATACTCCGAGGCAAAAGGTGCGTTTTGTACTTTGATTTTTGCCCATGGCGCAGGTGCGCCAATGGATAGCCCTTTTATGGAGAGCATGACAGCGCTGTTATTGGCACAAGGAATCAGTGTTGTGCGTTTTGAGTTTCCGTATATGGCGCAACGTCGATTAGATGGGCGCCGCCCGCCACCAAATAAAATGGATGTTTTGCAAGACAGTTGGCGCGATCTCTACCGCGAAGTGTTTGAGCAGGTTGCTGGACCCATTGTTTTAGCGGGTAAGTCAATGGGCGGGCGTGTTGCCAGCATGCTGGCAGATGAGCTGCAGGCTAGTGCGCTGATTTGTTTTGGTTATCCTTTCTATCCGGTCAGCAAGCTCGATCAGCCGCGCATCGAGCATTTGCTGAGCTTGCGCACACCAACTTTAATACTGCAGGGTGAGCGCGATGCTTTAGGCAGTCGAGAGGTGGTGCAGACTTACAACCTTTCATCAGCTATTGAAATTGAGTGGCTGGCGATGGCTGATCATGACCTGAAACCGTTAAAACGCTCGGGGTTCACCCATGAGCAGTATCTGCAGAGGGCAGCAATAAAAGTTGCGGACTTTGTTAGAGCGCGTGTTGCTTAAATTACTAGTGAGTTGAAATTGCTGTTTACAGGGGCTAAGTCGTGCTGATTTGTTGCGCTATAAGCAGTAGTTGTTCACGCATCCAGCGATTGGCTGGGTCTTGGTCGGCACTGGCGTGCCAAAACAGATGGCTTTCAATGGGTGCGATGCCGCTGATGGGTAATTCAACGCTGTGCAGTTGATGACGTTCGGCGAAGCGTGCAGGTGCAGTAATGGTTAGATCTGTGCTTTGCAAAACGGTGTGCGCCATTAAATAGTGCTGCGAGCGCAATACAACGTTGCGTTGTAGCCCCATTTTTCCTAGTGCTAGATCAACAGGGCCGAGGCCGCTGCGCCGCGAGGAAATCTGGATATGCTGCGCATTTAAATAGTGTTGCAGTGAGATTTTCTTATGCGCAGAAAGCGGGTGTCCTTTCCGCATAGCGCAGACGTAGCGGTCTTCGAGAAGTTTGGTATGCAGCAGTTGTGGGTCGCTGTTGAGCGGAATATCAATGGCGAAATCTAAGTGGCCAGCGGCCAGTTCTTTGGCTGTCTCGCGACGGCGGGCGAGCAGGCTTTCAATGCGCACATTAGGGGCTGTTTTATGCAGGCGCTGGAATGTTGCTGGCAGCAAAATATCTTCAATTAAGTCAGTCATGCTCAGGCGGAAAGTTTTATTGGCCTGGCTTGGGTCGAAGACCCTGCTGTCATGTACTGAGCCGCGTAGTAGCTGTAGAGCGCTACGTACCGGCGCAATAATATTTTGGGCTAAGGGGGTGGGCGTCATGCCTTGTGCGGTGCGGATGAATAAAGGGTCATTAAAGGTGTCCCGCAGGCGCGCTAGGGCGTTCGAGGCAGCAGGCTGGGTGATGCCGATAATTTGCCCAGCGCGGGTGAGATTGCCTTCGGTATAAATGGCATCAAAAACAATGAATAGGTTCAGGTCAATGTTCGATAAGTTCATTCTTTTTCCAAAGCAAAGCTAGGCTCGTATAAGTGCAGGGGCGCGGGTAGGGTTAATTGATATTGCTTAATGCTAAGCGACAGCATTACTCTTGAGTTTTAAGTCTTATAGCATAACTGTGCGCTCAGTAGGCGTCACTATTTAGTCCGTAGTGGCTGTGGGGCAATAATATACTAAATAAATGGTGGTGAATTATGGCGCGTATTGCGTTTATTGGGTTGGGTGCTATGGGCTACCCCATGGCTGGGCACTTAGCGCAGCAGGGGCATGCTGTCACTGTGTACAACCGTACTGTGGCGACTGCGCAGCGCTGGGTGGAGGAGTATTCTGGCGCTTTTGCGCAGACTCCGGCGCTAGCAGTTTTGCAAGCTGATTTTGTCATGTGTTGTGTGGGAAATGATGATGACCTGCGTGAGGTAACTTTGGGTGCGCAGGGGGCCTTTCAGGCGATGGCAGCGGGCAGTGTGTTTGTTGATCACACTACAGCATCGGCGCAAGTTGCAAGGCAGTTGGCAGTAGCGGCAACACAGCACGGCTTCGATTTTTTAGATGCGCCAGTTTCTGGAGGGCAGGCTGGGGCGCAGAATGCTGTGCTAACAATAATGGTCGGCGGCGAAGAAAGCGTATATGAGCGTGTTGCGCCAATTTTAGCCTGTTATGCAAAGATGCAGCGTCTGATGGGTGGGGTCGGTAGCGGGCAATTGACTAAAATGGTTAATCAGATTTGTATCGGTGGGCTGTTGCAAGGCTTGGCGGAGGCGTTGCATTTTGCACAAAGCGCAGGTTTAGATGCGGATGCGGCAATGCAAGTGATTAGTAAAGGTGCAGCGCAGTCGTGGCAGTTGGAAAATCGCTATCAAACCATGCTGGCAGGTGAGTTTGATTTTGGTTTTGCTGTGGAGTGGATGCGTAAGGATTACGCCATAGTGCTAGAAGAGGCGCGTCGTAATGGTGCAACATTGCCAGTGACTGCCATGGTTGATCAGTTTTATGCTGATGTGATTAATATGGGGGGTGCCCGCTGGGATACTTCCAGTTTAATTGCTCGGCTAAAAACCAAGCAGTAATTACGCTTTTAGTGGGTGGTTGATTATGGGGCAAGGGTTGTAATGGAGTGTCGGGTAGGGTGTGGCGCATGCTGTATTGCGCCATCTATTCATACGCCGATGCCTAATATGCCGCAAGGTAAGAAGGCGGGTGAGCGTTGTTTGAATTTAAATGCAGATAATTTGTGTCAGTTATTTGGACTGCCTGAGCGCCCAGCGTTTTGCGCAGCTTTTCAAGCTGAGTTAAGTGTCTGTGGGGCAAGCCAGGAAGAAGCGGTGCGATTGATTGGGTGGTTAGAAGGCGCCACTGCATAGAGCGTTTTGTTGGTGTTTAATGGCTGTACAAATAAAAAAGGCTGCACATTACTGCGCAGCCTTTTAGGTGGCCTGCTAAAAAAGCATTAACGCTTATCTAGAGGTTCATAATCGCGCTGCTCGTAGCCAGTGTAAAGCTGACGTGGGCGGCTGATTTTGTACGGGCTTGAAAGCATTTCAGTCCAGTGTGAAATCCAGCCGACAGTGCGCGACATAGCAAAGATCACCGTGAACATGCTGGTCGGAATGCCGATGGCTTTCAGAATGATGCCTGAGTAGAAGTCAACGTTCGGATACAGGTTGCGCTCTTTGAAATACGGATCGTTTAGGGCGTACTCTTCAAGCTTCATAGCGAGGTCAAGCTTAGGATCGTTTACGCCGAGCTCAGCCAGAACTTCATCACAGGTTTGCTTCATAACTTGCGCACGCGGGTCGAAGTTTTTGTAAACGCGGTGACCAAAGCCCATCAGTTTGAATGGATCGTTTTTGTCTTTGGCTTTAGCGATAAACTTCTCGATGTTTGACGCATCACCAATTTCATCCAGCATGGTCAATACAGCTTCGTTGGCACCACCATGCGCAGGTCCCCAAAGAGCGGCAATGCCTGAGGCAATGCAAGCAAAGGGGTTGGCGCCTGTAGAGCCGGCAAGGCGTACAGTTGAGGTGGACGCGTTTTGTTCGTGATCAGCGTGCAGAATAAAGATGCGATCCATTGCGCGAATCAGCGCTGGGCTGAAGCGTTTTTCGCCTGCAGGGGTGTTAAACATCATGTGCAAGAAGTTCTCTGAGTAGCAGAGGTCGTTGCGTGGATACATGATGGGTTGGCCGATGGAGTACTTATAGGCCATTGCCGCGATAGTTGGCATTTTAGCAATTAAGCGGTGCGCAGAGATTTCGCGATGCTTTGGATTGTTGTTGTCCAAAGAGTCGTGGTAGAAAGCTGAGAGAGCACCAACAATGCCGCACATGATTGCCATTGGGTGGGCGTCACGACGGAAGCCGTTGAGGAATGACTTTAATTGCTCATTGACCATAGTGTGCTTACTGATGGTGTCAACAAACTCTTTTTTCTGCTCAGGGTTAGGTAGTTCGCCGTGCAGTAATAAATAGCAGGTTTCTAAATAGTCAGACTTAGCCGCAAGCTGCTCAATTGGGTAGCCACGGTGTAATAAAATGCCTTTGTCGCCGTCAATATAGGTGATCTTTGACTCACATGCCGCTGTCGACATAAATCCTGGGTCATAAGTGAAATAACCACTCGCAATAAGATTGCGCACATCAACAACATCTGGACCAATAGTACCAGTCAATACGGGCAGCTCTACGGGGGCTGTGCCCTCGATGATCAACTGCGCTTTTTTGTCAGCCATTGTGGCCTCCTAGTTATGCTTGGAATCATCACGGTCCTGTCTGCAGGGCCCGCGACATGATAGTGGGATAACCGCTTATGTCAATTTGAACTGCTTTAATCACAGTATAGCCATTAAAAGGCTGCAATTATACTGGCCTTAAATTTCAAGTACAGATATTTACGCTAAATGTCAAAGGTGGGCAATGCGCATTTAGGCGAATGTTTTTGCGTTGTCATTTTACTGCTTTTTACACTATACTCGGTTGCTGACCGGCAGAGGCTTTTGCCTAAACTGACGGTCGTCACTCGAATGGTGACGGGTACTTTTTGTTTAAGTATCTTCCCGACAACTCGCCCTGCAGTTTAGGGCTCTCTAAGTGTGAATACGCCGTGAATAGCCAACGACCTGTAAACCTAGATCTTAGGACTATAAAACTCCCAATCACTGCCATCTCTTCCATTCTGCATCGGATTTCAGGTGTTATCCTGTTTTTTGGTATTGCAGTATTGTTGTATGGGCTCGATAAATCCCTTGCTTCTGAGCAGGGTTTTGCTGAGTTTAAAGAGTGCATGACCAGCCCGCTGGCCAAGTTCGTAGTTTGGGTTCTTCTCTCTGGACTGATGTACCACTTAACAGCCGGTATTCGCCATTTAATTATGGACTTAGGTATCGGTGAAACGCTGGAAGGCGGGAAGCTAGGTGCTAAGTTAGTCTTTATTATTTCAGCCGTACTGATTGTATTGATGGGAGTCTGGATATGGTAACTAACGTAACAAACTTCTCTCGATCTGGTCTCTATGACTGGATGGCGCAGCGCGTTTCTGCTGTGGTGCTTGCTGCATACTCATTGTTTTTGCTGGGGTATGTTATTGCAAATCCGGGCATGGGTTACGCCGAGTGGCAGGGCCTGTTTGCCAACAATTGGATGCGTATCTTTAGCTTGTTGAGTTTGGTGGCACTGGGCGCTCACGCCTGGATCGGACTCTGGGCTGTTACTACCGACTATCTAACGCCCATGTCATTAGGCAAGTGGGCAACAGGTGTACGATTTTTAGTCCAAGCGCTGTGCGGCATTATGATGTTCGTACTGTTCGTCTGGGGCGTACAGATTTTGTGGGGAATTTGATTCATGGCCAGTATTCGTACTATCTCTTATGATGCCATTATTGTTGGTGGCGGCGGCGCAGGAATGCGTGCGTCGCTGCAGTTAGCACAAGGCGGGCATAAAACAGCCGTCGTTACTAAAGTATTCCCTACGCGCTCGCATACAGTATCTGCGCAAGGTGGTATCACCTGTGCAATCGCTTCGGATGACCCGAACGATGACTGGCGCTGGCACATGTACGATACCGTTAAAGGTTCCGACTACATCGGTGACCAAGACGCTATCGAATACATGTGTTCAGTTGGTCCGGAAGCCGTGTATGAGTTGGAGCACATGGGACTGCCATTCTCCCGTACTGAAAAAGGCCGCATTTATCAGCGACCATTCGGTGGGCAGTCAAAAGACTTTGGTAAAGGTGGTCAGGCTGCACGTACTTGTGCTGCTGCTGACCGTACTGGTCACGCACTGTTGCATACTTTGTACCAAGCCAACTTAAAGCACGGCACTGTCTTCTTAAATGAGTGGTATGCCGTTGACTTGGTTAAAAACCAAGATGGCGCTGTCGTTGGTGTTGTTGCGATCTGCATCGAAACCGGTGAGGTTGTGCACATCCGCTCGAAAGCTGTTGTTTTAGCAACGGGTGGTGCAGGCCGTATTTTCGCCTCAACCACTAACGCGCTGATTAACACTGGTGACGGTGTTGGTATGGCGTTGCGTGCTGGTGTACCTGTACAAGATATGGAAATGTGGCAATTCCACCCGACCGGTATTGCTGGCGCGGGTACCTTAGTAACTGAGGGTTGCCGCGGTGAAGGGGGTTACTTAATCAATAAGCACGGTGAGCGTTTCATGGAGCGTTATGCGCCCAACGCGAAAGACCTTGCTGGCCGTGACGTTGTTGCGCGCTCTATGGTTAAGGAAATTCTTGCCGGTAACGGTTGTGGCCCTGATGGTGACCACGTACTGCTGAAACTCGATCACCTTGGTGAAGAAGTTCTGCACAGCCGTCTACCCGGTATTTGTGAGCTATCAATTACTTTTGCTCACGTTGACCCAGTGGTTGCGCCAATTCCTGTGGTACCAACCTGTCACTACATGATGGGCGGTATTGCCACCAATATTCATGGTCAAGCTATTGCGCAAGATGCCAACGGTAATGACCAAATTGTTGAAGGCCTGTTTGCTGTTGGTGAAGTTACCTCGGTATCTGTGCATGGCGCAAACCGTTTAGGTGGTAACTCGTTGCTTGACTTGGTGGTGTTTGGTCGTGCGGCAGGTATTCACCTTGAGAAGAGCTTGCGTGAAGGTGTTGACACCCGTGCGGCAAGTGAAAGTGATATCGAAAGCTCAATGGCGCGTCTCTCTGCACTGAATGAGCGCACCACTGGTGAAGATGTTGCACCGCTGCGTAAAGAACTGCAAAGCTGCATGCAGAATAACTTTGGTGTATTCCGTACTGGCGAATACATGAAGAAAGGTATTGCAGAGTTGGAGCAAATGCGTGAGCGCATTGAAAATGTAAAAATCACTGATAAGAGCAGTGCCTTTAATACCGCACGTATTGAAGCGCTGGAGCTGCAAAACCTCTTTGAAGTGGCTGAAGCAACTGCAATTGCTGCCGAGGCTCGTACTGAGTCACGTGGTGCGCATGCTCGTGAAGACTACGAAAGTCGTGATGACGAAAACTGGTTATGCCATAGCATGTACTTCCCTGGGGAAAAGCGTGTGGGCAAACGTGCAGTTAACTTCACACTTTCATCAGCAGTTGAAAAAGATGCTGAATACTTTAAACCCCAAGAACGTAAATATTAAGGGTTATCACGATGACGTTGCCTAAAATATTGCAAGTAAGCGTGTACCGCTACAATCCAGAGGTTAACTCTGCACCGTTCATGCAAGACTTCAATGTACAAATTGATGGTAAAGACATGATGGTGCTGGATGCTCTAGCCCTGATTAAAGAGCAAGATGAGAGCATGTCTTATCGCCGCTCATGCCGTGAAGGTGTGTGTGGTTCTGATGGCATGAACATCGCTGGCAAAAACGGCTTGGCTTGCATCACGCCTCTTTCGAGCGTGGTAAAAAATGGCAAACTGGTAATACGTCCATTACCAGGCTTGCCAATTATTCGTGACCTTGCTGTAGATATGAGCATCTTCTATAAGCAGTACGAAAAAGTGCAGCCGTATTTACAAAATGATACGCCTGCACCAGGAATAGAGCGTTTGCAGTCGCCAGAAGATCGCGAAAAGTTGGATGGATTGTATGAGTGCATTTTGTGCGCATGCTGTTCAACCGGTTGTCCGTCATTCTGGTGGAATCCTGATAAGTTCTTAGGCCCAGCAGCTTTGCTGCAAGCTTACCGTTTCTTGTCAGATTCACGTGACACACAAACGCAAGAACGTTTAGCGCGTCTTGATGACCCGTTCAGCGTCTTCCGTTGTCACAATATTATGAACTGTGTCAATGTGTGCCCGAAAGGCCTGAACCCTACCCGGGCGATTGGTCATATTCGCAGCATGTTGCTACAGAGTGGTACTTAATTTACAGCAGTTAATGTTGTAAATACTTTAGCCACTCATATGAGTACCTTCGTATGGGTGGCTTTAAACGATAAAACAGTTTACAAAGCTGTTTTAGAACGCAATTGACGACTAGCAGGGGCATCCGGGCTGGTACTCGGACTATCTGCGGGGATCGTAGTGGCTTTATCCAAGTCGCTTTTTGTGACTTAAGGCCGTTAAGTTTCCATGCCGGTAGCGTCCCCCTTATCAAGGGTGACCTAGCATGCAAGAAAGCGTAATGCAGCGCATGTGGAGCAGCGCACACCTATCCGGTGGAAATGCTGCCTATGTGGAAGAGCTATATGAACTCTACCTGCACGACCCGAACTCCGTATCGGAAGAGTGGCGTACTTATTTCCAAAAACTACCGGCTAACGGTGGCTTAAGTACTGACGTTTCGCACTCTACAGTTCGTGATCAATTTGTCTTATTGGCGAAAAACCAAAGACGAGCTCAGCCAGTGTCTGCTGGCAGCATCAGCACCGAACATGAGAAAAAACAAGTTGAAGTGCTCCGTTTAATCCAAGCCTACCGTATGCGTGGTCATCAAGCCTCTCAGCTTGATCCGCTGGGTTTATGGGTGCGTCCAATGCAGCCAGACCTGACCGTACAGCACTATGGCTTAACAGATGCAGATCTTGACAGTGTGTTTCGTACTGGCGATTTAAATATCGGCAAAGAAGAAGCTACATTGCGTGAGATCCAGCAAGCTTTACAAGATACCTATTGTCGCACCATTGGTGCTGACTATACCCATATTGTCGATTCAGAACAGCGTCGCTGGTTCCAGCAGCGCTTAGAAAGTGTGCGTAGCCGTCCAAGCTATTCACCAGAAGTGCGCACGCATATTCTTGAGCGACTGACGGCCGGTGAGGGTTTAGAGCGCTACTTGGGCACAAAGTACCCAGGGACTAAGCGTTTCGGTCTTGAAGGTGGTGAGAGCCTTATTCCATTAATGGATGAGATTATTCAACGCTCAGGCTCATACGGCGCGAAAGAAATTGTAGTAGGTATGGCGCACCGTGGACGTCTAAACGTTCTAGTCAATACCTATGGCAAAAACCCCCGTGATCTTTTCGATGAGTTTGATGGCAAGCGTGTTGAAGGCTTAACTTCAGGTGACGTTAAATATCACCAAGGTTTCTCTTCCAACGTGATGACCCCAGGCGGCGAAGTGCATTTGGCGCTGAGCTTTAACCCTTCACACCTTGAGATTGTTTCTCCAGTTGTGGAAGGTTCTGTGCGCGCCCGTCAAGACCGTCGTAACGATCCAGTTGGCGACAAAGTTGTGCCTATTACCATTCACGGTGACTCTGCGTTTGCAGGTCAAGGTGTGGTAATGGAAACTTTCCAAATGTCGCAAACCCGTGGTTACAAAACCGGCGGGACAATTCGTATTGTGATCAACAACCAAGTTGGTTTTACGACCAATAAGCGCGAAGACACACGTTCCACCGAATACGCGACAGACGTTGCAAAAATGATCGAAGCACCGATTTTACATGTGAACGGTGATGATCCAGAAGCAGTGTTATTTGTCACGCAGTTGGCAGTTGACTACCGCATGGAATTTAAGCGTGATGTGGTGATTGACTTAGTCTGCTACCGCCGCCGTGGTCACAACGAAGCGGATGAGCCAAGTGGTACTCAGCCTTTAATGTATAAGTTAATTAGCAAGCAACGTACCACCCGTGAGCTCTATGCTGATGCTTTGATTAAAGATGGAGTGCAAACAGCTGAGCAAGTGGAAGCGCTCGCTAACGAATACCGCACAGCACTGGACAACGGTTTACACGTTGTACAAAGCTTGGTGAAAGAGCCAAACAAAGAGTTATTTGTTGATTGGCGCCCGTACCTAGGGCACAAGTGGACCCCGCGCTTTGATACGCGTTTTGATCTGAAAACATTGCAGAAGCTGGCTCTGAAAATGCAGGAAACCCCAGATGGTTTCGTGGTTCAGCGTCAGGTGACTAAAATCCTTGAAGATCGCCAGAAAATGGCTGCCGGTGGCTTGCCAATTAACTGGGGCTTTGCAGAAACAACTGCGTACGCCACTTTGTTATTTGAAGGCTACCCAATTCGTTTTACTGGTCAAGACGTAGGCCGTGGTACGTTCTCGCACCGTCATGCGGTGTTACACAACCAAAAAGATGGTGAGACTTACATTAGTCTGCAGCACTTGTATAAAGATCAGCCGCGTTTCGACATGTACGATTCTTTCCTCTCTGAGGAAGCAGTACTGGCATTTGAGTACGGTTATGCCAGCACCATGCCGAATGCATTGGTGATCTGGGAAGCACAATTTGGTGACTTCGCCAACGGTGCGCAGGTGGTGATTGACCAGTTTATTACCAGTGGTGAAACCAAGTGGGGCCGTTTATGCGGTTTAACCATGTTGCTGCCACATGGTTATGAAGGACAAGGTCCTGAGCACTCATCTGCACGTTTAGAGCGTTTCTTGCAGTTATGCGCTGAGCATAATATTCAGGTTTGCGTGCCAACTACGCCTGCACAGGTGTATCACATGCTGCGCCGTCAAGCGATTCGTCCGTTGCGCAAGCCGTTGGTTGCATTAACGCCGAAGTCGTTGTTGCGTCATAAGCTGGCGATCTCAACACTTGAAGACTTAGCTGAAGGTACGTTCCAGAACGTAATTGGCGAAGTTGATGCATTGGATGCGGACAAGGTCGAGCGTGTCATTATGTGCAGCGGCAAGGTGTACTATGACCTGTTAGAAAAGCGTCGTAATGATGGTTTAGATAACACTGCGATTGTACGTATTGAGCAGCTGTATCCATTCCCTGAAGCAGATCTGTCTGAGGAACTTGCTAAGTACAAGAACCTTGAACACATCGTTTGGTGTCAAGAAGAACCAATGAACCAGGGCGCTTGGTATCCAAGCCAGCACCATATGCGTCGTGTAGCGACTGCCTACAAGCCCACATTAGAACTGCAATACGCTGGTCGTGTTGCTTCAGCATCACCGGCTTGTGGATACCCATCAATGCACGCAGAGCAGCAAGAGCAGTTACTGCAGGATGCATTTGTAGTCTAGATCAGCGAGAAAGCCACATTGAATATCAATGTGGCTTTTACGTAACAACCGAATTGTATAGGAACTTATTATTATGGCTATTGAGATTAAAGCCCCAGCTTTTCCCGAGTCGGTCGCTGATGGCACCGTTGCAACATGGCACAAACAAGTGGGCGAAGCAGTTAAGCGCGATGAGCTGATTGTTGATATCGAAACTGACAAAGTGGTTATGGAAGTGTTGGCTGAAGCCGATGGCGTGATTACTGAAATTGTTGCTGAAGAAGGGGCAACAGTGCTCAGTGGTGAGCTGTTAGGTAAGTTGGATACTGAGGCTGCAGCTTCAGCACCGGCAGCCAGCGCAGCACCCGCAGCTACTGCTGAGGCAGCAGCTCCAGCTCCAGCCGCAGGAGAGCCGCAGTTGTCTCCGGCTGCACGCAAAATTGCTGAAGAAAACGCCCTTGATCCTGCCGCTATCAAAGGCACAGGTAAAGACGGTCGCGTAACCAAAGAAGACGCAGTAGCCGCTGTTGCTAACAAGCCTGCCGCAGCGCCTAAGGCTCCAACTCCAGCCGCACAAGCACCGCTCTTTGCCGAGGGTGACCGTGTTGAGAAGCGTGTGCCAATGACACGCCTGCGTACTCGAGTTGCTGAGCGTTTGGTTGAAGCACAATCCTCTATGGCGATGTTGACCACGTTTAACGAGGTCAATATGAAGCCTATTATGGATCTACGTAACAAGTACAAAGACTTGTTTGAGAAAACCCATAACGGTGTACGTTTAGGCTTTATGTCTTTCTTCGTTAAAGCTGCGGTTGAGGCACTGAAGCGTCAGCCAGGTGTTAACGCTTCGATTGATGGTGGCGATATTGTTTATCATGGCTATCAAGATATTGGTGTTGCGGTATCCAGCGAGCGTGGTTTAGTCGTACCTGTACTGCGCAATGCTGAGTTTATGAGCTTGGCAGAAGTGGAAGGTACAATTCGTGAGCTAGGTTTGAAAGCACGCGACGGCAAGCTGACTTTAGAAGAAATGACCGGTGGTACTTTCACCATTTCTAACGGTGGTGTGTTCGGTTCCTTACTGTCTACACCAATTGTTAACCCACCACAAACGGCGATTTTGGGTATGCACAAAATCCAAGATCGTCCAATGGCGGTTGACGGTGAAGTGGTTATTTTACCAATGATGTACTTAGCGTTATCCTATGACCACCGTTTAATTGATGGCAAAGAAGCAGTGACTTTCCTTGTCACCATGAAAGATTTGTTAGAAGACCCAGCACGCTTATTGCTGGATATCTGATAATTCTGCTGCCATTTATTGTGTATAAATGGCAGCAGTACGTGGCGCTAGGCCACATAACGAGGAAATCTCATGAGTCAGAAATTTGATGTAATTGTCATCGGTGCAGGCCCTGGTGGCTATGTTGCGGCGATTAAAGCAGCGCAACTGGGCCTTAAAACAGCTTGTATCGAAAAATATCAAGACAAAAGCGGCAAATTGGCACTGGGCGGTACCTGCTTAAACGTGGGTTGCATGCCATCTAAAGCGTTGCTGGATAGCTCTTGGAAATACCATGAAGCTCAAGCTGATTTTGCGGTACACGGTATTGACGTCAAAGACGTTGCGATAGATGTACCCGCAATGATTGGCCGTAAAGATACTATTGTGAAAAACCTGATTGGCGGTATCGCTGGCTTATTTAAAGCCAATGGCGTGACCACCATTGAAGGGCACGGTAAGTTGCTGGCTAACAAGCAAGTTGAAGTCACTGCAGCAGACGGCACTGTGCAAGTTTACCAAGCGGAAAACGTGATTATCGCAGCTGGTTCCCAGCCCATTGATATTCCGCCAGCACCGGTTGATCAAGATGTCATTGTTGACTCTACCGGCGCATTGGATTTCCAAGCCGTACCGAAAAGACTGGGCGTTATTGGCGCGGGTGTGATTGGTCTTGAGTTGGGTTCAGTCTGGGCACGTTTAGGTGCTGAAGTGACTGTAATCGAGGCACAAGATAAGTTCCTTTCTGCAGTCGATGAGCAAGTGGCCAAAGAAGCATTGAAGATTTTTGCTAAGCAAAAACTTGATATTCGCTTAGGCGCACGAGTGACAGGTTCTGAAGTTAAAGATGGCGAAGTTACTGTTAACTTCACCGACGCTAAAGGCGAGCAACACATGACTTTTGATAAGTTAATTGTTGCTGTTGGCCGTCGTCCAGTCACCAACAATGTGTTGTCGGCAGACAGCGGAGTGACCATCGATGAGCGTGGCTTTATCTTCGTCGATGATATCTGTGCAACCAGCGTACCTGGTGTGTATGCGGTAGGTGACGTGGTTCGTGGCCCAATGTTGGCGCACAAGGCTTCGGAAGAAGGCATTATGGTTGCAGAGCGCATTGCTGGTAATAAAGCGCAGGTGAACTATGACCTGATTCCAAGTGTTATTTACACCCACCCAGAAATTGCTGGTGTTGGTCAAACTGAGCAGCAGTTGAAAGGTGACGGTGTGGCAATCAATGTGGGTGTATTCCCATTTGCCGCTAGCGGTCGTGCTATGGCTGCTAATGACACCGCAGGTTTTGTGAAAATCATTGCCGATGCAGAAACTGATCGCGTTTTAGGTGTGCATGTGATTGGCCCAAGTGCTGCAGAGTTAGTGCAACAGGGCGCAATTGCGATGGAGTTTGGCTCCAGTGCTGAAGATTTAGGCTTGATGGTGTTCTCGCACCCAACCTTATCGGAAGCGCTCCATGAAGCGGCGCTCGCCGTGAATGGGAAAGCTATTCATATAGCAAACCGCAAAAAACGTTGATTGATCTACCGCCCCTTTTTAGGGGCGGTATTCGTTCTGCCCTAGGCTGGGGAACCAAGGTAAATTGGTGCCTAGAGGTAGGCAATACAGTAGAAAGCCGCCGTTACAGTCTGTATTCGGCGTATTACGCATAATCTGAACTCAATGGTAGGGCAGTATGAATCTTCATGAATATCAAGCAAAACAGCTCTTTGCTGAATACGGCTTGCCTGTATCTACAGGGATTGCAGTGGAAACACCTGAAGCCGCAGCGCAGGCGTGTCACGAAATTGGTGGTGAGCGTTGGGTGGTAAAAACCCAAGTGCATGCAGGAGGTCGCGGTAAAGCAGGTGGCGTTAAATTGGTCACCAGTCCTGAGGATGCCCAAGACTTTGCTGCACAGTGGTTAGGCAAACGTTTAGTGACCTATCAAACTGATGCCAATGGCCAGCCAGTTAATCGTATTCTTGTGGAAGCCTGCACTGACTTTACCCAAGAACTGTACTTAGGTGCAGTGGTTGATCGCTCGTCACGTCGAGTGGTGTTTATGGCCTCCACTGAAGGTGGAGTTGATATTGAAAAAGTTGCCAGTGAAACACCTGATAAAATTTTGCAAGTGACTATTGACCCAGCCATCGGCGCACAGCCGTTTCAGGGCCGTTATTTAGCCTATGCCTTGGGTTTACAAAATGAACAAGTTAAACAGTTCACCAAGATTTTTTTAGGTTTAGCCAAGCTGTTTGTGGCCCATGACTTAGCGTTGCTGGAAGTGAACCCCCTGGTGATTAAAAACGACGGTAATTTGCATTGCTTAGATGCCAAAATTACTATCGATAGTAATGCCTTGTATCGTCAGCCCAAGTTACGCGCCATGCAAGACCCTGGTCAAGATGACCCGCGGGAAGCCCATGCAGCGCAGTTTGAACTGAACTATGTTGCCCTTGATGGTGATATTGGTTGTATGGTCAATGGTGCCGGCTTAGCCATGGGGACCATGGATATTGTCAGTCATCACGGTGGTCGACCAGCCAACTTTCTAGATGTGGGCGGCGGCGCAACTAAAGAGCGCGTTTCTGAAGCATTTAAAATTATTTTATCTGACGACAATGTTAAAGCGGTCTTAATCAATATTTTTGGCGGAATTGTGCGTTGTGACATGATCGCTGAAGGGGTCATTGGCGCAGTTAAAGAGGTTGGGGTGAAAGTCCCTGTGGTAGTGCGCTTAGAGGGGAATAACGCTGCCTTAGGCAGTAAAGTTTTAGCTGAGAGTGGCTTGAATATTATTGCCGCAAACAGTTTAAGTGAGGCTGCTATGTTAGTTGTAAAAGCAGCTAAAGGAGAGCAGGCATGAGTATTTTAATTAATAAAGATACCAAGGTGATTTGCCAAGGCTTTACTGGTGCGCAAGGTACTTTTCACTCAGAGCAGGCGATTGCTTACGGCACACAAATGGTCGGTGGAGTTACCCCAGGTAAAGGTGGCACTACCCATCTTGGTTTGCCGGTTTTTAATACTGTCTTAGAGGCAGTGGCAGCCACTGGTGCAGATGCTTCAGTGATTTATGTGCCTGCCCCGTTTTGTAAAGATTCCATCCTAGAGGCGGCATTTGCAGGAATCAAACTGATTGTCTGCATTACCGAAGGTATTCCCACCTTAGATATGCTGGATGTGAAAATTAAGTGTGATGAGTTGGGTGTGCGTTTAATCGGGCCGAACTGTCCAGGTGTGATTACCCCAGGCGAGTGTAAAATAGGTATCCAGCCAGGCTTTATTCATATGCCAGGTAAAGTGGGTGTGGTTTCCCGCTCAGGCACCTTGACTTACGAAGCGGTTAAGCAAACTACCGATGCTGGTTTTGGTCAGTCCACATGCGTGGGGATTGGTGGTGATCCAATTCCTGGCTCAAGCTTTATTGATATTTTAAAGCTATTCCAAGCCGATCCGCAAACTGAAGCTATTGTTATGATTGGTGAAATTGGCGGTACTGCAGAAGAAGAGGCTGCCTCTTTTATTAAGGCCCACGTAACCAAGCCTGTGGTGTCCTATATTGCTGGAGTGACAGCACCAGAGGGTAAGCGGATGGGGCACGCAGGTGCGATCATTTCCGGAGGTCAAGGCACGGCTGATGAAAAGTACGCCGCACTTGAAGATGCTGGAGTAAAAACTGTTCGCTCATTAGCCGATATCGGTACAGCGCTAGCGCAAATTACCGGCTGGAAGCATAAATAAAGCTATTGTGTGGTTAGCATACAGGCGCTCCCTTATCCAGGCAGCGCCTTTTTTGTGCTTATAGACTTAGCCAAGGCTTAGTCTTGTTGTTGCTCAAGGTGTTCAAGCACAGCAGTGACCACTTGCATCACCTCAAGGTTTGCCACTTCCATGTTTTGTAAATGCTGCACGGCGTCTTCCAGCGCACCTTGTTGATAGGCTTGCATGGCATGCTGACCTTGTTCGTGTACGTTGCTGTGGGGGCGTTCAATCCGTTGAAAATCTGCAATATTATGCAGACTGCGGTTGTGATTATGATAATACCAGCGGCCAAAGCGGCACTCATGATCAGTGGGGAGTTGTGGCACGCTTGTAGGCTCCTGCTCGAGCAGATGATTGTAAACAATGAACTTTAGTGACAGCTCATCGAGATTAGCCAGCTCTATGCCTGCACGTAGCGCCGATCGGTCGATGTCCTTACGCATGCGCTGCGCTAAAGAATGTAAACCGCGCATGGCGCTAACGGCTTGCTGTGTTGTGTCATTAAAATCTTGTGCAAGTTGCCCTTGGCTTTGAATGTAATCGTGCGCTTGTTTCGTTTCAGTTTGGATTTCATTTATTTTGTGGACAATATCGGTGGTGGCTAAAGCGGTGCGCTCGGCAAGGTGGCGGATTTCACTGGCCACTACAGCAAAACCTCGGCCGGCATCACCGGCTCGCGCAGCTTCAATGGCGGCATTAAGAGCGAGTAAGTTGGTCTGGCTGGCAATGCCGCTGATCAGGTCAACAATGCCGTTAATTTCCTGTGTGTGCAGCGCCAATGTGTCAATTTTGTCAGTGGTTTCTAAAAGGCCACTTTCCATGGCAAGGGCTTTGCTTTGCAGTTCTGTGAAGTTATCTTGGTTGGTCGTGGTGGCGTGAGCAACAGTCTGGGCATGCTGCTTATTGTGCTCCATTTGCTCAGCAAGGTATTCAAAAGAGTCGCCGAGGTGCGCTATTGAACTACCAAAGCGAATCAGGTTGCTTGAAACACCACGATTAAACTGCAACTGCTGTTGGTGGCTTGCCGCGCTGCTTTGTGAGCGGGCTAACGCCTCTTGTAGTTGTTGAATATGTGCACGTTGCTGCGTGTTTTCAGCTTCTAAACTGATGTTTTTCTGCTGCAACTGCAGTGCTTTTTTCTTCCATTTGAACCACATAGTAAGCCTCTATTGCTGCGCAATCAGTAGGGCAGTGAAGTACGCCCTTGTCAGAGAGTAAGGCTGGTAATGAACTATCGCGTACAAACGTCCATGTGGGGCGGCGTTATTCTTCACCAGGCTATTAGGCAGGCATAGGCCTTGTGCATTAGTGTGATGTACCCTCGGCAAATTCAATTTTATTGCCCACGTTGTATTTGCCAGATGGTTTGTTCATAGGGATACGTTTTACTTCTTCTAAAGTATTGGCATCGTAAACAATTAACGCGCCTTCAGTGTCCCAAACACTGAGGATCAGGTGGCTGCCATCGTTGGTAAACTCCACATGGGCAGCATTTTTGCCCGGCATAGGACGCAAAGTATGGGCAATCTCTAAGGTTTGCTTATCAATTAAGTGCACGGCTTCTTGATTGGGGCCAAAGAACACATCAGTCCAAGCGTACTTGGAATTCTCATGGCTGCGCATAAAGAAACCTGGGCCTTCAGTGGGAATTTCTTTAATCAGCTGCCAAGTTTTTAAGTCCAGTACCGAAATAAGGCCTTGGCTGATATTGGGTGTGGCAAATATCCATTGGCCATCACGCTGCCAATAAATCCCTGAACCTAAATGCGGCATACCAGGCAATGGAATATCAGTGATAGATTCACCGGTATCCAGATCAATCACCTGTCCACCGTGGGCTTTACGGGACGTGGCTAATAAGTAGCGGTAATCCGGGGTAAAGGAAAAATCGTCTAAGTAGTCTTGGCCAATAATACGCCGTGGGATGAAATCTGGCGTGCCAGCATAGGATAATTCCCACACTTCATGGGAGTCTTTCAGCGCCACGACAAAACTGTCCCGTGGTGGTGCGGTATAGACGGCGCTGACCCGCGATGGGGTACCATCTTGACCTACTGTAGCAATGCTTTTGATTAAGGTTAGATCATCGGCATTGAGTAAGACTAAGTTGCCCGGTAAATAGTTACCCGCCAGCACCCAACGGCCATCGTTGCTCACCGCAAGGTTACGAGTATTTAGGCCCACTCGGGTTTCGGCAATCATGGTGAAGTTATGCAGGTCGTATTTTGTTACCCAGCCATCCCGCGAGGCGAAATAAACAAAGCGGCCATCAGGAGAGAACTTGGGCCCGCCATGCAGAGCAAAGTGCGATTGAAAACGGGTCAGAGGCTCAAATTTATCGCCATCTAAAATGGTGACATGGTGGGTGCCGGCTTCCACTACCACAAATAAGTTTAGCGGATCAGCGTTGTGTTGTGGCGTCTCCGGTAAGGCACCTTGATCGGCTAAGAGACGGTGGCTGGCGCGCGTATCACTGTCTTGCCAAGTGGGTGGGTTATCGATTGGAGTGTATAAGTACGCCACCATGTTTTCGATCTGCTCAACACTGAGAATATCTTGGAAAGCGGCCATTTGACTGGCAGGGCGTCCTTCGCTAATGGCTTTGCTGGCTTCAGGTTTTTTAATCCGGCCTAAACTTTCTGGCAACAACGCAGGTCCGGTACCACCGATCCGTTGTGCACCATGGCACACTGTGCAGTGCTGTTGATACAGGTGTTCAGTGGCGCTAAAATCCGAGTCAGTGCTGGCTGCGGCGCTAGTAGCAAGGCCTAATAAAGACAGCGCGGCAAGGGATTTTAAGCTGAGGGTTATACGCATAGTACTTCCTTAGCCGCTACAGCCATAGGGTTAATAAGCGCTGGATGGCTCACAGGGTAGCCACTGAACAGGGCAACTACGTGACCAATAATGGTTAAGGTGGGTGGGGTCAGTTCAGCGTTATCTGCCATGGCCTGCAATTCTGCAAGGCTACCGCGGATCACTTGTTGCTCGGCATATGTGCCGCTACCAATCAAGGCTGCCGGTGTATCTGCGGCTAAGCCAGCTTTGATCAATTCGCTGGAGATTTCTTCAAGACTGCTTAAGCCCATATAAAACACTAAGGTTTTCTTCGGGTCAGCGTAGCTTTTCCACGGTAGATGTAGCTCGCCATCTTCTTGTAAGTGACCGGTAATAAACTGGCAAGAGTGCGCTACACCACGGTGGGTTAGGGGAATTCCAGCATAAGCGGTGCAACCTGAAGCCGCAGTAATACCTGGCACTATTTGGCAGTTGATCTGACGCTGTAACAGAAAGTTAAGTTCTTCTGAGCCGCGGCCAAAGATAAAGGGGTCACCGCCTTTGAGTCGAGCCACACGTAAGCCTTGTTGCGCGAGATCAGCCAGCAGTTGATTGATTTTATCTTGCGGTAAGCTGTGATTAGCACTGGCTTTACCGACAAAACGACGCTGGCAACGCTCGGGTATCATGGTTAAAAGCTCTGGGCTCACCAAGCGGTCGTAGACCACCACATCAGCTTGCTGCAGCAAGCTCCAAGCGCGCAAAGTAAGAAGGCTTGGGTCACCTGGACCGGCACCAATTAAAGCCACATCGCCGGGAGCGAAAGCAGCGTGTAGAGCAGCGGGGAGAGCGGTTTTCTGATCCATGTCAGCTCCAAAGTGACTTCAGGTCACAGTAATAAAATCATCACCAAGGTGTGACAAACCTATAGCGCTACGCATTTAATTTCTGCTAAAGCAGCGATGCCAATTTCTTCATCAGTCAGATAGCAACCCGGGTCTTCAGCCCACAAATTGCCGCCGGCCCAAGCGCGGGTACGGGTATTCCCATTACAAATACTTAACCACTGGCATTCACCGCAGCGGCCCTTAACCTGACGGGGGTGCTGGCGCAGTTGTAGCAATAATGGGGCTGCGTTATTGAACCAAATATCTTTAAAATCCTGTTTGCGTACATTACCTAAGGTGTGTTGCTGCCAATAGGTATCAGGGTGCACATCACCGAGGTTGTCAATATTGGCCACCCCAGCCCCGGAAGCGTTACCGCCCCAAGCGCGCAGCATGGTTTCCATTTGTGCACGGTGTTGCGGTAAGTGACGTTCGGTCCATTGCAGCAATAAGATGGCATCGGCATCGTTATTACCGCTGACAAAATCCGTTTCGATGCCGTGTTGCACATCGTCCCAAGCGCGATCAAAAATCTGATCCATGGCATCGCGGGTCATCTGCCAGTGCGCATCGATTTTACTGCTGCGCTTGCCACGACCGCTGTAATTCAAGTGTGAGAGGTAGTATTTTTGCACATCATATTCACGCATCAGCTCCAGTAAGTCGGGAAGCTGAGCATGATTGTGCATGGTTAAAGTGGTGCGCAAACCCACCCGAATATCATGCTGACGGCAGAGTTCAACGGCATGCATTGAGGCGGTAAAACCGCCTTTCATTTGTCTAAATTCATCATGAATATCGGGAAGACCATCAATACTGATACCCACATAATCAAATTGTGCTGCGACAATTTGCTCAATATTACTTTCGTTAATCAGAGTGCCATTGGTCGAGAGAGCCACATAAAAACCGTATTGGCGAGCATGTTCGGCTAACTGGAAAATATCCGGACGCATCAAAGGCTCACCGCCACTGAGAACCAATACCTTAACCCCTGCAGCATGCAGCTGGTCAATGGTGGCTAGCGCTTCGGCAGTGTTCAGTTCACCTTTAAAGTCGATATCCGCTGAGGTTGAGTAGCAGTGCTTACAGGTCAGATTGCAACGGCGCAACACGTTCCAAATAACCACGGGTGCCCGGGTACTGCCGGGCTTGGCCGCCCGAGGAGCTGGGCTTTGCCCGGCAAGGGCGCGTAAATAAGTGCTGATTCTTAGCATAGTTACTTCTCCTGACGCTGAGTGGCCAGCCGCAAACCCGTTTTCTTTAGAATACGACTACTGACCAGCATCGTATCAGCACGGCAGGCAGCACCGAGTTGATCACGAATAAGATTTCGCTCGTATTCAATTTGCTCAGCATTCTTGCCATGCACCATGGCAAATAAGTTATAGCGCCAGCCAGGCAAGCGCGGACGACGGTAGCAGTGGCTGACAAAGTGAAGGTTGCCGACGATCTCACCTAAGCGGTCAATCTGAGCATCGTCCACATCCCAAACGGTCATGCCATTAAAGGTATAACCAAGGCGGTAATGATTGGGTACTGCAGCAATCCGGCGAATCGCGCCGCTGTCTTGTAAGCGCTGTAATAAAGCAAGGGTGTCATCCACACTGAGCTGCATGCGCTCAGCAATCCAGGCCCAAGGATCAGCCACCAGAGGCAGGCCGGCTTCGGTGAGGGTAATCAGCTGTTGGGCCAGCTGTTGATCAGAGGGGGAAATGGAGGCCGACATGGTAGGTCTTCTCCTTGGGCAAGTTGAGGACGGACAAACCGGTTAGGGCTTCGATTTCAGCGATGCTGCGTTGAATGCCTTCTGGGGTTGGGCAGGCCAATACAAACCACATATTAAACGCGTGTTCGCGGCGGTAATTGTGCGCCACCGCGGGCAGCTCATTGAGTTGTTCAGTGACCTGATCAAAGCGCTGTTCGGGCACCGTCATTGCGGCAAGAGTAAAAGCACCGCCCAGCTGTTCGATATCAAACATAGGCCCAAAACGGGTTAAGGTGCCGTCATCCAGTAACTCCTGTAAGCGTTGTCGAATCGCTTCAGCGCTGCATTGCAGCTCTTCTGCCAGCGCGCTCCATGGATCACGGACTAACGGCAAGCCAAGCTGTAAACGGTTGAGAAGTCGACGATCAAATTCATCCATTAAGTTGCTCCGACTTGGCTGTAACGTGCACCGCGTTGTTTAAAGGCACGGGTGCTAAACAGCAAATGATGGGGACGCTGGAGTAAGTTATGTTGCTCTAAGAGTTCTGCCACATGGGCTTCTACCGCTTGGCGATCACGCCCATGGACCATGCAAAATAAGTTATAGGGCCAGCCCGGACGCCGTGGACGGCGATAACATAAATTGACCCCCGGCGCTTCGCCCAGTGCTGCACCCACTTGATGTACCCGTTCATCTTCAATGTCCATCACCAGCATCACATTGGCATTGATACCCAGCGCACGGTGTTTAACCACAATGCCAAAGCGTCGAAATAGACCTTGCGCATTTAAGTCTTGCACATGCTGTAAAACAGCTTGTTCAGTGCTATTAATTTGTTCAGCCAAGACTTGATAAGGGCGGGAGGCCAGTGGCAAACCGTGCTCCAACAAGCGCCGCAATTGCTGCTGTTGCTCAAGGGTTAATCCATCGCTCATGATGGCACCTGCGAATCTTTGCCTAAAGCAAAGCCTAAATTGATTTGATAAGCAGTCAGCATCGGCAGATCTAAGGGGGTTAATCCAGTCTGCTGTTGAATATGGATTAGGGTTTGATCAAGATGGGCACGGTTGGGGCCGGTCAGGACAAACCAAAGATTCCAATCATGCTCCCGCAAATAGTTGTGATTCACTTCATCTAGGGCATTGATTTGCGCAGCGACTTGTTCAATCCGCGCTTCAGGCACAGCCAACGCAACTAAAGTGCTGGCGCCCGCTACGCTGTGGTCAAAGATAGGCCCAACCCGGGATAAAGCTTGGCGCTGATTGAGCTGCTCTAAGCGCTGAAAAATATCTTCTTCGCTGCAGCCCAACTCTTCTGCTATAGCTTGGTAAGGTTCAGCACAAATGGGTAAATCGTGCTGGAAACGATCCAGCATCCGTAAGCACAGATCGTCCATGTTAAAACTCCTATAGACCGATGCGGTGAGCTCGATCGCTAAAGAAGATACCGCTGGGACTGTCTGCAGGTAGGGTGTGAACTTTTTGTAAAGTTGCGGTATCCCATACCTGTATCTCGTCCTTATCGCGCACCGAGATCCAAATCTGTTCACCACGGGGGGTGAATTCCATATGCAGCACACCAGGACCCGGCTCTAGGGTGGCAATAACCGTATGACTTTCGCTATCAATCACTTGCACATATTGGTTATCAGGCATGGCAAAGTTGACCCAGATTTGCCGTGCATCAGGGCGCGCCATGACAAATACCGGTTGACCAATGACATCCACGCTACCGGCCTGTTGCCAGGTATTGGTGTCCATAATTAAAATCTGATGGCGACCCACGGCTGGGACAAAGGCGTGATCACCGGCCACTGTCCAACCTTCCAAATGGGGCATTTTATAGACGGGAAGTTTCTCGTTGCCGCGGCCATAGCCATCGAGAATACGTTTGACCCCCTGTTCAGGGTGCCATAGATCCAGCAGCGCTAAACCGTCTTCACCAAATAAACCGGCAATATAGTAACGGCCGTCAGGAGTCAGCATGGAGTCGTACGGCTGGTCGCCAATATTGGTAAAGCGCGTGATTGCTGGAGTATTGCTTTGGCTAAAGTCGGCAATCCAAATTTCGCCGGTATCAAATAAACTGACTAGAAACTTCTTTCCAGGTGCATCGACCATACCCACCACCCGTGAACCACGGCTGCCATCGGCAACAGTGGTCGCAGGAATATCAGCCACCAGTTCTAAAGTGTCGGCAGCAAAAACTTTAACCCCGCCGGGCTCGTAGTTACCCACAGCAATTAAACGACCGTCTTGGCTAATGGCACCGCCAATACTGTTGCCGCTTTGGATAATACGTTTATCAATTTTCGCGGTAAGTAGATCAATTTTGGTTAGGCCACCATCGCGTCCAAATACATATGCAAAGCGGGCATCACGGGAAAACACCACCGAGGCGTGGGATAAATCACCTAAACCTTCAACTCGGGCCAAACTGCTGTTATTTGAGTGTTCAACAATTTTGACGCTGCCATTTGCACGTTCAATGACGATCCCTAAGTCACCGCTGCCACGCAATGGATGAGAGGGTTGAGCAACACATGCAGTTAATAAACAGGCTAAAAGTACAACGCCAAAGTGACGTCTCATGGGGTAACTCCTTGTAACAGGCGATCAATCATCCAAGCCGCTTCGTGCTCATTGAGTAAGGCTTGCCATGGTGGCATAGCAGTACCTGGGCGGCCGAACATCACTGTAGCAATCAGACTATCGCGGGACTTGTCGGATAAAATTTGCGGGGTCAGTGGCGGGCCAAGGCCGCCGGTCATGCGTAGACCATGGCAGGAACCACAGTCTTGAATAAGCAGGTGTTCAAGTGTTGCTTGGCGTTCACTCGCTATGGGTGCCGCCAGGCTTGTAGGAAGAGTAAGGAGTGACGCCATGAACACCGTTAAATAAAGTGTTGCATGCTTGCTGGTTATCATAGCGTCCTCCTAAGTATTGCCGACTACTCTACAAGAGTGCTCGTTTAGTACACATCGTGCTGGGTGTTATTCACGTTGAATTTACCCGTTGGGGTGATCAAGCGTTTGTCTTTGATGACTTTTTTCAGTTTCTGTGTTTTATCATCAACCACCACGATGGCAGACACCTCGTCTTGCTGACTCCATACTGAGAACCAAACCTCATCACCGGCTTCGTTGTACTCAGGTTGCAGTACGCGTTTTACCCCACCGTCGATATCAGCCCAATCACCAATAGGTAGAACCTTGTAACCTGCATCAAGGTTGTTAATGTCAAATACCGCAGCTGATTGGCTGATTTTAGCGTCAGGGTTGAAGGTGGTATCCAGATATAGATTGGTAGAGTTAGGGTGAGTTTTAATAAACAGTGAGCCACCGCCTTGACCTTTTAAGGTTTCGACCACTTGCCAAGCGTGCTCTGGATGCTGTTCAGGATCGGTACCAATTAAAGAAATTGTTTCATCACCTAGGTGACTGGTTGCCCAAACTGGACCAAATTTAGGGTGAACAAAGTTAGCTCCACGGCCTGGGTGTGGTATCTTGCCGACATCCACTAAGGCAGCAAGATTGCGTTCCTTGGAGTCAATTACCGCGACTTGGTTAGAGTTATTGGCCGCTGTCATAAAGTAACGGTGTGTGCTGTCCCAGCCGCCATCGTGTAAGAACAATGAAGCGCCAATACTGGTAGTAGTTAGGTTGTCAATGTCTTTGTAGTTGACCAGCAAAATGCGGCCGGTTTCTTTAACGTTAACAATAAACTCAGGGTGCTCGTGGGAAGCGATAATCGCCGCCACCCGAGGCTCAGGGTGATATTCTTGGGTATCAACGGTCATGCCGCGGGTGGAGACAATTTGCAGAGGTTCAAGGGTCTCGCCATCCATAATGGTGTACTGCGGTGGCCAATATGAGCCGGCAATAGCGTACTTGTCTTCGTAACCCTCGAATTTAGAGGTTTCTACAGAGCGTACTTCGATACCTACCTTTATTTCAGCAACACGCGCTGGTTCTTCCATCCATAAGTCGATCATATCAATGCGCGCATCACGACCTATTACAAATAAATAGCGGCCAGACGCCGACATGCGTGAAATGTGTACTGCATAGCCCGTTTCAATGGTTTTAATAATTTCTTTGCTGTCACCATCAATCAAGGCAATTTTACCGTCATCGCGTAACGTGACGGAGAAGATATTGCCAAGGTTGAGTGTATTCATTTGTTTAGTTGGGCGGTCTTCGGGCTTAACTAGAACTTTCCAAGAGTTTTTCATTTCCGGCATGCCCCACTCAGGCGGTGTCGGTGGTGTGTGCTGAATGTAGTTGGCCATTAAAGTGATTTGCTCTTTGCTGAGCTCGTTGGATGTTCCCCAGTTTGGCATGCCGCCTGGGGAGCCGTAGGTAATCAATGCTTCTAGGTAAGCTTGCCCACGTTCTTGAGTGATATCTGGAGTTAGTGGTTTACCTGTTGCACCTTTACGTAAGACCCCATGGCAGCCTGCGCAGCGTTGGAAATAAATTTCCTTTGCCATTTCAAACTCTGAGTCACTGAGATCAGGAGCACCAGCAGTGCGTACCGTTTTAGCGCTGGCTGGATCCACAGTGGAAGCAGCTCCCTTATAAGCGGCTTCAGCTTCCTCAGGGTTGGCTGTGGCATGCGCTATGGAAAAGCTTAGCAGTGACATCGACATGGCGGCCACGATACCCGCCAAAAATGGTTTGCCTTTAATAGACATAAGTTAATCTCCTGTAAATGATCGCGCTCTTGTTTGTTGGCGAGCCGTGCAATCATTTTGTTTTCATTTGAGTTGCTTATTGGCATATCCCGGGTAAATCGTGTGTGCATTGCCATCCTAAACATAGGTCTAAACATTGTGCTTGACGGCAATCAAGAATGACTTTTTAAGCAGTTGAGCCTGCAGGCAGAGGGCGGTTAACGTAGGCATAACCAAGTTAATTAGTAGGGTATGCAACGTGAATACTGGCCTGCAGCAAGAGAGTGTTTTAACGAGTGAAGAACCCTTTTATCAGACACTTGGTAATGAGGAAACGGTCTTTCGACAGGCTTGGCAGCATGGGATGCCAGTTCTGATTAAAGGGCCTACCGGCTGTGGCAAAACCCGCTTTGTGCAGCATATGGCGCACCGTTTGAACTTGCCGTTGTATACCGTTGCTTGTCATGATGATTTAAGTGCTGCTGATCTAGTTGGCCGTCACTTAATCGGTGCTGAGGGCACTTGGTGGCAAGATGGTCCGTTAACCCGTGCTGTGCGTGAAGGCGGTATTTGCTACTTAGATGAGGTGGTCGAAGCGCGGCAAGATACCGCAGTGGTATTGCATCCTCTAGCTGATGACCGCCGTGAGCTGTTCTTAGAACGCACCGGTGAGGCGATTAAAGCAGGGCCTAATTTTATGCTGGTGGTGTCCTATAACCCCGGTTATCAAAACCTGCTCAAAGGCATGAAGCCCAGTACTCGCCAACGCTTTGTGGCCATGCGCTTTGATTATCCAAGTGCTGCAGAAGAACAGAGAATTGTTGAAATTGAAGCAGGGGTGGAGAGTAAGCTGGCGGCGCAGATTGTTCGACTGGGGCAGGCCCTGCGCCGTTTAGAGAACCATGACCTGGAAGAAGTGGCCTCAACGCGCTTACTGATTTTTGCCGCACGCATGATTAAAGCGGGGATGCCGGTGCGTGAAGCCTGCTTAGCCTGTTTGGCTGAGCCGTTAAGCGATGACCCACAAACAGTGGCGGCTTTAATGGATGTGGTTGATGTCCACTTCGAGTAACGCGCCGTTAGTCGCGCCTGCTGCCAGTCAGGCACTGCCGGGCGATTTGGCCATGTGGATTTTTATTCTGGCTGAATTAGCGGCTTTTACGCTATTTATTATTGCCTTCAGTGTCACGCAAATGCTTTACCCTGAGATGTTCCAAGCAGGGCGCGCAGAGTTGGATCCCTCCACAGGCTTTGCTATGACGGTAGGTTTGCTGTCATCGGGCTTTTTAGCGGCGCTGGCAGTGGAGCGGGTACGGGTGAATCAAGCGCGGCAAGCGGCTGTGTTATTGATCGCGGCGATAGCTTCGGCAATGGTCTATGTGGTGCTTAAACTCAGTGAGTATACGCACTTAGCTCAAGCCGGCTTTGACCTTGAATACAATATGTTCTTCACTCTGTATTGGTTGGTGACCTTGTTTCACTTTTTGCATGTGTGGCTGGGTTTGCTGGTGTTGGCTTTTTTAGCTTGGCGTTGTTGGCGATTAGGCTTTACTGCCGATAACCGCAGCGGTATGGAATCTGGGGTGATGTATTGGCACATGATTGACTTGGCTTGGGTGATTATCTTTCCGCTGGTGTATTTACTGGGGTAGGGCGGCAGTATGTCCAATACAAAGGTGTTGTTTGTGTGCTGGTTGCTCTTGGTGCTGGCAACCGCTGTGACCGTTTATCTGGGGGCCAGCACGCTGACCTTGGCCACTCAGGTTGGCGCGGTATTGGCAGTGGCTGTTATTAAATCAGCTTTGATTATTGATGGCTTTATGGAATTGCGACACACGCAACGGCGCTGGCGCATCATCATGTATGGCTGGCCTGTGGCCATGAGTTTGATTATTGCTGTGACCTTGTTGCTGCCTCGCTTTATGAGCTGAATAGTGTATTTGCAGCCTGATTTTTCTTAACGCCAAGGGCGTCTCTATACGCTTGCGCGCGGACACAATGTCCTGCTTGATTGTTCTTGATACGACTCTCCCTGATAACCCTATCTACCTTCTCTGCCCTCTCTAAGCGCTGTTAGTGCTCCGTTAATGTGCGCTAGGTCGCATTAAAATGCTGACTAGTCATTCGCAATCTACTGTGTGAGCCACGTAATGTAGGCCTTTAGCTAATAACCCAGTGCGGCACTTGGTAATTCTTGATTGCTATCAAGTGGGTTTGTAAGCAACTGTTTCTATGATGAGCGGGCATAACTCATTAGGAGGCGTCATGTCTGAAACATTCACTAAAGGTATGGCAAGAAATATTTACTATGGAGGAAGTCTATTCTTCATCTTGGTGTTTCTTGCGCTCACTTACCACACAGAAAGAACTATCCCTGAACGTACCAATAGCGAGTTACTGACAGAGTCAGTGGTGCGTGGAAAATTGGTTTGGGAAGAAAATAACTGCATTGGCTGTCACAGCTTGCTGGGTGAGGGGGCTTACTTTGCTCCGGAGTTGGGGAACGTGTTTGTCCGTCGTGGTGGTGAGGAAGGTTTTAAGTATTTCTTACCTGCTTGGATGAAAGCACAGCCCACCAATATTCCTGGTCGCCGGCAAATGCCGCAGTTCAACTTAACCGATGCCCAGTTGGATGACTTAACCGAGTTCCTTAAGTGGAGTTCAAAAATTGATACCAATAACTGGCCACCAAACAAGGAGGGTTGATATGCCTGCTCGATTGTTTTTGAACATTTACGCTCTGCCAGCTCTGTTGCTTGGCAGTCTAAGGGGAACTGGTTATGACCAATAATCCGTACTTAAAATTCACCTCGCAAAAGGTGGCCATGCCGTACTTAGTATTTGCGCTGATTTTGTTTGTTGGGCAAATTCTATTTGGCTTGATAATGGGCTTGCAATACATTGTCGGTGACTTCTTGTTCCCGCTGATCCCCTTTAATATCGCACGTATGGTGCACACCAACTTGCTGATAGTTTGGTTGTTATTCGGCTTTATGGGCGCTGCGTACTACTTGATCCCTGAGGAGGCGGATCGTGAGCTATACAGTCCCAAGCTCGCGATGATTTTGTTCTGGGTGTTTGCTGTAGCGGGCGTGTTGACCATCTTAGGTTACTTGTTTGTACCCTATGCTGGGCTGGCGCAGATGACCGGTAACGATCTCTTGCCGACCATGGGACGCGAGTTCCTTGAGCAACCACTGATCACGAAGGTCGGTATTGTGGTGGTCTGCTTAGGCTTTTTGTACAACGTTGGTATGACAGTGCTAAAGGGCCGTAAGACTGCGATTAACGTAGTACTAATGACCGGCCTGATCGGTTTGGCAGTGATGTTCCTGTTCTCTTTTTACAACCCAGATAACCTCACCCGCGATAAGTTCTACTGGTGGTATGTGGTGCACTTGTGGGTAGAAGGCGTATGGGAATTGATCATGGCCGCGATGCTGGCTTACGTACTGATCAAAATCACCGGTGTGGACCGTGAAGTGATTGAGAAGTGGTTGTATGTGATTGTCGCCATGGCGCTGATCTCCGGCATCTTAGGTACGGGTCACCACTACTTCTGGATTGGTGCGCCAACGGTATGGTTGTGGGTCGGTTCGATCTTCTCCACGCTGGAGCCGTTACCCTTCTTTGCGATGGTGTTGTTTGCCTTCAATATGATCAACCGCCGTCGTCGTGAGCACCCCAATAAAGCCGCTGCATTATGGGCGATGGGTACGACTGTGACTGCGTTTTTAGGTGCCGGTGTTTGGGGCTTCCTGCATACCCTAGCGCCAGTTAACTATTACACGCACGGTACGCAGTTAACTGCAGCTCATGGTCACTTAGCTTTCTATGGTGCGTATGCCATGATCGTGATGACCTTGATTTCTTACGCAATGCCGAAGCTGCGTGGCCTTGGCGAAGCTGCGGATAATAAAGCACAAGTGCTGGAGATGTGGGGCTTCTGGTTGATGACCATCAGCATGGTGTTTATCACATTGTTCCTGTCTGCCGCGGGTGTTGTGCAAATCTGGTTGCAACGTATACCAGAGGATGGCGCTGCATTAGGCTTTATGGCGACTCAGGATCAGTTGTTTATCTTCTACTGGCTGCGTTTAGCTGCGGGGGTGATCTTCTTGATCGGTTTAGTGGCTTACTTACTGAGCTTCCGCCAGCGTGGTCGTACTGAGCAAGTGACAGCAGCCGTTGCTGGGCGCGCATAGTCACGTAAATTAATGTGATGAGGTAAGGATCTTCGGCCCAGCTTATCCAGTGGGCCGAAGTTGTTTGAGCGCCAGCGCTATGAGCGTTCTTTGCAGCTGGCACAACCGAAAGAGGGGTCGGGTATGGGCATTGGTGTTGAAGTTGAAGAGTGGGCCGGTGAGATTTGGCACAAATTTATCACTCGACGTGCTGACCCAGGTTTTCCTGAAGCGCAGGTAGATCTGGAAGATATGCAGCGCTCGCTAGCCGTGTTGTTTCGTGCCTTAGGCGGCGCTTCTGGTGTGGCGGTGGAGGCCTCCAGTGCGCGTAAAATGGTCTTGCGCCGCTCATTGGTGCAGCAAATTGCCGGTAGCAGCTTACAATTAGCCGTTGCTTGGGCGGATGCGGAGAACTTACGTCTACCTGCCAGCCTAGCGGTGTACCCTGATCAGGAACTCAACCGTGACTTGTATCGCTGGTTGGCTTTACTGGCCGCCACCTCTGACAAAATGTGCCACTGGGGTCGTGATAATCAACGTTGGACGCAAAATCTTCTGCAGCAATACCCTGCCATGCGCCCGCGTTATCAGCGTTTGCTGCAAGCGCATTTAGCCTTGCGTCCCAATCCAAATACATTAAAGAACAACGAAGCCGCTTTAGAGCGGGCTTTACGCCAAGCATTGTTAGAGCCGGGCAGTGTGGTGGATTTTCCTGTCACTGAGCGCGCGCCATTTCCGTTACCGCTGTGGCTTTATCCTGCTGAACGCTTAGGTGACCCGCAAAAAAGTGATCTGGAAAGTGAGGACGATGAAGGTGATGTGATAGGTGCAGCACAAGGCGAAGGCCGTGATGTACGCAAGCAAGCCAAACGAGTTGCAGATAACTCGGGGAAAGAAGGTTTATTGTTATTTCGCCTAGAAAACTTATTCAGTTGGTCAGAGCACATTGATGTCGATCGTTGTGGTGATGACAACGAAGATCTCGATGCGGCGCGGGTTGCTGATGATTTAGATGAAATTGCTTTATCGCGCAAGCGTAAACGTAAAGGCGGCGGTTTAAAGCTGCACTTGGATTTACCCCCCGCTGACGTGGATGATATTCCGCTGGGTGAGGGCATCAAACTGCCCGAGTGGGATTTTCGTAAAAACGCTTTGCAAGCGGACTTTGTTAATGTGCAAATGATGCAACCACGTGACCAAGAAGCAGCACCCTTACCGCTGCGTTTGAGTCAGCTGGCGCGCCGCATCCGTCGCCAGTTCGAGAATTTACGCAGTGAGCCACGTTGGTTGCATCAACAAGCGCAAGGTGATGAGCTGGATTTACAAGCCTGCTTAGATTTTCATGTGGAACGCCAATGTGGGCAAGTGGCTGAGCGTGGTTTGTTTATGGAAAAACGCCAGCAGCAGCGTGATTTATCCTGTTTATTACTGGCGGATTTATCCATGTCCACTGATGCGCACATCAATGACGAACGCCGCGTTATTGATGTGGTGGCCGACAGTATGCTGCTGTTTGGCGAGGCACTTTCGGCTGTGGGTGATGATTTTGCCCTCTATGGCTTTTCTTCCTTGCGGCGCCATCAGGTGCGCATGCAAGAAATCAAACGCTTTGATCAGCGTTATGCAGACGGCGTGCGCGGTACCATTCAAGGTTTGAAACCCGGCTATTACACACGCATGGGGGCAGCGATTCGCCAAGCCACTGCGCTATTAAAAGACCGTCCGCATAAGCGCCGTGTCTTGTTGTTGGTCACTGATGGCAAGCCCAATGATTTGGACCTCTATGAGGGCCGTTATGGCGTGGAAGATACGCGCCAAGCGGTTTTAGAAGCGCAGAAAATGGGCGTCATTCCTTTTTGTATCACCATTGATAAAGAAGCGGCTGACTATCTGCCATACATGTTCGGTGCCAATGGCTACACCGTGATCCGTGAGCCTGAGCATTTGCCAACGCGATTACCGCAATTGTATCGTCAGTTGACCCAATAGGTAGAAACATCTAATCAAGCGAGGAAGGTAATACCTGTGAGTAATGCTGAACAGTTAGTGCGGAAAAAGCGTAATAAGCCAGCCAGCTATTATCTGTTTCCGCTGGCAGCTGCTTATGCGATGTTGCTGATGCCGTGGTCGATTTTGGCCTTACTCTACGGTGTGCTGGCACCGGCAGGATTGTACAGCGCCTTCGGTCATGCCCATGAGCTATTAATTGGTTACGCCATGCTGGTGGTCGTAGGTTATTTGTTAGGGCCGCAGGAAGGACGCAAGATCCTGTTATTGATCGGTGTTTGGCTGTTGGCACGGATTGGCTTTTTATCCTTGCCAGGCGGTCTCATGGCTGTCGCTGGCGCTGTATTGGTTGCAGGCTTGACGGCGTACTGGACAGTGCCACGCTTTGCCCGTTCGGCAAAAAAATGGCGCAATAAAGCCACGGCCCCTTTATTGATTGTTCTGTGTGCATTACTGGTGTTTGCTGCGCAATCGTCTTGGCAAGGGCAGAGCGTGTTACTGGAGCTGTTACTGGGCTTAACTTTGCTGATGTTCTTTATGGGCGGGCGCATTATCGCTCCGGCAGTGGCGGGGCATCTGTTACGTCAGCAACGCACTTTACAGGCGCGGGTGCAGCCCAATATTGAAGGAGCAGTTCTGATACTGCTGTTTGTTGCACTGGCACTGTATCCCGTGCCGAGTCTGCTCAGTAAGCAATTGGCTGGCGCTGCGGTGTTAAGCTGCGGCCTGTTGACCGCATTGCGTCTGGCGCGCTGGCAGTTATGGCATTGTTTAGATCGAGCAGATTTATTACTACTGGGCGCAGGCTACGCGTGGCTGGCCTTGGGTTTATCTTTGTTGGGTTGCGCCTTGTTGTTTAAACCGGCGTTACTCAGTGCCGGCATACATGCGATCACCGTTGGTGCCTTGGGCACTTTGACGCTGACAGTCATGGCGCGTACGCAATTGCTGCAGCGCTTTCGCGATCCTAATGCGCGGCCCTTGAGTCATGTCGCTGGCGTGTTGATCAATTGTGCCGCGTTATTGCGGGTAATCCCCGCATTACTGGGCCAGCAAAGCAGCGCTTGGCTGTTGAGCGCAGCAGCATGTTGGTCGCTGAGTTTTCTGTTGTTACTGTGCGTATTTTGGCAAAGCCGCGACGGGCAGACGCTTAAACCTTCTACTTAGCCGCCAGCCGGATTGCTGCGTGGCAGCCAAACAATCATAATTGCACAAAAAATGGTCAAGCCAATCACAAATAGTTTAAAGCGTAATAAACGCTGGGCCTGATTACGTTCGGTGTGCTGCGGTAAATTCATCCCGCAATTTTCACACACCGATTGCTCCGTAGGATTGTCGTGTTGGCAGTATAAACAGGTCGCCATAAGCAAGCCCTCCTTTTCGCAAATACTCTCATAGCTTGAGTAAAAGAGGGCTTGATAGCCATCAAGTAAGGGCTTTATTGGTGATCTAGCTCGCTGCCATTAACGTCTGCGTTGAGGCGAAGTGCAGGCTGGGCTATAGCAACGCACTGGTGTCCACAGTTAAACCTTGCTCGGCAAAGATATCTTGAGCAACGCTTAAGGCATTTAAGACGCTGGGGAAGCCCACATAGGGGATCAGATGGATGATGCAGCCGACGATCTCTTCTGGGGTTAAGCCAACGGTCAAACCAGTTTTAATATGCATGCCAATTTGTGGTTTACCTTGGGCCACCAGCGCAGTAATAGTGGTTAATACTTTTTGTTTATTATCTAAGCCAGGGCGTGAATAAATGCTGCCAAAAGCAAATTCAACCACATACTTGGTTAAATCAGGGGCGATATCTTTAAACTTCTCACCGATATCCATGGCACCTGTTGGGTTGTCATCCGGTGAGGCGGTGAGTTCTTGGATTTTGTTGATACCTTTTTGGTAAAGATCTTCGGACATTATAAAGGGCTCCTTGGTATGGATTGTGCTGACGGCGATTAGTGCCGCGCCAGACATCAGTAAACATAAAGGCAGACTACCTAAAGTAGCGCAGCAATTACAGCTCAGGAGCGGTAAGGGCAGTTGGCGTGATTGTTCCCTAGCACGTCTCGTTAGACTGCAGTGACGACCCGTTGGCAGCAGAAAATCAGCTAAAACAGTTTTTTTAGTTTGCACTGGCTGTTACGCAAAAATTAAAAAATAATTGCTATATAGTTCAGGGCATACAATGGGTTGGGCATTAGCTGTGGATTGACTATGTTTAAACGGTTACGGCATTGGCGAGAAAATCGCCGTATTGAAAAAATGGGCTTTACTGCTCAGCAGTGGGAATCAGCGGTTGCTGACTGGCCAGTGATGCAGCGTTATCAGGGGGCTGAGCGTGAGGCGCTGCGCATTATGACCTTTCGCTTTCTAGCGCGTAAAAGCTTTGTTTCTGGTGCAGGTTTTCAGTTTAGCGACGCTATGGCCTTAAAAATCGCCACTATGGCATGTGTCCCTATTTTACATTTAGGCTTGGACTGGTATAGCCGCTGGCGCACGGTGATTCTTTATGAAGGCGGTTTTGTGCCCAAGCGAGCCTATCGCAGTAACGATGGGGTCGTGCACGCAAAGGGCCCTGCTTTAAGTGGTGAAGCTTGGTTTCGTGGGCCGGTTATTTTGTCTTGGGAGGCAGTCAGTCAATCTGGAGCGTACGCGGCCCAAGGCAAAGCAAGCAATGTGGTTATTCACGAAGTAGCGCATAAGCTGGATATGCTCCGTGATGGGGCGAACGGTGCTCCACCGATGCACCCCAATATGCGCCCAGGGGAGTGGCACACCATTTTTAGCAATGCGTGGCAGCGTTTACAAGCTGATTATCAGCACAACCGGCCGTTGCCATTGAATGAGTATGGGTTGACGAGCCCCGCAGAGTTTTTTGCAGTATGCAGCGAGACCTTCTTTGAAGCGCCGACTACCATGCAAGAGCAGATGCCAGAAGTGTACCGACTCCTGTGTCAGTTTTATCGGCAGCAACCCTGATTGGCGCTCCAGGGGGATAGCCATAGTTAGCCCGAGATAGTTTTTTTGTCAGCCCGGAGCAAGTCATTGTAGCGCTGTGTCTATGCATTTTTTATCTAGGCTCGCGGCGTAACTGTGCTGAAAAAAAACAGGGCGAGGCGCTAGCTTGAGGGCGGGCTTGCCTTAAGTCCTTTGTACATTGTGGTGAGTGCTTTAGACTTGTGCGCTTAATTCGATATTTAAGCCTTAAGGACCTTCATGAATACCACAACAGCGACATCATCCCATTTTAGTCGGCGTGATGTATTTGCACTGGGCTTTATGACTTTTGCATTGTTTTTGGGGGCTGGAAATATTATTTTTCCTGCCGAATCAGGTCTGCAGGCGGGCACCACTGTTTGGCACGCGGCATTGGGTTTTTTACTGACTGGGGTTGGTTTGCCTTTGTTGACTGTTGTGGCTTTGGCACGAGTAGGTGGTGGTTTAACTGAGTTGACGCAACCCTTAGGCAATGCCGTGGGTACAATTTTGGCTGTGGCTGTGTATTTAGCCATTGGCCCTTTTTTCGCCACACCACGTACCGCTGTGGTGTCTTATGAGATTGGTGTAGTGCCTTTTTTTGGCAGTAGCAGTACAGGCTTGTTGCTGTACTCCACAGCCTATTTCGCTTTAGTACTTTACCTTGCCATTACGCCAAATAAGATTATTGACCGTATCGGTACAGTGATTACCCCTGTGTTGTTAGCTGCGCTGGCCATTTTGGGTGGGGCCGCATTTTTACAGCCGGCTGGCGCTGTTGGGCAAGCGTTGGGGCTGTATCAACAAGAAGCGTTTTTACAAGGCTTTTTGCAAGGGTATCTGACTATGGATGCTTTAGGTGCTTTGGCTTTTGGTGTGGTGATTGCCACAGCGCTGCGCAGTAAAGGTGTGCACGCCGCAGGCTCGATTACCCGTTATTCGATTTATGCCGGGCTGATCGCAGCAGTAGGATTGTCTGCGGTGTATTTATCATTGTTCTATTTGGGCGCGACCAGTCAAGGTATTGCCAGTGAGGCGCAAAATGGTGGGCAAGTGCTGGCATTGTATGTGCAGCATGTGTTTGGTCCTGTAGGCAATTTACTCTTGGCTTTGGTGATTGCGTTGGCCTGTTTAACCACTGCTGTGGGCTTACTGGTGGCCTGCGGGGAATTTTTTAGCCAGCGCCTGAATATTGCTTATAAATATGTCGTGCTATTTTTTGTCCTCTTTAGTTGGGGCGTTTCCAACCAAGGTTTAGAACAGTTAATTCAAGTGTCGATTCCGGTTTTAACTGGGCTTTACCCACTGGCCATTGTGCTCGTGGTTTTAAGTTTGTTGGACCGCTGCTGGCATTCCACTGCGCTGGTGTTTCGCGGCACCATGCTGGTGACTTTAGTGTTTGGTGTGGTCGATGGTTTGGCGGCAGCAGGGCTAGCGAGCTGGGTGCCGGAGTTGTTTCACCAATTGCCTTTAGCTCAACAGCAAATGGGTTGGTTGGTGCCGGCGATTGTGGTGATGTTGGGTTTGACTGTGGTTGACCGTTATTATGCGCGGGACGCACTGGCCCATTAGCCGTTAGTTACTCAATCGCAGGGCTCAGATGCTGGCTTGCATTTGAACCCTGTGGTTGCGTAAGCGTCTTTATTCGGCGGCTAAACTCAGGTCTTTAAAAGCATTGATGGCCCGCACTCGACTGCTAGATAAATCAACAATGGGCTTGGGGTAATCTGCCGTGCCAAATAATCCTGTTAGGAGCTTGGGCTGATGAATTTCTTTAGCGTTGAGGTGTTTGAGTTCGGGCAACCAGTGCCGAATAAAGTCGCCATTGGGGTCAAAACGCTTGGACTGACTGACGGGATTGAAAATTCGAAAATAGGGCACTGAGTCAGTGCCTGTGGATGCGCTCCACTGCCAACCACCGTTGTTGGCCGCTAAGCTGCCATCGATTAAATGTTGCATAAGAAAGCGTTCACCTGCGCGCCAATCAATCAATAAGTTTTTAGTCAAAAACATTGCCACAATCATCCGTAGACGATTATGCATCCAACCGGTGGCTAGCAATTGGCGCATCGCCGCATCAATGATTGGAAAACCGGTGCGGCCTTGTTGCCATGCCAATAGATCTTTTTCTGAATTGCGCCAAGCCAGGGCTTCAGTTTCTGGTTTAAAAGCACGGTGGCGGGAGACGCGCGGGTAACCAACTAGAATATGGGTATAAAACTCACGCCACAGCAACTCATTAATCCAAGTCACTACGCCTTGCTGGCCTGAAGCAAATTCGCCTTGATTCGCTGATAAAGCTGCATGCAAACACTGACGAATGGACAGCACACCGGCAACGAGGTACGCCGAAAGCTGACTGGTGCCGGCTTGTGCTGGAAAGTCACGGCGCTCTAAATAACCGTGAATGGCTGCGTCAGTAAACGCCTTTAAGCGCTGTTGCGCCACTTGCTCACCGGCTGGCCAGAGGGTTTGACGTTCAGGCGCTATGGCATGGAAACCAGCAACACTACAGGGCACAGGGTCGCTGGTAATGGCTAAGGGGGCTTGTGCCTGCGGTGTGCGAATGATTGCTGGCACTGCATCGTAGAGACTTTTATAGCACGCCTTTTTAAATTGGCTAAACACCTTAAAGTAGGTGCCGCTTTGCGTCAGGATACTGCCAGGCTTAAATAACAATTGATCTAGATGGCTATGAAATAAGACACCTTGATCAACTAAGTGAGCACCCACCGCAGCATCGCGCTGGCTTTCATGAATACCGTATTCAGTATTGACATGCACGGCGTCAATTTTAAACGCATGGCACAGCTGGGCGATGACCTCAGGGGCCTCTTGCCAGCTCTCAGTCGGGCGAATTAACAGTGGCACATTAAGCCCAGCTAGACTTTTTTGCAGTTCGGCTAGGTTGCGCAATAAAAAATCAATTTTACTCGGCGCATCATCATGCAGCAGCCATTGTTGTGGGCTGGGGGTAAATACAGCAATACTTGGGCCGGCTTGTAAGGCCGCATGTAAAGCAGTGTTGTCATGGATACGCAGGTCGTTTCGAAACCAGATCAGCTGTGGCATGCAAGTACCCTTAATGGCTTTGTAGAAGTTGCAGTTCGAGTAACTGGTGATAAGCCTGCAGTGGCTCTATAGAGCAGGTCAGTTGTGCCAACTCAAGCAGTTCAGTTTGATGGATTTTGACCGCTTGCCCCGACAATAATACTGGGCAATGGATATTGCTTAAGGAGCTGCGCAGTTGCTCTAAATTTAAGCGCTGGCTGCTATGCAGTAGCAGTGCGCGAGGCCGCAGACGATTGACCGCTAAGCTGAGATCAGCAGTGGGAATGGGCCACTCCAGAACCCGTACAGGGCATTCAGAATAACTGATCAGCCAAGCACAGAGCCATAAATGTGGTTGCATCGTTTGCTCAGCTAGGCTGCTAACTAACAGTGGTGCACTGCTGTGTAAAGTGTTGTTGTGCGCAATACGGCTGGCCAGTTGGGTGCGGAGCCAAGTCATAAAAAATACTTGCTCAACCCGCGCACCATCGGTTAGCGTCCAGTACTCTTGCAACCTGTTTAGCACCGGCTGGAACAGATGCTGGCATAAGGTCTCAGGAGGGTATAAAGCCATGGCTTGCTTGAAGGCTGTATCAAGTTTCTGTTCGGCCAGTTGCTCGATCCAAGTTAGCCATTGTTCTTGTTGTGCACGCCAAGGCGAGTCCTCAATATTGTGTATGTCCGCTGCATCTTCCAGCAAGCGTTTAACTTGGCTCACCGCCACGCCACGTTCGAGCCAGCTTAGCACTTGACGAATTTGCGCAATGTGCTCAGGGGTGTACAAACGGTGGCCTTTAGCGCTGCGCTGCGGCTGAATTAAACCATAACGTCGCTCCCAGGCGCGCAAGGTCACTGGATTGATACCAGTTTGCCGTGCAACTTCTCGAATGGGGAAGAGTTCTGCTGTTGCTACAGTTGGTGAAATTGAAGTATTCATAAGGCGTTGCGCAGGCTGAGATTTTCTGGATGTGGTTGCAGGTAGACTTGCTCGGCAATATAGTGGTCTGGATGGCGCTTGAAATGGTGTTTAATCAGGGTCAGGGGCACCACTAAAGGCACAATACCAGTGCGGTACTGGCTGATGAGTTCTTGCAGTTCGCGTTTTTCATCGGCAGTGAGTGAGCGCTTAATATAACCACTGATATGTTGTAAAACATTGGTGTGTGAGCCGCGATTGGCGATCTTTTTTAAGGCTGCCATAAAAAGGCTGAAGTATTGGTTGGCTAAAATACCTAAGCGCACTTGGTGATTGCTAGCCAGTAAGCGCCCCAAGGCAGCGCAGTCTGCTGGACTATTGGCCATCAGTTGATACTTATAGCGAGCATGAAAATCATAGAGCTTTTTCCAAGATAAGCCGCTGGCTAAGAGTTGCTGCCATTCGGCGTAAGCAAACACGCGGGTAATAAAGTTCTCGCGCAATACTGGGTCATTGAGACGGCCATCTTCTTCTACGGGAAGATTAGGCTGCGCCCGCATAAAAGCAGCGGTAAATAAACCGCGGCCGCCACGCTCTGTGGTGTGGCCATTATCTTGATAGACCTTGACCCGTTCCATACCGCAGGATGGTGAGTTTTGCATGAGGATATAGCCGCACAGGTCAGTGAGCTCTGCGGCGGTGCGTTGCCCATAGGCGGTCAGTGCTGCGGTTACGTCTAGGCTTGAATCAACAGTGCCAATGGCCCGAGGGTTGTGGGTGTCACCCACTAAACGAATGGGTTCCCGTGGAGTGCCTAAGCCAATGGCTTGTTCTGGGCAAACTGAGACATATTGAAAATACTGGCTCAGAACATCTTTACACAGGTGTGATTGTTTGTGTCCACCATTGAAGCGCACCGGTGCGCCCAGCAAACATGCGCTGATGCCGACTTTGATTAAGTTATTTGTAGTGTTCATAGGGAATTTTATAGGCAGTGAATTATGCCCATAAGAATATAGCTGTGGTTATACAAGTCAATTCTTTTGTATAGGTTTTGCTGACTGAGGTTTAGCAGTGCTGGTGATTTGTTTTCAATTACAAATTGTTGGGGGCTGTTTGGCTGTGCCCGCAATTAAAAAAGCCCACACAGGCGTTTAATAACCAATGTGGGCTTGTGTTCAGGCAACAGCGCAGGGTCTGCTGTTAGCTGGTTTATAGCTTGGCTTTAGCTGCATCAATCGCATCTTTGCCATCTTGCTTAATTTCTTCTGCTTTTTCTTTGGCGCTATCTTTTACGTCGGTGATATCTGCTTTAGTATCTTGCTTGGCTTTCTCTAGGTCAGCCTTCGCTTTGTCAGCCGCTTCTTTGCTGGCTTCAACAGCGCTATCGATCTCTGCTTTCGCTTTTTCTTTAGCGTCTTTGCTGTCAGCCGCTAGCTCTTCAGCTTTGGCTTCAGTGTCAGCTTTGGCATCTTTGGCAGCGTCTTCGCTATCTTCTACCATTTCGTCCAGCTTTTGCTTAGCTTGTTCAGCTTTTTCTTTGGTTGCGTCAACCGCATCGTCCAATTTTTCTTTAACATCTTCTGTCGCGTCTTTGCTTGCTTCAGCCAGTTGCTCAGACTTTTGCTCAATGGCATCTTTAGTGTCTTTAGCGGCGTCTTTTACCGAGTCAACTGCGTCAGACATTGCTCCCTTGGCAGAATCTAACTTGTCCTGTGGCTCGCTATCACAAGCAGCTAAACCAAGTGTGGCTGCAAGCAGAAGGGCAGTAACGAAAGGCTTTTGCATAATCCAACTCCATTATTTTTAGTACAGTTGTATTTGAAAGTAAATACCTATGTATTATTACACATCATAAGCTAAATCGCTCTAACGATTGGAACTGGGTCATGTTTTTAAACAGTAAAAATCAGCTTCTTAATGTCAGCGATTAATTGCAGGTATGATGCTGTAGGCGCGCTTTAAGTTTTTGCTGAGTAAGACTTCTAGCAGCGCCGAGTAGAATTTTATTCTAGCTGAGTGTGCCTGAGGGTATTTGAGCACAGTTCTAGCTTTATCTTTATTAGGAATAGTTAGCATGTCAGCCTTGTTAATTTTAGGTGGTTTTTTATTGATTGTGCTGGGCTTGCTTTGGTTGCTAGTGCTGGCATTCCAAACCAGCTTGCTGTGGGGCGTGGGCAGTTTATTGCCGCCGATTATGTTGTTGTTTATTTTGCGTTGTTGGAAAGTAGCGCGCAAAGCTGTGGTGTTTATAGCCTTAGGGTTTATTCCTTTAATTGTCGGTATTACTCAGTTGGCCAGCGTTGACTCTAACCGTGTGGAAGCACTACTGAACTTGAGTTGGTTGCAGGGCGTAGAAGAGGTGCAGACTAAAGTCGATATAAACCTGAGTGGAGAATTATCTGGGCAGCCGTTTAAGCCGCATTATGGCGAGTTGATTGATGGTGTTTTAGTCCTGCGTGAAGGCAATGATTTTTTTGCGCAGCGTGAATTGCGCATTGCCTTACCCGCCAGCATGGTGGCTGCAGAGTTGCAAGCATTACGTTTGGATGTGTTGCCGCAAGATGTTGGTAGCCTGCCGGATATTGAAATTATGTGGATGCTGCCTAAGCAGGGGTTGCCCGAGGCGCGGCGTATTGGTCGTGGTTACACCTTGCATCTGGATTTACAAAGACAGCCACCCAACTTATTAGTCGGTGATTTTCATTTGGTATTGCCGCCGCACTTTAAGACCTCCATGAGTGGCGAGGTGCAATTGCTGACAGATCGCCTTCACTATATAGCCGGTGAAGTTGACCGCAATCATGATGCAGTCAGCACCCTAGAATATGTGCTGGAAGATTACTTACAACGCCGCTTTGCTACGCCAACAGTATTGCTTGAACCCTTTGAAACACCCATGCAGTTTACTGCTCCTTTAGATATAACTGTTACCGCGCATATTTTAGGGCAGCAGCGTAGTCTGCCAGTGCGGCTGTTAAAAAACGCGCAAAAAGGCTGGTATGTGGAAGGTGATCAATACCCAGAGTATGTTGCGCAAGCTGCAGAGGTAACAGGAGCTGCTGAAGAGCCTCTTGATGCGCAGAAAACCCCGCGTCCGCTTGATCGGCGGACACGTTTTTCCTTGCAGAGGCTTTTGGTTAATCCTGCTCAGTACGAAAACCTGCAAGTGCATGTACAAACCACCCGAGGCAATCAAGTGACAGGCCGTTTTGTGGGCTTAGATACAGAGGGTGCATTGGTTATTCATCGCCAAATAAAGGCCCCAGGTACTGTTAGCTTCAGCTTGCTACCCAGTGAAATCAGCGACATCAACTTGCTTGAGCCATAACGTTCGAAGACTTAAATAGCTAAAGGGACAACACAAAGCAGTTGTTTTTTTTGCACTGAGCCCCATATCTAATGCAACGCCAGCACTGCGTGGCATGTTTAGTGGATATGGAGTTAATACCGATGGCTGTTGAAGCACAAAAAGAAACATTAGGTTTTCAGACAGAAGTCAAACAACTGCTGCATTTAATGATTCACTCGTTGTACTCGAACAAAGAGATTTTTTTACGCGAGTTAATTTCTAACGCCTCTGATGCGGCAGACAAACTGCGTTTTGAAGCGTTGTCTGCGCCTGAGTTGCTGGAAGGCGATCCTGAGTTAAAAATTCGTATCAGTTTTGATAAAGATGCCAACACCCTAACCATTGAGGACAATGCGATTGGTATGAGCCGTGACGAGGTGGTCAATCATCTCGGGACCATTGCTAAATCAGGTACCGCCGAGTTTTTCAAAAACCTATCCGGTGATGCGAAAAAAGACTCCCAGCTGATTGGTCAGTTTGGTGTGGGCTTTTACTCAGCCTTTATTGTGGCTGATAAAGTCGAAGTCTTTACCCGTCGGGCTGGCGCACCTGCCGCAGAGGGCGTGCTTTGGAGTTCGGCAGGCGAGGGCGAGTTTGAAATCTCGACCATTGAAAAGGCTGAGCGTGGTAGCCGTATTGTTTTACACCTAAAGAAAGACGACAGCGAGTTTGCTGATGGCTTTCGTTTACGCAATATCATTACCAAGTATTCAGACCATGTGGCCCTGCCCATTGAGCTGCCTAAAGAAGTCACAGGTGAAGACGCTGATGGCGCAGCAGAAGTGGAGTGGGAAGTGGTTAACCGGGCCAGCGCCCTATGGACTCGTCCGCGCACTGAAGTCAAAGACGAAGAGTATCAAGAGTTTTATAAGCATGTGGCCCATGACTTTGAGGACCCGCTGGCTTGGAGTCATAACAAGGTTGAAGGCCGCTTGGAGTACACTTCACTGCTGTATGTGCCCACCCGTGCGCCGTTTGATTTGTATCAGCGGGAAGCACCGCGCGGCCTAAAGCTTTACGTACAACGTGTATTTATTATGGATCAGGCGGATGAATTCCTGCCGCTGTACCTGCGCTTTATTAAGGGTGTGGTCGACTCCAATGACTTATCTCTGAACGTCTCGCGGGAAATTTTACAGAAAGATCCAGTGATCGACAGCATGAAGTCGGCTCTGACTAAACGCGTACTGGATATGCTGGAGAAAATGGCGAAAAACAGCCCTGAGGATTACCAGAAGTTCTGGGATGCCTTTGGTCAAGTGCTTAAGGAAGGTCCAGCTGAAGATTTCTCCAATAAAGAGAAAGTTGCTGGCCTGTTGCGCTTTGCTTCAACCCAGAGCGGGAATGATGAGCAAACTGTGGGGCTTAGCCAGTATATTGAGCGTATGCAGGATGGGCAGGACAAGATTTACTTCTTAACCGGCGAGAGCTATGCGCAGGTTAAAAATAGCCCACACCTAGAAGTATTCCGCAAAAAAGGCATCGAAGTGCTGCTGCTCACCGACCGCATTGACGAGTGGCTGATGAGCTACTTGACCGACTTTGACGGTAAGAGCTTTGTGGATGTGGCGCGTGGTGATTTAGATCTGGGCGCACTGGATACTGAAGAAGATAAGCAGGCGCAAGACGAAGTCGCTAAGAGTAAAGAAGCGCTAGTAACACGCTTGAAAACTGTTTTGGGTGATCAAGTGGCCGATGTGCGTGTATCCCACCGTCTAACGGATTCACCGGCTATTTTAGCCATTGGTGAGCAAGACTTAGGTTTGCAGATGCGCCAGATTCTTGAGGCCAGTGGTCAGAAAGTGCCTGAGTCGAAGCCCGTCTTTGAAATTAACCCAGCGCATAACTTAGTGGAGAAGCTCGATGCTGAGGCGGATGAGCAGCGCTTTGAAGACTTGTCGATGATCTTGTTTGATCAGGCAGCATTGGCGGCAGGCGATAGCTTGAAAGATCCTGCAGCTTATGTGCAGCGTCTGAATAAACTGCTGGTTGAGCTGAGCAGCTAAGCTGTAGTTGAGCAAGACAAAAAAACCGCGATTTATTCGCGGTTTTTTTATTTACAGCCAGTGCTTAATCGAGTTGAGCAATATGAGTGTTTAGCTCATCCAGTGCATTACTTAGCGAGAACAGTGACCAATTTGGTGGCGTTAATCAGGTTGTCACCCACTGGACAACGTTCTTCAATTTTTTCTAGAAAAGCTTGCTTGGCAGCATCATCCAAATCAGCATCAATGTTTACTTTTAAACGCATTTCTTGGAAGCCAGCACGGGCAGTGGTCTCACGCCCCAATAAGCAGTCTGGATCGTAATCGGCTTCCACTTCGAATGTCATGCCGCGCAGGTTAATTTTATCTTGGAAAGCAATAATGCGTCCCAGGCTGCCTACACAGCCGGCATAGGCAGCGAGAACCAACTCAGGTGGCGCCGGACCTAAGTCTGCACCGCCAGCGTTTTTAGGCTGGTCCATGTACACTTTGTGCTCACCGCACATGATTTCAATGGTCATTCCGGCACCCATGTGGCCGGTTGCCCGTAAAGTTTTTATAGCCATGTTGGATAACTCCTTTAGGGAAACTAAAACAAACTAAACATTCACAATAAGTATTATATCATAATGGTTTTTGATGGGTTTGATCTTGATCAGTTTGCGGGTGCTGAGGGAGGCATTTTTATCTTGTAAAAAGATGCTGAGCGGCGCATAGGTTAGGCGCTAGCATGGAGTCGTACTGGGCGAGGGAGAGGAGCTTGCACGGCTCTGGCGGGGTTATGTGGCGGGGGGGATTGGGACAGTGATAACCCGAGCCAAGCTCTGTCGGCTTAGCTCGGGTCGATTAGGTTAAGGGGGGCAGGTTAGCTGCGGCCCTTAACTTTTTTGTCATTTACTGTGGCGTCTTCTAGGATGATTTGGTATTCCTTGCCGTCTTTTTCGACTTGCTGCAAGCGCACCAATAAATAATCCCAGTCTTTAGCAAACCATAAAATGGTAATGCGCTTGCTTTGAGTTGGGTCACGTACGCGTTCTACTTTAATGGCATCAACAGTACCGACCATAGTCTCTACGCTTTCTTCACCCAGCACACGAAAATCATAGGTGTCGAGCTCATCGCCATCAAACACTTGGTAAGACATGCTGGTTTTACCCTCGGCAACGTCGCGCTGTAAGGCGAGCTGGTAAGAGGACTTGTCTTGAACGCCTTGAATCAGGGTAGCGTTAATGGGTGTGCCACGATCGCTGCCGGTGACACGTTGCGTTGTCCAGTCAAAATCTTGCTTGATTGATTTGGATTTGCCTAAACCTGTGCGCGAATAGCGGTATTTTAGTGGGCGTACTTCGCCATTATGTAAGGTGAGCCAGCTGGTTTCATTAAGGCCAGCTACGAGCATCGAGGCAGAAAATTCAAGCTTCCAAGTACCATTACTGTCTGCTTGTAAACTACGCTCAGCTTTACCGCTAAAGGGTAATTGTTTCCAATCGGCCGTGTAGTTAGCGGAGAAAGGCTGCAGTGGTGCAGCGATTAAGCTGGCCGGCAGACTAAAAGCAGCCAGGATAAAAAATAAGGCGCGGCGCATATGTGTTCTCCTAAGGTTGAAACTTAAAGCCAGAAGGGCCTAAAAGTTGTCCATCTAGCATGGCTTTGTGCTGGTGTAACTGCAGGCGTCCTTCAGCAAACCAGCGCACAGCCAGCGGGTAAACTTGATGCTCGAGCGCATGCACTTTCTGCGCTAACTGTTCAGCGTTGTCATCTGCAGAAATTGCTAAACTCGCTTGTATGACTACCGGGCCACCGTCGAGTTCCTCGGTAACAAAGTGAACGCTGCAGCCGTGCTCGGTATCACCGGCAGCAATGGCCCGCTGATGAGTCTCCAGACCTTTGTGCTTCGGTAGCAAGGACGGATGAATATTGAGCAAGCGCTGCGCATAATGGCGGGTAAACTCTGGGGTGAGAATACGCATAAAACCTGCAAGCACCACTAAGTCAGGTTGGTATTGGTCAATAACCTCGATCAAAGCGCTGTCAAAGGCTAGGCGATCAGCAAACTCTTTATGGTTGAGGACATGTTGGGCAATGCCTGCTTGCTGGGCACGGACTAAACCATAAGCATCAGCGCTGTTGCTGATTACTGCTCTGATTTTGGCAGTGGGGTGCTCAGCTAAGTCATCGATAATGGCTTGTAGATTGCTGCCTGATCCGGAGATCAGGACAACAATATTGCAGGTGTTAGAGTCGGACATTAATGGCTTTTTAAGTTGTTAAGAACAATACGCTCAGCATTTTCAGCGGCAGCTTGAATGTGACCAATGATCCAAGGCTTTTCGCCTGATGCTTGCAAGTGTGCGAGGACTGCCGCTTGCTGCTCAGCAGCAACACATATCACCATGCCCACGCCGCAGTTGAGTACGCGGTGCATTTCAACTTCATCAACGTTACCTTGCTCTTGCAGCCAATCAAAGACTGCAGGGCGCGTCCAACTGGCCACATCAATCACTGCTTGTGAGTTGGCTGGCAGCACTCGAGGCAGGTTCTCTACTAAGCCGCCGCCAGTGATGTGCGACATGGCTTTGACCGCGCCCGTTTCTTTGATGAGCTTGAGTAAGGGTTTCACGTAAATACGTGTTGGCGCCATCAGTAAGTCACTGAGTGGCTGACCATCTAATTGCGTCTCTTTAATATCAGCGCCGGCAACTTCAATGATTTTACGAATCAATGAATAGCCATTGGAGTGTGGACCTGAAGAAGGCAAAGCAATCAATACATCGCCAGCAGCTACTTTAGAGCCATCAATGATTTCAGATTTTTCCACGACGCCGACACAAAAGCCTGCTAAATCATAGTCTTCGCCACTGTACATGCCAGGCATTTCAGCAGTTTCACCGCCGACGAGTGCACAACCGGCTTGCTCGCAGCCTTCGCCAATCCCAGTTACCACTTGGGCTGCGATATCCACATTGAGTTTGCCGGTGGCATAGTAATCTAAAAAGAACAAAGGTTCTGCGCCGCTGACGATTAAGTCGTTAACGCACATCGCAACGAGATCAATACCGATTTTTTCGTGCTTATTCAGGTCTATGGCTAAACGTAGCTTAGTGCCCACACCGTCAGTGCCTGAAACTAATACAGGCTGGCGGTAACCTTCGGGGATTTCACATAAAGCGCCAAAGCCACCAAGGCCGCCAAGAACTTCAGGACGTGCAGTGCGTTTAGCAACGCCTTTAATGCGTTCAACCAATGCTTCACCAGCGTCAATATCGACACCTGCGTCCTTGTAGCTTAAAGAGGTTTTGTTGTTGCTCATGAATAGGGCCTTTGCGAAAAATGCGGGAAATACGAATAATCGTGCAATTTTATCAGGCTTCGAGCCGAGCGGCCATCATCTGAGCGCAAAGTGTTTATTAATCGCAGGATAAGGGTAAGGGGCTGGGCATTGAGAGGCAGTGCTTAAGACGCTTTTACTGCAAAAGAGGTGTTTTGCTTAGGTGGAGCATGGGGTGTATGGCGCGAGTGCTAGCGGTTTGACTGTTGCTATAACTCAACCCGAGCAGGCTGATAACCAAGCTGGCGGTAACGGACAAAGTTTTGCCGACAAATGTGTAACAGCTCAGGCTCTTGGTTAACAATTTCGATGACACGGCTAAAACAATCCAAATGAGTGGAGAGCTCACTGTGTAAATTAATCAGCACGCTGGGGGTGTGTGCTGGGCGTTCATTAATGCCCAACACCACCGGAGCGCAGTTTTGCTCAGCATAGAGCGCGTGCGGGATAAAGCTGGCTTTGCGGAAAGTCCAGAGTAACTCATCCAGCTCTGCTTGCTGCTGTGCAGAGGCGCAGCGGATAAATGTCATAAAACCTGCGCGCCAAGCTTTATGTGCCAAGCGGCAGGCCGCAATTAAGCGGTCCGCCGATTGGGTGGAAGGTAAAACGTAAAACTCTACTTTCACTGCACACGATCCAATAAATATTGGCTCAATAGGGGGACCGGACGACCGGTTGCGCCTTTTTCTTTACCGCCACTGATCCAAGCAGTGCCAGCGATATCCAAGTGTGCCCAAGGGTACTCTTTGGTAAAGCGCGATAAGAAACAACCAGCAGTAATAGTGCCTGCTTTTGGCCCGCCGATATTGGCAATATCAGCAAAGGGGCTGTCCAGTTGCTCTTGGTAGTCATCAAATAATGGTAACTCCCAAGCCACATCGCTGGCTTGTTGGCCCGCGCTTAAGAGACTGGCGACTAACTCTGGGCTGTTACCCATCAAACCACTGGTATTGCTGCCTAGAGCAACGATACAGGCACCGGTCAGCGTCGCGATATTCACCACCGCTTTAGGCTTAAAGCGCTCAACGTAAGTTAGGGCGTCACATAAAACTAGGCGGCCTTCGGCATCGGTGTTGAGGATCTCTACGGTCTGGCCGCTCATGGTGGTGACGATATCGCCGGGGCGGGTAGCGCCACCGCTAGGCATGTTTTCTGCACAGGTTAAAACACCAATGACGTTAATTGGCAGCTCCAGCTCTAGCACGGCTTTCATTGTCCCGAGAACACTGGCAGCACCGCCCATGTCGTATTTCATTTCGTCCATACCTGCACCGGGTTTGAGGCTGATGCCACCGGTATCAAAGGTAATGCCCTTACCGACGAGCACATAAGGTTGCTCGTTATCTTTACCACCTTGATAGTGCATGACGATTAAGCGTGGCGGCTGGTCGCTGCCTTGGGCAACTGCGAGTAAGGCCCCAGCGCCCAGCTCTTTAAGCTGCTCTTCTTCTAAGATGTCCACCTTGAGCTTGCTGTTGTGCTTGCTCAGCTCTTTGGCCTGTTCGGCGAGGTAGCGAGGGTGGCAAATGTTAGGTGGCATATTGCCCAGGTCGCGGGTAAAAGCCATACCTGTAGCAATGGCTTGGCCTTCTTTGCAGGCCTTAGTGACTGCTGCTTCTTGTTCGGCAGTGCACAGTAAAGTGATTGTGCTCAATTTTACCGCAGGCGCTTTTTCACTTTTGAACTGATCAAAAACGTAGAGGCCATCAATCAGGCATTCAGTGACTAAACGTGCGCTGGCATAGGTATCACGGTTTTTAATGGCCAGTTCAGCAAAGGCAAGACTGGCATCTTTAATGGCTAAGTTTTTAAACGTATTGAGAATTGCGCTGACTAACTTGCGGGTGTTGCGATCAGTGAGTTCGGCGTCTTTACCAATGCCAACCAGTAATACACGTTGCGCTTTAAGATTGGCTAAGTTGTGCAGCAGCAAGGTTTGACCAATTTTTCCTTGCATGTCTCCCGCTTTGAGTACAGCGCTGATAGCACCGGCGCATAGCTTATCGATCTGTTGGCCTTGGCTATCGAGTTTTAGTTCTTCGTTAACGGTTAAGACAAGTGCACTGCTTGGTAGTGTTTCAACTGAATGGGTTGTGACTAAAAAGTCCATACTCAATGATCCTCAAGACAAAGATAGAAAGATGCAGGATAATACTGTTGGTTTGCATCGGCGTGTAGGTACACTGCCATAATATGTATGACTAGTGTGAGCCGCGATAGGCGGTCTTGACAAGCTTGGAGCCTTTACTTGATAGTTTTTCGTTACCTTTCCCGAGAAGTTTTGCTGGCCTTTAGTGCGGTCAGTGCGGTTCTGCTTGTGATTATTATGAGCGGTCGTTTTATTAAATATCTGGCGCAAGCAGCACAGGGTATGCTTGATCCTGGCGTACTGCTATTGATTATGGGCTACCGCATTCCGGGGTTCTTGCAGTTGATTCTACCGCTAGGGCTCTTTTTAGGCATCTTACTGGCCTATGGTCGTTTATACCTAGAAAGTGAAATGACGGTGTTAACGGCCACGGGCATGAGCGAGCAGCGCTTATTGTCTTACACTTTAGTGCCAGCTTTTTTTATTGCGTTAGTCTGCGCCTGGCTGAGTTTTGTCTTGACCCCGCAAGGTGTGCAAAATGTTGCTCAAATCCTTAATGAGCAAGATGCGTTAACCGAATTTGATACTTTGGTGCCTGGGCGTTTCCAAGCTATGCGTGATGGCTCGCGGGTCACTTATGCGCAGGAGCTGTCCGGTGGTCGCGATGAATTGCGCAGTGTATTTATTTCGGAGAAGCGCGATGTGCGCAAACCCAGTGATAAAGAAGAAGGTATTACGGTTTTAGTGGCGCAGTCCGGTCGCCAAGAAATTCAAGAAGATGGCAGTCGCTACTTAGTATTGCATGATGGCTACCGCTATGACGGCACACCAGGTGATGCGGATTACCGCGTTATCCATTACGACACCTACGGTGTGTTGCTGCCTAAGCCTGAAATTGAAGTGAAAATGGGTGAGCGCGAAACCATGCGCACAGCTGAATTGCTGGGCAGTGATCAGCCGCGCATGCAGTCTGAATTGCAATGGCGCTTATCCATTCCGCTATTGGTTTTAATTGTTACTTTAATTGCTGTGCCGCTATCTCGGGTCAATCCACGGCAAGGGCGCTTTCTAAAGTTACTCCCTGCGATTTTATTGTATATGGCTTATTTAGCCTTATTGGTTGCCGCACGCAGCGCGCTGGATAAAGGCCGTATTCCTGTGGCGGTAGGGCTGTGGCCGGTGCACGGCGTGTTTTTGTTGATTGGTTTATTGTTGGTGTATTGGCAGCCGATGCGTTTAAAGCTGGCGCAGCGTCGAGCACAGAAGGAGTCGCAAAATGCGTAGGCTGGATCGCTACATAGGTAGCACAGTGTTCTTAGCCATTGTTGCGGTGCTGGGTATTATTACCGGCTTGGCCTTATTGTTTGCCTTCATTGACGAGTTAAATGACATTGAAGGTGCTTATACCCTTTTGGATGCTGCCAGCTATGTGGGCTTGACTGCACCGCAGCGTATTTACGATATGTTACCTATGGCAGCCTTGATTGGTTGTTTAGTTGGGTTAGGGACTTTGGCCAGTAACAGTGAGCTGACGGTGATTCGTGCTGCTGGGGTTTCCATTCGCCGGATTGTTTGGGCGGTTATGAAACCCATGCTGGTGCTGATGGTGGTCGGACTGGTGGTTGGCGAGTATCTAGCACCTTGGACATCAAGCATGGCCCAGGCCAATCGTTCATTGGCACAATCAGTGGGCAAGGCGCAAAGCTCTAAGCATGGTTTATGGCACCGCCAAGGCAGTGAGTACATTCACATTAATGCGGTGCAGCCCGGTGGCAAATTAATCGGTGTCACCCGCTATTTGTTTGATGATCAGCAGCGTTTGCTAGGTTCGAGCTTCGCCAAGCAAGGGCTTTATCAGGATGGCTACTGGCAACTTGAAGATATTGTTTATACCGAATTACAAGAGCGCAGTAGCAGTGTTAGGCAAGCAGCCAGTGAGCGCTGGGATGTGGAAATCAGCCCACAATTGCTCAATACCGTAGTCATGGAGCCAGATACTCTACCTATTACTGGGCTGTGGCAGTACGCACACTATCTAAATGATCAAGGCTTGAATGCTAATCGCTATTGGCTGGCTTTTTGGGTCAAGGTGCTACAGCCCTTAGTGACTGCGGCCTTGGTCTTGATGGCCATTTCTTTTGTGTTTGGCCCGTTACGCTCGGTGACTTTGGGGCAGCGTGTGTTTACTGGGGTTGTGGTGGGGTTTGTCTTTCGCATTGCCCAAGATTTGCTTGGGCCGGCCAGCTTAGTCTTTGGTTTTGCCCCCATCGTTGCGGTGATGTTACCGGCGTTAATTTGTGCTGGTTGCGGTTTATGGCTGCTAAAACGGGCTGGCTAGCAGGTTAAATATCCATAGGATGATTGCCAATTGTAGGTAGCGTGGTTAAAGTGTTGCCCCGTTTTATTTGTCGGGTCGACACGTATTATTATGACACCACTTGAACGTTATCAGAGTGATTTACAGCGTCCGGATTTTTTTCGTGACGCTGCACAAGAAAATGCCGTACGCCATCTGCAGCGTCTTTATGATGATTTAGTCAAAGAGACGCCCAGCGCTGGTAATGGCTTATTGGGTCGTCTGCTCGGTAAAAAGTCCGTGCAACCTATTAAAGGATTGTATTTCTGGGGCGGCGTGGGGCGCGGTAAGACCTATTTGGTCGATACCTTTTTTGACGCGCTACCCTTTGAGCAGAAAATGCGTACCCACTTCCACCGTTTTATGAAGCGTGTGCACGAAGAGTTGCGCACCCTTGATGGTGAAAAAAACCCCTTAGTGATTGTTGCTGAGCGTTTTGCTAAAGAAGCGCGGGTGATCTGTTTTGATGAGTTTTTTGTCACTGATATCACCGATGCGATGATTCTTGCTGGCTTGCTGGAAGAGTTATTTAAAAACGGCGTAAGCTTGGTGGCTACCTCCAACATTGTGCCTGATGCTTTGTATAAAGATGGTTTGCAGCGTGCGCGTTTTTTGCCGGCCATTGCTTTGTTGAAGCAGCATACTGAGGTGGTTAACGTCGACAGTGGTATTGATTACCGTCTGCGTGCCTTAGAGCAGGCTGAGTTGTATCACTACCCGCTAAGCGCAGCGGTGGAGCAAGAGCTGGATAAAAGCTTTCGCAGCTTCTTGTTAGAAAACAGCAAGATTTTTGAAAATGAGCCGTTAACCGTAGAAAACCGCACCATCGTTGCCCGTAAAGTGGCGAATGATGTGGCTTGGTTTGATTTTCGTGAGCTGTGCGATGGGCCACGTAGCCAGAACGATTACATCGAGTTAGGCAAAATTTACAGCACGGTGATTTTGTCCAATCTTGAGCAGATGGACAGCGCTAATGAAGACGTTGCCCGACGTTTCATTAACTTAGTTGATGAGTTTTACGATCAAAGCGTTAAGTTAATTATTTCTGCAGAAGTGCCGTTGAAAGATTTGTATGCGGGTAACCGTTTACAGTTTGAGTTTCAGCGCACTTTAAGTCGTTTGTTGGAAATGCAATCCCACGAGTACCTCGCGCGTCCGCACCGGTCTTAAGTATGACGGCCTGTCGACTCGCTCCCTCTCCCTAGAGTAGATACTATGAAGCGTGCGACTCAATCTGACTTGCTGCTGGTTGCGGTAACGCTGATCGCGGCAGTCAGTTGGGTGTTTTCTAAAGAAGCCATTGCCTTAATGCCTCCCTTGTTATTTATGGGACTGCGTTTTTTATTGGCTGCGGCTTTTTTAGCGTGCCTGGGTTACCGGCAGTTACTTCGACTCACCAGCGAGCATATTGTTCGCAGTGTGCAGGTGGGTATCGTCTTTGGTTTGGCCATGCTGTTTTGGGTGCTGGGCTTGGCCCACAGTGACAGTATGGGCGAGGGCGCTTTTTTAACCAGTTTAGGTGTTTTGCTGGTGCCAATTGTGGCTCGTGTGTTTTTTTCTGAGCCGATACCACGCAGCACTTGGCTGGCTTTGCCGGTGGCGTTAGTCGGGATGGTGCTGCTGTCCTTGGCGCAGGGTTTTAGCATTCAGCGCGGGCAGGTTTTTTATCTAATTGCCGCCTTGGGGCTGGCGCTCTTCTTTACTTTAAATACTCGGGTGGCCACAGTTTCTGTGCGCCAAGCTCGGGGGAATAAGGCTGCTGCCGAATTAAGCGCAGTGGATCCCTTGGCGTTAACTGTGATTGCTTTAACTGCGGTAGGGTTGGTGACGTTGCTGGCTTCGCTGCTATTTGAAAACTGGCGCGGGACAACCTTGCAATGGTCTCCAGCGCTGTTGGGGTGGCTGGTGGCCAGTGCAATCATTGGTACTGCTGCACGTTTTTGGCTGCAAACCTTTGCGCAAAGCTTAACAACACAAACCAGTGGTGCAGTGATTCTTATTTTAGAGCCAATCTGGGTCGCACTGTTTGCAGCCCTTTGGTTTGCTGAAACTCTATCTGCGCTGCAGTTAGTGGGTTGTGTAATGATATTTTTGGCCTTGCTGGTGAATCGTTGGCAAGTTATGCGATCTATTGTTACGCAACGTGGTATTTAAATTAAATTCAGCGCCTTGCACACCTCGCTGGTCTTAGTATCTCGCGGTGCTGAGTATTGATAGCTAAGAAGCAGTTGCCGTGGTGCGCTAGGCTGTTTATGGTAGAGCACTTGCGTTGGTCCAACGGTTAGAGAGAATGAAAATGCGATTTTTTGTAGGCATTGCTGCGGTATTGATGTCCTTGACGCTGGTTGCTCATGCAGAGCCAGTGGCGGGGTTGTATCAAGTTCGTGAAGAGTTAGAGAGCCAAGAAAGTGAAGTGCGTGATGCGGGCTTACAGCAAGCCTTTGTTACTTTAGTGCAGCGCTTAACCGGTCAAGCCAATGCTGCTCAATCAGCAGAGCTGGCTCAATACTTAGTGGACCCGCAAGCCTTGATCAGCCGCTATGGTTATGACGGCAATACCTTAATTGTGAATTTTGATCCACCCAGCGTGCAAACAGCATTACGGGCAACACAGTTACCGGTGTGGGGCAGTAATCGACCTGCGGTGCTGACCTGGTGGTTGCTGGATGACGTGCAGGGTTTGCGTTTAGTCAGCGATGGCCAGGCCGATGCACAGCCATTGCACAGTGCAGCGCGCTATTACGGGGTACCTGCGCGGCTGCCATTGGGTGATCTTGATGAGCAGTTACTGGTGAGTGCCGATGTACTCAGTGATAGTGAGCAAATTCGTCAGTCAGCTGAGCGCTATAACGCCGACGCTGTGGTCGTGGTGCAACAGCAGCCAGAAGCAGAAGTATTGCAGGCGCAGTGGCAGTTGTGGCTGGGTGATGAGCGTCAAGCTGGGCAGGTCAGTGCTGACTCGCAAACAGAATTGGCGCGCGAGGTGTTTGCCCAAGTCAATCAGCGCTTAGCTGAGCGTTTTGCGATTAAACCCGGTGAGGGCGAGTCGTTCACTGTTAGGGTGGCAGGAGTTGACCTAGAGCGCTTTGTTTTAGTTGAGCGTCTATTGCAGCCCTTTGCCGCGCAGCTCACGGAAGTCACCAAAGACTATGCCCAATGGCAAGTGCGCAGCAGTCCAGAGCAGTTAAGGGCACAGCTGACTTTAGCCAATTTACAAGAACAAGCCCAACCGACAATGCCCAATCACTCTGCTGAAGGGCAGGGGCAATCTGTAACAGCGCAGGTTGCTAGGTCGAACAACGCTAATACCAGCTCGCAGCTGCTCTATTTTAGCTGGTAATGACTGAGTGAATTAATTATGGCGCAACACCTGAAAAATTGGTTGTTATTAGCTGTACTGGCCTTAGGCTTGCTGATTATTTATCAGCTGTTGCCCATTCTTACGCCGTTTTTGGTCAGTATTTTGCTCGCCTATATGGGCGACCCTGTGGTGGATTTTCTAGAGCGCTATAAGGTTCCCCGTACGGTGGGGGTGATTGCTGTGTTTGTCTTGGTCAGTTTAATAATGCTGGTGTTACTGCTGGTATTAGTGCCCATGATTGGACGGCAATTGGTGAGCTTGTATGGGCTGACGCCACAATTGATTGATTGGTTGCAAGACAGTGCTTTGCCGTGGCTGCAATTGCAGCTGGGCATCAGTGCAAAAATCGATAGCCTCGACAGTATCAAACAAATGTTCAGTGAGAACCTAGGAAAGACCACGGATGTTATGCAAATGCTGTTAGCTAAAATTACCGCCTCCAGTGTGGTTTTTTTAGGTTGGCTGGCTAATATGTTGCTCATTCCTGTGGTGACATTTTACTTGCTGCGCGATTGGGATATTTTAGTGGCGAAGCTGCGCCGTTTATTACCGAGAAAAAATGAAAAGCTGGTGGTTAACTTGATCGCTGAATGTCATGAAGTGTTGGGCGCCTTTATGCGCGGGCAGCTCTTGGTGATGTTGGCGTTGGGTGTGGTGTATGCGGCCGGGTTAATGGTGCTGGGTTTAGAGCTGGGTTTATTGATTGGCTTGCTAGCTGGCTTAGCAAGTTTAGTTCCTTATATGGGCTTTATTGTCGGCATTGGCGCGGCATTAATTGCAGGCTTGTTTCAGTTTGGTTTAGACCCTTATCTGCTTTTAGGTATAGTTGCTGTGTTTGCGATTGGGCAGGCACTGGAGAGTATGTTACTGACGCCATTACTGGTTGGCGATCGCATTGGTTTGCATCCGGTGGCGGTTATTTTTGCCATTCTCGCCGGCGGCCAGTTGTTTGGTTTTACTGGTGTGTTGTTGGCATTGCCGGTGGCTGCTGTGATCATGGTATTGCTGCGCCATTTGTATACGCTGTACACAGATTCAAATATGTATGGGCAGTCCAATGCCGCAGAGCAACCCATCAATCCTGTCGAGGCTAAGCAGACATCAGTCTGTGAGCAGCCTATAAATGAGTCCACATGAAACCCACGCAACTATCACTGAGCATGCGTCTGCGGGATGACGCCACTTTTGCCAATTATTACCCTGGAGCCAATGCAGGCACATTAGGCTACGTTGAGCATGCCTGTGAGACTGAAAACCAGTGGCTCGATAGCGTTCTCTACCTGTGGGGCTCCGCTGGTGTTGGCCGCAGCCACTTACTGCAAGCGGCATGCTTGCGTGTGGAAGAGCGCGGTGGTCGGGCTTTATATTTGCCCCTTGCCGAGCTGGCGCATCATGGTCCGCAGTTGCTGGATAATGTCGAGTTTTGTGATCTGGTGTGTTTGGATGATATTCAAGCTGTGCTGGGGCAGCCGCACTGGGAAGAGGCGTTGTTTCATGCGTTTAACCGTTTGCGTGATGCAGGTAAACAACTGTTAATAGCTGCCCATGCACCACCGCGCGAGCTTTCCATTAAACTCCCCGACTTGCAATCACGCCTCAGCATAGCGCTGGTGTTTCAGCTGCATGAGCTCAGTGATGATGATAAATTACGGGCTTTACAGCTGCGCGCTTCACGTCGCGGCTTGCGTTTGTCAGACGAGGTGGGCCGCTTTATTTTAGCGCGCTCCGTGCGCAGTACTACGGTGTTATTTGATACCTTAGAGCAGTTGGATCACGCCTCTTTACAAGCACAACGTAAACTTACCATCCCCTTTCTTAAAGAAGCCTTGGGCTGGTAGTTGCAGTTGTGTTGCACCGTTACGTTGATATTTAAATTTGCCGTTTTTTCTTGAGATCTATAGTTAATGAGTACAAAACAACAGCAGAATGAAAGTACTTCTGGGGTTAAAATATATTTTCGCTTGCTGGGTTACATCAGACCTTATATTGGTATGTTTATTATCAGTATTATTGGTTTCCTGATTTTTGCTTCAACCTCGCCAATGCTCGGCTATGTGCTGAAGTACTTTGTTGATGGCCTAGCCAATCCTGATGCGGTGTTATTTCCCAAGGTGCCCTGGTTGGCTGATGTGCGCTTGGTAGAGGCTGTGCCTCTATTAATCGTTGTTATCGCTTTGTGGCAGGGAATCGGCTCTTTTTTAGGTAATTTTTATCTGGCTAAAGTGTCTTTAGGCTTAGTGCATGACTTGCGCGTGCAACTGTTTAATAACTTGCTGGTTTTGCCCAATCGCTATTTTGATAACCACAATTCTGGGCATTTGATTTCACGGATTACCTATAACGTCACCATGGTGACGGGTGCGGCAACGGATGCCATTAAAGTGATTGTCCGAGAGGGCATGACCGTAGTGTTTTTGTTTTGTACCCTGCTGTGGATGAACTGGAAACTCACGCTGGTGATGGTGGCTATTTTACCAGTCATTGCCTTAATGGTGAGCAGTGCCAGTAAAAAGTTCCGCAAACAAAGCAAAAAAATCCAGGTGGCTATGGGTGACGTGACGCACGTGGCTTCGGAAACTATTCAGAGCTATCGCGTAGTGCGCAGTTTTGGTGGTGAGCCATATGAGCGCAAGCGCTTCTTAGAGTCGAGCCTGAGTAACACTGAAAAACAATTGCGCATGATTAAAACTAACGCGGTGTATACGCCTTCCTTGCAGCTAGTGATTTATTCAGCCATGGCTGTGCTGCTATTTTTAGTTCTGCTCTTGCGTGGCGATTCATCGCCAGGTGACTTGGTGGCTTATATTACTTTGGCGGGTTTGTTGCCTAAGCCGATTCGTCAGTTGTCCGAAGTTAGCTCAACGATTCAAAAAGGTGTGGCTGGTGCGGAAAGCATCTTTGAGCAGCTCGATGAAGAGCCAGAAAGTGATCAAGGCACGGTTGAAATGGATCAGGTGGGTGGCCACTTAGAAGTGCGCAACTTATCCTTTATGTATCCAGGTACAGACCGTCCGGTTTTGCAAGACATCAGCTTTGTCGCTGAGAAAGGTCAGATGATTGCGTTAGTTGGACGCTCTGGCAGTGGCAAATCCACCTTAGCCAACTTGATCCCGCGTTTTTATGGGCATCAACAGGGACAGATATTGCTGGACGGGGTTGAAGTACAGGACTTTACTTTAGCAAACTTGCGCCGCCATATGGCTTTGGTGACCCAGCAGGTGTCATTGTTTAATGACACTGTGGCAAAAAATATTGCTTATGGCGATCTTGCCGATGCTTCTTTAGATGAAATTAAAGCTGCTGCAGAGGCCGCCTATGCCGCCGAGTTTATTGAACGTATGCCGCAAGCTTACGAAACTCTAGTGGGTGAAAATGGGGTGTTGTTATCAGGCGGTCAACGGCAGCGTTTAGCCATTGCCCGAGCGTTATTGAAAAATGCTCCTTTATTGATTCTCGATGAGGCAACTTCTGCTTTAGACACTGAATCTGAGCGTCATATTCAGGCAGCGTTAGACCATGCTGTACAAGGCCGTACTACCTTAGTGATTGCCCACCGCTTATCCACTATTGAAAAGGCTGATCTGATTTTAGTGATGGATCAGGGGCGCATTGTTGAGCGCGGTAATCATCAAGAACTGTTAGCGCAAAATGGTTATTACAGCCGTTTACATGCCACCCAGTTCGAGGATTTAGAGCCAGCTGTGGAGGTTCAAGAATGAGGGCTGCCAAGCACTATCAGTTGTCTGATTTGCTTTATTTGATGGCACGCTTACGCGATCCTGAGAATGGTTGTCCGTGGGATCTGCAACAAGATTTTGCCAGCATTGTTGCGCACACTTTAGAAGAAGCCTACGAGGTTGCTGATGCCATTGAGCGTGAGGATTTTGCTCACCTGCCCAGCGAGCTCGGCGACTTATTATTTCAAGTGGTGTATTACAGTCAGTTGGGCCATGAGCAACAGTTGTTTGATTTCACCACAGTGGTGAACAGTATTACTGAGAAGCTGCTGCGCCGTCATCCACATGTGTTTCCCAGTGGCAATCTCTATGACAGCACGCCAGCAGAGGCGGTTGCTACAACCCAGGTTAAAGAGCGCTGGGAAGAAATTAAGCAGCAAGAGCGTGCCGAGCAGGCCCAGCCTGAGCAAGCATTGAGTGCTTTGGACGATATTCCTTTGAGTTTGCCGGCACTGAGTCGCGCGCTAAAAACTCAACAGCGCGCTGCGAATGTTGGCTTTGACTGGAGCAGCTTAGCCCCAGTTTTGGCTAAAGTTGATGAGGAGTTACAAGAGCTGCGTGATGCCATTGCCAGTGGTGAGCAGGCCGCTATTGGTGATGAGCTGGGGGATCTGTTATTTGCCACAGTCAATGTTGCACGGCATGTACAAGCCAACCCAGAAACAGCATTGCGCGCCGCAACTAACAAGTTTGCCCAGCGTTTTCAGCATGTTGAGCAGCAAGCTCAAGCACAAGGCATGGCACTTGGTGATTGCACAGAGCAACAGTTGGATGCTTTTTGGAACTTAGCTAAACAGGCCTTAGGCCAAGGCTTATGATTAGCGGCCTAGAGTGCAGTGTTTTTATCAATTATTAAAGATGGGTTTAGGATCACATGAGTTTATCTTTGCGCGATCAGATGCTTAAAGCCGGGCTGGTCAATGAAAAACAAGTTAAGCAAGCCACTAAAGAACAGAAAAGGCAGCAGCGCCTAGAAAAAAAGGGTGCGGTTGAAGTCGATGAAACACAACGCCAAGCTGCTTTAAAAGCGATGGCGGAAAAACAAAAGCGTGACCAAGAGCTTAACCGTCAACAACAAGAGAAGGTTGAGCGTAAGGCGCAAGTTGCACAAATACGCCAACTGATTGAAACTTCGCGCTTACCTAAGCTGGATACTGAAGATTATTATAACTTTGTTGATCATAAAAAAGTTAAACGCATTGCGGTCAATGACATGGTGCGCAATAAGCTTAGTAGCGGCAGTTTAGCCATTGTGAAGCACGGTGGTGGCTATGAAATTATTCCTCGCGAAGCCGCGCTGAAAATTCAAGAGCGTGATGAGCGCCGTATTGTTTTGCTCAATGTGGTCAGTGCCGAGGTTGAGCAAGAGGATGATCCTTATGCAGCCTATCAGATTCCTGATGATTTAATGTGGTAAGCAGCATTTGCTGAGCCGTCAACAGGCGCAGATCTTTTCCGAGACTGCGCCTGTTTTGTTATGGCCTGTTGCTCTGCAGTACGTGAGAATCTGCACAGCAGATTGGAGCTGCAATAGCGCAGGCTCTGCAGGAAACGGCAATCCTGATATAAAATCTCGTCAGCGCTGTAGCCGGTTAGGCGTTCAAAAGCTGGGTTAACGTACACCAAAATGGTGTCATCACCCTATTATTCAGCCACCACTATGCCATTCTGGGCAGACTCAACCAGTTGCAATGAAAATCTCATGGCGTAAATTAAATCGTTTTATAGGATGCCTTGTCAGATCATTGGCGCATTCTAGCAAGCTCTATCAGTCTTTCAATCAGAACTTACTGCCTGCGTTGGCCCGCGAATACTTGTGCACAATTTACAAATACTCTAACCCTCGGCAAAAACTTGTTTTCTCAGGGTATGTATCAGCACTATTTTTCTGCAAGTGGTTGAATCAAAACAATAATTTTAATTGACTGAAAAATAACCAGCTGCCGTAGAAGATAGCCTAGAGCACGTTTGCGCAGTTGATGTACACATTATGCACACAGTTATCCACAGGCTCTGTGCATAACTGGCTTTGCAGTGAATATTTCTTTGCACTTTGTCGACGCATGCGTGGGCGCAGTAGCGCGCTGTCGTTTATAGTAGCGGCTGAATATTATTTTTTTAGGTTGGAGCAGCTTATGTGGCGCAATGGACTTCTGGGTATGCTGATGGTTTTAATACTGGCCGCCTGTGATTCAAGTGAGCAGGAGAGCACTCAAGCAGCGCCACCAGTCGCCAACAGCGCTCAAACTACCAGCAGCGCAGTAGTGCAAGATCCCGCCGTCTTAGCGCTGCAGTATAAAGATCAAGTACTGCAGGTTTTAGATGTGTCTGAGCTTGAAGAAAACGGTGCGAGCGTCTTGAGCTTAACCTTCTCTGTGCCACTGCAAGAAGGACAAAACTTTGCCCAAAAAATCCATGCTGTTGACAGTAAAAGTGGCAAGCTCGATGGTGCTTGGGAATTGAGTGAGGACTTATTAGAGTTACGCTTGCGCCATATTCCACCGCAGCGCAACCTAATCATCAGTGTTGATAAGGGCTTGCTCGCCTTTAACCAGACCCAGCTAAGCCAAGATTTCAGTGCCAAACTTAAAACCCGAGATTTGCAACCTTCTGTGGGCTTTGCCAGTCGCGGCTCGTTATTGCCGGCTGAGTTCAGCCAAGGCTTGCCGGTGCTGGCGCTCAATGTTGAGCATGTGGATGTTGAGTTTTTCCGTATTAAACCCGCGGCCTTGCCTGAGTTTTTAGCGCAATGGGGACGAAATCAAAGCTTGGAGTTGTGGCAGGCGCAAGCATTACTGACCTTAGCAGAGCTTGCGCACACGGCGCGCTTTGAATTAAAGCCTGCGCTCAATACCCGTGAAACGCTACAGCTGCCGATTAAACCGATTAAAGCGCTGAACGAGGCGGGCGTTTATCTTGCGGTAATGCGCGAAGCCGGTAGCTATAATTATTCACAGCCGGCCACAGTGTTTTCGGTCAGTGATATTGCCGTGTCTGCGCATCGTTTTCAGCAGCAATTGGATGTGTTTGCGCAAGCCCTTTCCAATGGCTTGCCCTTGGAAGCCATTGAACTGCAAGTTTTAGATAAGAAAGGGCAAGTCTTAGCCACGGGTAAAACGGATAAGCAAGGCCATGCGCAGTTGCCGATTACCGATAAAGCTAATCTTTTGCTCGCTCAGCATGGTCAGCACACCAGCTTTTTACATTTAAACAGTGCCAGTCTAGATTTGGCTGAGTTTTCTATTGCCGGGCCTGTCGGGCAGGCGTTGCAGTTTTTTGTCTTTGGTCCACGTGATCTCTACCGTCCCGGTGAAACTGTTCTGCTCAATGGTTTGTTGCGTGATGCCGACGGCCAGCAGGTCGCGGCGCAACCGATTAAAGTTGAAGTGCGCCGTCCTGACCAACAAATCAGTCGTGAGTTTGTGTGGCAGGCGGATGACAAAGGTTTGTATCAATACCAGCTGCCGATTGGTGCCAATGCGCCGACGGGTCGTTGGCAGTTATTGCTCGACTTAGGCGGTGGTATTAAGCAGGTCTACGACATTTTAGTCGAAGACTTCTTGCCTGAGCGTTTGGCCCTTGAATTACACGCCGAGCCTGCGCCGATTAAACCGCAAGCTGCATTGCAAGTGGCGGTGGAGGGTCGTTATTTATATGGCGCACCGGCTGCGGGTAATCGCATCACCGGTCAACTGTATGTACGGCCTTTGCGCGAAGCGGTCAGCAGTTTGCCAGGCTTTCAGTTTGGGGTGGTCAGCGATGATGAAGCGCTTAAACAAGAAATTGATTTGGATGAACTGGTCCTTGATGAAGAGGGTCACGCCCAAATCAAAATTGACAGCCAATGGCCAGAGAGCAAATCACCACTGAATTTGATTGTACAGGCCAGTATTTTGGAGTCCGCCGGCCGTCCAGTCACGCGCCGTGTTGTGCAAGCGGTGTGGCCAGCGCCTGAGTTGCCAGGTATTCGTGGTATTTTTCAAGGTGAAGAAGTGGATGCCGACAGCCAGCCAGAATTTGAGCTGGTCCTGACTAATCCACAAGGTGATAAGTTGGCTGCTGAGCAACTAAAAGTGCGTTTGATTCGCGAGCGTCGTGATTACTATTGGAATTATTCTGATAGCAGTGGTTGGAGCAATAACTATAATAAAAAGCTGCTGACGGTCAGTGAGCAAACGGTCAATATCGAAGCGGGCACTAGCGCTAAAGTGAGCTTCCCGGTGCAATGGGGACCTTACCGTGTTGAGGTAGAAGATCCGCGCACTAAAATGGTCAGTAGCTTGGGTTTTTGGGCCGGCTACGCGCAGCAAGATAATGCCTCAGGTGGCGCTGTGCGCCCTGATCAGGTCAAGTTAGCGCTGGATAAACCGGCTTACGCCAATGGCGAGACCGCGCGCGTCACCATCAATGCTCCGGCGGCGGGTAGTGGTTATTTATTGGTTGAGTCCGCTGCAGGACCGCTCTGGTGGCAGCCACTGAATGTGCCGAAAGAAGGCGCTACGGTAGATATCCCTATTGCTAATGATTGGTTGCGCCATGATTTATACATCAGTGCACTGGTGGTGCGCCCCGGTGAGCGCCAAGCGCAAATTACGCCCAAACGTGCCGTGGGCTTACTGCATTTACCTTTGCAGCGCACCGATCGGCAGTTAGCGCTGACCTTGCAAGCGCCAGAGCGGATGCGTCCGGGTCAACCTTTGACCGTTAAACTCAAAGCGCAAGCGGCTGATGGACAACCTGCTGGGCAACCCGTGCAGGCGCTGTTGTCGGCGGTGGATGTGGGGATTTTAAACATCACCAACTTTGCTGCGCCGGATCCTTTTGCCGAGTTTTTTGCCCGCAAAGGCTACAGCGTTGATCAGTTTGATGTGTATGGGCAATTGATTGAAGCAGGTAATGGTCGTTTAGCCCGTATGCTGTTTGGTGGTGATGCGGATTTAGCTGCTGGCGGTAAGCGCCCACAAACCAATGTGAATATTGTCGCGCTGCAAAGTCAGGCGGTGACCCTGGATGCGCAAGGTGAAGCAGAAATCACTTTGGCTATCCCCGACTTCAATGGCCGTTTACGTTTAACCGCGCAAGCGTGGACAGATAATCAGTTTGGTATGGCTGAGCAACCTATTGAGGTGGCCGCACCTTTAGTGGCTGAGCTGTCGGCACCACGCTTTTTAGCCGGAGGTGATCACAGTCAAGTGGCATTGGACTTACACAACCTGACCGATCAGGCGCAAACCGTAGCAGTGCAACTGAGTAGCAATGGTTTGCTGGCGCTGGCTAATTACGCTGAGCCTCTGCAAGTGCAGTTGGCGGCTAAAGAGCGCAAAATCCTTGATCTGCCGATCAGTGCCTTACCGGGTTATGGCGTTGGTGAATTGCGCCTGCAGGTGGATGGCATGCAGTTGCCGGATGAAACCTTAGCGCCGTTAACCCGCAGTTGGACTCTGGGTGTGCGCCCAGCCTATCCCGCGCAAAGTCGCAGTTATCAAGCGGTGATCAACGCTGAGCAAGAGTGGCAGTTGCCGCCAGAAGCTTTAGCGGGCTATCAGCGCGGTGGTCTGGAAGCGCTGCTGAGCGTGTCGAGTCGTCCACCGCTCAATATTGCTGAACATCTGCGCGCCTTAGATGCCTATCCTTATGGCTGTTCAGAGCAAACTACCAGTGGTTTGTTGGCCTCTTTGTACATCAATGATGCGCAGCTTGATGGTGTGCGGGTCAGCAGCGATACGCCAGAGCATCGCCGTCAGCAAATTGAGTTAGGCATTGAGCGCTTATTAGCGATGCAGCGCTACAACGGCAGTTTTGCCATGTGGAATGCTGAAGGCTCCGAGCAGTACTGGCCGACAGTCTATGTCACTGACTTTTTGTTGCGCGCCCGTGAGCAAGGCTTTGCCGTACCGCCAGCTGCGTTGAAATCTGCGCAAGAGCGTTTGCTGCGTTACCTGCAAGAAGGCTACTTAATTGACAGTGATTACACGCAAGCGCCAGAAAGCACTCGTTTTGCTGTACAAGCTTATGCAGGCTTTGTCTTGGCGCGCGATAAAAATGCACCTTTAGGCGCTTTACGCAGTCTGTTTGAGCGTCGTCAGGATGCGCGTTCGGGCTTGCCTTTAGTGCATTTGGCCTTAGCGTTACAGTGGATGGGCGACGCGCCAAAAGCTGAGCAAGCCTTGCATGCAGGGTTAAGTGTACAGCGCAGCGATGAGCTGTATATGGCGGATTACGGCAGTGAATTGCGTGATCAGGCGCAAATCTTAGCCTTGCTGCAAGAGCATGATTTAGCTGAGTCTGAGCAGGTTAAGCGGATGTTTGCTTTGGCAGATAGCCTAAACACTCGTAGCTGGTTATCAACACAGGAGCGCAATGCGCTGTTTATGGCGGCGCGCGCGCAGTTGCGTACAGCTGATAGCAGCTGGCAAGCGCAGTTGCAGTCGGGTGAGCAAAGCATCTCACTGTCGGCTCAGCACAGTCAGTTACTCTTGGCTGAGCAGCAGTTGCAACAAGGCCTGACCCTTAGCACCGCCAACAGCAAAGACCTGTACCAGCGTTTACAACTCAGTGGTTACCCAAGCCAAGCACCAGCAGCCGGTGGTCATGTACTCAGTATTGAGCGTCAGTACTTGGACACTAAAGGCCAGCTGTTAAATATCAATACGCTGCGCAGCGGTGATTTAGTTGTGGTGCACTTAGCCGTGCGTGCGACAGAAACTGTGCCAGATGCCTTGGTGGTGGATTTACTGCCTGCCGGTTTAGAGCTTGAAAATCAAAACCTTGCGCAAAGTTCGGCCAGTTTAACTGAAGCCAGCAGTGCTTTACGCGATTGGCAGCAAGCCATGCAAAATGCCGATATCGTCCATCAAGAATACCGTGATGACCGCTATGTGGCTGCGCTGGCAGTGCCGGCACGACAAGTGAAGCATCTGTTGTATTTAGCACGGGCGGTGACCCCAGGGCGTTATGTGGTGCCGCCGGCGCAAGTGGAGTCGATGTACCGTCCTGAATGGCAAGCTTACAGTGCAACGCCTGAGTGGATGCAGGTGAGCAAGCATTAAACAAGCAAAGAGGGGTTGCTAGGTGCTACAGCGCTTGTCAACCCTCAAAGCTGCAAAAAATAATAATAAAACTGCACTTATACCCTTGATATTTACTTTGAATTTGTTAGGCGCCAAATAAGTTGTGCACATTCATACAGGTGTTTTATAAGTCGCCCAAGTGAATGCTGTGAAAGCCAATATGTTTACCTCTTGACTTTGTAAGTTATTGATTTTAAAGGGTTTTAATAATTGATGGAAAAAACAGCAGTTTGTCGCAAAGCCCCGTAACTTGGTCACTCAGAGCATCTGTCAGCATGTTACTCACAGAGTTATCCACAGGTGTTGTGGATTGTTTGCGCAAAGCCGCGCCGGCTCTAGCTTTGCGCAGTGATTGAGGTGTTTGGTAGGCATTTAATTGCTTAAAGCGCCAAGGGCTGGAGAGTTTTATTCTGCATCCGCTAGCGTGTTGCACTCGCTATGGCTGCTTGGATGTGTTGCATCGGCTGCTATTTAGTCAGCGGCATAAATCTGCTTGCGGGCTATCTTGTGTAGGCGCAAACCAAGCAGTAGCGCTGCACAACTGAGACCGACAATTAAGCCTTGCCATAATCCAGCTGGGCCTTGGGCTAAGCCAAGCTGCTCTGTGAGTCCAAGCATATAGCCAATTGGTAAACCAACACCCCAGTAAGAAAACAAAGTGATGAGCATAGTGATGCGGGTGTCCTGATAGCCGCGCAAGGCTCCGGCGGCAGTGACTTGAATGGCATCTGAAAATTGGAAAATAGCTGAGTAAATGATCAGCGAGGTGGCCACCGCTAACACTGCCGCATCTAGGGTGTAGATGCGGGCGATATAATCGCGAAATATAAACATAAAGCTGGCGGAAATGCAGGCGCATATTAAGCCGGTTGCCATGGCCACGCCGGCAGAAAAGCGAGCATCCCGTGGTCGATTAGCGCCCAGTGCTTGGCCAACGCGAACAGTGGTGGCCATCGCTAGGGAGTAGGGGATCATAAACACTAGACCGCTAAAGTTAAGAGCAATTTGGTGTCCGGCCACCACGTTAGCGCCAAGCCCGCCAATTAATAGAGCAATAACAGAAAATAAGCTGGCTTCGGCAAAAATTGAAATACCGATAGGTATACCCAGTGCCAGTAAGCTTTTTTGTGCAGACCACTCTGGCCATTGCCAGCGCGAGAAGATTTGACTGGATTTATAGTAGGGCGCCCAACGTATCCAAACAAACATGGCCAGCATCATAAATACCATCACCAAGCCGGTGGCCCAGCCGCAACCGACACCGCCCATGGCCGGTACGCCAAAGTGACCATTAATGAAAATGTAGTTCAGCGGAATATTGAGCAGTAAACCTAAGATACCCACGACCATACTCGGGCGAGTCAGACCCAAGGCGTCGCTATAACAGCGAAACACTAAGTACACCGCCACTGCAGGGAAACCGCAGGCCACTGCCTGTAGGTAACCCATGGCGGGGGTGATTAAAATAGGGTCAACGCCCATCATTTCCATGACGGGTCGGGCATTCCAGAGCAGTACGCCCAGGCCACAACCAAGGGCAAAACCGAGCCACAAAGCTTGACGGACTAAGTAGCCCATCTCTAACTCAGCACCACGGCCAAAGGCATAGGACACTTTGGCGGTAGTGGCAATTAAAATGCCGCTCATTAATAAAAAAATAGGCACCCAAATGGAGTTACCCAACGCCACTGCAGCTAGATCATTAGGGCTGACACGTCCAGCCATGACAGTATCGACAAAACCCATGGCGGTATTGGCCAGCTGGCCAATAATAATAGGGACGGCCAATTTAAGGAGCGCGCGCCATTCAATGGTGACACGTTGATAGCGGGAAACAGTAGACATAGACAAGCAGCCTAAAAATATAGCCTATACAGCAATTACGCTGCGCAGTGCGGGAGTATTAATTGCAGATTTACAGTAGTTGCTGTTACGCACTTGTGCTGTGCCGCTAGTTTACTATGTTGTGTTGATCGTTAGGTAGCTATCATTACCCGGCAGGGCTGCGTTATAGTTTTAAAAACATTAAAGAGGGTGGGCTGGTGCAGATATTGGCAGATGAAAATATACCTATGCTTGAGGTCTTTGCCCGTCACGGGCAATTGCGTCGCGTTGCCGGACGTAGTTTAGATCGAGCCGTGCTCGGCGATGCTGATGTGCTCTTGGTACGCTCGGTCACGCAGGTGGACCAAGCTTTGCTGGCCGGCTCACAGGTAAAGTTTGTGGGCACTTGCACCATTGGTACCGATCATTTGGACGTGGACTATCTGCGTCAAGAAAATATTGGTTGGGCCAGTGCTCCCGGTTGTAATGCCCGTGGTGTGGTGGATTATATCCTCGGCGCTTTACTCACTTTAGCCGAGCGCGATGGTGTTGAATTGGCGCAGCGCTGTTTCGGTGTGGTTGGGGCGGGGCAAGTAGGGGAGCGGTTAGTGCAGGTCTTGCGGGGTTTGGGTTGGCAGGTCTTAGTCTGTGATCCGCCGCGGCAGCAAGCTGAAGGTGGTGACTATGTGGACTTGGCGACACTGCTACAGCGCTGTGATGTAATCAGCTTGCACACGCCTTTAACTCAGCAGGGCGAGCACCCAACCCAGCACTTAATGGGTGCCGCACAATTGCAGGTTTTACAGCAGGGCAGTTGGCTGCTCAATGCCAGTCGTGGTGCAGTGATCGACAACCAAGCCTTAAAGCATTTTTTACAGCAGCGTCCAGATGTTCGTGCAGTGTTGGATGTGTGGGAGGGTGAGCCACTGGTGGACGTGGAGTTGGCACAGCGCTGTGATATTGCTACAGCGCATATTGCTGGCTATAGCTTAGACGGCAAAATTCGTGGCACTGAGCAAATTTATCAAGCATTTTGCGAGTACTTTTCGACACCGCCGCAAACTGCTATGTGCTTTCCAGAGCAAACCTTGCAGGCGCTGTTGTTTTCTGGGGACACCTCTGTGGCAGAGGCTTTAGCGGTATTGTGCCGCGCAGTGTATGACCCACGCGCTGATGATGCCGCATTTCGCTTAAGTTTACAGGGTGATGCCCAGATGCGCCGCGCTGCTTTTGATTTGGTGCGCAAAAATTACCCTGTGCGCCGTGAGATCCCCGACTTACAGGTGCAGCTGAGTCAACCAACGGCTGCTTTGCGGCAAATGATCGCTGCGCTGGGCATTGTTTTCTAGCTGAGCCTGCCTGTCCGGCCAGCGCTGCTAAGTCGCGTGCAGTATTGGCCGGACAGGCAGTTTCAGTTTAAGCGGCAATATGGCCCACATGTAACAGCTTCATGGTGTTGGTACCGCCGACCGTATGGTAACTGTCACCTTTGGTGAGAATCACCCAGTCGCCTTCAGCGACAATCCCGCGTTTGACCAACTCTTCAACCGCAGCTTGGCTGACTGAGGTGCTAAATGAGTCGGTTGGATCAAAAGGCACTGTGTATACGCCTCTAAATAACGCCACTCGAGCCTGAGTTTGCCGTGATGGGGCAAAGGCGTAAATAGGCATCGATGAGCGAATCCGCGACATCACCAGTGGTGTGTAGCCGCTTTCGGTCAAGGCAATAATGGCTTTGACTCCGGGAAAGTGGTTCGCAGTGTACATTGCTGCTAAAGCAATGCTTTCATCCCAGCGTTCAAACTGTTGGCCAATACGGTGAGCAGAACGGCGCATGATTGGGTTTTTTTCAGCACCTAAGCACACCCGTGCCATTGCGGCGACCGCTTGCACTGGGTATTCACCGGCTGCAGTTTCTGCCGAGAGCATCACCGCATCGGTGTAGTCTAAGGCGGCATTGGCCACATCGGACACTTCTGCACGGGTTGGCATGGGGCTGTGAATCATGGATTCCATCATTTGCGTGGCGGTGATCACCGCTTTATTTTGCTTGCGCGCCGCAGCAATAATTTTCTTTTGAATACCAACCAGTTCCGCATCGCCAATTTCGACGGCTAAATCACCGCGCGCGACCATCACTGCATCGCTGGCGCTGATCAAACCGTTGAGCGCATCATCATTCATGACCGCTTCGGCGCGTTCAATTTTTGCGACGAGCCAAGCTTGGCAGTTTGCTTCTGCACATAAACGGCGAGCCAAATTCATATCGGCGGCATCGCGCGGGAAAGAAACGGCTAAGTAATCTAAGTCCAACTCAGCAGCTAAGCGGATATCAATTTTGTCTTTTTCGGTAAGTGCTGGCGCAGTTAAACCACCGCCGCGACGGTTAATACCTTTATTGTCCGAGAGCTGCCCACCAATAATCACGCGGCAATCTAAAGCATCAGCGGTTACCGCAGTGACTTGCATGACGATGCGGCCATCATCGAGCAGTAAGTCGTCGCCGACACTGCAGTCGGTAACTAAGTCTGGGTAATCAATACCTACAACGGCCTGATTCCCTGCGTCACGCGGGTGAGTAATGGAAAGGCGAAAAGTATCACCGTTTTGCAGTTCAATTTGCTTATTAGTAAAGCGGGCAATACGGATTTTCGGGCCTTGCAAGTCGCCCAGTAGCGCCACATGGCGATTGAGGCGGGCAGCAATTTCACGAATAAGTAAGGCGCGGGCGCGGTGTTCTTCGGCATTGCCGTGGGAGAAGTTTAAGCGCGCTACATCCATGCCCGCTAGGATAAGCTGTTCAAGGACTTCTGCTGAACTACTGGCTGGACCAATGGTGGCAACGATTTTAGTACGGCGCAAAGTTGTAGGCATGCTGTGGCTCCTGTTCAAGGTAAGTCAAGACAAAGCAAAAAGCCTGCTCTCTCAAGGCGATAGAGCAGGCGGTCGGTTGGATTATGGCTGTGGGCGTGTAGGCTTGATTACCAGTAAATCCGTTTGCACCGCTTCCAGAACACGCTCTGCGGTGTTACCGATTAGCGCGTTCTCTAAGTTGCTGCGGGAAATCGCCCCCATTACTAATAAATCTACGCCGCGCTCCTCGACAAAGCTTGGAATAACTTCTTCTGGGAAGCCTTCGAGTAAGTGCCGGTTGGCTTTTTCTACGGGATAATTAACCATAAGTTTTTCAAAGGCATCACGGTGTTGCTTAGCGCTGCGCTCTGCGTATTGGTCGTAAGCGGCAACTAACTCGGAATCAAATACCATGGTCCGTGGCAGTGGTGCATAGCTGTGCATATAGTCAGCCTGCATGTCTAAAGTCTGCGCTAAGTAGAGAGTGGATTTAACCAGCTTGTGGTCCAGTAGGGCTTCAGTGTCGGCGCTGTGGACTGGGTCAACTGCGGCACAGATACGCTCACCTTTCCATTCGCCTTCACGCACCAGCCATAAAGGTACTGGGCATTGGCGGATCAGTTGCCAAGAGGTGTTATTGAAAAACAGGCGCTGTAATAAATTATGTGTGGTGGCATCACGCAGCACCATGTCAGGCTTAAGCTCACTGATGCGTTGCAAAATCATTGTGTGCAAAGGTTTGCCCCAACGCGCTTCTGTGGTCACGGTAATACCGTTATCACGCAGTGGCTGCGCCAACTTTTCTAACCACTTGGTGCGGTTTTGCAGCAAGGAGTCGCGGGCCTTTTTTTGTGCTGGGCCATCAAAGAAATAGCCGCCATCGAGTGCCGAGTTGTATTCGCAGAGTAATAATTCAATGGCGGAGTTTGAGCGTTTGGCGAGCCAAGCAGCGCGCTCAAGTGAGGGTTGAGAGTCACCTGAGGTAGGATCAATCACCACTAAGAGTTGATGCAATTCCATGTAAAGCTCCTTATGCAATAGGTAGCAAACACGTTTAAGCAAGAGTAAACATGACAACTTCAAGGGTTTGAAACTTGCTGAAGCGTGTTTTAGATAAAATCATTCTTAATGAGTATAGCTGTTTTGCTGGGTTTAATGACTGCTGTTTATCTTTAAACAACACTGGACTGCGCTGTCTTAATGGCGTGCTGATTAAATTATTTAAGCCTGCCCTGCTTTTTTTAGGCTGAGATAGTAACTGAGCAGCTTGGTCGTGAGCTGGCTGGGGCGTACGTCAATAAAATCAACGCCTTGACTGACTAACTTGCGTTGATTGTGCTGCCGAGTTTGCAAGTAGTCTATACCGCCACAGTACTCTAAGGCTTGCTGGTAGCTGTGTACGGGCTGCTCACGCAGGGTATCTAAAACCTCTTCACGTAAGCTCACTAAGAGAGTGCGATGGTGTTTTTTAAGTTGCGCCATGGCGGCGAGTAAATCGCTATCCACTTCATCAGCAATGTTACTAATAACAATCACCAGGGCTCGACGCTTTTGTTGTAACAATAATTGCTTAACTGCGGCACTGTAATCCGCACTTTGTTGGCTGGCTTGGATATCGTAGAGTGCATTCAATAGCACAGAGATTTGCCCCTGTCCTTTACGTGGGGCAAGAACACAGCTTGGGCCAGCAAAGGTGTGTATGCCAACCGCATCACCTTGACGTAAGGCGCTATAAGCGAGGAGCAAGCATGCATTTAAAGCGTGATCGAGGTGACTCAAGTCGCTATCTTGGCTGCGCATAGTGCGTCCGCAGTCCAATAAAAAAATGATCTGCTGGTCGCGCTCATCTTGATATTCACGCACAATGGGCAGACGTTTTCGTGCTGTGGCTTTCCAGTCAATGTGTTTGATGCTGTCATCAATGCGAAACTCACGCAGCTGATGAAACTCAAGGCCAGTGCCGCGCCGCTGCTGCTGTTGTACGCCCAACTGATTGAGCCAGCGCTCATTGGCTTGTAACTGCCCGCTTTGCATACGACTAAAGTCTGGAAATACCCGCAGGGTGCTTGGTTGTGCTAAAAAATGCTGTGCAGTCCAGAGGTGCCAGGGACTGGGTAAGCGCACTGCACAACCGGCAATGGTAAAGCGTCCGCGTTGCAGTGGTTTAATTTGGTATTGGCTGCTGCTGATTTTGTTAGGTTGCAGTTGCAGGTGATATGGCAGTTGCTGGAATTGAAAGCTATCTGGTAGATCATCAAAATATTGAATCTGGATGGGCCGCTGGTAGCTATGGCTGAAGTTTAACCTGACGCTGGTGTTATGCCCTAAAGAAAGGGTATGCGGTAAAATCCGCTCACAACTGGGCGGCGCTTGTTTAGACAAGCGCCATGCATCGATTAAGGACAACAGCAGCATACCCAGCGCCAGGGCAATGAACCCTGTATCAATTATGCTGGGCAGGTTAACGTGCAAGGCATGGGCTGTTCCTAAGCTGATGGCGAAGAATAGTAAGATGCCAGTGCTGATTAGCAAGGTGCGAGATGGCTTGATAATCATAGGCGTGGCGCTGGAACCTGATTGAGTAGCTGTTGCAGGACCTGCTCAACTTGTAAGCCTTCTATTTCTAACTCTGCGCAAATGTGCACACGGTGGCGCAAGACGTTGAGTGCTGAGCTTTTAATGTCGTCTGGGGTAACAAAGGCGTGGCCATGCAAGAGTGCACGGGCGCGGGCAAAACGAATTAAGTCGATGGAGGCCCGTGGTCCTGCACCGCTACTTAAACCGGGCCACTGGCGGGTCATGCGCACTAAATTGACCGCGTAATTGAGCACTTGATCATCCACCGCTATGGCTGTTGCAATTTTTTGGATGGCTTGGACATCGCGGGGTTGCAGTAAGGTGCGCAAGGCTGTTTGTTCGAGCATATCAGCATGGGCAGAACCGGTTACGCTGCGCACTAAGCGTTGTTCTTCTTGTTCTGCTGGATAGTCAATGTGCAGCTTTACCATAAAGCGGTCGAGTTCAGCTTCAGGCAGCGGGTAAGTACCTTCTTGTTCGATGGGGTTTTGTGTTGCCAGTACCATAAATGGTTGGGGTACGGCGAGAGAGCGACCTTCTAAGGTGATGCTACGCTCTTGCATAACCTCTAATAATGCTGCTTGAGTTTTGGCCGGTGCGCGGTTGATTTCATCGGCCAGTAATAAGTTGGTAAATGCAGGGCCCTTGCGCAACTTAAACTGCTCACTGGCCAGATCGTAGATGGCGTGACCGGTAACATCGCTGGGCATGAGATCAGGAGTGAATTGGATTCGACTAAATTGCCCACTAAAGCATTGGGCTAGAGCACGTACCAATAGGGTTTTACCTAAACCCGGGACCCCTTCAATGAGCACATGGCCGGCTGCAATTAGAGTGCAAAGTACGCCTTCAACAACTGCTGTTTGGCCAATCAAAGCTTTGTCTAATTCATCACGAACGGCCTGCATAAGGCGGCTGGCGCGTTCGCGTTGCTGTTCGGCTTTACTGGGCTGGGTCAGGCTGGTTTCGGTCGTAGTAGCTGGCTCTTGCTCAGGATTGGCTGAGTTTTCTGGTTCTTGCTCTGGCGTGGCGCTGGCAGCCTCGATATTCAATTCTAGATCTTCAGGGCTTTGACTCATAATGCATTCCTTAATTGTTGAAGACGTGCCACATGCTGGGTAAAGGCCTGGGCCGAAAGCTTTTTACTGGGCGGCGGGCGCATGCTCTGGGAAATGGAGGATACAGGTTGGCGGCTCAACTGCTGCAACACTTGCCATTGCTCTGCGACAGGCAAACCAGAAAAAGCCGGGAAACGCCGCTGTGCACGTTGTTTAATGTCTTTTTGCAGGGCAATTAGCAGGCTGCGCTGGCCTTGGTGGCGTAAGTTAAATAGCGCACCGGCTTGCAGGTGCTCAGTGAGCCGTCGCCGACTGTTATCTGCGATTAAACTTATAGGGGCAAAGCGCGGCGCTGCGTACCAAGCACCAAGCAGCAGTAATAGTGCTAAGAGCACGCAGGCCATGGCGTAGTAGCGCCACAGTAAACTGAGTAAGCCTTGCTGTGGTGGCGGATTAAATAGGGTGACTTGGCTTTCTTGACTCAAATACCAAAGCAGCCATGCGTGGTCGTACTGACCGATCTGACGCTGTTGCCAGAGCTTTAGATCGCTGAGTACGGTAATCAGTCCTTGGCCGTGGCTCAATTGCAGCAAATGCGTGGCTGCTTGGCTGTTGGCCCATGCATGGGCACGGTTTTCAGTGTCTTGCAGGTGGTATTGCGTGTCGAGAGCAAAGTAAGCGGGCGACTGTTCGTTTTCAAGGTACAGGCGCGTGAGTGCAGTGGCGTTGGCAGCTTTTTGCGTAGAGGGTTGTGCTGTTTGAGAACTATTGTTGGGCGCTGTTACAGGGGCTAACTCGGCGCTGAGTTGTTTTTTTATGCCAAGATTGTTGAGTAGTGAACTGCTCTGATTATTTATCGCCTCGTGTTGCGCGGACAGCACTAGGTGACCGCCTTGTGCTACCCAGTTTAGAAGCTCGACTTGCTGCTGATCAATGAGCTGCGCATCTTGGCTAAGAATGATTAAGGTGTGTGGCTCGTGCTCCAGTGGCGGTAAACGGTTTAAGGCATTGGCAGTGTCGACCGCGACTTCTTGCTCCCGTAAAAAGTACTCCATGGCGAGGTAAGCATTGCTGCGAGCTTCTGGGCTGGCGCCGAGGGCAATACGCTCTTCGCTGATGGTAAGGGCTTTGCTTAAGACTAAACCTAAGGCCACTAAGATTAGTATCAGGGCAGCAATCAGCCAATAGGAGCGCTTCATTGGCTGCGCTCCTGCTGTTGTAACTCTTGCCATTGTTGACATAGCTGGACAAATTGCGAGTGCGCGGGTAAGCGGTGGCCCCAGGCTAAATTAACCCAGTATTGGGTCAGTTGTTGGCCATAGAACTGTAGTTGTGGGTCCAGAGCATCAGTCATCGCCAGCACTTCGTTTTCAGTGTGCGCAGCTGTTAAAGGCAGTGTTTGTTGTTGCAGTAAATAATTGAGAAAGCCGCGGTAGAGTAAGCTTAAAGCTGCACGCTGATCGCTCGACCACAGGCTTTGTGCGCTAGCAATCAGGTCATCAGGCAGGCTCTGGTTATTCACTTCCAGACCAAAAAGTGTTTGTACAGGTGGTGGCGCTGCTTTTTTAATGGGCCGCAGTTTCTGCGCAAAGGTGCTGAGCCATTGCCGGTAGCGCCATAACAGCAGAGCACTGAGCAACAATAAGGTACTCCATAAAACCACCTGTACGCTGAAGGATAAATACTCTACGAGGTTTTTTAGCCAGTCTGGCACGTTAAATTCGTGAGTATCTTTAGTGTCGGTTTTGCTCTTGCGCAGTTGCCAGTTGCTAATGGTTTTATAGTTTTCAAAAGGTGGTGCGTCTAAGGTGGCTTTGATGCTTTGTTGGGCTTGCTCACTGTTTAGCATTTGCTTGAGTAGGCGCGGCTGCTCAACACCTAACTCTTGATTTTGTGTGTTGATATTATCCTGTGTAAAAGATTGTGCGAAAGCGTTATCACTTAAAGGCAGTAACAACAGCAGGGCGCAGAGAAAAACCCCTAAGCTACTGGTTAAACGCTTGGCTAAGTTACGCAGCGCCAACTCAATATCCCAAGCTTCCAGTTCCGTGCGTCGATTGAGGTACAGGGTAAAACCGCAGGCCACATATATTGGCTCCCAAATAATCAGCACTAAAACATAGAGTAAGTTGCTTAAATGCTCGGCCCATAACCATTGGCTTTGACTGATTTGTAAGAGTTTTGCCCAGCTCCAGTCTGTTTGTAGCTGCGCTGGAATGAACAGGTAAAGCAAAGCTAAGAGGCTAATCCAGAGGGCCATTTCAATATGCAGACCAATAATGGTGAGCCAGGTGGGGGCACGGGTGTAATTACGGCCTAAAGTCACTAAGCGTTGTTGGCGAGCTGGGCCAGATAAGTTTTCTAATTGCAGAACTGGTAAATCAAAGCTACGGGTGACGCTGAGCCTGCGCCACGTTAAGCTGGCAAGTAGTTGTGGCTTGAGTAGTTTGGGTAAGGCTTTAAAACTATCACGCAAGCTCGGTGTGTTAGCGAATAGAGCATTGGATAGAATATATAAAGGCAAACGTTCAAAAGCTGGTTTAAGCCACCAAATAACCAGTACCGCAACACTGGGCTGCTGCCAAAAAATTACCGTGAGAATGGCAAATAAAGGCAAGGTGAGAACGGCCCATGTCGCCATTAATAAAGCGCTGTGGCGGCGCGCGAGTAGCACCCCAAGATCAATGGCTTCCCAAGGGTTGCGTGGCCGCAATACCGCTTGTGCTTTATTAAGATGCATAGCGGTTGCGTCCTGATGCAAACAAGTAGAACAAGACCAACAACCATAATGCAGCGCCAACTGTGTATTTCACAGAGCTGGCAATGCTTGTGCTGGAAGACCAGTAGGCTTCAATAAAAGCTGCTAAAACCAGAAAAACAACCACTCCGCCAATCAGTTTGACACTGACCGCGGCGGCTTGCCGTAATGCTGTCGCACGAGTTACAGGGCCAGGCGCAATCAGCGCTGCGCCCAGCTTGAGTCCAGCGGCGCCGGCTAAGACAATTGCGGTGAGCTCAAAAGCGCCGTGACCAATCACGAAAGGCCAAAATGTATCTGTGTAGCCCACTCGGGTTAAATGGCCAGCAATAGCGCCAATATTTAAGCCGTTAAACAGTAAGAAAAAAACACTGCCAAGGCCAAACACTAAACCGCTGGCGAAGGTCTGAAAGGCAATGCCGATATTGTTCATAATGTAAAAGCCAAACATGACCCAGTCATCTTGATGGTTGCGCAAACTCATGGGGCCAATTAAGCGTTGTGCTGGGTCATACATGTGCTCCATATTGGCCACTTGGGCAGGGCTCAATAGGCTATAAATCAAGTTAGGGAAAAGCCCAGTTAATAGAGCCATCAAAGCCAAGCTGCCAAAAAACAACCCGCCTGCGACCGCAACATAGCGCCATTGCTGGCGTACGGTGGCGGGGAACTCAATGACAATCAAGGCCAGTAATTGCTCGAAAATAGGGCTTTTATGGCGGTAGAACTGTTGATGACCTTGTAGCGCCAAAAGCTCTAGGCTTTCTAGCAGTGGATAGCTGTAGCCGCGCTGCTTAGCCAGGGCTAAATGTTGACAAATACGGCGGTAGTCTTGAATGAAGCTGTGCAGTTCGTTCGGCTGGGCTTTGCCAGAGCTTAAAGCCTGTACTGTTTGTGCAAAAGCCAGCCAGGTTTTTTGGTGTTTTTTTTCAAAAATAGCTTGCTTCATAACGGGCCTAAAATACCGCGGGCAATAGCGTGCAAGCGTGTGACCGCTTGCGGCGGGCTGACCGATAATGCCGGTGCTATAATAGCGGCCAATTCCTCAGAGCGTTGTGTTGAAAGTTGTTGGTGACGCTCAGCAAAGCTCAAGACCGCTTGCTGTTCGCTGAGGCTCAACGGGAATGGTAGCGGGCTGGCGGTTACCTCGGGCAGCGCTGCGCGTTGATGAGTACGTGCTTGATACACGACTAAGGTGCCAGCAGCTATATCCCCAACACGCTGAAAGTGAGCGTTATTGAGCATGCTGAGAATGCCCACGCCGTACGCAAAAGGCAGTAGATCAACGACCCGTAATAAGTTACGGGTTAATGATCCGGCCCAACCAACAGGGGTGCCGTCAGTGTGGATGACTTGCAGGCCAAGCAGTTGTTTGCCAGGCGAGCGGCCTTGATTGAGGACTTCAAACAACACCATGTACCACCACAGCAAAATAAAGGCGCTGATTGAAGCGAGGCCCAAGCCAAATTTGCCCAAGTACAGCCAAGCAGCACCAGCCAGAGCGAGTAAAGCACCGCGCAGTAATAAATCAATCGTAAAGGCTAACATGCGTACCGGTAAACCTGCTGGACGCAAAGCTAGGTAAATACCTTCAGGCGTTTCTAGGTACAATTGCGTATCTAAAAGAGGCTCGGCGCGTACAGCGCCAGTCAGTGCTTGATTGTTCAATAGTAGGCCAGCAGGGAAAAATAAGTAGTGCCCAAGTGTATATTGGGTCGTTAATCATAAAAACTTACCCGGCATTATATTGTTTAATGTCTATAGTAAGTATGACTGTGCAAGAACAGTAACCATTCATTCGTCGCTCTGCAAGACAGGTGATGTAAAAGCGTGAACTGCTTGAAGCTTTGATCAGCTCAATCAGCAGTGAAGGAGTTAACAGAAGTGACAGGCAGTATATTTTGGTATGACTTTGAAACCACAGGAATTCAAGCGCACAGTGATCGCCCGATTCAGGTGGCAGGTATTCGTACTAACGAGCAGCTGGAAGAAATCGGCGAACCTTTGAATATTTATTGTCAGCTGGCGCACGATATTTTACCGCACCCGATGTCGAGCCTAGTCACAGGTATCGGGCCAGAAACATTGCAGCGTCAAGGCTTGTTGGAAGTGGATTTTATTGAGCAACTGCATCAGCAACTGATCCAGCCCAACACCTGTACTGCGGGCTACAATAATTTACGTTTCGATGATGAAATGACACGAGCTACTTTGTACCGCAATTTTTACGATCCCTATGCTCGAGAGTGGCAAGGCGGTAACAGTCGCTGGGATTTAATTGATGTATTGCGTTGTACTTGGGCGCTACGCCCAGAAGGCATTGAATGGCCGCAGCAGGATGGTCGCGTTAGTTTTAAGTTAGAACAGTTTACCGCAGCGAATCAGATTGAGCACGGCCAGGCCCATGATGCTTTAGCCGACGTGCGAGCAACTATTGCGGTAGCACGCTTACTGCGAGAGCGACAACCTAAGTTGTATGATTATTTATATGCGCTGCGCCGTAAAGATGCGGTGCTGGAGCGCCTGCGGTTAATGCAGCCGGTGTTGCATGTTTCAGGTATGTTTGCCGCCGAGCGCCATTGTTTGGCGCCCGTGTTGCCGCTGGCTTGGCATCCCGCTAACCGTAATGCGCTGATTGTCTGTGACTTGCATGCTGATATCACGCCACTGTTAGAATTGGATGCGGAAGCGATTAAAGCCCGCCTCTATACCCGTCACAGTGATCTGGCTGAGGGTGAGCTGCCAATTCCACTGAAGTTGATTCATATTAATAAAAGCCCCGTGGTTGCGCCGTTGGCGGTGTTGCGTGATGAAGATAATCAGCGCTTGGGTTTTGACCATGGAATGTTGCATGCAAATTATGCCCTACTTAAAGAGCATGCTGAGCAATGGCAGGACAAACTAGCGGTTGTTTATCAGGATCAGCGTGGGTTTGCAGAGCAAGACGTAGAGCAGCAACTTTACAATGGTTTTTTAGGTCCGCGAGATCGCAAGCTCAGTGATGGGGTGCGACATGCTGCGCCTGAACAGTTGCAGCCTGAACTTTGGCCGTTTGATGATGAGCGCTTGTCAGAGTTACTGTTCCGTTATCGCGGTCGTAACTACCCGCATACTTTGAGTGAGAGTGAGCTGCAACAGTGGGTGTTGTTTTGCCGTGGGCGTTTAACGGGTGAGCACATTGGCGCACCACTTACTATGGCGGATTACCTTAAGGCGTATGCTGAGCTGACTCCAGAGCAGCAGTTAAACCCTGCTGTACAAGCATGGCGTCATTATATTCATGAGGTGGAGTTGCGTTACCAGCTGTAGGCTGCATACAGGGTTATATAATCTAGATGTAAAAACGCCCTGCAAGCAGGGCGTTAATAACATATCACTAAAGTTGCTGAGGGTTAGTCGAGCAAAGTAACCCAAGATTCAACAGTGTCACCACCCCATTTGGCTTTCCATTCCTTGAGGATTTTGTGATTACCACCTTTGGTTTCAATCACTGCGCCAGTATGTGGGTTGTTGTACTGCTTAGTTTGACGTGGTTTGCGGGTGCGGGTTTTAGTTTTAACAGCACCGCGCTCTGCCGCTTGTGGGTCAATAATGACGGTAATATCGCGTAGAGACTTATTGTACTCAGCCATGAGTGCGCGCAGTTTTTCTTCAAACTCGAGTTCTTTTTGTAAGTTACTGTCTTGCGATAAGTTCGCTAAGCGGTTTTCCAGCTCTTTGATGCGCTCTTTAGTTTCGCGGAATTCATTAATCAATGACATTTTAGATAATCCTATTAAAAGTGTTTATTTCAAGGTTAAGGATTGTCGAGCGTGTCCGTAGTCACCAGTAAACCAGTGAGACTCTATAAAACTCCAGTGCCTCAATCGTTATGCAAAGCTATTCTTGAGATTCCTTAATTGCTGCTAATGATAGGCTCATGCACTGAATATGTAAAGAGTACTAGTTGTAAGAGGCTGTGAATTGTGAGTTTGTGCACATGTTTATATATTTTTCCATTGTTATCAGGTTGGTTTGTTTTCTTTAACCACATATTGAGCAAGGTTTATATAGTGAATCAGTTTGCTCTTTATTTATATGTTGCTTCTATTTGAAAATTGATTCTAAGTATATATAAGTGCAATCGGCACAGTTTTGTGAGTGTGCTAGGGAGCACTGCATTGTGCAGCTTAAGCATTGCTTTGCTGACGTGGCGGCTGGAGAGCGGTAGAATGAGGCCAGTTATTTTCAATAATAAACAATCCTTTTTCGTTGGAGTTTTGCATGCACACGTTTCGCCTTATTATTGCTTGCCCTGACCGGGTTGGTATTGTCGCCAAAGTCAGTAACTTTTTAGCGACCTATAACGGCTGGATTCATCAAGCAAGCCATCACTCGGATGAGCAGAGCGGTTGGTTTTTTATGCGCCATGAAATTCGCGCGGAGTCATTGCCATTCGATTTAGAAGGCTTCAAGCAGGCGTTTACTCCCATTGCCAATGAGTTCTCCATGACTTGGCAGGTCACCGACTCAGCGGTTAAAAAGCGTGTGGTATTAATGGCCAGCCGCGAATCGCATTGCTTGGCCGACCTTCTGCACCGTTGGCATCGCAATGAGCTGGATTGTGAGATTCCTTGCGTGATTGCTAATCACGATGACTTGCGCAGTATGGTCGAGTGGCACGGAATCCCATTTTTCCACGTGCCAGTGGATCCTAAAGATAAGGAGCCAGCCTTTGCTGAGGTGAGTCGCTTAATTGATGAGCATGAAGCAGATTGTGTGGTGTTGGCCCGCTATATGCAGATTCTGCCGCCTGATTTGTGTCAGAAATATCATGGTCGAGTGATTAATATCCATCACAGTTTCTTGCCGTCGTTTGTCGGTGCTAAGCCTTACCATCAAGCAGCTTTGCGTGGCGTTAAACTCATTGGTGCGACTTGCCACTATGTGACTGAAGAGCTGGATGCGGGACCTATTATTGAGCAAGATGTGGTACGTGTGAGCCACCGTGACCGAGTTGAAGATATGGTGCGCAATGGTAAGGACGTGGAGAAAATGGCCTTAGCGAGAGGTTTGCGCTACCACTTACAGGACCGTGTGTTGATTCACGATAATAAAACTGTGGTGTTTGACTGATTCGGCAGCTATTCGCCGTAACAGCAGGCTGCATTGCAATTGTTTGCGTACTATTGCACAAGTAGAAATTGAACGTGGAGGGCGATGAGGTGAGTAATGATGAAGATCAGCAGCAGCTAGCCCTCCAGGCAACTGTGCAGCCAGTGCCAACCTTAGGTGAGGGGTGTCTTAGTCGGTTTGATCCTGAATCTCTGAATCCAGAGCAGGGCGCTGATTTTTCTGCAGCAGAGCAGTTGCGACGCCAATTGCTTGCTCCGTATAGCGGGTCGCAAGCGGATGAGTAATAGCGCTGCAGGTTAGGCTATTGCTGCCGCAGTCCGCTGTTTAAAGTGGACTGCGGCGGCCTCTTCTAAAGTATAAATGTGCAGGCTTCACTGCAGCATTTTCTTAATTGCTTGCTCTTCGCTGATTAACACTTGCTGGCGCGCATCAATGCGCGAAGCCAGCGGGAAGTTATTGCTGGCTCGGCGTTTGGCGTAGTCCAGTTGTTCGATGGCTTGAGTGTAGTCACCAACTCGAGCAAAGTACTCTGCGCGGGCCTCATGCAAACCGATGATGTTGTTGGCTAAGCCGCGAATTTCAGCTACTTCAAACCAAATGTCGGGATCGTTTGGCCGTAACTTAAGAAGCTGGTTAATGGTTTTTTCTGCACCAGCGATATCTTTTTGGCGCAGCTGTATTTCATACTTGGCGCTGAGCAATGGAAAGTTTTTTGGGTGGCGTTGCAGTAAAGCATCAACGCGCTTGTTTGCTTGATTAAATTGACGTTTGCTGAGTTCTATATCAACCCCAGCGAGATTATAAATAATACTGTCGGGTGATTTTTTCAGCAAAACATCTAAATTGGTGCGTGCTTCATCCAGTTGACCGCTGCGGGTTAAGGCCAGCACTAATCCATAGCGAGCGGCGTCGGAGCTGGGGTCGTCACTGAGCATGCTACGAAAACGCTTGAGTGCTAAGCCAGAAGTGTCTTCGAAAGTCAGCTGCACGCGGGCGCGGATCAGCTGGTAGTAAAGGCTGTCGAGAATACCCTGGTCGTCATACTGCTCGGCGCGGTTGCGGGTGTCAGCTATCCTTGATTCAGAGATCGGGTGCGTCAGTAAAAACTCAGGGGGCATGCGGTCGTAGCGGTATTGACGCATTAAGCGTTCGAACATGCTAGGCATGGCCCGTGGATTAAAACCGGCTTTCTGCAGATTGACTAAGCCAATGCGGTCGGCCTCTTGCTCATTTTGCCGAGAAAAGCGGCGTTGCTCTTGAATGGCAGCAGCTTGGGTGGAGGCAATGGCAGCAATACCAAGGTCACCACCACCGGCTGCAGCTGCAACAATCCCCGCCAGCATTGCTGCCATGATGGGGACCTGCATACGCTTTTGCGCTTCTAGGCCGCGGGCAAAGTGCCGTTGTGATAAGTGCGCCAATTCGTGGGCCATGACTGAGGCGTATTCTGCTTCGGTTTGTGCGTGCAGTAGGAGGCCGCCGTTTACACCAATAATACCGCCCGGCGCAGCAAACGCGTTCAACTGCGGGCTGGCGAGAATAATAAACTCAAGGCGCCGGTCATTGAGCTGGCTAGACTCAGCCAGGCGGTAGACGCTTCTTTCTACGTAGTCTTTAAGTAGTGGGTCTTCGAGCTGGCGTACTTGGCCGCGTAAAATACTTAACCAGGCGCGCCCCAGTTGGTGTTCTTTTTCTGGAGAAACAATCGCAGAACTGGAGTCGCCCAGCGAGGGTAAATCGCTGGCGAGTACAGGGGGGCTGAGCAGGCAAGCTAGCAGCAATAAAGCTGGGCGGAAGAACGTCATAGCACTCTCTTTGCAGGTTAAGCAGGCACTTAAGTTACAATGCGCAGGGTATGTGAGCAAGGGCAGCCAGTAAAATGACTGTCGGCCCATGGTAGACCTTAGCTCATGGGCAATCTTGGTTATTAAAATAGGGGTGTTATGAGTACGCAAAATATAGCGCATGATGTGGAGCTGGATGCCTGTGGTTTGGCTTGTCCAATGCCGTTGTTGAAGGCCAAGTTGGCACTCAATGAAATGGCTGTAGGAGCTGTACTAAAAGTCTTGGCTACGGATGCTGGCTCTCAGCGTGACTTTCGATCTTTTGCGAAGCTGGCCGGTCACAGTCTGCTGCAAGAAAAGGTTGAGCGGACTGTGTTTATTTATTGGTTGCGTAAAGAGTGCTGAGTCCGCTTTTAACTGCCGGCGTTTAGCTCTTGGGCGACACGCAAAACTTCCGCGGCGTGATCTTTGACTTTTACTTTGCGCCATTCGTGGCGTAAGACGCCGTTTTTATCAATTAAAAACGTACTACGTTCAATGCCTAGGTGCTCTTTGCCGTAGAGTTTTTTTAACTTAATAACGTCGAACTGTTTGCAAAGTGTTTCCTCGGGATCACTGATCAGTTCAAATGGAAACTCATGTTTGGCTTTAAAGTTTTCATGGGTGCGCATGCTGTCCCGAGAAACACCAAAAATAAGAGTGTTGGCGGCGGCAAACTGATCATGTAAGTCACGAAAATCTTGGCTTTCAGTGGTGCAGCCAGGTGTATTGTCTTTTGGATAAAAGTACAAGACGATTTGCTGCCCAGCTAAAGCGCTTAACTCCACCTCAGTATTGCTGGTTGCTGCTGCGGTGAAGTTAGTAACAGGTTGGTTGAGCATAATAAATCCTCGAGATTAAGGTATTTGCGGACGCCAAGGTTCAATGAGTGCATCTAAGTTGAGGGCGTCGGCGAAATCTAAAAACTGATCGCGTAACCAGTTGATTTGAGTGCTGGCTAGCAGGGTTACGGTAATCGTAGCATTGAGCATGGTGGTATTGGTCTGTGGTGCTTGAAAGGTGTCGTAGGTGATGTTTTCTAAGCCTATGTCATGGTCGGCAAAAAACTGACACAACTCGGCAAGAATATCCGGTCGATATAAAGCGCTCACATAAACAATATAGGGCAGAGCCTGCGGGCGAGTTTCTTCGTCCTCACTGCGAGTGTGTGTAAGCTGCAGTTTGTGGCGCTTAGCCAAACTTGGCAGACTGCTTTCTAGGCGTGCTAATGCGTCCCAGGTGCCGCCGGCTTGAACGATGAGTACGCTGTAGTGTCCATGACGTGTTAAACGGCTGCTGACAACAGAGCAGCGGTTTTCTTGGCAGGCACGGCAAATGACATTGGTCAGCTCCAGTGGATCACTGCCCATTGCACTGATGAGTACATATTGTTCACGTAAGGGTAAGACAGACATTAAGCATTCCAGACAGTTGGTTTTAGCGTGTTTTACGCCTTTAAGCACACTAGAGTAACGAAAAGATAGAGCAAGTGGAATGCTCAAAGACGCGAGCAGTGCTTGTGCAAGGTGAAAGGCATCAGTAACATTACTGCTCTAGTATATTTCTATTATTTTTTGGCAGGAGCGGTTGCATGATTTCGGGCAGTATGGTCGCAATAGTCACGCCCATGGATGCGCAAGGCGCACTTGATTGGCAAGCATTAACGAAGCTTGTTGATTTTCATCTGCAAGAAGGAACCAGTGCCCTAGTTGTTGTGGGTACTACAGGTGAGTCCGCTACTTTGAATGTTGAAGAGCATGTGGAAGTTATTCGACGTGTTGTTGAGCAGGCTAATGGTCGTATTCCGGTGATTGCTGGGACGGGCGCGAACTGCACCCGTGAAGCAGTAGCTTTGACACGTAACGCACAGAAAGTAGGTGCTGATGCGTGCTTGCTGGTAACCCCTTATTACAACAAGCCAACCCAAGAAGGCTTATACCAACACTTTAAACACATTGCTGAGGCTGTCGCTATTCCACAGATTCTGTACAACGTCCCTGGGCGTACAGTGTGTGATATGCAAGCTGATACCGTAGTGCGTTTAGCCGCAATCGAAAATATTGTCGGTATCAAAGAAGCAACCGGTGATATTGCGCGAGCTAAAGATATTATTGCCCGTGTACCGAGTGATTTTTATGTCTACTCCGGTGATGATGCAACAGCCTACGAGTTGATGCTAGCTGGTGGTAAAGGCAATATTTCGGTGACGGCTAACATCGCTCCACGTGCAATGCAGGAACTTTGTGTGGCAGCAATGGCCGGTGATGCGGCGACTGCCAAAGCCTTGAATGATCAGTTGATGCCGCTGCATCAAAACTTATTTTTAGAGGCCAACCCAATTCCCGTTAAGTGGGCACTGTGCGAAATGGGCTTGATTCAACAAGGTATCCGCTTGCCATTGACCTGGTTCAGCGAGCAGTACCACGACACTTTACGCCAGGCCATGCGTCAGTCCGGCATTTTGAACTAAATCTGAGGTTTTAAAACGCATGAAGCGATTTGCAGGAATATGTTTGTTAGCAGTCACTGCTAGCAGCTTGACGGGATGTGGTTGGTTATGGGGTAAAGAGGGTTATTTCCGTGATCGCGGCGGTGACTACCTAGAGGCACGTCCAACACCTGTAATGCAGACACCGGAACATGCGCAGGTCAAGCACCTTGATCCTTTGCTACCTATTCCGCACCGTATCGCTTCTATCGAGTCGGCTGAGAATAGCGCAGTGCCGCGTCCGCAGCCTTTGCCAGCCAGTGCGTTTACTGGAGACTTCAGTATTCAAAAAAGCGGTCCGCTCAGTTGGGTGGTTGCACAGCGTATTCCTGCCCAAGTTTGGCCAGTTGCACAGCAGTTCTTTGAAGACCATGGCTTTAAAATCGCTGCTGAGCGTCCACATTTAGGCGAGTTTGTAACCCAGTGGCAAGCACCTAGCGAGCTTGATCCAAGTTTAGCTCGACAAGTTTGGGGCAGTGCTACGGGCAATCAGCAAACGCGTTTTCGTGTGCGTATTGAGCCGGGTGTGCAACGCAATAGCAGTGAAGTCTTTATTGACCAAGCACAGCGTGGCTCTGCCACAGCATCTAATGCAGCTTGGACGGATAACAGCACCACAGGCGTTGAGGCCGGAGCGCTACTTGGCGAGTTAAATGATTACCTGACCCAGCGCAATGAGAAAGGTGACTCCTTCTCATTGCTAGCCAGCCAAACCTACGATACGCCTAAGCGTGTGGCCTTAATTGATGGCGGCAACGGCATTAAAGTGCTGCGCCTCGATGCCACCTTTGATCGTGCTTGGTCCAGTGTTGGACGGGCGTTAAGTGGCGCTGATATTCAAGTGGATGACTTAAACCGCAGTACTGGGTTGTACTACATCGACTTGGCACAAAAGGCTAAAAAAGATGAGCCAGGTTTCTTTAAACGCTTATTTAGCGCAAAAAAGAAAGCTGCTGAAACAGCGAGCACGGAACGTTACATTGTGCGTTTGACGGCTATTAACCAACAGGTTTTTGTCAGTGTCGAGCGCAACCTTGATACCTTGGCGCCGGCTGAGGTCACCGAGCGTATTTTAGAGAAGATTCGCAGCAATCTAGACTAATCCATTGCCCCTCAATAACACAGCAGGCGAAACTTAGATTTCGCCTGCTGTGTTTCCAACCTTAGGAAATTTGCAATGAGCAACCAGCCTCAACTGAGCTTGAAGAAACTTTACTCAGGCAAAGTGCGTGATCTGTATGAAATTGATGCAAAGCGCATGTTAATGGTCGCAAGCGACCGCATTTCAGCGTTTGATGTTATTTTAGAGCATCCAATCCCCGAGAAAGGAAAAATCCTCACGGAAATTTCTAATTTTTGGTTTAGCAAGCTTGCGCACTTAGTGCCGAATCATTTTACTGGCGATCAAGTCCGTGATGTGGTTAGTGCTGATGAATTAGCCTTAGTGGAAGGCCGTGCTGTGGTTGCTAAGCGCCTGAAGCCAGTGGCGATTGAGGCCATTGTTCGCGGCTACTTGGTCGGTACTGGCTGGAAAGAGTATCAGCGCAGCGGCACCGTCTGTGGCATTGAGTTGCCAGCGGGTTTGCAAGAAGCACAGCAGTTACCCGAACCCATTTTTACCCCATCGACAAAAGCAGAAGTGGGTGATCATGATGAAAATATCAGTTTTTCCCAGTGCATCGAAATCATTGGTGAAGAGCTTGCTGTGCAGGTGCGTGATGTGTCTATTGCACTGTATAAAGCAGCAGTTGAGTATGCGGCAACGCGCGGCATTATTATTGCCGATACTAAGTTTGAGTTTGGCTTAGACGAAGACGGTACTTTAACGCTGATGGATGAGGTTTTAACACCTGACTCAAGTCGTTTCTGGCCTGCAGACAGCTATCAGGTTGGCAGTAATCCACCAAGTTTCGATAAGCAATTTGTTCGGGACTGGCTAGAGGCCAGTGGTTGGAATAAAGAGCCGCCAGCACCTGTTATTCCTGATGACGTTGCGCAAAAAACCGCAGATAAATACCGCGAAGCATTGTTGCGTTTGACGCAGTAAGTCGGTAGCTGTTTCACCCATTTGCCTTGCGTTTTAATTTTTGAGAAAGGTTGCTTCATGTCTGCATCATTTGTTCATTTACGTGTGCACAGCGAGTTTTCAGTGGTGGATGGCATTGTGCGCATCAAGCCGCTGATTAAAGCTGTAAGTGATGTAGGGATGCCCGCGGTTGCCGTAACAGACCAAAACAACATGAGTTCTTTGGTTAAGTTTTACACAGCAGCGCAAAAGGGCGCAGTGAAACCTATTGCAGGGGCAGATATCTGGCTGGCCAGTGCAGAAGAAGATGGCCCGCTAACGCGCATGACCTTGTTAGTCGTCAATCCCGAAGGTTACCGCAATCTCACTGAATTGATTTCACTGGGCTATACCCAAGGTCAGCACAATGGTTTGGTTGTTATTCAGCGTGAATGGGTTGTGCGCTTTGCTGCGGGACTAATTGCTTTATCTGGGGCGAAAGAGGGTGAGATTGGTTTAGCACTGTTGGCCGGTGAAACAGCTAAAGCTGAGCAATTGCTGGCGAGCTGGCAAGGGGTTTTTACTGATCGCTTTTATTTGGAGCTGCAACGCACCGAGCGCCCCAACGATGAAGAGCATGTGCATGCTGCAGTGGCGTTAGCTGCGCGCAGTGGTGTGCCTGTGGTTGCAACCAATGATGTGCGTTTTTTGCGTAAAGAAGACTTTGAAGCGCACGAAACACGGGTGTGCATCGGGGAGGGGCGAGCGTTAGATGACCCACGCCGGCAGCGGGTGTATTCCGAGCAGCAATATTTAAAAACGCCAGAAGAAATGGCTGAGTTGTTTGCCGATATCCCAGAAGCATTACGCAACAGCGTTGAGATTGCTAAGCGCTGTAATATCGAAGTGCAATTGGGTACGCACTTTTTGCCGGACTTCCCTGTGCCTGAGGGCATGACTATTGGTGAGTACCTCAGTCAAGTCTCTTTTGAAGGTTTAGAAGAGCGTCTGTCGGTTACTTTGCCTAAAGACACTCCAGATTACGCCGCAAAGCGCCAAGTGTATGACGATCGCCTCACCTTTGAGTTGAATATTATTAACCAGATGGGCTTTCCTGGTTACTTCTTGATCGTTATGGACTTTATCCACTGGGCGAAAAACAATGGCGTACCAGTGGGGCCGGGACGAGGTTCTGGGGCCGGTAGTTTAGTGGCGTATGTACTGCACATTACTAACATTGACCCCTTATTGTACGACCTGCTTTTTGAGCGCTTCCTGAACCCTGAGCGGGTTTCCATGCCTGACTTTGACGTGGACTTCTGCATGGATGGCCGCGATCGCGTGATTGACTATGTGGCTGATCGTTATGGGCGTGAGGCGGTCAGTCAAATTATTACCTTTGGTACTATGGCGGCGAAAGCTGTAGTGCGTGATGTGGCGCGGGTGCAAGGCAAAGCCTATGGCTTGGCTGATCGTCTGTCGAAAATGATTCCATTTGAGCCTGGCATGACTCTCGGTAAGGCCTTTGCCGCAGAGGAGGCCTTACGGGACTTCTTAGCGGTGGACGAAGAGGCTGCAGAAATTTGGGAGATGGCGCTCAAGCTTGAGGGAATTACCCGCGGTACCGGTAAACATGCCGGTGGTGTGGTGATTGCGCCAACCAAGCTAACGGATTTTTCGCCAGTTTCGTGCGATGAAGACGGTGAGGGGTTAGTCACACAGTTTGACAAGGATGATGTTGAGTCCGCTGGGCTGGTGAAGTTTGACTTCTTAGGCTTGCGCACCCTAACCATTATTAAATGGGCGTTGGAGAATATTAACCGCGACCGCGCCAAACTCAATGAGCCACCGCTGGACATTGATTTTATTCCGCTGGACGACAAGCCCACTTATCAAATGCTGCAGCGTGCAGAAACCACTGCGGTGTTCCAGCTTGAATCGCGCGGTATGAAAGAGCTGATCAAAAAGCTCAAGCCTGACTGCTTGGAAGACCTCATTGCTCTGGTTGCCTTATTCCGCCCCGGCCCTTTGCAATCGGGCATGGTTGACGACTTTATTAACCGTAAGCATGGTCGAGCAGAGCTGGCTTATCCGCACCCAGACTATCAATACGCAGGTTTGGAGCCTGTTCTAGAGCCCACTTACGGGATTATTCTCTATCAAGAACAGGTGATGCAGATTGCTCAGGTGATGGCTGGTTACTCCCTCGGTGAAGCAGATATGTTGCGCCGTGCTATGGGTAAAAAACAGCCGGAAGAAATGGCGCAGCAGCGCGGCGGTTTTATTGCGGGTTGTAAAAACAACAATATTGATGCTGATCTGGCCGGTAATATTTTTGACTTGGTTGAGAAATTTGCCGGTTACGGTTTTAACAAGTCGCACTCGGCAGCCTACGGTCTAGTCTCGTATCAAACCGCTTGGTTAAAGCAGCATTACCCGCCGCAATTTATGGCGGCAGTGTTGTCGGCGGATATGGATAACACCGATAAAGTGGTTATTCTGGTTGATGAATGCCGCAGTATGAAATTGCGCCTGGTCGCGCCGGATGTGAATCAGTCGGAATATAAGTTTACGGTCAATGATGAAGGGCATGTGGTTTACGGGCTTGGCGCGATTAAAGGTGTGGGTGAGGGGCCGGTAGAAGCCATTGTCAGTGCGCGCGGTAATCAGCCTTTTAAGGATCTATTCGATTTTTGTGCACGCATGGATCTCAAGCGTATCAATAAACGCACTCTGGATGCATTAGTGCGCAGCGGTGCCTTAGACCGTATGGGGCCGTATTTCTCTGAGCAGTTGGATGAATACCTGGCGGGTATTGACCGTAACCGCGCGGTGCTGTTGGCGGCGATGGAAGAGGCACTAAAAACTGCGGATCAAGCCGCGCGTAATCTAGAAAGCGGGCATATGGACTTGTTTGGCGATATTTTAGCTGAGCAAGAGGTGGATATTTATGCGCAATACCGCAATGCTCGCGAGCTGACCTTAAAAGAGCGCTTGAAAGGTGAAAAAGACACCCTAGGCTTGTACCTGACAGGCCACCCTATTGATGAGTATGAGGGTGAAGTGCGGCGTTTTGCGCGCCAGCGTCTGGTTGATTTGCGGCCATCCCGTGATACGCAAACTGTTGCTGGCTTAATTATCAGCTTGCGGGTAATGCGCAACAAAAAAGGCGATCGCATGGGCTTTATTGTCCTTGATGATCGCTCGGCGCGGGTTGAGGTGTCTTTGTTTTCTGAAGCTTTTAATCAGGCGCAAGCGCTATTGCAAACTGATGCTTTAGTGGTGGTGGAAGGCGAAGTCAGTCATGATGACTTCTCAGGTGGTTTACGTGTACGGGCCAAGCGTGTGATGAGTCTTGAAGAGGCACGCACCGGTTTAGCAGAAAGTTTACGCTTGAATGTGTCTGTGACAGACTTAAGTCGTGACAGCTTAGCGCGGCTAAAAGCATTACTATTGCAATATAAAGGCCAATGCCCGCTGACGGTGAACTATAACGGTGGCAGTGCTAAAGCACTTTTAGAGTTTTCCAGTGACTGGCAAATTGAGCCAACAGACGATCTTATTCAGGCATTACGTGACCTATTTGGTCGTGATAACGTCTTTTTGCATTATCGTTAGTATCAGTGCGTCGACTTGATGCCGAGCCTGTAGAGGCTCTACGCGATAAAATATTTGGTGATTTACGCACTGCTATTGCGTAAATCTTTAACATTGCAGCACGGCCTGACCGCCGTAACAGAAAAATGGATGCCCCTGATGAACCCTAGTTTTTTGGATTTTGAACAGCCCATTGCCGATCTTCAGGCGAAAATTGAAGAGTTACGATTGGTAGGTAATGACAACGATTTAAATATTGGCGATGAGGTTTCGCGCCTGCAGGAAAAAAGTAACTCACTGACCAAGAGTATTTTTTCTAACTTAACCAGCTGGCAGATTGCCCGCATGGCGCGCCATCCGCAGCGCCCTTACACGCTGGATTATATTGAGCATCTGTTTACTGAATTTGAAGAGCTGCATGGTGACCGTCACTTTGCGGATGATGCTGCTCTAGTGGGCGGCATTGCGCGCTTTAATGGTAAGCCAGTGATGGTGATTGGTCATCAAAAAGGCCGTGAAGTGCGTGAGAAAGTACGTCGCAACTTCGGTATGCCGCGCCCAGAAGGCTACCGCAAAGCCTGCCGTTTAATGGAGATGGCTGAGCGTTTTAAAATGCCAATTTTCACTTTTATTGATACACCAGGTGCTTACCCAGGTATTGATGCTGAAGAACGTGGCCAAAGTGAAGCCATTGCTTGGAATCTACGGGTGATGTCCCGTCTGAAAACACCAATTATTTCTACAGTGATTGGTGAGGGCGGTTCCGGTGGTGCTTTGGCGATTGGTGTCTGTGACCGTTTGAATATGCTGCAGTATTCCACTTATGCGGTGATTTCTCCGGAAGGCTGTGCCTCGATCTTATGGAAAACCTCTGACAAAGCTCCAGAAGCAGCAGAGGCTATGGGAATTACTGCTGAGCGTTTGCAAGGATTAAAAATTGTGGACCATGTGATTTCTGAGCCACTAGGTGGTGCGCACCGTGATGTGCCGAAAGTGGTTGAGACAATGCGTGAAGCCTTGGCTGAGCAGTTGGATGAGTTGCTCACTTTGGATACTGAAGAGCTCTTAGCGCGTCGCTATGAAAAGCTGATGGGCTTTGGTATCGCTTAACTGTTTTGCTGTGTTGCAGCTCTGGCGTATCCCAAGCATTGTTTTGAATACGCCTTGCAGCCTGATGTGCGAGGCTGTGCCTTATGTTAAATATCGAACAACACCTGCTAAAGACTCTCCAGCCTTGGGGTAACTGCTCAGCATTATGCGTAGCATTTTCCGGCGGTATGGACTCCACTGTGTTGCTGCATGCTTTGGCTCGGCTAGCGCAGCAGTATCACTTGCCTGAGTTGCGGGCCATTTATATACATCACGGCTTGCAAGAGGCTGCACAAACTTGGCCGGCACACTGCCAGAGTATTTGCGCGCAATTACAGATTCCTTTAGTGGTGCTTGAGGTGGATGTGGCAGCCTCTGCCAGTGTCGAGCAGGCGGCTAGAGTGGCGCGCTATGCCGCGTTTGAACAGCACTTGGCGCAAGATGAAGTATTGTTAATGGCGCAGCATCAGGATGATCAGGCTGAAACCTTACTGTTTCGTTTAATGCGTGGCACCGGTGTGGCAGGGCTGCGAGGCATTCCTGAAACCCGTGCCTTGCCCCGTGGGCAGGTGTTGCGGCCGCTCTTGGCTGTCAGTCATCAGCAGTTATTGGCATATGCACAGCAGCAGCAATTGTCTTGGATTGAAGATCCCAGCAATGCCACCGATGAGTTTGATCGCAACTATCTGCGCCGCCAAGTTATTCCCGCTTTGAAAACACGTTGGCCGGCTATGCAGCAAAGCCTGCAACGTACCGCCCAGCACATGGATGAAGCGCAGCAGTTATTAGATGAGCTGGCAAAAGAGGATTTGCTGCGCGTTGGTGTCGACCCTGCACAGCAGTGGTTTGATTTACCTTGTTTGTATATGGCTGGTCTGCGCGAGCTAAGCTTACTGCGGCAAAAAAACCTTTTACGTTATTGGCTCAGTCCTTTTACTTTGCTGCCAGATGCCGCGCATTGGGCCAGTTGGGAAACCTTACGTGATGCGCAGGACGATGCACAGCCAGTTTGGCAGTTGCACGATGGTGCGCTGCTACGCAGTCAAGATAAACTGTATTGGCTTACTGCATTCTGGTTGCAAGCGCCGCCGGATTTGGCTTTGACTATCACTGAGGCGGGTTGCTACGCCTTACCTGCTAACGGGTATTTACGGGTTGAGGGTGAGGTTCGTGCGCCATTGCAGGTGCGCTATCGACAGGGTGCTGAGCGTTTTTTTATTGCCGGTCGCGGGCATCGAGATCTAAAGCGCTTATTGCAAGAGTGCGGAGTGCCAACTTTTTTGCGTGCACGTCTGCCCATTGTGTTTTTAGATCAGCAGCCTGTGGCTTTGGCGAACTTTCCAGCACTCAATCATCCTCAGCTACAAGGCTTAACGCTGACTTGGCATCCTCATGCGCTTCAGAGCTGTTAGATGTCGGGCATCACTTTAGCTGTTAGTTAAAGGGGCTAAAAAGGCGCTAAGAGGTGGCTTGCCTCATAAAACTTGTTTTTTAGTGTTTTCTTGGTTTGAGTCATAAACAGCTTTCGCGTAGACTGTTCTCCCGTCTATTAGTTGATTTGTGCAGGTGCTTAAATGCTCCTGCAGCGCTTGAATTTTAATTGCATTTTTTCAAGCGCAGCTTTCAATGCTTATCTTCGGCGGCTTGCCGCTTAAACGCAGAATCCAGGGTTATTTATGACGCGCTACATCTTCGTCACAGGCGGTGTTGTTTCTTCATTGGGGAAGGGTATTGCCTCAGCATCATTGGCGGCTATTCTTGAGGCGCGTGGCTTAAAAGTCACCCTGCTAAAGCTCGACCCCTATATTAACGTTGATCCAGGGACCATGAGCCCGTTTCAGCATGGTGAGGTTTTTGTCACCCATGATGGTGCAGAAACTGACCTCGATTTAGGTCACTACGAACGTTTTGTGAACACCACCATGACGCAAAATAACAACTTCACCACCGGACGGGTGTATGAAGAAGTCTTGCGTCGTGAGCGCCGTGGTGATTACTTGGGTGCCACCATCCAAGTTATTCCACACATTACCGATGAGATTAAGCGCCGCATCATTAAAGGTGCCGGTGATGCCGATGTGGCTATGGTAGAAATTGGTGGCACCGTGGGTGATATTGAATCGCAGCCCTTCCTTGAAGCAATTCGCCAATTGCGGGTAGAGGTGGGTGCCAAGCGCGCTATGCTGATGCACTTAACCTTAGTGCCCTATATCGCTACTGCCGGTGAAACCAAAACCAAGCCCACGCAGCACTCAGTTAAAGAGTTGCGCTCAATTGGTTTGCAGCCGGATGTCTTGGTTTGCCGCTCAGATCGCTCCATTGATGTATCTTCGCGCCGTAAAATTGCGTTGTTTACCAACGTCGAAGAGCGTGCAGTGGTCAGTTTGCCAGATGTGGACACTATTTATAAAATCCCCGGTATTTTGCACAGCCAAGGCTTAGATGACTTTGTTATGGAGCGCTTTGGCTTAGAGTGTGATGGCGCTGATTTATCTGAGTGGGATCGGGTGATTGATGCCAAGCTCAACCCTAAACAAGAAGTCACCATTGCCATGGTGGGTAAGTACATGGAGTTGCTCGATGCGTATAAATCGCTGATCGAGGCAATGAGTCATGCCGGTATTGAGACACAGACTAAAGTTAAGCTGCGCTATATCGACTCTGAAGACATTGAGAACCAAGGTGTCGCGGTGCTTGAAGGTGTGGATGCGGTGCTGGTCCCGGGCGGCTTTGGTTTGCGTGGTGTTGAAGGTAAAATTCAAGCAGCGCAATATGCCCGTGAAAACAAAATCCCGTACCTGGGTATTTGCTTGGGTATGCAGGTTGCAGTGATTGAGTTTGCGCGCAATGTGTTGGGCTGGAGCGAAGCTAACTCCACAGAGTTTGATAAAAACAGTCCCCACCCTGTGGTTGGATTGATTTCAGAGTGGCAAGATGCCGATGGCAGTGTTGAGCAGCGCACTGAAGATGCTGACATTGGCGGTACCATGCGTCTCGGTGCACAAGAGTGCCAGTTGCTTCCAGGTACTTTGGTGCATGCCAGCTATGGTAAAGACTCCATTGTTGAGCGTCATCGCCACCGTTATGAAGTCAATAACCAGCTGTTGCCGCAGTTGGAAGAGGCAGGGTTAAAAGTATCTGGCCGTTCTGAAGATGGCGCGTTGGTTGAAGTGGTTGAAGTCGCTGATCACCCGTGGTTTGTAGCCAGCCAATTCCATCCTGAATTCACCTCTACGCCGCGTGGCGGGCACCCGTTATTTAAGGGCTTTGTTGAGGCTGCATTAGCGTATAAGGCAGGTAAAGCATGAGTCAAAAAAACATTCGTGTCGCCGATATCGACATCGCCAATGACAAGCCATTCGTCTTGTTCGGCGGCATTAATGTCATTGAGTCCCGAGATTTAGCCATGCGCGCCTGTGAAGAGTACGTGCGGGTGACAGAAAAACTAGGGATTCCTTATGTGTTTAAAGCCAGTTTTGATAAAGCCAACCGCTCTTCGATTAACTCGTTTCGTGGACCGGGCCTGGATGAAGGCTTAAAAGTATTTGAAGAGATCAAGCGCACTTTTAATGTACCAGTGATTACTGATGTGCATGAGCCTTACCAAGCACAGCCGGTTGCTGAAGTGTGCGATATTATTCAGCTGCCAGCGTTCTTGTCGCGCCAGACCGACTTGGTTGTGGCGATGGCAAAAACCAATGCCGTGATTAACATCAAAAAAGCGCAGTTTTTAGCGCCCCATGAGATGCAGCATATCCTCACTAAATGTGAAGAAGCCGGTAATGATCAGTTGATTCTGTGTGAGCGTGGTTCAGCCTTTGGTTATAACAACCTAGTGGTGGACATGTTGGGCTTTGGCATCATGAAAGAGTTCAAGTACCCAGTCTTTTTTGATGTCACCCATTCATTGCAAACACCCGGTGGTCGTGCTGATTCAGCTGGTGGGCGTCGCGCACAGGTGACTGAGCTGGCTAAAGCAGGGATGAGTCAAGGCTTGGCGGGCTTGTTTTTAGAAGCACACCCAGATCCTGATCAAGCGAAGTGTGATGGTCCTTGCGCATTGCGTTTAGATAAGTTGGAACCGTTTTTAACTCAGCTCAAACAGCTGGATGATTTGATTAAAAGTTTCCCACCCATTGAAACAGCTTAATTTAAAATGCTGGTTTAATTTTAAGCTTGACTGAATAGATTATGGAGCGTGCAGAGTAATGGCAAAAATTATCGACATTAAAGGTCGTGAAGTCTTAGATTCCCGTGGCAATCCTACGGTTGAAGCCGATGTTATTTTGGCAAACGGCATCATTGGTAGTGCTTGTGCACCTTCAGGCGCTTCAACCGGTTCCCGTGAAGCATTAGAGCTGCGCGATGGCGATAAAAGCCGTTACATGGGTAAAGGCGTCCTTAAAGCAGTAGCCAATATCAACGGTGCAATCCGTGAGCTGTTATTGGGTACTGATGCGACTGATCAGGTTGCCCTGGACCGCGCTATGATCGAGCTTGATGGCACTGAAAACAAGGCAACTCTAGGCGCTAACGCAATCTTAGCCGTGTCTTTAGCAGCTGCTAAAGCGGCCGCGCAAGCCAAGGGTATGCCACTGTACGCACACATTGCTGAGCTCAATGGCACACCAGGGGTGTACTCCATGCCCGTTCCTATGATGAATATCATCAATGGTGGTGAGCATGCGGATAACAACGTCGATATCCAAGAGTTTATGATTCAGCCGGCTGGGGCAAAAACCTTTGCTGATGCGCTGCGTATGGGCACCGAAATTTTTCATCACCTTAAAGCTGTACTGCAAGAGCGTGGCTTAAGCACATCAGTGGGTGATGAGGGTGGCTTTGCCCCGAACTTGGCCTCTAACGAAGATGCACTAGGCGCCATTGCTGAGGCAGTAGCCAACGCCGGATACACCTTAGGTGATGATGTTACTTTAGCTTTAGACTGTGCTGCCAGTGAGTTCTATAAAGACGGTCAGTATGATTTAGCTGGCGAAGGTAAGAAGTTTGATGCGCAAGGCTTTACTGATTACTTAGCAGGCCTCACGGAGCGCTTCCCGATCATCTCGGTTGAAGATGGTATGGATGAGTCAGATTGGGCGGGCTGGAAACTACTGACCGATAAAATTGGCGAGAAAGTTCAGTTGGTGGGTGATGATTTATTTGTTACCAATACTAAAATTTTGCAACAAGGTATTGACACACAAACAGCCAACTCTATTCTGATTAAGTTCAACCAGATTGGTACTCTAACGGAAACTCTGGAAGCCATTCAAATGGCGAAGAAGGCTGGCTTTACTGCGGTTATTTCGCACCGCAGTGGTGAAACTGAAGACTCAACCATCGCTGACTTAGCTGTGGGTACTGCTGCAGGTCAAATTAAGACCGGTTCTTTATGCCGCTCTGATCGGGTTGCTAAGTACAACCAGCTGCTGCGCATTGAAGAGCAATTAGCAGGGCAAGCCCCTTACCGCGGGCGCGCAGAGTTTCGCGGTTAATATGCAACCTCTGTAAGCAGAGGGTGTCACTTATACTGTGATCTACAAGGGCAGCAATTTAAGCTGCCCTTTTTAATGGAATACCGCTATGAAAAAAGAACCTTACTGGTTGTTGGTTGTGCTGCTGGTGATGCTTGTTGGGCTGCAGTATCGACTCTGGTTGGGTGATGGTGGTGTTGCCCAAGGGGTGCAACTGAAACAGCAAATAGCTGAGCAAAATGCTGAAAATGAGCGTTTGTTTGAGCGCAATCGGGTGATGGATGCTGAAGTGATGGAACTCAAAAAAGGAATGGAAACCGTGGAAGAGCGTGCCCGTCATGAGCTGGGAATGGTCAAGGAAGGGGAAACCCTGTTCTTGCTGGCGGAATGAGTACGCCTTCTTTTTGGTTGGTTATCCCAGCTGCAGGAATCGGTAGCCGCATGCAGGCGGCTTGCCCCAAGCAATACTTAAAAGTTGCTGATAAAACGATTTTAGAGCTCACACTCAATTGTTTTCTACAACACCCAGGTTTGCGTGGTGCTGTCTTGGCTTTAGCTGCGCATGATCATTGGTGGCCGCAATTGAGTTGTGCTGATAACCCATTGATAAGTACTGTGGAGGGTGGCGCAGAGCGAGCCAATTCGGTGCTGAATGCTTTGATGGCGCTTAGTGCTAACGGAGCTGATAAAGATGATTGGGTACTGGTGCATGACGCTGCTAGGCCTTTATTAGAGCGCCCCGACTTGGATCGTTTATTAAGCACTCTGGCTCAGGATCCCGTGGGTGGTCTCTTGGCAGTTCCAGCGCGAGACACTTTAAAGCAGGTGACGGCAGACGGTCATGTTGTCACAAGCATTGATCGCAGCGTGATTTGGCATGCGTTAACCCCGCAAATGTTCCGTCTGGGGCTGTTGCAAGAAAACTTAACTGCGACTTTGGCTGCAGGAGCAGCAGTTACTGATGAGTCATCAGCGCTGGAGTGGGGTGGTTATGCACCGCGAGTGGTAGAGGGTAGCGCTAATAATATCAAAATAACCCGTCCTGAAGATTTGCAGCTCTTGCAGACCTTGTTGGTCTCTGCGACTTAAGTAGCAGCCTATTGGTGCTTGGCAGTGTGAGAGAAGTCACCTTTCTATTGTGCCTGCCTCTATACACTTAAATGCTTGTTAACGGGGTCACACTACCGTATTTAGGTTTTGTTATAGTGACTCGTTCATGCACTGCCCTGTTTTTATCTGTATATAGCTGAGAGAAGCGATGCGCCTGCACAATAAGCCACAGATGGTTGAGGCCGTGATGTTCTTCACGGATCAAAAAATATTTAAGCAGATGCTATACCCAGAATTTGAGGCAGTGCTCGATGGCATGGTCAATATGCCAGAGTTTATTGATCAGCAAGTGCGTGCGGCTTACGTCTTAATTAATCCGCGTTTGCTGGTGCGCTCAGTGGTTTTTTTCTATATTGATTTTGATGAAAACGGCGCTGCAGATCCCAGCTGGAATATTCCCTTGCGGCATTTGGCGGAACGGTCAGGGCGTGGCCCAGACTTAGGTGCTGGGCCGATACGTTTGGCATGCCGCAGTCAATCCTCGGTACCTTGGCATCAGATGCATTTGTGGGATCCTGACTTATCCCCGCAAAGTAACCATCTGTTGATGTTGCGTGATGCTGTAAAAAATAACAGCTTAGGCTTGCTCTTTGATGAAAGCCCCGAGCAGTTTTTTGCCACAGAACAACTCAAAGTAGCCGCTGAAGAAGGCTGGGATTCCGCCTTTAAAATGGATACTAAGGCTCAAGCAGCTGGGCGCGAAAAAGACCTTGAGCAGCGGCAGAAAGCAGCGCAAATTATTAAGCAGCAGCGCTTGCGTATCAGTGTTTTAGAAACGCAGCATGAAGAGCAAGTCAGGCAGTTGCGGCAACACAGTCAAGCTGCTCTGGCAACTCAGCAGCAAAGTTATGCGCAGTTGCAACGCCAGTTGCAGCAACAAGTGCGCCTCAACAGTGAACTTAAGCAGCAACTCACCGAGCAGGCTGATAACCTGCAAGCCTTGCGCGCTGACTTGCAGGTACGCTTGCGCACCTTTGAACAGCATGAGCGAGAAGCAATGCAAGCCTTACGCGAACAGTTTGAACATGAGTTGCAGGCACGTATTGCTGTTGCAGTGGTTGAATATAAAGAGCAAGTGGCTATTCGTGATGTGGAGCTTGCCTACAAAGCAGAGCATGAGCAGCAGCTTAGCCAAGAAGTGGCGCAGTTAAAGGCGCAGTTACAAAAGCAAGCAGGGCAAAGCGGCGAGCAAATACTGGAGCGCTTAACCCGCTCTGGTGTGGTTTTTGTGGCTTGCCACCCTGGGGTGGGGCATATCACTATACCGCTGCAGGATATGGCGGCTTATCAGCAGGAACCTATGGGGTATGTGGCTAAAAAATGTGCCGTGAGTCAAGAGCAGTACAGCCACTGGCTCAGCCACTATGAAAACCCCGTGTGTTGCGCTAAGTTTGATGAACAAACCCGCTGTGGTTTACCGTTAGTCCGTGAAAGTAGTCCCGGTGCGTTTGTTGTTGGGGTTACCGATCGTTGCTCTAAGCATAAACGACTCTAGCTGCCCAGTGTGGTGCGCTACTGCCCTTAAGTGGCGTTTTTACAGGAGTATCCGAACGCATGAGTCATTACTTAAGCCCTGCACAAGTAAAGGGTTTTACGTCTTTAAATGCCTTGTCTGCTCAGCAATATGAGGCGCTACGCCCCCAGTTGGTTATTCAGCCATTTTTAGCCGGACAAATAGTCGTTGGTGCAGCACAGAGTATGCAAGTGCTGTGCTTCTTGGTATCGGGTGATTTGTTTTATCAACCCGCACAAGGGAGTGAGTTGTATATAGAGGCAGGCAGTACTGAAAGTCAGCATGCCTTGCCGGCCGATACCGCGCAGCCTTACACCTTAATTGCTGCAACAGATTGTGCAGTGGTGTTGCTTGAACGTGAGCGTTTAGCGAGTTTTATGACGTGGCAACAGGCGTTGCAAGATGTGCTTTTGGAGTTAGAGGCAGAGGGCGAGGATATTGAGTGGTTATCCATCCTCTTGAGCAATCCTTTATTTTCCCGGGTGCCGGCCATTAATATTCGCCAAATGTTGCAGCGCTTAAACAGTTTAGAACTGGCGCAAGGCGCTAAGGTCTTGACGCAAGGTGAGCAGGGCGATCGTTGTTATTTTTTACGCAGTGGCAGTGCTCAAGTCACCCAGACGTTGGCGGGCGAAGAGCAAGTATTGGCCAACTTGTCAGAGGGTGCTTGCTTTGGCGAAGAGGCCTTGCTCAGCGACTCGCCGCGTAACGCCTCGGTTACTTTACTGGCAGATAGTCAGGTACTGTATTTAGAGCGCGCAGATTTTTTAGAGTTATTAAAAGCACCAATAACCCAAGAAGTGACTTTTGCGCAAGCAGGCCCCCTGTTGGCGCGCGGCGCGCAATGGTTAGATGTGCGCCGCTTAGATGAATATGAGCGTGGTCATGCAGCACAAGCATTGCATATGCCACTGGATCTATTGCGTTTGAAAGCGCGGATGCTGGATAAAGATACGGTGTATTTGTGCTACTGCGATAATGCCAAGCGCAGCCAAAGTGCAGTTTTTTTATTGACGCAGCTGGGTTTTCAAGCCTTTGCCTTACGTGGCGGGGTTAATGTGTTATCACAGATTCCTCAAGAGGCGTTTTTGTCTGAAGAGGGCTCGGGTTACTTATTACGCGCTGGTGGCTGCCTAGTGCGCAGTGACTAAATCATGCCATTTGCTTTATATCTGTGCGATTTTAGCTTATCAAATGCTGCTCTCTGCTATGCTTTGCATGTATAGAATTTGAGGAGAGTACGATGATTAAGTCCCGCGCGGCAGTTGCATTTGGTCCAGGGCAGCCTTTGCAGGTTGTTGAGATTGATGTAGCGCCACCTAAAGCTGGTGAAGTATTGGTGCGTATTGTCGCCAGTGGTGTTTGTCATACGGATGCCTTTACTTTATCTGGTGATGATCCAGAGGGCATTTTTCCTGCCGTTTTAGGGCACGAAGGTGGCGGTATTGTTGAAGCTGTGGGGGAGGGGGTGACCTCGCTGGAAGTGGGTGATCATGTTATTCCACTGTACACAGCCGAATGCCGCACCTGTAAATACTGCACTTCAGGCAAAACCAATTTATGTCAGTCCGTGCGCGAAACTCAGGGTAAAGGCTTGATGCCGGATGGCACCACGCGCTTCTCCTATAAAGGTGAGCCGATTTATCACTACATGGGTACTTCAACCTTTTCGGAGTACACCGTTGTTGCTGAAGTGTCTTTGGCTAAAGTGCCAAAAGATGCGCCGTTAGAAAAAATTTGCCTGTTGGGTTGTGGTGTAACCACGGGGATTGGTGCTGTGCTTAATACCGCTAAAGTTGAAGAGGGCGCCACTGTGGCGATCTTTGGTTTAGGTGGGATTGGCTTGGCGGCAATCATTGGGGCGAAAATGGCCAAGGCCAGTCGCATTATTGCCATTGATATTAACCCTGATAAGTTTGCCATTGCTCGTGAGTTAGGTGCCACGGATTGTGTCAATCCAAAGGATCACGACCAACCCATTCAAGATGTCATCATCGCAATGACCGATGGCGGGGTAGATTATTCATTTGAGTGTGTGGGTAATGTGCAGCTGATGCGTGCGGCCCTTGAGTGCAGCCATAAAGGCTGGGGGGAGTCAGTGATTATTGGTGTGGCCGGTGCTGGGCAAGAAATCAGCACCCGTCCGTTCCAGTTGGTGACTGGACGCGTTTGGCGTGGCAGTGCTTTTGGTGGGGTGAAAGGCCGTACTGAATTACCTGGTTATGTCGCCAAATCGCAAAGCGGTGAAATACCGTTGGATACCTTTATCACTCATACAATGGGTCTGGATGACATCAACAGCGCATTTGATTTAATGCACGAAGGCAAGAGTATTCGTAGCGTTATTCATTTTTAATCATCAACCACAGGTGTTAAGGCAGACCGCGATTTAGGCTGGTCTGCCGTAACCGTTGTCTTTGGAGTTAATTATGTCGTTACAACAATTGTCAGCAAATAAAGTCTTTGGCGGCCAACATGTGCGTTATGAGCATCAATCCACTGTGCTCAATTGCAGCATGCAGTTTGCCGTGTACCTACCGCCGCAAGTGGAGTTGGGTAAGCCGTTGCCAGTGCTGTATTGGCTATCGGGTTTAACCTGTAATGATGAAAATTTTATGCAGAAAGCGGGTGCATTAAAAGCAGCAGCTGAGCTGGGGCTAGTGATTGTTGCGCCGGATACCAGTCCACGGGGTGCTTCAGTGCCGGATGATCCAGAGGGTGCTTGGGATTTCGGTTTGGGTGCTGGGTTTTATGTAAATGCCACGCAAGCGCCTTGGGCTAAACATTATCAAATGTATGATTATGTGGTTAAGGAGCTGCCAGCGCTGATTGAGAAGCACTTGCCTGTATCGGATAAGCGCAGCATCAGTGGCCACTCCATGGGGGGGCATGGGGCACTGATTTGCGCGTTACGCGAACCGCAGCGTTATCAGTCGGTTTCAGCCTTTGCGCCAGTGTGCCAGCCAACGCAGTGCCCCTGGGGGGAGAAAGCCTTTAGCCACTACTTAGGAGCGGAGCGCGAAACATGGGGTGAGTGGGATGCCAGTGTCTTAATGGCTCAGGCCACGCAACACTTACCGATGCTGGTTGATCAGGGCGACGCCGATAACTTTTTAGTTGAGCAGCTCAAGCCTGCAGCCTTACAAGATGCTGCTAAACGTGCAGGTTACCCGTTAACCTCGCGATTACAGCCGGGCTATGATCACAGCTATTACTTTATCGCCAGTTTTATTGACGAGCATTTACGCTTTCATGCGCAGGCTTTAAAGGCGTAAAGCAAAAGCACTGATTTGCAGGCTGTTCAGGCGCTAGCAGGTAAAAATGTGTAGAATGGCGCCTGTTTTTTATAACAAGGTAATGGCATGCGAATAGGTCATGGCTATGATGTACACCGCTTTCAACCTGGGCATTTTATTACCCTTGGCGGTGTGCAGATTGCTCACAATAAAAGCTTTGTCGCGCACTCAGATGGTGATGTGTTATTGCATGCGCTCACTGATGCATTATTAGGCGCGGCAGCGCTGGGTGATATTGGTCAGCATTTTCCTGATACTGACCCAGCGTATCAGGGGGCAAATAGCCGTGAGCTATTGCGTCATGTGGTTGCCTTGTTGCAGCAGGCCGGTTGGCAGGTAGCAAATGTTGATATGACCATCTTGGCTCAGGCACCAAAAATGGCTGCGCATATTGTTGCGATGCGGGAAAATATTGCTGCCGATTTAGCTATTGCGGTGGATCAGGTCAATGTTAAAGCCACCACTACTGAAGGCTTGGGCTTTGTTGGACGTGAAGAAGGTATTGCTGCGCATGCCGTGGCCATCTTGGTTAAATCATGACTGAGTTGGAGTTGTTAGGCCCTAGAGCTTTTGGTGAGCCTTGTGGTAGCGCTCAGTTGAAAGCCAGCGCAGAAGATTTCCAAGTGGATGAGGTTTTAGATATCGCTCGCTCAGGCAGTGGCGAGCACCTCTGGTTGTGGGTGGAAAAGCGCCTGCTGAATACTGAAGAAGCTGCCCGGCGCTTGGCTAAAGCTGCTGGTGTGTCACTGCGGCAAATCAGCTATGCCGGTTTAAAAGACCGCCAAGCGCTAACCAGACAATGGTTTAGCATACATTTGCCCGGACAAGCTGATCCGCAACTGGCTGCAGCCGAGAGTGCAGAGTTACGCATATTAGATCGGCAGCGACACAGCCGTAAGTTGCAGCGCGGTGCGCATGCGGCCAATGGCTTTACTATTCGCTTAACTGCTCTGCAAGCTGACCGTTTAGCCCTTGAAGAGCGTTTGCAAACGATCGCAGCTCAGGGTGTACCTAACTATTTTGGCCTGCAGCGCTTTGGTGAGCAGGGCAATAACCTGTTAGGTGCGCTGGACTATGCACAGCGCAACGAGTTACCGATACAAAGAAATCTACGCTCGCGGTTATTATCAACTGGGCGCAGTGCTATTTTTAATCGTGTATTAGCGCAGCGTGTGCACAAGCAAACTTGGCACACCGCGCAAGTGGGCGACGTGCTGGCTTTCACCAGTAGTCGTAGTTATTTCATCGCTGGCGCTGAGGAATGCCAAGATCCTCGTTTGGCGCAGCTGGATGTGCATCCTACGGGACCGTTCTGGGGGGATGGTGCGCTGGTCAGTCAGGCCCAGACCCGAGCGCAAGAGTTGCAGGTAGCAGAAACTTGGCCGCACCTCTGTACTTGGCTGGAGCGCGCTAATCTGCAGCAGGAACGGCGGATTTTGCGCCTACCAGTGCGTGACTTGAGTTGGACATTCCCAGCTGAGGATTGTTTGCAAGTGCAGTTTATTTTACCACCAGGCTGCTTTGCTACCGTGGTTTTACGTGAAATGGTGGAACTTTTGTCGGTGACTGAGGCGGTACATGCGTGCGAATTTTAATTGCCAATGATGACGGTGTAAATGCACCAGGTTTAGCTGCGCTACATACAGCGTTAAAGGATTATGCCAAGTGCTCAATTATTGCCCCTGATCAAGACCGCAGCGGTGCCAGTAGTTCTTTGACTTTGGATCGGCCGCTGCACCCGCAAACCTTAAGTAACGGCTATATCAGCGTTAATGGTACGCCCACTGATTGCGTGCACTTAGGTTTGCATGGCCTGCTGCCTGAAGCTATGGATATGGTAGTCGCGGGAATTAATCTTGGCGCTAATCTTGGTGATGATGTGTTGTACTCAGGTACAGTGGCGGCTGCTCTCGAGGGGCGGTTTTTACAGCGGCCATCTTTTGCTTTTTCTTTACTGTCACGGCAGACGCAAAATTTACCCAGTGCAGCTTGGTTTGCGCGGCGCTTAATTGAGGCGCATGGGGAATTGGAACTTGCACCACGCACCGTATTTAATGTCAACGTACCTGACTTACCGCTTGCGCAGATCAAAGGCATTAAACTGACTCGTTTAGGGCACCGTGCACGGGCAGCAGCCCCAGTGCGCACGGTTAACCCACGTGGCAAAGAGTGTTACTGGTTGGCGGCGGCTGGCGAAGTGGAAGACGGTGCTGAAGGCACGGATTTCCATGCGGTAAGCCAAGGTTATGTGTCGATTACGCCACTGCAATTGGACCGTACATTTCACTCGCAATTGCAGAATGTACAGCAGTGGTTGGAGGGGATATTGTGAGTGTGCAACAGGACGATTTACAGCGCCGCGGAATAGGTATGACTTCGCAACGCACCCGTGAGCGACTGATTCAGCGCTTATGCGATGAGGGTTTGAGTAATCTAGAGGTTTTGGATGTGATTCGGCGCACGCCTAGACACCTGTTTGTCGATGAGGCCTTGTCACACCGAGCGTATGAAGATACAGCGCTGCCGATTGGCAACAATCAAACAATTTCGCAGCCCTATATTGTTGGGCGCATGACCGAACTGCTGCTGGCTGATGGTCCTTTAGATAAGGTGCTGGAGATAGGGACTGGCTCGGGCTATCAAACTGCAGTGCTAGCGCAGTTGGTGGAGCGTGTGTTTTCTGTTGAGCGTATTCAGTCATTACAAGAACGCGCTAAAGAGCGTATGACTGAGTTGAACTTGCGCAATGTGGTGTACCGCTGGGGAGATGGCTGGGACGGTTGGAATGCCTTGGCGCCTTACAATGGCATCATTGTTACGGCTGGCGCTAAAGAGGTGCCACAAGCGTTGTTAGATCAGTTAGCAGTGGGCGGCAGACTGGTGATTCCGGTCGGGGAAAGTGATGATCAACAATTATTGCTCATTGTTCGAGAGAAGTCTGGCCTGGCTTATCACACCCTCGAAGGTGTGCGCTTTGTGCCGTTATTAAGCGGGTCTTTGGCGTGAAAAATAAACTACTTTTGTTCTTAAAAGGCGTGGCTATGGGTGCAGCGGATGTTGTGCCCGGTGTTTCCGGTGGAACAGTAGCTTTTATTACCGGAATTTATGATGAATTGTTGGGTGCTTTATCGCGCATTCCTGAGGCCGCTTGGCTCCTGTTGCGTGGACAAGTGAAAGCCGCTTGGCAATTGGCAAATGTTAATTTCTTGCTGGTTTTGTTCTCTGGGGTTTTACTCAGTGTTTTAAGTCTTGCGCGTCTAATTACTTGGTTGCTTGATACGCAGCCCATTGTTTTGTGGTCATTTTTCTTTGGATTGATCTTAGTCTCTTGTTATTTAGTTGCTCGGGATATAGAGCGTTGGCACCTCAGTCGCTGGCTGGCTTTTGCTCTGGGGGCGGTTTTTGCTTGGTGGATAACAGTTGCTGCACCGATTAACTTAGGACATGATCCATTGAGCTTGTTTTTTGCTGGAGCTGTTGCTATTTGTGCAATGATCTTGCCGGGTATTTCTGGTAGCTTCATTTTAGTCTTGCTTGGCCTATACCCAACGGTATTGCTAGCTGTTAAACAGCTGGATCTATCTGTGTTACTTGTTTTTATTGCCGGCTGCTTATTTGGCTTGCTAGCATTTTCACGGTTGCTGCACGCGGCTTTGGCGCGCTTTAGGGATCTAACTTTAGCCTTACTCACTGGGGTTATGTTTGGTTCGTTGAATAAAATCTGGCCCTGGAAGCAGACTTTAAGTTGGCGTGTGGATCGGCATGGAGAGACGCTGCCCTTGCTGCAGGAAAATATTTCACCTTGGCAATATGCTGAGCTGTTGCAAGTGGATGCGCAGTGGCTGCCAGCCTTATTACTGTGCATATTTGGTGTTGTGCTAGTGATTGTTGTTGAGCGTTTTGCAAGTAGGTAAGTTCGCAGCCAGTTGTTGTTAAGTGGTCAAGGAGTTCGGCGTGAGGCCAGTTCAAATCATGTTGTCGTTAAAGAAAATAGCCAGTCTTAAGTGGCTGTGGGTCGTTTTGCTCAGTAGCGCGTTAGTGGGCTGCTCGGGTACCTCAGGCAAAGCGCCGGTAGTGGACCGCTCCCATGGTGCTAAGCAGCGCCAGTACAATCCTGTAACTAGCGGTCACTACGTGGTGAAACGTGGTGATACTTTGTATTCAATTGCTTTTCGTTTTGGTTGGGACTGGAAAACTTTAGCCGCACGCAATGGGATTCGCGCCCCTTACGTGATTGTGCCAGGGCAAGTTATTCGCTTCTCGAATACGACAAAGGCTCCTGTGGTAGTTAAAGCGCCTGCTGCGCAAACGACTAGAAAGCCTGTGGCGGTGGCACCGGCGAAGCCAGCTCAAGCTGCTAAGCCTGTGAGGCCTGTCACATCTGCAGCAAGTAAAGCTGCGCCTGTGGTTGCTGCTGGAGGGCAGGGTAAGTGGCTGTGGCCTGCGTCTGGCAAGCTAATAGGGGTGTACTCTTCAAACACTAGTTTGAATAAAGGCATTGATATTGCTGGCAAGCTCGGAGAACCTGTTATTGCAACAGCGGATGGTAGCGTTGTATATGCTGGAAGTGGCTTAAGGGGCTATGGCGAACTGGTCATCATTAAACACAATGATACTTTTATCAGCGCCTATGGACATAACCGGCGTCTGCTAGTGAATGAAGGACAGAAAGTTAAAGCAGGGCAGCAAATAGCAGAGATGGGTTCCACCGGAACGGACCAAGTCAAACTGCACTTTGAAATTAGACGTCAAGGTAAACCCGTTGACCCTATGCAATACTTACCTAAGCGATAGCTCGCTGGCCTTAAATCACTAGCAAAGTACTGGCTGCAACAGCTATAGGTTGCAGCTTACTTTACAAAGTGAAATAGGATGGTAGCAATGAAACTAAAGGAATTAGTGACAGCTGTAGGTCAGGTGCAAGATCGTTCTGGTGGTTACCGCGCCAGTGTAAAAACCGGGCGTTTACAGGCCGGTAAAAAAGAACTTACGCAAAAAAAGAAACGCTCACCGGCAGCGCAAACACTGGATGCCACACAGCTGTATCTTGATGCAATAGGTTTGCCGCCTCTGCTTACAGCAGAAGAAGAGGTGGCTTATGCGCGCAGCGCAATTCAAGGGGATACAGCTGCGCGGGCCCGTATGATTGAGTCCAACCTGCGTTTAGTGGTCAATATCGCTAAGCGTTATCAAAATCGTGGCTTGGCACTTCTAGACCTCATTGAAGAAGGTAATTTAGGTTTAATCCGAGCTGTGGAGAAATTTGATCCTGAGCGCGGCTTTCGCTTTTCAACCTATGCAACTTGGTGGATTAGGCAGTCGGTCGAGCGAGGGATTATGAATACCTCACGCGTAGTGCGCTTGCCAGTGCATGTCTCCAAAGAGCTGAATACGTATTTACGAACAGTGCGTGAGTTAACCCAGCAAACCGGCCAAGTACCTAGCATAGAACGTGTAGCCCACCATCTTGACTTGCCTGTTGCGCATATTCAGCAACTAAGTGAATACAACGAGCGGGCGTTATCTTTAGATGCTGCCAGTGTGCAAGAGTCTGAGTTGAGCTTGCTAGATATGCTGGTGGATGAGAACAACTGTGATCCCAGCGATGCTATTCAGCGCGAGGACTTAGCTGTCAGTATTGGTGAGTGGGTGAACGGACTGAACCTGCGCTACCGTGAGGTTGTATTACGCCGTTTTGGTTTACACGGTTATGATTGCCACACCCTGCAAGAAATTGGCAGTGTCATGGGCTTGACCCGTGAGCGCGTGCGGCAGATCCAAGTGGATGCCTTGGCAAGATTGCGCACGATTCTAGAGTCTAATGGCTTGTCGAAGGACTTACTTTTTAGCCAGTAAGCATTGCTCACTGCAAGAGCTTGCTCAAAGCTGAGTAAGCTCTTAGCCGTGCTGTAGGCTTATCTTGAACTGTTATTTAGGCTAAACTGTGGCGTATTGAAACCTGATAATTCTTTATAAGGAAACCAGCATGCAGTATATAACCCCAGATTTATGTGATGCTCACCCAGAAGTGCAAGTCGTTGAACCAATGTTTGCTAACTTTGGTGGGCGTGACTCTTTTGGTGGTGAGATTGTTACTATCAAGTGCCATGAAGATAACTCGGTGGTTAAAGCACAGGCCGATCAACCCGGTCAGGGGAAAGTGATGGTGGTTGATGGTGGTGGCTCGTTACGTCGCGCTATGCTGGGTGATATGGTCGCTGCTCAAGCGGCTAAAAACGGTTGGGAAGGCATTATTATCTACGGTTGTGTGCGTGATGTTGATGTCTTGCAAGAGATCGATTTAGGCGTACAAGCATTGGCCAGCCACCCAATGAAAACTGACAAACACAATATCGGCCAGCTCAATGTGGTCGTCCAGTTTGGCGGAGTAACATTCCGACCAGGTGAGTTCGTCTATGCCGATAATAACGGCATAATTGTTTCTACAACTGCGCTGAGCATGCCTGAATAAAAGTGCTAAGAGGTGATCACGAGCATGCAGCATTCTGACCGTATCAGCCATGGTTTACTGCATGCTTACTTGCTCGATGGTAAAGGCTCAGCTACAGCGTTGAGCTTTGCGCAGTTGGCGACTTTACAGTTGAGTGCAGAGCAAAGTCTTTGGCTGCACTGGGAGCGTAATAATAACAGTGCCGAGCAGTGGTTACGCGAAAACAGTGGGCTCAATGAGTTTGCTTGTGATCTATTGCTTGAAGAAAGTACGCGACCACGCTTGCTGCGGCTCGCAGATCAAGGTCTATTGCTGTTTTTACGGGCGATTAATCTGAATACTGATGCTGAGCCTGAGGATATGATTTCTTTGCGGATTTTTGCTAATGCGCAAACTGTTTATTCACTGCGTCAGCGCCCTATTCATGTGATTGATGAGTTGGTTAAAGCGTTTGCCAAAGGCTTTGGCCCGAGGAGCAGCTCTGAGCTTTTGTTATTTTTAGCGCAAGGTTTAACCGATCAGCTTGAGAACAGCGTGAGCCAGTTGGCTGATACTGTGGATCAAGAAGAAGCCAGTACGGATAATAATGAGCGTTATGCGCCTGCTTTGATGCCTTTGCTCAATGCCCGCCGCCGCGCCGCCAATTTGCGCAGGTTTTTAGCCCCGCAAAGAGATGTGTTTGCCATGCTTACGTTAAGTACTGAGCCATGGTTTAAAGCTGACGATGCTTTATATTGGAACGAATTAAGCAATCGGCTGATCTTGCACCTCGAAGAGCTCGAATTGACTCGGGAACGTATCGGGCTGGTTTTAGAAACAGAGCATCGCCGCCGCAATGAGCGCATGAGCCACACTATGTATATACTGGCAGTAATTACTGGGTTTTTCTTGCCAATGACATTCGTTACCGGTTTGTTTGGAATTAATGTGGGTGGGATTCCTGGCTCAGAGCACCCCCACGGATTCTTAATTGCTTGCTTTGCTTTGGTTACCTTAGCCGTTAGTCAGTGGTTATTTTTCCGCTGGTTGCGTTGGGTATAATAAGCCGCAAGTTGATTCTGTATTTTACCGCATGACACTGGGTTGATATAAAATATGTCGCAAGATCCATTTGAACAATCGCTACGCGATATGCTGAAAGCGCAAGAAACGCAAGTCAGTAATGACGTTTCATTGGATAAAGTACTGAAAAAAGCCAACCGTCAACTGGGTGCTGGAGCTGTATTTGGCCTGTTTGGTCGAGCTCTCGAGTCTGCATTGATAGGCCTCAGTAGTGGTTCAGAGCATTTAAAGCCTGTATCAAACTTATCGGATAAATATACTACAAATAATAAGGCTGATTAATTATGCAACTTGATTCTTGGACACAAAACTTAGTCGGTGCAATGAGTGGTTTATGGGTCAAAATAGCGGGCTTTATCCCTAATTTATTTGGTGCTTTAGTATTAGTTATTATTGGTTTTGTGGTGGCTAAACTTTTAGACACCTTGTTATCAAAGCTTTTAGCAAAACTAGGTTTAGACCGCTTAATGAGCGGTACAGGCCTGACTAAATTGCTGGCTCGCGTGGGTATTAAAGCCCCTGTTTCCACACTCATTGGCAAAATTGTGTATTGGTTTGTGCTGTTGATTTTTCTGGTTTCAGCGGCCGAATCGTTAGGGCTTGAGCGGGTTTCAGCAACACTGGATATGCTTGCGCTGTATGTGCCGAAAATGTTTGCTGCGGCTTTAGTTTTGCTGGCTGGGATTTTATTGGCACAGCTGCTAAATACCATGGTCAAAGGTGCAGCAGAAGGTGTGCGCTTAGAATATGCCGCGGGTCTGGGGCGTATCGTGCAAGGCATGGTTATTATTATCAGCGTGTCGGTTGCTATTGGCCAGCTGGAGATAAAGGCTGAATTGCTCAACTATGTGGTTGCTATTGTGTTGCTGAGTATTGGTTTGGCTTGCGCTTTGGCGCTGGGCTTGGCCAGTAAAGGCATCGCCGGGCAAATTATTGCAGGCATCTATGTGCGTGAGCTGTATGAGTTAGGGCAACAGGTTAAAGTCGGTGATGTAGAGGGGCGTATTGAGGAGATGGGGACTGTAAAAACCATCATCGTCAATGATACTGGTGAGTGGTTTTACCTTGCTAACCGTGTATTGCTTGAGCAGCAGGTTAGCAGTCGCTAATTTTTACAGTAAAGATTTGAGAATTAAGTGACGATGTCTTACTTCGTTATCCGCTGTATTTACCTAGAAGCTGGTTTGACTTGTTTTGACTGATATTAAAGTGCCGCATCAGCGCTATGTGCCTCAGGAACTCAGTGATGAGGAGCTTGTGGAGCATGCTAAAAATGAATTGTTCCATGTTACGCGCGCTTATGAAGAGTTGATGCGTCGCTATCAACGTACTTTATTCAATGTCTGTGCGCGCTATCTTGGCAATGATCGTGATGCTGATGATGTTTGCCAAGAAATAATGCTTAAAGTGTTGTACGGCTTAAAAAAATTTCAAGGCAAATCAAAATTTAAAACCTGGCTGTACAGCATCACTTACAATGAATGTACAACGCAATATCGAAAAGATCGGCGTAAACGACGATTATTTGATGCTTTGAGCTTGAACCCCTTAGACGAGGAGGTAGAATTAGAGCCAATAAATACAAAGGATAATGACTTAGATCGCTGGTTGGTTGGGGTTAATTCAATTGATCGGGAAATTATTATTCTGCGTTTTGTTGCTGAGCTCGAGTTTCAAGATATCGCCAGCATTATGCGCTTAGGACTCAGTGCAACAAAAATGCGCTATAAACGCGCAATAGATCGACTACGCGATAACTTTTCGCATATAATAGATAACTGAGTACATTGAAAGACCTTATCCAGCGTATTGGATAGAAACTAAGAAAAAGAGGAATCTATAACATGAAACTAAAAAGTACCTTGGGTTTAGCCATTGGTTCTCTGCTTGCTGCATCTTCCTTCGGCGTGTTCGCACAAGGCCAAGGTGCTGTTGAGGGAGAAGTATTTGCAAAGCGTTACTTCACTGACAGCTACCGTAAAATGGATAACGGTAACCTTTATGGTGGTTCTGTTGGTTACTTCCTAACTGACGATGTTTCTTTGAATCTGTCCTACGGTGAGTATAAGCGTCTGAACCATGACTCTTTTGAGGCGCACAAAAGCCGCAAAGCCAACGGTAGCCTCAGCTCCCTTGATGCGGTTTACCACTTTGGTGAGCCAGGTGTTGGTCTACGTCCTTTCATCTCAGCAGGTATGGGTCACCAGAGCCTGAACCAAGTTGATCGTGGCGGTCGTGACCGTACTACTTTCGCTAACATTGGTGCCGGTGCTAAGTACTACTTCACCGAAAACCTTTTTGCTAAAGCAAGCGTAGAAGGCGTACACGGTTTTGACAATCACCAGTCTGAGTGGATGGCCGGTGTTGGTGTAGGTGTTAACTTCGGTGGCAAGCCAGCTGCAGCGCCTTATGTTGAGCCTGTAGAAGTTGTTGAAGAAGTTGTTTACGAAGAAGTTATCACTGAAGAAGTCCGTGTTGAGCTTGATGTTAAGTTTGACTTTGACAAAGCTGACGTTAAACAAGACAGCTACAGCGATATCGAAAACCTTGCTGAGTTCATGAAGCAGTTCCCACAAACAGCTACAACTGTTGAAGGCTACACTGACTCAACAGGTAACCCAGCTTACAACCAGAAGCTTTCTGAGCGTCGTGCAGATGCAGTACGTAATGTATTGGTTAACCAGTATGGCGTAGCAGCTGATCGCATTAACGCAGTTGGTTATGGTGAGAGCAACCCTGTTGCTGACAACGCAACAAGCGAAGGTCGCGCTATCAACCGTCGTGTAGAAGCGTCTGTTGAAGCACAGATCGAAGAAGTTATTGTTGTTGAATAATACTTCTGTGTAATAAAAAACCCCAGCTCTGCTGGGGTTTTTTTTGCCTACAATCTCTGTTTTATTAGCGTTTTCTTATAGATAGCCCGTTTATGCATGCTGTTTAGCGCTATGAGCCAGTGAGAGCTGTGCATGTAGTTGTGCGGTAGAGAGTTTATGGGTGTTTGCAGTTGCGCAGGCCATCCTTGGCTGCGGCTGTATTGCGGGGCGTTGTTCAACGCTCAACTGAGTTATGCTGAACGGCGGCGGTACAGCGGTAGGCTTTGATCGTATGCAGCTTGATAGCTTACTGAAAGCTCGGTGAGGCTTTTTAATGCATCAATAGGGCAGCGGTCACTGCGCAATGCGTAGGCATCAAAGCCGCAACGTTGCATAAAGAAGAGTTGATCGCGCAACACATCACCAATGGCTCTGATCTCGCCGCTATAGGCGTAACGTTCACGCAATAGGCGTGCACTGCTGAAATGCCTACCATCGGTAAATACCGGAAAGTTAAGCGCAATCACAGTAAATAGCTCTAGATCATCTAGTAAACTTTCGATTTCTTGCTCAGCCTCTAACCAAACCCCTATGGGATTAATAGCCTTTAGCTGTTCTTTGTGTGCCTGCCAAAGAGCGAGGGGAACAATTGCTTGCTGAGTATTTAAAGCTACATTGAGCTCCACGTCAGCATCGAGTAAGGTCCACTGATCCTCTATGATGGCAGTGTTTTTAATTATTTTTCGCATAGACACGCTCCTTGAATACTTGGATACCAATGCGCTGAAAAGTGTCAATGAAATGTTCTTCTGGCGTGCGTTGCTCGATGTAAACATCAATCAGCTTGCTGATCACGTCGGGCATCATGTCTTGGGAAAAAGAGGGGCCAAGAATTTTGCCGAGCTTGGCTTCGCGCCCACTTTTGCCGCCCAGAGAGACTTGGTAAAACTCCTCACCTTTTTTATCCACGCCGAGAATGCCTATATGGCCCACATGGTGGTGACCACAAGCGTTCATGCAGCCGGAAATGTTCAGGTCAAGATCACCAATGTCGAATAAGTAATCCAAGTTCTCAAAACGTTCTTGGATAGCCTCAGCAACGGGGATGGACTTGGCGTTGGCGAGGTTACAAAAGTCACCGCCTGGGCAGCAAATAATGTCTGTTAATAAACCAATATTAGGGGTAGCAAAACCGTTTTCACGCAACTGCTCCCAAAGCTCGAAAAGTTTGCTTTGCTCGACATCAGCCAAAACTATATTTTGCTGGTGGGTGTTACGAGCTTCCGCAAAGCTATAGCGTTCAGCTAAATCAGCAATAGCATCCAATTGCTTATCGGTGACATCACCCGGTGCGATCCCAGTTTTTTTCAGTGATAACGTCACTGCCGCATAGCCTGGCTTTTTGTGAGCGATTACGTTACGGCTACGCCAGCGAGCAAATCCTGGGTGCTGTGCATCCAGAGCGGCGAGGGCTGGCTCTTGGTCTTCTAAGGTTAAGTAAGCTGGGTCAGTGAAATGCTTGGAAACGCGCTGCACTTCTTCTTCGGTGAGAGTAATAGGGCCATCTTTTAGGTGACGCCACTCTTCCTCGACACGCTCAGCAAATACTTCTGGGGTTAGCGCCTTCACTAATATTTTGATGCGCGCTTTAAATTTGTTATCACGGCGACCGTAGCGGTTATACACCCGCAAAATAGCTTCTAGATAACTGAGTAAATGCTGCCAAGGTAAAAACTCATTGATGCAGCTGCCAACGATTGGCGTGCGACCTAAGCCGCCGCCAACGAGGATGCGAAAGCCCAGTTCGCCTGCAGCGTTATGTACTGCTTCGATACCAATATCGTGTACTTCCGTGGCGGCGCGGTCCAGTGTGCAACCGTTTACGGCAATTTTAAACTTGCGCGGCAAACGGGCAAACTCTGGGTGAAAAGTGGACCACTGACGAATCATTTCGCACCAAGGACGAGGGTCAATGCGCTCATCGCGAGCGACTCCAGCAAACTGGTCAGTGGTGGTGTTGCGGATGCAGTTGCCACTGGTTTGAATAGCATGCATTTGCACGCTGGCTAAGTCGGCTAAAATATCTGGCACATCTTCTAAGGCAGGCCAGTTTAGCTGCACGTTAGTGCGCGTAGTAATGTGGGCGTAGCTTTTGTCATATTTGCGCGTGATGTGCGCGAGCATACGGATCTGCTTGCTCGACATTAAGCCATAAGGCACTGCGATGCGTAACATGGGCGCATGGCGTTGCACATACAAGCCATTTTGTAGGCGCAGTGGCAGGTATTCGTCTTCAGAGAGTTCGCCAGCAAAGTAACGGCGGGTTTGATCGCGAAACTGCTGTACGCGATCCTCAACAATTTGTTGATCGTATTGGTCGTAAATGTACATGGATATCCCTGTAGCAAGCTGCTGTAAGCATGTGGCATGGAGTGCAGAATAACAGGTACATTAGCAACCATTGCTTATGCGATAAAGTAATTGTTTTTCATATGATGATTCTTTTTTGGTATAAGCGTGGTTATGCTGCCACGGGCTGATCGTCTCTTTATGGGCATGCTGCGTTTCGCAGTAAATACTTTGGCCCCCAGGTTTTGCTAGGGGCCAAAGCCATACTTTATGGTTCGTAAGCAAGGTTTGGCGCTAACCAGCGCTCAGCTTCTTCGACAGATTGACCTTTACGCGCAGCGTAGCTTTGTAGTTGATCTTTTTCGATCTTGCCCACAGCAAAGTAATGGGCGTTAGGGTTAGCAAAATACCAGCCGCTGACTGCTGCCGTGGGGAACATTGCGTAGTGTTCGGTCATGCTCACACCGAAGTCTTGGTGCGGATCAAGCAGTTCGAACAAAGTGGCTTTTTCTGTATGGTCAGGACAAGCAGGGTAGCCTGGGGCTGGACGAATTCCTTTGTACTTCTCGCGAATCAAATCCTCATTGCTGAAGTTTTCCACTTCGGCGTAGCCCCAGTGCTTGGTGCGTACCTGCTGGTGCAGCCATTCGGCGCAAGCTTCAGCTAAGCGGTCAGCCAAGGCTTGCACCATGATGGCATTGTAGTCATCACCAGCAGCTTGGTAGGACTTGGCCAGCTCATCCACGCCAATACCTGCAGTGACAATAAAGCCGCCGATATAGTCCGTTACACCACTATCTTTAGGGGCGACAAAATCAGCTAAGGACATGTTGGCTTTATCATTGTTGGTTTCAATTTGTTGGCGCAGGTGATGCAGTTTAGCCATGGGTTGGCCAGTTTCATCATACAGCTCAAGATCATCATCATTGACTTGATTGGCCGGCCAGAAGGCAAAGGTGGCCCGCGCTTCAATGAGCTTTTCATCGACCATTTTTTTCAGCAGTACTTGGGCTTCATCAAACAGAGTTTGTGCGGCTTCGCCAACCACTTCATCTTTGAAAATGCGCGGGTATTTGCCCACCAAGTTCCAAGAGATGAAAAAGGGTGTCCAGTCGATGTAATCAGCAAGGACTTTTAAATCAATGTCGTAGATGCGCTGCGTGCCTTTCACCTTGGGTTGTGGTGCTTGATAATCAGCCCACTCATACTTAGGTTTATTGGCTAAAGCTTGCGCATAGCTGAGGTACTTAGTGCGTACTGTGCGCGCCGCAATGCGTTCGCGCATGTCAGCATACTCTTCACGGATTTTGCGCGTGTACTCAGGTTTGAGCTCTTTCGACAGCAAAGTGGTTACTACACCCACAGCGCGGGAAGCGTCAGTGACGTAGACTACGGCGTCATTGCTGTAATGTGGATCGATGCGGACCGCTGTGTGTGCTTTTGAAGTGGTTGCGCCGCCAATTAAGAGGGGCAGGTGGAAGTCTTGACGCTGCATTTCTTTGGCCACGTTAACCATTTCATCTAAGGATGGGGTGATTAATCCAGACAGACCAATAATGTCGCATTTTTCGGCAATGGCGGTTTTTAGGATTTTATCCGCCGGCACCATCACACCGAGGTCAACAATGTCGTAGCCATTACAGCCCAGCACTACCGCGACAATATTTTTACCGATATCGTGCACGTCACCTTTTACCGTAGCCATTAACACCTTGCCTTTGGCTTCGGGTTTGTCGCCTTTTTCAGCATCAATAAAAGGTACTAAGTGCGCGACGGCTTGCTTCATTACCCGTGCTGACTTCACTACTTGTGGCAGGAACATTTTACCGCTGCCAAATAAGTCACCTACGATGTTCATACCAGACATCAAAGGCCCTTCAATTACTTCAATTGGGCGAGCATATTGTAAGCGGCACTCTTCGGTATCTTCGACAATCCATTGCGTGATGCCTTTTACCAAAGCATGCTCAAGGCGCTGGTTAACTGGAAAACTGCGCCACTCTTCTGATTCAACTTCTTTCACCGAGCCATCACCGCGGTAATCTTCGGCGATAGCTAATAAAGCTTCAGTGCCATTTGGCGTGCGGTTTAGAATAACGTCTTCGACTTTTTCCCGTAGTTCAGTTGGAATCTGATCGTAAATCTCCAGCTGTCCAGCGTTGACAATCCCCATATTCAGGCCGTTTTGAATGGCGTGATAGAGAAAGACGGAGTGAATCGCTTCACGTACCGGGTTATTACCGCGGAAGGAGAAGGATACGTTGGAGACGCCACCAGAGGTCAGCGCATGCGGGAGGTTATCGCGAATCCAGGCACAGGCCTGAATAAAGTCCACCGCGTAGTTATTGTGCTCTTCGATACCTGTGGCCACGGCAAAGATATTAGGGTCAAAGATAATATCCTCAGGGGGGAAGCCCACTTGGTTGACCAAAATATCATAGGAGCGTGCGCAGATTTCTTGCTTACGTGCTGCAGTATCGGCTTGGCCTTGCTCATCAAAGGCCATCACTACCACCGCTGCACCGTAACGGCGGCAAAGTTTGGCGTGCTTAATAAACTCATCGACGCCTTCTTTCATCGAAATGGAGTTAACGATGCCTTTACCTTGAATGCATTTGAGGCCGGCTTCGATAATCTCCCACTTCGATGAGTCAATCATAATTGGTACGCGCGAGATATCCGGCTCACCCGCAATCAGATTGAGAAAGGTGACCATGGCCGCTTTGGAGTCGAGCATACCCTCGTCCATATTGATATCAATCACCTGCGCGCCGGACTCCACTTGCTGCAAGGCAACCGCAAGGGCTTCAGTGTAGTTTTCTTCGCGAATCAAGCGGGCAAATCGTGCGGAGCCGGTGATGTTGGTGCGCTCACCGACGTTGACAAAGAGCGAGCTGCGATCAATGGTAAAAGGCTCTAAGCCTGAAAGTCGGCAGGCTTTAGGGATGTCAGGAATCACACGCGGTGGGTATTTAGCGACTTTTTCGGCAATGGCACGAATGTGCTCAGGCGTGGTGCCGCAGCAACCACCGACAATATTGATAAAGCCGGACGCGGCAAACTCTTCAATCATGGCCGCCGTTTCTTCTGGCGTTTCATCGTACTCAGCGAACGCATTGGGTAATCCTGCGTTGGGGTGAGTCGAGACAAAGGTGTCAGCTTTTTCTGAGAGTTCTTGCAGATAAGGGCGCAACTCTTTGGCACCGAGGGCGCAGTTTAAACCCACCGACAAAGGCTTGCAGTGGCGGATCGAGTTCCAAAAGGCTTCGGTAGTTTGCCCTGAGAGCGTGCGGCCAGAGGCATCGGTGATGGTGCCCGAGATCATAATAGGTAGGGTGATTCCCAGTTCTTCAAATACGCCTTCAACGGCAAAGATCGCGGCTTTAGCATTGAGCGTATCGAAGATGGTTTCGATCATGATAATGTCGGCGCCGCCGTTGACTAGGCCGCGCGTGGCTTCGCTGTAATTTTCAACCAAAATATCAAAGGTCACATTGCGATAACCTGGGTTGTTCACGTCTGGAGATAAAGAGCAGGTGCGGCTGGTTGGGCCAAGCACCCCAGCCACAAAGCGTGGTTTGTCGGGTGTTTCTAAGGTTTTTGCATTCGCTACTTCGCGGGCAATGCGTGCACCTTCAAAGTTCAGCTCATAGGCGATGGATTCTAAGCCGTAATCTGCTTGTGACACCTGGGTGGAGTTAAAGGTGTTGGTTTCAATAATGTCCGCGCCGGCATCTAAATAGGCTTTTTCTATTTCTTGAATCAGTTTGGGCTGAGTCAGGACTAATAAATCATTGTTGCCTTGTAAGTCTTGTGGCCAGTCAGCAAAGCGCTCGCCGCGAAAGTCATCTTCAGTGAACTTGTAACTTTGAATCATGGTTCCCATGCCGCCATCGAGCACCAGAATCCGTTGTTGTAATGCATCTTGAAGAGCTTGTTGACGTGCTAAATGCTTGGTCATGGGTATTTACCTAATAAGTGCTGTGTATGCGTAAAAGGCTAATAATAGCAAAACATTAGCTGCTTGAGTGTGCTGCTAGGGCATTAAAGGGTTTTATAAGTACAGGTATTTAGTGCACTCTATGTTGCGCTATTTTACAATTGTAAAATTTATTTCAATGAATAATGAGATTGGTTTTATGCAAAGATTTATTTACGGTTTTCTGGGAGTGCTTTTGAGTCAATTGGTCAGTGCTCAGCAAAGCACTTACAGTGAAAATATTCAGCCGATTTTCACTCAGAAATGCGTGGCTTGCCATGCTTGTTATGATGCCCCTTGCCAGTTGAACTTAGGCAGCGGTGAAGGGCTTGAGCGAGGGGCGCATAAAGACCCTGTTTATAATGGTGCACGCACTAAAGCCCAGTCAGCCACTCGCTTATTTGTTGATGCGCAGGGGGCTGCTGAGTGGCGTGAGAAAGGTTTCTTTGACGTGCTCGGTGAAGAGCCAAAAGCTTCTTTGCTAGCCACCATGATTGAATTGGGGCGTCAGCAGCCTTTTGCACCTAATAGCCGCTTGCCTGAACATTTAGCCATAGGTATTAATCGCAGTGATCAGTGTCCGCAACCCCATGAGTTTGCTAAGTTTGCAGAAAAGAATCCGCACAGCGGTATGCCTTATGGCGTTACTGGGTTAACGGACGAGGAGTATGCCAGTGTCCGTCAGTGGCTAGAGGATGGCGCACCAGTTGATTGGCAGCCATGGACTGCGAATGCATTGGAGCAGCAACAAATCGAAGAGTGGGAGTCTTTTTTAAATACTCCAGGTGCTCGAGAGTCCTTGGTCAGCCGCTGGTTATTTGAGCATTTATTTATTGCACATATTCATTTTAAAGGCGGGGATGAAAACCATTTTTTCCGCATCGTGCGTTCCCGCACACCCAGTGGTGAGCCCGTTGATGAGATTGCTACGCAGCGGCCCAATAACGACCCTGGAGTACAAATGTATTACCGTTTTGAGCCGATTAGCGATGTGATTGTGCGTAAAACCCATACCACTTACACCATGAGTTCAGAGAAACTTGCGCATGTTCAAGACTTGTTTTTCGGTAACGACTGGCAGGCTGAAAAAATCCCCGGTTATGGTGCATTTTCACGCAGCAACCCATTTGAGACCTTTGAGGCAATTCCAGCGAAGGCGCGCTATCAGTTTATGCTCGACGACGCAGAGTATTTTGTGCGTACCTTTATTCGTGGCCCTGTGTGCCGTGGACAGATTGCCACTGATGTTATTCGCGATAACTTCTGGGTCTTTTTTCAAGACCCTGCCGATGACCTCTATTTGACTGATCCTGTTTATCAGGATGAAGTCAGTCCATTGCTGGCTGTGCCGGGGCAGTTCGATGAGCTCAGTACGGTTTTTAGTTTTTGGAAAAACTCCAAGAAGAACCGTAATAAATATGAAAACCTGCGCCGTGAACGCTATGCAGAAGCCCCAGCACCAACTTGGTCGAGCATTTGGTCGGGTAATGATGAGGCATTGCTGACGATCTTTCGTCACCATGACAGTGCGGCAGTGGCAAAGGGTTTGGTTGGTGAAATACCGCAAACCATGTGGTTAATGGATTTTCCATTGTTTGAGCGCACCTACTACGAGCTGGTGGTGAATTTTGATGTGTATGGCAACCTGGCTCACCAAGCCCAGACACGTTTGTATTTTGACCTGATTCGCAACGGCTCAGAAGTTAACTTTTTACGCTTAATGCCCCGCGATGTACGAGAAGAAGAGTTGGAAGACTGGTATCAAAAGAGCGGTAAGATCAAAATGTGGATGGATTACACCAAAATTGATACCAAGACAAAAAGCGATTTGGGTTTACCCAGTGAAAACAGTATCTACGCATTTGCCGAGCAGGCTTTGCAGCGTTTTAAAGATATCAATGCCCGTCCTGATCCAATTAACCGTTGCCGCAGCGCCTATTGTCACCGTGATGGGTTGAGCAGTGAAGCTGCCGCCGCTGAGCAAAGCTTGTCACGTTTAACTGCGCGTCCGGCTGCAGCTTTTAAAGCCATTCATTTTTTGCCGGAAGCCACCATGCTGCGCGTGGAGTTTAACGATGGTGAGCGAGAGGTGTATAGCGTGCTGCGCAACCGTGCGCACAGTAATGTGGCTTTTATGATGGGAGAAGAGCGGCGCTATCAGCCAGGGTTGGATACTTTAACCGTTTACCCAGAAGTGCTGAGCAGCTATCCGAACTTTATCTTTAATGTGCCAGCGGCCGAAGTGCCAAGTTTTGTTGGGGCGTTAGAGCAAGTGCATGATACCGACAGTTTTCGTAGCGTTGTTGAACGTTGGGGTATACGCCGTACTCACCCACAGTTCTGGCAGTATTTCCATGATCTAAGCGAGCATATACGTGAGCGCAAGCCGTTAGAGGCTGGGGTGTTGGATATGAATCGCTATGAGAATCTATAAGCTCTTTGGGCTGATGTAACAGTGCGCCTTGGCCGACTGCTCGCAGCGGGTCAAGGCGCAGTTGTTATTGTTGATCTAGAAAGCGTTCATGCCACTCCACTAGAGGAATTGGCGCCTGGAGTTTTTCACCATAAATGACTGAGTAAGCCAGTACGTTTTGTACGTAAAGACGCGTCTCGTCAAAGGGGATAGTTTCCACCCAAACATCGTAGGGTAAGTGTTTGGCGTCGCGCAGCCATTGACGTACACGTCCTGGGCCGGCGTTATAGGCAGCAGAGGCAAGGACGCGATTGCCCTTAAACTGGCCTAAGACCTGGCTTAAGTAAGCTGCTCCCAGTTGGATATTAATCTCAGGGTTGACGGCGCTACGCGGTGTGGCTAAGGGAATGCCATAGCGCTGCGCAGTCTCTTTGGCTGTGGCGGGCATCAATTGCATCAAACCCATAGCACCCACATGTGATTTAGCTTGGATCATAAAGGCACTTTCTTGGCGGGTTACGGCAAAAATCCAGCTGGAATGGATGCCACGGTTTTTAGCCTCAGCAACAAAGTTACTGCGATGCGCCATGGGGAAGCGAATTTCCAAATCATCCCAGTACTGGGCTTTGCTGATGGTGCGAATAGCAGGGAAGTACCAGCCCATATCGTAAGCAATACGCGCTTGTGCCACTAGTTCATCACGGCTTAAAGCATTGCTCAGGTGGTACCACTCGCGCTGTGCTTCAGTGCTTTGCTCAAGGGCGTCAAACTCTAAAGCACGCTGCATACCAGCAGCGTTGCGTACTTTTTGGATGGTTTTGGGCTGTAACTCAAGGGCTTGATGCTTCAAGTAGTAAGGTTGCTCACTGCGGTCGGCAGCCATAAAACCATAAAAATCGCGCTCGCGGGCCAAAGGCTGATAGAGCACCAGCGGTTGCTTACTGTTGGGCTGGGCTAACTGTAAACTGCGGGCCTGCCAGTAGCGCCAACGATTGCTATTGGCTAAGTCCTCTGGCAACTGTCCGATGACTGTGTAGGCTTCGCTCCAGCGTCCTAGACGTAGCAATAAGCGCACACGCCATTCACTGAGGTTGGCATTTTGCAGCTGTGGATCATACTTTTGCATAACTGCTAAAGCCCGTGCATCGAAGCGCTTGGCTAAGCGCAAGCCAATATCATTGGCGATGCTCAATTGGTCTTCTGCGCTGAAGCGCAAGGTTTTCTCGTAGTGCTCAAGCAAGCGTAAACTGGCATCTAAATCTTGTCGGGCTAGCTTGCGTAAACCCAATGCAACCACTTCAGCATTTTTTGCATCGGTACTATTAAAACGCTCAGTTTGCTTAAGTAATTCAGGCTTTTGCGCGACATCAACAAGCTTTTTCCCCAGCAGCTGTTGTTTGTCGAGTAGTTTTATCAGGTAGTTAGCCACGCCGTAGTTGCCAGCATCTGTGGCCAGCTTTAAGCGTTGCCAGACTTTATTTTCAGTCAATTGCCCAGCGGCACGCCAGCTATCAAAGAGTGGGTCGCAGGCGTTGGGTTGGGAACGGGCACTGAGCCAAAGTTTTTCTGCGCTGCTGTAGGCCGCTTGGCTTTGGCCACTGTGCAGTTGATATTGGGCAAAGCGGCAGTCAAGCTCAGTAAAGTTTAATTCTGGGCTGTAATACTTTAAAAATAATGGCCATTGCTGGCGTTCACTGAGCAAGCGTAACCAGCGCAGTTTCATCCAGTTAATTTGTGGTAAATCACCGTGCTCAAGTAAAAATTTCTCCACCTCATCGTTACTGGCGCTGGGCAGACGTTGGGTTAATTCATCGTAGGCTAAATAAGGTGTTAATGGATAGCTGCGTAAAGCTGCGCGGTTGTTTAAATACACTGACGCATCGTTTTTACTCAGCGCTGATTTAGCTTGGCTGTAAAGAGTGCGTTGCTGGGCTAATGAAGCAGCAGAGGCTGTAGATAGGGGGTGGTGCAGACTGGCAACAAGTAACACCAGCGGTAATAAATAGCGACTGCGCATAAAAAATCCTACAAAAATAAATGCCCAGTAAAACGCCAGAAGACAATGCTCTTGCGGCGAAGGCAGCATAGCTTATCTGCTTGTGTACAGCGGTGAAAGGGGTGTGCGCATGGTTAAACACAGATATTCAACGAACTCTAGTGCGAATCTGTACAATACATCGCAGATTTTAGGAGAACCACAATGACTTTGCTCAAATTAACTCAAGTATCTCTCGCTTACGGCGCTACCCCTCTTTTAGAAGAGGTTTCGTGGCAGATTGCGCGTGGCGAACGCGTGTGCATTATTGGCCGCAATGGTACGGGCAAGTCAAGCATGCTGCACATCGTTAAAGGCACACGCGCCCATGATACTGGTGAAGTGTGGCGTGCGCCGGGTCTGAAAATTGGTGAGTTACCGCAAGAGTTGCCAGTGGCCGATGAGCGTACTGTTTTTGATGTGGTGGCCGAAGGTCTAGATGGTGTGGGTGAGCTGTTGGCTGAGTTCAATCATTTAAGCCAAAACATCAGCAATGATGAAGACTTAAATAAGCTCATGCATGTGCAGCAAGAGTTGGAAGCCCGCGATGGCTGGCGTTTGCAGCAGCTAGTGGACAGCACTTTAAGCCGTTTGCAGTTGCCTGCAGAGAAAAAACTGAATGAATTGTCCGGTGGTTGGCGTCGTCGAGTTCTGCTGGCTCAAGCGTTAGTGGCTGAGCCTGATTTACTCCTTCTGGATGAGCCGACCAACCACTTGGATATTGGCGCTATTGCGTGGTTAGAAGATGCTTTATTGAATTTTACTGGTGCAGTGCTGTTTATTACTCACGACAGGGCCTTCTTACAAAACTTGGCTACGCGCATTATCGAGTTAGATCGTGGTCATTTAATTGACTGGGATGGCGACTATGCAAGCTTTCTGGTGCACAAAGAGCAACAGCTGGCCGCTGAAGAAACCGCCAATGCCTTGTTTGATAAAAAGCTGGCGCAAGAAGAAGTATGGATTCGTCAAGGGATTAAAGCGCGTCGTACCCGTAATGAAGGCCGCGTGCGTGAGCTTAAAGCCTTGCGGGTCGAGCGCAGTCAGCGGCGTGAACGCCAAGGTACTGCCAATATTAATATTGGTGCAGCAGAGAAGTCCGGTAAACAAGTCATAGTGGTGGATAAGGTTAGCTTTGCCCACGAGGGTGGTCGCGAGCTGATTAAAGATTTTTCCATGGTCTTGCAGCGCGGAGACCGTATTGGTTTATTGGGTGCTAACGGCAGTGGTAAAACCACGTTGCTGAAATTGCTGTTGGGTGATTTGCAGCCCACTAAAGGCACAATCGAAGTGGGCACTAAGCTTGAAGTAGCTTACTTTGATCAGTTACGTCATCAGCTTGATCCAGAAAAAACAGTGATTGATAACGTCGGTGAAGGCAGTGACACCATTATGATTAATGGGCAAAGCAAGCATGTGCTGAGCTATTTAGGTGATTTCTTGTTTAGCCCACAGCGTGCCCGCACACCGGTGAAAGCTTTATCCGGTGGCGAACGCGCACGTTTATTACTGGCTAAACTTTTTACTCGCCCAGCGAACTTGCTAGTGCTGGATGAACCGACCAACGACCTTGATGTAGAAACCCTCGAACTGCTCGAAGAAGTGCTGATGGAGTTTAAAGGCACTGTCTTGATCGTCAGTCACGACCGTGCATTCCTCGATAACGTAGTGACCAGTACCTTAGTCTTTGATGGCACGGGTAAAGTGCGTGAGTATGTCGGTGGTTTTGATGATTGGCTCAGACAGGGCGGCAGTATTCGTTTGCTAGGTGCCGCTGATGAGCTTGAAACTGCCGAGCAAGTCACAAAAGAAACAGATAATGCTGACGCAGAGCAAGTGACTGCGCAGAATTCAGATCAGCTCATGCAAAAGCCAACGGATGATGGCATAGTGCCCAAAAAGAAGTTGAGCTATAAGCTGCAACGCGAACTTGATGCAATCCCAGCAAAAATTGAAGACTTAGAAACCGAGCTGAATGCTTTGCATGAGCAGGTTTCGCAAGTTGACTTTTATCAGCAACCGCTTGAGACAACTGAAGCAGTACTGGCGCAAATAACTGCGGTACAGGAACAGTTGGATGTTGTGCTTGAGCGCTGGGCCGAGTTGGATAGTTAACTATTGGAGTGAGATGTATGGCTGTAGAGTACAGAATTACGCTGGATGATGAGCATGCGTTTAATTATAAAATTGAACTGGAGCGCAACCAGTTAAGTACTGTGCAGCAGACCTCTCCACACCCATGGACACGTTTACAACATCAGCAATGCAGCAATTGCCCGTTGCGCAGTGAAGAGCATGAATATTGCCCCACTGCGGTTGACTTGCAGACTATCGTCGAGGATTTTGGTGGCTTGCCAGCCTTTAAAAAAGCTTGGGTGCATGTGCGTACCAGTGAGCGTGAATACAGCAAAATGGTCAATCTAGAAGAAGGTCTGCGTTCACTGCTTGGGGTGGTTATGGCAACTTCTGCTTGCCCTATTTTGGCCCAACTAAAGCCCATGGCGCACAATCACTTGCCTTTCGCTAGTAGTAATGAATTTGCTTTGCGTACGATCTCTATGTACTTGATGCGGGAGTTGTTTAACGCCCGTGATGGTAAAACTCCCGACTGGGAGTTAAGCGGTTTGACTGATGACTTCAAAGCCTTGCAGTTGGTAAATCAGGCGCTTTGGCACCGAATTCACGACGCCTGTGCAGGGGATACCAATCTTAAAGCGTTTTTGAATTTCTTCTCAATGTCATCGAGCATGACCTATTCATTAGAGACGCAGTTGCAAAAAATCCGCCCCTTAGTCATGAGTTAACCCCTGCGCAAGGCTACGCAATGCAGCCTTGCGGATACGGTTTAGTCTTCAGTAGTGCGTTTCTTCAACTCAATTGCCAGTACGTCGCAGGGGGCGCCGGACAGTAGGTCATTTGTAGTTGAGCCTAGCAGCAGGGCTAAACCGTGACGGCCATGGCTACCGACTACAATTAGATCACAGCTGTGCTCTTGGGCCAGCAGGTGGATTTCTTGACGTGGTTGCCCGTAACGCAAGTGACAGTTGTTTTCTTTGAGTAACTCGTGCTGCTCGGCCAGTATGTTGAGTTTATTTTGTGCTTGCTCGGTCTGTTGCTGCTGCAGCAAAGATAAGTCCATGGGGACATCACCGCCAAACACCATGGTCAAAGGTTCAACAACATGCACTAAAGTGACTTTACACGCTAAGGCTACGCTGAGTTTGTGGGCTTGGGCTAAAACGTGGTGACAATCTTCAGTGAGATCAATTGCAACAAGCAAGTGAGAATATGCCATTTCGGCCTCCAAATGCGCTGACTGTGCTAACAGAAAGCGCAGTTAATCTTATATGTTTAATAGCGCATATTCAGTGGCTAACTGCTCAAGACCTTGGGTGATACTGCGTGCATATTTGTCAATCACGAAAGGTACGCTGTTTTCGTTGTAATTTTTCAACGAGCGTTCAATGTAGCGCCACTTTACCTCAATTGCACGTAAAGACTTGCTGGTAGCAGGGGTATTTTGCGAGCTACTAAGTAACAGTTGCAAGTTATTGGCAAATTGCTCACTTAACTGGTCAAGGGGCTGCTTTTCTCCATCGGCAAAAAAAGAGGCACCAACCGATGCGCTGCGTGCGGCATAGTCCGCGGCAATACCTTGCATCAAGAGACTTTGCTCGCGGGCCAATTGGGTGAGTTCGGGTAACGAGTAGTTGGCGTCTTGGCTAATAAGCTGCTCGGCTTCCGTGCCTATTTTTAGAATTTTACTGTTGAGATTTGCCAGGTCAGCTACAGGCTGGAGGTCGGAGTAACCTTGCTCAATGATGGCGCTGATTAAATAATCCAGCTGAGCTTTATAGCTGCTGAGGTCATGTTGCAACTGCTGAAGAAGTGCTTGGGCATTGGGGTCAGTGGGGGCGGTGATTTTATTTAAATAAGCTAAGGCTTGGGCTGCATTGTTCTGGGCTTCTCTGGCGTAGTGTTGATCTTGTTCTTGGCCATTAAACATATAAAAGCCGCCGATGCTTCTTTGCGTGGCAAGGCGCATAGCATATAAGTCATTGAGCGCATGTTCAGCGCTAACTTGCGGGGTGCTGCTGGTGCTGTCTGCTACAGCAGAGGATACGGGTAGCGCAATGATTGCACTTAAGCACAGTGCCAAAATTGGATTCTTCATGACTGGAAGCTCCGAGGATGCGTAATATTTATTGTTTTTATTAAAAGGCTATGGTGCCTCTTTTGATTTGACTCTACCGCGTGATAATGAATTTGGCTACAGTGTTGTTGCCTCGAGTGCTAAAAGAGCTTGGTTAGGGCTGATTGGCTGAGCTGCAGATAAATAAATTATCCTTATAAAACAATGGCTTCAGCTGTGTTTGACACATATTTAGGTGATTTCTTCGAGACTAACAATTGACAAAGGGGAAGAATTCCGTGAATGTGTGTCTACCCAAATCAAACGGGCGTATGAAATGCATGTTGGCACTGCCATTTACATTCTTTTGAATATAAAAAGGCTTGTATGCTGACAGGTGTTTCGCAAAGTGCCTTGCACAGTGTTTAATGGCTGTCAGTGCCCAATGTGTGACTGTTCAGCTTCCATATCGTGGAGATCAGTTGATGATTTACGAAGGTAAAGCCATCACGGTGAAGACTCTTGAAAGTGGTATCGTCGAATTAAATTTCGATCTCAAGGGTGAGTCCGTCAACAAGTTTAATCGTCTAACCCTTACCGAGCTGCGTGAAGCAGTGGATGCAATCAAAGCCAATAACGATGTTAAAGGCGTGGTTGTAACCAGTGGTAAGGATGTATTTATCGTTGGTGCAGACATTACTGAGTTTGTTGACAACTTTAAGCTCTCTGAAGAAGAGCTGGTTGCCGGCAACCTTGAAGTCAATAAAATCTTCAATGATTTTGAAGACCTTAATGTGCCAACCGTTGTTGCAATTAATGGCATCGCTTTAGGCGGTGGTTTTGAAATGTGCCTTGCTGCGGATTACCGCGTCATGGCTGACAGCGCTAAAGTGGGTCTGCCTGAAGTTAAGTTAGGTATCTACCCAGGCTTTGGCGGCACAGTACGCTTAACCCGTGTGGTTGGTGCTGATAATGCCATTGAGTGGATCGCTGCTGGTAAAGATGCACGCGCTGAAGAAGCATTAAAAGTGGGTGCTGTAGATGCAGTGGTTGCAGCTGATAAGTTGCTCGAAGCCTCTGTTGATCTAGCTAAGCGCGCTATTTCTGGCGAGCTGGACTACAAAGCAAAACGTCAACCGAAGCTAGAAAAAATCAAACTCAACGCCATCGAGCAAATGATGAGCTTTGAGACTGCGAAAGGTTTTGTTGCTGGTAAAGCGGGTCCAAACTACCCAGCCCCCGTTGAAGCCATTAAAACGATCCAAAAAGCAGCCAACCATGGCCGTGACAAGGCTCTAGAAATTGAAGCGAAAGGCTTTGCTAAGCTGGCTAAAACTTCAGTTGCTGAAAGCCTAATTGGTCTGTTCTTAAATGACCAAGCGCTTAAGCGTAAAGCTAAAGTACACGAGAAAATTGCCCGTGATGTGAAGCTGTCTGCAGTTTTGGGTGCTGGTATTATGGGCGGCGGTATTGCTTACCAGTCGGCTCTAAAAGGCACACCAATTCTGATGAAGGATATCCGTGAAGAGGGTATCCAGTTAGGTCTTGATGAAGCTGCTAAGTTGCTGGTTAAGCGTCTTGAGCGTAAGCGCATTAAGCCTGATGCCATGGCTAAAGCACTCAATGCAATTCGCCCAACCATGTCTTACGGTGATTTCGGTCATGTCGATATCGTGGTTGAGGCTGTAGTTGAGAATCCAAAAGTTAAGCACGCAGTGCTGGCAGAAGTTGAGCAGCATGTTGGTGAGAACACCATTATTGCTTCGAATACTTCAACTATCTCAATTAACTTGCTGGCGAAAGCTCTGAAGCGTCCAGAAAACTTTGTCGGTATGCACTTCTTTAACCCAGTGCATATGATGCCTCTGGTTGAAGTGATCCGTGGTGAGCACTCTTCTGATGAAGCGGTTGCAACCACTGTTGCTTATGCGCAAAAAATGGGTAAAAACCCAATCGTAGTCAATGACTGCCCAGGCTTCTTAGTCAACCGCGTATTGTTCCCATACTTTGGTGGTTTCGCCAAACTAGTCAGCGCTGGTGTGGACTTTGTTCGCATTGATAAAGTCATGGAAAAATTCGGCTGGCCTATGGGTCCTGCTTACTTAATGGACGTGGTAGGTATTGATACCGGACACCATGGTCGTGACGTAATGGCTGAAGGCTTCCCAGATCGCATGAAAGATGATCAACGTTCAGCGGTTGATGCGCTGTATGAAGCAGATCGTCTAGGTCAGAAAAATGGCAAAGGTTTCTATGCTTATGAAACTGACAAGCGCGGCAAGCCGAAAAAAGTTGTAGATGATGCTATCGCAGAAATTTTAGCGCCTATCGTTTACGACAAGCGTGAAGTGACTGATGAAGACATCATTAACTGGATGATGATTCCGTTATGCATGGAAACTGTACGCTGTCTTGAGGACGGTATTGTTGAAACTGCAGCTGAAGCAGATATGGGCTTAATTTACGGTATTGGTTTCCCTCCTTTCCGTGGTGGCGCGTTGCGTTACATCGACAGTATTGGTGTGGCTGAATTTGTTGCTTTGGCAGACAAATACGCTGACTTGGGTGCGCTATATCACCCGACCGAGAAATTGCGTGAAATGGCCAAAAACGGTCAAACCTTTTTCGGTTAATCGCGGACAGATTAGAGCGGGAGTAAAGAAATGAGCTTGAATCCAAGAGATGCAGTAATTGTCGACTTCGGCCGTACCCCAATGGGTCGTTCGAAAGGTGGCATGCACCGCAACACACGTGCTGAAAATATGTCAGCAGAGTTAATCAGTGGTGTACTTAATCGTAATGAGAAAGTAGACCCAACTGAAGTTGAAGATGTAATCTGGGGTTGTGTAAACCAAACCCTAGAGCAGGGTTGGAACATTGCCCGTATGGCGTCTTTGATGACACAAATCCCTCACACCAGCGCAGCACAAACTGTCAGCCGCCTGTGTGGTTCATCCATGAGCGCATTGCACACTGCAGTACAGGCTATTCAAACCGGTAACGGTGATGTGTTTGTAGTGGGTGGCGTTGAGCACATGGGGCACGTCAGCATGATGCATGGTGTGGATCCAAACCCACACATGTCGCTGTACGCGGCCAAAGCCTCGGGCATGATGGGCCTAACTGCTGAGTTGCTCGGTAAAATGCACGGGATTAGCCGTGAACAGCAAGATGCATTTGGTGAGCGTTCGCACCGTTTAGCACAAAAAGCCACTGTTGAGGGTAACTTCAAAAACGAAATTATCCCAATGGAAGGCTATGACGCTGAAGGTTTCTTGAAAGTGTTTGACTATGACGAAACCATTCGTCCAGAGACAACACTGGAAAGCCTAGCGGCATTACGTCCAGCATTTAACCCTAAAGGCGGTACTGTGACGGCTGGTACATCTTCGCAAATTACTGATGGTGCTTCTTGCATGATCGTAATGTCTGCGCAGCGTGCTAAAGATCTCGGTATTGAGCCAATGGCGGTGATTCGTTCAATGGCTGTTGCCGGTGTTGATCCAGCAATCATGGGCTACGGTCCAGTGCCAGCGACACACAAAGCGCTAAAACGTGCGGGTGTGACAATGGATGACATCGACTTCGTAGAGCTTAACGAAGCCTTTGCCGCACAAGCATTGCCAGTTCTGAAAGATCTGAAACTGCTTGATAAAATGGAGCAGAAGGTTAACTTGCACGGTGGTGCGATTGCTTTGGGCCACCCATTCGGTTGCTCAGGTGCGCGTATTTCCGGTACGTTACTCAATGTGATGCAGCAAAACAGCGGTACTTTAGGTTTGGCGACCATGTGTATTGGTCTTGGCCAGGGTATCTCTACAGTATTTGAGCGCGTGTAAACGTTCGTTAAAATACTAAAGCCGAGGCCTTGTGCCTCGGCTTTTTTGATTAGGGCGCAGCAATGAATTTACCAACAGGAATTTATCAGCATTATAAAGGCCAGCAGTATCGGGTGATTGGTGTGGCTAGGCACTCGGAAACTGAAGAGCAATTGGTGGTCTATCAGACGCTGTATGGGGCTTTTGATCTATGGGTCAGGCCATTATCGATGTTTCTTGAAAGTGTCGAAATTGATGGTCTGCAACAGCCGCGTTTTGCTTTACTGCAAGAAGAAAAACCCATGTTGACTGGGTCATAAACTGGCGATCAATTTTCGCAAAAACTTGACCTAGGTGGCTTTCAACCTATATATAGCCTCATCAAGGCTAGTTAACTATATTTTTTATGTGATATTTCAAGCGCTGGTACAGGCATATCACCCTATCTATTCCAGGAATATTCTAAGCAATGAGCAAATCGCTGGTTATCGTAGAGTCCCCTGCTAAGGCGAAGACAATCAACAAGTACTTAGGTAATGAGTACGTGGTGAAGTCCAGTGTGGGCCACATTCGTGATTTACCGACGAGTGGCTCAGGTTCTAAAACGCCAGCTAAGCGTGGTAAAGCAGCTGAAACTGCCGAGCTTACGCCGCAGCAAAAAGCCATGCGCCAATTGGTTGGCCGAATGGGTATTGACCCAGAAAACGGCTGGAAGGCACGCTACGAAATTTTACCTGGCAAAGAAAAAGTAGTTGAAGAGCTACGCCGCTTAGCCAAAGACGCTGACACTATATATCTGGCAACGGACTTGGACCGCGAAGGTGAGGCTATTGCCTGGCATTTGCGTGAAGCCATTGGTGGTGATGACAGCCGTTATAAGCGCGTGGTCTTTAACGAAATCACTAAAAAAGCTATCCAAGGTGCATTTGCTGAGCCAGGACAGTTGGATATTGATCAAGTCAATGCGCAGCAAGCGCGGCGTTTTTTAGACCGCGTGGTTGGTTTTATGGTCTCACCACTGCTGTGGAAGAAAGTAGCCCGCGGACTGTCTGCTGGGCGAGTGCAGTCGGTAGCGGTTAAGTTGGTGGTTGAGCGTGAAAAAGAAATCCGCGCTTTTATTCCTGAAGAGTTTTGGCAGGTGCACGCTGATTTAAACAATGCTGAGCAAGTGAATACGCGCTTTGAAGTTGTGCGCGATTCCGGTAAAGCTTTCCGCCCAGTCAGCAAAGAGCAGACTGATGCTGCATTGGCGGTGCTAAAAAAGGCTGCTTATACGGTTATTAAGCGTGAAGACAAGCCAACTAGCAGTCGTCCAAGCGCACCTTATATTACCTCCACCTTGCAGCAGGCGGCCAGTACTCGCTTAGGTTTCGGCGTGAAGAAAACCATGATGTTGGCACAGCGTTTGTATGAGGCCGGTTACATCACTTATATGCGTACAGACTCAACCAATATCTCCGCCGATGCCATTGAAATGGTGCGCAGCTTTATTGATCAAGAGTTTGGTGCCAAGTATTTGCCAGAAAAGCCTGTTTTTTATAGCAGCAAGCAAGGCGCGCAAGAAGCGCATGAGGCGATTCGCCCATCTGATGTAAATCTCCAGACCTCGCAACTCAAAGGCATGGAGCGCGACTCTGAGCGCCTGTATGAGTTGATTTGGCGTCAGTTTGTTGCCTGTCAAATGCCTGCGGCAGAGTACATTGCGACCAGTTTGACGGTTGAGGCGGCGCAGTTTGATTTGCGTGCCCGTGGACGTATTTTAAAGTTTGACGGTTATACCCGTGTGCAACCTGCGCAAGGCAAAGGTGCCGAGGATGCAGTGTTGCCTGACTTGAAAAAAGGCGATCTGCTCAGCTTAGTGAAGCTGGATCCAACTCAACACTTTACTAAGCCACCGGCACGTTTCAGTGAGGCCAGTTTAGTTAAAGAGCTAGAAAAGCAGGGGATTGGTCGCCCGTCTACCTATGCAGCGATTATTTCCACCATTCAAGACCGTGGTTATGTTGCCTTGCAAAATCGCCGTTTCCATGCGGAAAAGATGGGTGATATTGTTACCGAGCGGCTTGGTGAAAGTTTTGCTGATTTGATGGACTACAACTTTACTGCGCAAATGGAAGAGCGTTTGGATGATGTCGCTCATGGTAAGTTGCAGTGGAAAAAACTGCTTGATGAGTTTTATCAGGATTTTCATAAAAAGCTTGAGCTGGCCAGCGATGCTGAAAATGGTATGCGCGCCAATACCCCAACGCTGACTGACATTCCTTGTAAAGAGTGCGGTCGGCCCATGACGATTCGTACCGCTTCAACAGGGGTGTTTTTAGGTTGCTCAGGTTATGCGCTACCACCTAAAGAGCGTTGCAAATCAACCATGAACTTGGTGCCTGGTGATGAGGTTGCTGCTGATGATGAGGGCGAGTCTGAGTCTTTATTGTTGCGCAATAAGCGGCGTTGTGCGAAGTGCGATACGGCCATGGATGCCTATTTAATTGATGAAACACGTAAGCTGCATGTCTGTGGTAATAACCCAGATTGCACAGGCTTTGAAGTTGAAGAGGGGCATTTTCGCATTAAGGGCTATGAGGGTCCGGTGATCGAGTGCGATAAGTGCGACAGTGATATGCAGTTAAAAACTGGCCGTTTTGGCAAGTACTTTGGCTGCACCAATACTGAGTGTAAAAATACCCGCAAGCTGCTGCGCAGTGGTGAAGCTGCGCCACCTAAAATGGATCCAGTGCCAATGCCAGAGTTGCAGTGCCAAAAGGTCGACGATACTTATGTATTGCGCGATGGTGCTGCTGGAATGTTCTTGGCGGCCAGTCAATTCCCAAAAAAACGTGAAACCCGTGCACCTCTGGTGCTGGAGTTGCTGCCGCATAAGGATGAAATTGATCCTAAGTACCATTACTTAATGAGTGCGCCAACCCATGATCCCGATGGCCTGCCTACGGTCGTGCGTTATAGCCGTAAAAATAAAGAGCAGTACGTGCAGTCGGAAATTGAAGGTAAAGCCAGTGGTTGGAAAGCCCTTTACGATGGCAAAAAGTGGCAGATTGAAGATAAGCGCAAAAAGTAATTTTCTGTTTTAATTGTCAGCGGGGCCGAATTTGGCCCCGCTGTTTTTATCCGTTATTAAGAGTTGTTTATGTCCAGTGCGTTTTTGGAAATAGTTGAATTACCGGACGGCAAGATTGTTTTGCGCCGCGCCGAAGAAGAGAGCCCGTTAGTGACCCTGACCTTTTCCAGTGAGGCCCGCGGTTTTTTAAAGGCTCGCTATATTGATATTGCTAAAGAAATGTTTCATGCAGGATTATTAGCCGCAGGGCATCTCGCTGAAGAAGAGGCAGTCAGCGAGGTGGATGAAGATGATCCAGCCGGGCATACCTTGCATTAAACCCAGGTATGACTAAGTCTGTTTTATTGGGTGCAAGCAAAGTGCGCTTGCCGCAAGCTGAGTACGCATTACTGTTGGATTTCTTAGTTGAACGCTTCCCCGCTATAACTCGAGAAACATGGCAGCAAAGGATGCTCAGCGGCAAAGTTTTGGATGCACAGCAGCGTAGCTTGTTGCCGGCTGAGCCTTATCAAGCTGGCGCCTTGGTGTATTATTTTCGTGAAGTGGCAGATGAGCCACAAGTGCCGTTCACTGAGCACATTTTATATCAAGATGCGCACTTAATTGCCGTGGATAAACCGCATTTTCTACCGACCATGCCGGCTGGGCGTTATGTCGAGGAAACTGTCTTGCGCCGTCTCATGAAGCGTTTAGACAATCCTGATATTGCCCCCATTCATCGGTTGGACCGACTCACAGCTGGGGTTTTATTGTTTTCCGTGAACCCAAAGAGCCGTGATGCTTATCAAGGATTATTCCGTCAGCGCAAAGTGTTTAAATGCTACGAAGCCATAGCGCCGGCATTGCCAGGGCAACAGTGGCCGTACCGGTATCGCAGTCGGCTAGAGCCTGCTGAGCAGTTTTTTCGCATGCAAGAAGTCAGTGGTGTCGCCAACAGTGATACGGTGATTGAGGTTGCTGAGCAAGATGGTGAGTTGTGGCGTTATCGGTTGTACCCAGTGACAGGCCGTAAGCATCAGTTGCGGGTGCACCTAGCAGCCTTAGGTGCTCCCATTGTCAATGATCCTCTCTATCCGCAGTTGCGTGCTCTTGCTGAGCATGAGTCCTACGCCGAGCCGCTTCAACTGCTGGCTAAACAAATTAGTTTTGTTGATCCAGTGAGCGGGATTTTGCGCAGTTTTAAAAGTGAGTTGCAGTTAACACTGTGACTTAGTTAACAAGGGCTGGCCAAAAGCGTGTGAAGTGTCTATAATATGCGCCGGCCAGATCGGCCCCCGTTAAGGTTACTGCAATATCCCGAAGCGCTGCTTCGACTGCTTGTCCTGTAGAGGACTCTCCTAGACGTTTTTTCTAAACAGCGTTCTCGCAAATACTCGCAAATAGGCTGCCAAAAGGGCGACCATTATGGTCATTCACGGTGTGTGCAGCTTTCATGGGTCTTTGCGGATGCACATGAGGCATACCAAATGACCCAAGAAATCCAGCAAGACGTTGGCAGCTTTGCCACACTCGGCCTTCACCCTTCAGTTCTAGCGGCAATTACCGCAGTGGGTTACGAAGAGCCATCCCCGATTCAGATACAGTCTATTCCATTGATTATGGCTGGCCACGATATGATTGGTCAGGCACAAACCGGTACCGGTAAAACCGCTGCGTTTGCGCTGCCTATATTATCCCGTATTGATGCTGAGCGCCGTGAGCCGCAAGTGTTGGTGCTGGCACCTACGCGTGAGTTGGCTTTGCAAGTAGCAACTTCGTTTGAAAGTTTTGCTAAGCAGTTAAAAGGCGTCAATGTTGTCGCCATTTACGGCGGTGCACCAATGGGCCCGCAGCTTAAAGCCATTCGCCAGGGTGCGCAGGTTATTGTTGCCACCCCAGGGCGTTTAGTGGATCACCTCAGTCGCAATGGCGGCATGTTATCCACTGTGCAGTTTTTGGTTTTGGATGAAGCGGACGAGATGCTCAAGCTCGGCTTTATGGATGACTTAGAAGTTATCTTTAATGCCATGCCTGATGCGCGTCAAACAGTGTTGTTCTCAGCAACGCTGCCGGCTTCTATTCGTGGTATTGCTGAAAAGCATTTGCGCAATCCACAGCAAGTTAAAATTGCCAGCAAAACGCAAACCGTTGCCCGCATTGAGCAAGCGCACCTTATGGTGCATGCGGATCAAAAAATTAATGCGGTGTTACGCTTACTCGAAGTCGAAGACTTTGATGCCATGATTGGTTTTGTGCGTACTAAGCAAGCTACGCTGGATATTGCTGCAGCTTTGGAAGCCAAAGGCTACAAGGTTGCTGCATTGAACGGCGACATTGCCCAGAATCAGCGTGAGCGCGTAATCGACTCTTTAAAAGATGGTCGCTTAAATATCGTAATTGCAACCGACGTTGCTGCACGTGGGCTTGATGTGCCGCGTATTACTCACGTTTTTAACATTGATATGCCTTACGATCCAGAATCCTACGTGCACCGTATTGGTCGTACGGGTCGTGCCGGTCGTGATGGTCGTGCACTCTTGTTAGTGACGCCGCGTGAGCGCCGTATGCTGCAAGTGATTGAGCGTGTGACTGGACAAAAAGTTGCAGAAATTTTATTACCCGATGCTAAAGTCATTCTGCAGGCTCGTGTTCGTCGCCTGACGCAAGATATGGCGGCGCGGGTAAAAGATAAAGACAATCACAATACTGAATTGTTAACTCAATTAACCACTGACCTTGATTGCAATGTCGAGCAATTAGCTTTGGCTTTGTTGGCTAAGGTAACTGAAGGTCAGGCCTTTACTTTGGCCGGTGTTGAGCGCGAGCAGCCGGTAATGGCGCCACGCGGTCGTGATGATCGCAATCGTCGCGATGGCCGTGAAGGTGGTGGTGAACGCCGTGAGCGTCGCGCGCCCTTAGCGCTGAGTGAAGGTAAAGTCCGTTGCCGTACAGCCTTAGGTAATCGTGACGGTGTTGCCGCACGTAACTTGCTTGGTGCTATTTTGAATGAAGGCGGTTTGTCCCGCGATGCCATTGGCCGTATTCAAATCCGTGAAAGTTTTAGTTTGGTTGAGTTGCCGGAAGAGGGTTTGGAGCGCTTACTGGGTAAGCTCAAAGATACCCGCGTTGGTGGCAAGCCCCTGAAATTACGCCGCTACCGTGAAGACTAGAATCCAGTTTTAGTCAGCTGCATTGAGCTGGCAGTGATACATAGAAACCGGGCCGACTGCAAAGTTGGCTCGGTTTTTTGTTTTGTGGGGTATTAAGACCAAGTTTGTCTAAGCTGTATTTATGCCAATGGGTTTAGCGCTGTAAGGGTAAGATGAGGTATCCTGCACTGTGTGTTTAATCAGTGCTTTTTAGGAGTCTTGATGAGTTTACGGATTTGTATTTTAGAGGCCGATGATTTGCATCCAGAGCTGCGCGATACCTTTGTTGGTTTTGGGCAGATGTTTAAGCAGTTGTTTAGTCAGCAGGATGCAACTGTTGAGTGCCAGATATTTAATGTAGTTAAAGGCGAGTACCCAGCGCCTGAGCAAGAGTTTGATGCCTACTTGGTAACGGGCAGCAAAGCGGATTCATTTGCTGATGATCCGTGGATAGTTAAACTGCGTAAGTATTTGCGCCAGAGCTACGCGCAGGGCAAGGTGCTGTTGGGTATTTGTTTTGGCCACCAGATTCTAGCCTTGGCCTTGGGCGGTAAAGCGCAGCGCTCTGATAAGGGTTGGGGCATTGGCATGCACCGCTACCGCTTGCTGCAGCGCCCCAGTTGGTTGCCAGCGCAGGCCGATGAGTTTCAGTTGTTAATCAGCCACCGCGATCAAGTGACTGCCTTGCCGGCAGGTGCCAGTGTGTTAGCTAGCAGTGCATTTTGTGAAAATGCTGCGTTTGTACTGGGTCGGCAAGTGTTGTGCTTTCAAGGTCATCCTGAGTTTACCCATGATTTCTCCAGGGGCTTACTAAAGTTGCGTGAGTCGATATATTGCCCGCAACTTTACCAAGCGGCGCAGCAAAGTTTGTCGCAGGAGCATGATGGGCAAATAATTGCGCAATGGATGTTGTGCTTTATTAAGGCCAGTAAAGAGCAGGCTAAGGTGGTTACTGAGCAGGTTGAAAAGCAAGCAAGAGAGTCGCTATGTTCGGCTTAAGTCTGCAGGAGATCAGCCAGTATGTTGTGCCGTTGCTGTTGGCCAGTGTGCTGTGTGCAGCGGCCTTGCAACAGTTTTTGCGCAATAGTAGGTTGCAGCAGCAATTGCTTGAAAGTCAGACAGAGCTTGCGCTGGTGCAGGAGCAACTGCATGAGCAAGACATTGATGTGCAGGTGCTGAGCAGTCAGCAACAGCAATTACAGCTGCAGTTGCAGCAACGTGAAGCAGATTATCAGCAACTCAAGAGCGAGCATGGCGGTTTGCAAGAGCAGCTTGTGCAAGGCCGAGGGGTTGCAGATGCTGCACGCGCGGCCTACCGTGAAATTAAAGAGCAGCAACTGTTGCGCGATAAATCCATCGCAGAGCAGCAAAGAGCGTATAGCGAGCTACAAAAAGATCATCAGCAGTTGCAGCAAGATTACAGTGCTTTAAGTGGCCTAAGTGCGCAAAAAGAGCAGCACTTGTTAGAGCAGCAGCAATTATTAAAAGACAGTCGTGAGCAGCTTAAGCTTGAGTTTGAGCAGCTAGCAACACAGATTTTTGAAGCCCGTGGTCAGTCTTTGACGCAGAGCAGTCAGCAATCATTAGAGGCTATGCTCAGGCCTTTTCGTGAGCAAATTGATGGTTTTCGGCGGAAAGTGGAAGACATTCACCATAAAGATGCCCAGCAGCAAGCCTCTTTACAGCAACAATTATTACAGCTTAAAGAATTGAATCAGCAAGTGACCCGCGAAGCCCATGAGCTCAGCACGGCGCTGCGGGGCCAACAAAAGACCCAGGGCAACTGGGGGGAGTTGATTTTAGAAAATGTGCTCGAGCGCGCTGGCTTACAGCAGGGTAAAGATTTTGCCCGAGAGGTGAGCTTTACCACCAGTGAGGGGCGCAAGCGTCCGGATGCAATAGTTTATTTGCCGCAAAATAAGCACTTAGTTATTGATGCTAAAGTCTCTTTAAATGCCTATTTGCGCTATGTTAATGCAGAAGATGAGTCGTTGCGTGCGCAGGCATTGAGTGAGCATATCAGTGCGTTTTCAGCACGAGTCAGTGAGTTGGCGGAGCGAGATTACGCCGCTTTACCTGGGCTCAATGCACCGGATATGGTGTTTATGTTTGTGCCTATTGAATCAGCCTTTGCCGATGCGATGCGCGCTGATGAAGGCTTGCTGTACAAAGCCATTGAAAAAAATATTCTGATTGCCACCCCCAGCACTTTATTGGCCAGTCTGACAATTGTGCGTCAACTGTGGCGCTTTGAAGAGCAAAGTCAGAGCACTGCTGAACTCGCTGAGCGGGCCAGTAAAGTCTATGACAAGTTGCGGATATTTTTAGGCAGCATGGATGCTATCGGTAATAGCTTAGAGCGCGCGCAAGACGCTTACCGTAAAGCCTGTGATCAGTTGGTCAATGGCCGGGGTAATTTAATCAAGCAGGCGAGCGACTTTCAGCAGCTGGGGGTTGCGGTTAAGACAGAAATTGCCGAGCAGTGGCAGGATCGCGCACGGCTCGAATTAACCCAGAGTGCGGACAGCAGTGCTGCTGATTAACCTTTAAGGTGACGACGCAACTTTTCGATAGCTTGCACCGAAGCCTGTTTGTGTTGCAGTTCTAACTCGGCGAGGAGGCGCTCATGGGGCTGTTTTTCTGCGCTACTGAGTGCCCGCCAAGCATCGTGGCTGGGGATGTGCTGAGTTGCCTCAAATACTTGATGCAGCACTTGGTAGTCCGTTTGCAAGCCAAGCTCAAAATCATAATGATCTAGCAGTACCTTGATGCGGATACAGCCTTCCGCCCAGGGCATTTGCTCGGTGATAAAACTCTCAGTTAAAACCACTAATTCATCATGCAGTTGTACTTTTTGTGCGGCCCGTTGTTGCTGACGCTGTTGTTCGGTTCGCCACACGCGCCGCCACAGCACCAGAGAGTAAGCGGCTAAGGCTAGAATAAAAACCGCACCGGCAATCATCGATAGCATTAGCATGTTAGGCACCGTGGCATTTTTTGTATTTTTTCTGGCTACCGCATGGGCAAGGATCATTACGGCCAATAGCTTTCAATGGGTTGGTGACTGGCTCTTGGGGACCATGATTGCAATGCGGTCCATGTACGTGTGGCTGTTCATTGTGGTGGCCATGCTCGTGTTGGCAGTCAGGGCCGTGAACGTGTTGTGTAGAAGGCATATTAATTACTCGCGAATGTAGTCGCTGGGAATGATATCACCGTGACGAATAAGATTGATTTCTTTACCGAAAAAATGCCCAGTTTTTACATCTGCATGCAGTGCGTAATGGATAGGCTGATCCGGTTTGTCGAGCATCCGCAGTATGACTTTCATATGTCGCCATAAATTGGTGTGTAGCGGTATTTGAAAATACGCATGGCCGTAAGCAGGTACAGTCAACCACTGATTGTTGCTACCAGTTGCTAGCGGTGTGTCGTTGAGTAAAACTCGGTAGTTAATGCTGCGCATAGGCAGGCTTTGGGCATTTGGGTTATCCACTCGAAAATGCAGGATAAACTGCTGTTCAAGTAATTTAGCATGCACCAACTCCACATCGACCAGTTGTACGTCTGGCTTTTTAAAACTGCTTTTGCCTCCGGTCGAGCAGGCGCTGAGGTAACTTAACAGGACGATGAAAACTAAGTATGCTGATGTTCTTTTTATAATTGCTAAATAGCTCATTGATTAACTCCAAATCCAACGGCAGTGTATCAAGCAAATGTTAGCTGCGGTATATAAACATGCAAAGTGCCAGTTTGTGTAAGGTATAGCAATTAGAGCGCAGTGCGAACCAGCAATAGGAAGAGGGTTAAGTATGCAACAGTTTGAAATTGCTTTTTCTGGACAGATAGCGCCTGGGGCAGAACTGAGTCAGGTGAAAGCCGCTATTGCTCGCCTCTTTAAAGCCGATGAGGCACTGTTGGCACGGCTGTTCTCTGGGCAGCGGATGATCATTAAACAAAGCGTTGACGCAGCAGCAGCGGCAAAGTATCAGTCAGCTTTCCAGCGCGCAGGAGCAGTGCTAGAAGTGCGTGACCTGTCAGCGCCAATCATCGAGGAAATTGTTCCAGGCTTGCCGGCTGAAGAGCCCGCTGCAGAGCCGCAGCAAGGTGCAGAAGCAACAACAGCAATGCTGCAAGTGACGCCCCGCGACGAATATATGGCTGCCTTTAAAGATGTACAGGCTCCAGATTTTGGTATTGCAGCGTTGGGTGATGATTTGCAGCCGCAGCCCGTTGCTGCAGCAGCGCCTGATCTGGACTTATCGGCCTTGAGCTTAGCGCCGGCGGGCAGTGACCTGGGGCAGTTGGCTGGTGCCGAAGCCATTGCAGTGCCTGATATAACCCATCTGAAACTGCTGGATAACGACTAAATAAATCTCTGAAGAACGACCTGCGTAGCTACCACTGCGTTAACAGCTTACTCAAAATGCTCATTGACTCGTTGTAAACTGCGCTTGTTCGCAAGTTTGGCCTTGTATTAACGTCCTCGGTAGCGTTATGCAGAGGTTTCTAAAGTCCAGCTTGGCTCTAGAAGTAGGGTGCGCAGCATTTTTTAAACTTTAGGGTGCTACCGCAGGGGCAAGGGGCATTGCGTTCTGCCCGTAGCGGCACATTCGGGTCATAAAAATACCAGTGCGTGCCGAGCTTAATAAATAATGAGCTTTCTTGATGTTGATGTTGTCCCTGTGCATCTTGCCAGTGAGCAATGAATTCCACTGTGGCATGGCGTTGGTCTGGGGCAAGACTGGTTTGATTGATTTCCAGGCCCAGCCATTGACTATTTTGACTCCACTGCGCAATGGCATCGGTGTCCAAGTGTGCTTGTTGAGCGGGTAGGCTGGTGTTTTTTATAAAGGCAATATTGTGCAGCACGTAAGCACTGTAGCGTGCCCGCATGAGAGCTGGCGCAGTGCTTGGAGTCGTACCGTTATGGTAGCGCTGACAACATTGTTGATAGGTTTTTTCAGGGTTGCAGGGGCAAGTGGCAAGAGCAGTCATAGAGAATCCGTAGAGCACAAAGCGTTTAAGCAGGCTATTATACGTTTATTAGTGGGTACTGAACAAACGTACAGTTCGAGAATATGGACACAGCATGCTCAGCGATGAATTAAAAAATACCATTCAAGGTGCGTATACACGCTTTTTGGAGAGTAAAAACCTGAAAGCGCGTTATGGACAGCGCCTGATGATTGCCGAGGTGGCAAAAGCACTCGGCAATATACCTGTGGATGAAGAGGGTAAGCGTTCCGGTGCACCGGCGGTGATTGCCATTGAAGCGGGTACCGGAACCGGCAAAACCGTAGCTTATAGCTTGGCGGCGATACCAGCAGCGAAAGCGGCGGGTAAGCGCTTAGTTATAGCCACGGCAACAGTGGCGCTGCAAGAGCAAATCGTTGATAAAGACCTGCCGGATATCATTAGAAATAGCGGTTTGAACTTTAGTTATGCTTTGGCTAAGGGCCGTGGTCGTTATTTGTGTTTATCTAAGCTCGACGCTTTATCCCAGCACGGCGAAGCTGAGCAAGCTACAGCGCAGTTATTTGCTGATGAAGGCTTTCATATCGAAGTGGATAACGCTAGCGAGAAACTGTTCACAGAAATGATCAATACGCTCGCCAGTAATCGTTGGGACGGTGATCGCGACAGTTGGCCGCAAGTAATTGAAGATGTGACATGGTCTAGGGTCACCACCGATCATACCCAGTGCACCGGTCGTCATTGCGCTAATTTTCAGCAGTGCGCTTTTTATAAGGCACGTGAAGGCATGACTAAGGTGGACGTTATTGTCACCAACCACGATATGGTTCTCGCCGACTTGGCGTTAGGCGGTGGTGCGGTGTTGCCCGATCCCCGTGAAACCATTTATGTATTTGATGAAGGCCACCATTTACCTGATAAGGCTATTGGACATTTTGCCCACTTTACCCGCTTGCGCTCCACGGCAGACTGGCTGGGCCAAGTGGAAAAGAACCTGACTCGCTTGCTCGCGCAAAATCCGCTGCCCGGTGATTTTGGCCGTTTGCTTGAGCCGGTGCCGGAAATGGCGAAAAGTTTGCGTACGCAAATGCAGTTTATGTTTACATTCTGTGAGCAGTTGGCAGAATTTCGTCCCAATAGCGATCCAGATAACTATGAAAAACCCCGTTATCGTTTTGTCGGTGGGGTGGTGCCAGAGGAAATGCGCGAGTTGGGGCAGGAGTTGAAAAAAGAGTTCAGCAAGTTGACCGATATCTTCAGTCGCGTCACTGAACTGTTGAAAAAAGCCATGGATGATGAGCCAGGTTTGGGCGTACCCAGTCATCAGGCTGAAGAGTGGTACCCGTTATTTGGTAGTTTGCTGGCGCGCGCAGATAATAACCAAGAGTTGTGGACCGCCTTTACCGCAGAGGATCCGGAGAAAAGCCCGCCCATGGCGCGCTGGTTATCTTTGGCTGATAGTGGCGGCTCTTTTGACATTGATGTGAATGCCAGTCCGATTTTAGCTGCAGAAACCCTGCGTCGACATTTGTGGAATGTCGCCCATGGTGCTTTAGTAACTTCGGCAACCTTAACTGCACTGGGAACCTTTGATCGCTTTAATATGCGTGCAGGCTTGCCCTATGAGTCAATCAAAACCACGGTGCCCAGTCCTTTTAAGTATGCTGAGGCAGGTGTGTTGCGCGTGCCTGATTTGCGTGCCGACCCCCGTGACTCTGAGGCGCATACGCAAGCTATTGTGCGTGATTTGCCGGCAATGTTGGAGGGAGCGCAGGGAAGTTTGGTGCTGTTTTCATCACGGCGGCAAATGCGCGATGTGTTTGCTGGTGTTGATCTTGAGTGGCGCAAACGGGTGTTGCTGCAAGGAGAGTTATCCCGTCAAGCGACGTTAGCTAAGCACCGTGAGCAGATCGATAAAGATCAAGTCAGTGTGCTCTTTGGTTTAGCCAGTTTTGCTGAAGGCATCGACTTGCCTGGAGCCTACTGTCAGCATGTAGTGATAGCTAAAATCCCGTTTGCGGTTCCTGATGATCCTGTGGAAGCAGCATTAGCGGAATGGATTGAGGCCCGCGGTGGTAATCCCTTTATGGAAATTGCCGTGCCAGATGCCTCGTTACGTTTGGTACAAGCCTGCGGACGCTTGCTGCGTAATGAGCAAGATACCGGCAGTATCACCTTGCTGGATCGGCGTCTGGTCACGCAGCGCTACGGCAAAGCGATTTTAAATTCACTGCCGCCATTTCGGCGTGAAATTGACTAAGTATTCACAGTTATAGATAGAGGTCAGTATGCATCTTGACGGCAGCAGTGACAGCGCATTTTCCAGTGTGCTTGACGTATTCAGTCAGCTTTTAGAAGATCCAGAGCAGCGTGGTGCATCGCTGTGTGTGCAGGTTGCTGGGGAGACTGTGCTGGATGTCTGGGGTGGCGTAATTGATCGCCATGGCGAGCAACTGTGGCAGCGCGATACCCTGGTCAATATTTTTTCCAGCGGCAAGCCTGTGGCTGCTGTTGTGCTATTGCAGATGGTCGCCGAGGGGCGCTTGCAACTGGACACACCTTTGCAGGAGTATTGGCCGGAACTGGCTCAGCAAGGTCAGCAGCACATTACTTTGCGCCATGTGCTCAGTCATCAGGCAGGCTTACCGGCGATACTGGAGCCACTGGCAGCAGAAGCGCTTTATGATTGGTCGCAGATGCTGGCAGCCTTAGAAAATACCCCGCCTTGGTGGACGCCTGGACAGGCGCATGGTTATGCGCCAATGACCTATGGGTGGCTAGTGGGGGAGTTGATTCAGCGCATTGACGGCTGTGATCCACGCACTGCAATTGCCAAGCGTATTGCTGAGCCGCTGCAATTGGCCTTGTATTTGGGCGTCAGTGAGCAGCAGTTGGCGCAAGTGGGTGATGTCATGCGGATGAAAGGTGCAGTAGTTGATACTGCGGCAATGCGTTTGATGCAAACTATAGGTAGCAATCCGCAAAGTATGAGTGCTAAGGCTTTTGCCAATCCGACATCGATGATGACGAGCACCAATAAGCCAGAGTGGCGTCTGATGCAGCAACCCGCGGCGAATATGCATGCTACTGCGCGAGGTTTGGCTGGTTTTTATACAGGCCTGCTGCAAGGGCAATTGCTTGATGAGGAGTTGCTCAATGCGATGCTGACAGAGCACAGTGCAGGCGCGGATTTAACTTTGTTGACTGACACGCGTTTTGGCTTGGGTTGCATGCTGGAGCAGGCAGATCAGTTGCCTGCCAGTTATGCCTTAGGGCCGCACAGTTTTGGTCATCCTGGTGCTGGCGGTACTTTAGGCTGCGCTGACCCGGAGCGTGAAGTGAGCGTAGCGTTTGTCACCAATAGCTTAGGTGCTAGTGTGCTTATGGATCCGCGGGCACAGAAAATTAACGCAGCGTTGAAGAAGTGTCTATAGGCAGTTGTGCAGTGCGCAGGACTGTTTTGTGGGCAGGGTTTGAGTTTGGTTGGGCTGATGCTGTATCGCTAAACCCCGGTTAATGCGTTAGCGCCAGACCGACAATTGAGCACGGTGTATACGTGCAACAATTGTCGGCTGTTTAGGCGGCTGGTTAGCTGCTTTGCTCTGCGTGTTCGCAGGCTTGTAAAGTATTTTCCAGCAAGCAAGCACGGGTCATTGGTCCAACGCCGCCTGGTACAGGGGTGATCCAGGCAGCACGTTCTAAGGCTGCAGCGAAACCGACATCACCGACCAGCTTGCCGTCAGCTTGGCGGTTGATGCCCACATCAATCACTATGGCGCCGGGCTTGATCCATTCGCCTTTGACTAAGTCTGGAATACCCACGGCCACTACAACTAGGTCGGCGCGGCGCACATGGCTGGCTAAATCTTCAGTAAAGCGGTGGGTGATGGTGGTGGTGCAGCCAGCCAGCAGTAGCTCAAGTGCCATTGGGCGACCCACAATATTGGAAGCACCAACAACGACAGCATCCAAACCGTGTAAGTCAACGCCAGTGTGCTCCAGTAAAGTCATGATGCCTTTGGGGGTGCAAGAGCGCAGTAAAGGCATGCGTTGCGCTAAACGGCCTACGTTATAAGGATGGAAGCCGTCCACATCTTTGAAGGGGCTGATGCGCTCCAGCAATAAAGATGAGTCGAGGTGGGCAGGCAGGGGGAGTTGAACAAGAATGCCATCAACACTGTCGTCAGCATTTAACTGATCAATTAAATCCAGTAACTGAGCTTGTGTGGTGCTTGCTGGCAAATCATAGGCTTGGGATTGGAAGCCTACTTGCTCGCAATCTTTGCGTTTGTGCGCAACATAAACTTCAGAAGCTGGATCATTACCGACTAAAATCACTGCTAAGCCCGGTGCGCGTAAACCTTGGCTGAGACGAGTCTGTACTTTTTGAGCAATATTTTGACGAATATTTGCGGCGATCTGTTTGCCGTCAATCAATTGTGCGGTCATGGGGTCATTAGCCATACTGATATCAATAAAAAAGATGTGGGCTATTCTCGCACGACCGGCTGGATCCGGCAAAGATACATGCGAGGTATTTTATCTCTCTGCAGTATCTATTTGATTCTTTTGAAAATAATAGTTGACGGCATGTCAGTAGCTCTGTAATATTCACCCCGCTTACCCAGTACAGCCTGAAGCTGGATACGAAAGCTGAACAATTTATTGCTCAGTAATCGAGCCTTGAGTCAGTTACTTATTTATAGGTAACGGCAACAAGCGCCCGTAGCTCAGTCGGATAGAGCACCCGCCTTCTAAGCGGGTGGTCGCAGGTTCGAATCCTGCCGGGCGCGCCAATAGGCGAGGCTGGTAAGTTAGGAAAGTTTGATGTAAGATACGCAACGCAATATGGTGGGCGTAGCTCAGTTGGTAGAGCACGGGATTGTGATTCCCGGTGTCGTGGGTTCGAGACCCATCGTCCACCCCATATTTTACAAAGCAAATTGTCTCTTGCTTTGTGGCTAGATTGACTGCGGACGTGGTGGAATTGGTAGACACACCAGATTTAGGTTCTGGCGCCGCGAGGTGTGAGAGTTCGAGTCTCTCTGTCCGCACCATCTAAAGGCTGTTAAGCCTGTGAATAAAAAGCCTCTTAATTGAGGTTTTTTTATGCCTGCTCGTTTATTTCCCTTCTTTTGATTCCGCAGTTAACCCTTGTTTTTGGGCTGAAACCGCTGAGTAGAGTGCATTGTGCTTGCTGAGTGGTTGGAGTAATAGTCGCCCAGTGCAGAGTAATCAATTTAATACCCCTATTTTTAATCAAGCTTGCGTCGATATTTAAGCCTTAGACTGTGATTGAGTGGGTGCAGAGGTATGCCTCGGTGTGCCTAGCGTTCGAGTGCCAACTGCAGTCAAGGAGAGGAATATGTTTGCCGAACACTATTTGATGATTAAAAATATACATATTGGCCTAGCGATACTGAGCGGTACTTTGTTTGTGCTGCGCGGTTTGTGGGTTTTGCTGTTGGGTGCTGGTGGTGTGCTGCAGCGACAGGTTAATCGCGGCAGCTATGTAGTGGACAGTTGTTTGCTGCTGGCAGCACTATGGCTTTTACTGACGCTAAACTTTGCACCTTTGTCGGCAGCTTGGTTGCAAGCAAAGCTGGTGCTGCTGGTGCTGTATGTGTTGTTTGGGGTGCTAGCCTTTCGGCATAAGTACAGTTTAAAACTGCGTTGGTTGGCCTATATCGCAGCTTTATGCTGTTTTGCTGGGATGTATTACTCGGCACGCATGCATCAACCGTTTGCCGGGCTATTCGGTTGAGCGCTGCAGTGATGGCTTAGGCTGCAGGCTACTTACTGTTATTTCGCGGCGGCTGTGGCAGTAATAAAGTCGTGTCGGTGCTGGGCTTCTTGCTGTAAAAGCCTTTTGGTGCTTTGCCTTTTAAGTACCAAGCGAAGGCAATAATTTCAGCAACGGTGTGGTACAGGGACTCTGGAATGGCGTCGCCGAGCTCTAAGCGCGCCAGTAAGCGCACTAAATCAGCGTTTTCATAAATGGGAACATCGTTTTCACGGGCAATTTGTAAAATTTCTTCAGCGAGGGCGTCATTGCCTTTGGCCGTTAGGTTGGGAGCGTTTTCGCCATCATATTTTAAGGCAATAGCTTGTTTTTCACTGGCTTTAGTCATGCTAAATCATCAATCCAACGTTGCTGTAGAGCAGTTTTGGCACCCTGAGCAGGTACGCCTTGGCGGCAGCTTAAATCTTTTACGGTGAGACCGATACCCAGTAAGCGCTCACGTAAGTACTCGAGCTCATGGTCAATTAACTCAGCGGTGGGGCCATGTAGCGCCCAAAGTTGCCCAGAGATTGCGCCACCTTGTAAGTTGGCCTGGATGTGCAGCGGCCCCAGCGGCTCTAAATCAAAGCTTAAATCGATTTTCCACACAGCTTCTGCAGGTTCATTGGCGTTGCTTTGTGCAGGTTCTTCGTGCTGAAATTTAATTTGCAAAGGCACAATCTGGTGTTGGTCGCGGGTTGGTATTTCAATTTGCCAAACCGTGACCTGAGTGCCTTCGCTGTTGGTATGGGTTTGCCCAAGGCTTGATAGCTGGTGGGTCTGTAAACGAGAGACGGCCGCTGCCGCCAAGCGTAAGAGCGCGCCTAAGTCATTGGGATTGTCTAGAGATTGCAACACGCGACTGGGGAGCGGAAAGCGTAAAGCTTGTTCGTACAGTTGCGCCTGGATATTCCCCAGTAGTTGATCACGCAGCAGGCTGGGCAAGGCTTGTGCGAGTACTGCGCTTTGTGCTGTGGCTAAGCTAGGGTTGCTGTTGGGTAGCATCGGCATGAGCTGCGCAATTAAGCGCAAAAGGTTGGCTTTTACGTCTTGGTTGGCGCTGTCGAGTGCGCCGCTGGCTAAACGATTTTCCAGTTGTGCACCGCTATTAATAAGGCTTTGTGCAAGCTTTTTGGGATCGCTAAGCTGATCTAGGGGCATTAGCGTGCCAAGTAATTGTTGCAAGGTCTTTTGAGCTTCTGGTGAAAGGCTGGATAATGCAACGCCGCTGAGGCTACTAAACAACTGGCTGAGTGAGCCTTGCTGACTGAACTGTTTTTGCAGTTCTTGATTAATTGCTAGAGGTTCCAAGCGTATATTTACAGGCTGAAAAGTCAGTTGCTGGGCATTGTCAACTCGGGCATTGATTAAGCTGTTGAGGGGCAATAACTTAGGACTATCAAGCTGCAGTTGCTGTCCGGCTAGGGCGCCACTGGTCAGGCTGATTACTGTTTTAAAGCCGCCTTGTGGGTTGGCTGTAACCTGAGTTACTTTTCCTTCAACTAGAGATCCGGGTGGCAATGCGCTGGTATCAATGCGCGTAGCTGCGGCTGCCTGCTGGGTAGGGATCAAATTAAAGCTCAGCTGGTGTGTAGATATAGCGGTGACACTCAGGGTGCTGCCAGTTGTTAGGGGCTGACTGGTTTGTACTTCAATGGTGCGTTGCTGGCCGTTATTCAGTGACAAGCGCAGCATCACTTGAAAGGCTTGTTGGGCTTCACGTAAAGCCAGCACTTGGGCTTGTGCCGAGTCACCAGTCTTGAACTGAGCGGGTAGAGCGCCCTGTAATTGCAATACCGGATTAGCCACTGTTGCACTCGGGCGCTGTGCATTGCTGGTGCTAGGCGGTGGGGGAGAGGAAGAGATTTTACTGGCCATTTGGATTGCAACCTATTGTAAATGCTTTGTAAATGCCCGCTGCGCTAACTGTATAGCTGTGTATAATCGCAACTTATTTATAGTGTCTGTAGCGGCAGTATAGCTGCTCTATACAATTGACTTGGTTTTTTACGCAAGGCGGCGTGTTTGTGACCGATGCTTATCTTGAAACTGTTGATTTAGCCTGTGAGCGTGATTGGCGCCTATTGTTTGAGCATCTGCAGGTCAGTGTAAAGCCTAAAGATATGCTGCAAATCAGTGGCCCCAATGGCAGTGGTAAAACCAGCTTGCTGCGCTTGATGTCTGGTCTTATGCGCCCGACTACAGGTGATGTATTGATTAAAGGTATCAGTATTGAGCAGCAACGTAATGAATTGGCGCATAATTTGTTATGGCTGGGCCATGCCGCTGGGATTAAAGGTTTATTAACTGCTGAAGAAAATCTTACATGGCTGGCTGCTTTGCACAATGGTGCAAGTCGTGAGCAAATCTGGCAAGCCCTTGCTGCTGTAGGCTTGGCTGGTTTTGAGGATGTGCCTTGTCACACTTTATCCGCTGGGCAGCAGCGCCGCGTCGGTTTAGCACGCTTATACCTTGATGCACCGGCGCTATGGATTTTAGACGAACCTTTTACAGCCCTGGATAAAGATGCGGTCACGCAGCTGGAAAAACATCTGGCTGAGCATTGTAATAATGGCGGGATGGTGGTGTTAACCACGCATCACCCTATACAAAATGTCCCCAGTACATTTCGAGAGCTGGATTTAGGGCAGGTGGCGCTATCATGAGCAATGTCTTCACCTTGATGCTGCTGCGCGAGACTCGCCTGATGTTTCGACGCCCAGCAGAATTGGTCAATCCACTGGTGTTTTTTGCTATCGTGATTGCGCTTTTTCCTTTGGCGGTTGGTCCAGAGTCGCAATTATTACAAACCTTATCGCCAGGCTTGCTATGGGTAGCAGCTTTGTTAGCGGTATTGTTATCATTGGACGGTTTGTTTCGCAGTGACTTTGAAGATGGCTCCCTTGAGCAATGGGTCGTTTCGCCGCATCCGTTGGTCGTCTTGGTTCTTGCTAAGGTGTTGGCCCATTGGCTGTATTGTGGTTTGGCTTTAGTAATGTTGTCACCCTTATTGGCTTTAATGCTGGGCTTGCCGGCTGATCGTATTCCAACGTTGTTGCTGTCTTTGTTGCTGGGTACGCCAGTCTTGAGTTTGCTGGGTGCCGTGGGTGCAGCATTGACCGTTGGCTTGAAGCGTGGGGGGATATTGTTGGCATTATTAATTTTACCGCTATACATTCCTGTGCTGATTTTAGGCAGTGGCGTTATTCAAGCAGCTTTACAAGGCTTGCCCACCGCAGGGTACTTATTGTGGATGGCCAGCCTAATGATGCTGACCCTGACGTTGGCACCTTTTGCTATTGCTGCAGGTTTGCGCATTAGCGTTGGGGAATAATAAGCGCCAAACTGAATGTTTTTATACGTAATACTAAGCTCGACACAGCAAGTGCGGCTGTCAGGCATTGCAGGGTTGATATTGAATAATTGTGAGTATCTCGATGAACTGGACGTGGTTTCATAAATTAGGCTCGCCTAAGTGGTTTTACGAAATAAGTGGGCGCTGGCTACCTTGGCTCAGTGTCAGCGCTGCGCTCTTGATTGTTATTGGCGGTGTCTTAGGTTTGGCCTATGCGCCACCTGACTATCAGCAGGGCAATAGCTTTCGTATTATTTATATTCATGTGCCTGCCGCTTTTTTAGCGCAATCCACTTATATTTCCTTGGCCATTGCCGGCATCGTGGGCTTGGTTTGGAAAATGAAAATTGCTGATGTGGCTGTGCAGCAAGCTGCGCCCATTGGTGCGTGGATGACGGTTATTGCCTTGGTCACTGGTGCAATTTGGGGGAAGCCCACGTGGGGCGCTTGGTGGGTGTGGGATGCGCGCCTAACCGCTATGTTAATTTTGTTGTTTTTGTATTTCGGAATTATTGCCTTAGGGCAGGCCATTACTAATCGCGATAGTGCCGCTAAGGCGTGCGCGATTTTGGCTGTTGTGGGTGTTGTTAATATTCCCATCATCAAGTACTCGGTAGACTGGTGGAATACTCTGCATCAGCCCGCAACTTTTACTGTGACTAAAAAGCCGGCCATGCCCATGGAAATGTGGTTGCCGTTACTGATCATGACCATTGGTTTTTATTGTTTCTTTGCCGCGGTATTGCTAGTGCGGATGCGTCTTGAGGTTTTACGCCGAGAATCACGCACCCGTTGGGCGCAAGCTGAGGTGGCACGGCAGATTGGGAGAAAAGTATGAGTTTTGATTCGTTTTCTGAGTTTTTAGCGATGGGTAACCATGGGCTTTATGTATGGACGGCCTATGGTATTAGTTGTGCAATCTTAGTGTTGAATGTGGTGTTGCCGCTTTTGGCCCGTCAACGGTACTTTAAAAATGAGGCGCGACGTTTGCGTCGGGAGGCTCAGCAGTGAATCCTATTCGTAAGAAACGTTTAACCATTATTATCGCGATCTTATTGGGTGTCGCGGCAACAGTGGGTTTGGGTTTGTATGCCATGCAGCAAAATATCAATCTGTTTTATACACCAACGCAAATTGCTGCGGGTGAGGCACCGGAAAATGTGCGCTTGCGTGCCGGCGGGCTGGTTAAAGTGGGGTCGGTACACCGTGATTCAGACACCCTAGATGTGGATTTTGTGGTGACCGATGGTGATGCTGATGTGACCATTCGCTATGGCGGTATCCTGCCGGACTTGTTCCGCGAGGGGCAAGGCATTGTCGCGCTTGGGCGTCTCAATGATTCCGGTGTTTTGATTGCTGAGCAAGTACTGGCTAAGCATGATGAAAACTACATGCCGCCAGAAGTGAGCAGTGCGTTAGAGAAAACTGGCATGCTCAAACATTATGAAGAAGGCCAAAAGGAAAAAACAAAATGAGTAGTGCGGCGTTGTATGTGCCGGAGTTGGGTCACTTAGCTCTGATCCTTGCATTGTGTTTTGCTGCTGTGCAGGCGTTCTTTCCTTTAGTGGGCGCTTGGCGCGGTGATCACCGCTGGATGAGCTTAGGACAGCCTGCAGCTTGGGGACAATTTCTGTTTCTAGCATTTGCGCTGGCATGCTTAACGTGGTCATTTATGCTTGATGACTTTTCAGTGGCTTATGTTGCTTCTAACTCAAACAGTGCTCTGCCTTGGTATTACAAGTTCAGTGCGGTTTGGGGCGCGCATGAAGGGTCTTTGCTGTTGTGGACAGTGATTTTGGCCGGCTGGACCTTTGCTGTGGCGATCTTTTCGCGGCAACTACCGGAAGAAATGTTGGCCCGCGTATTAGCGGTAATGGGCATCATCAGTATTGGCTTCTTGCTGTTTCTGATTGTGACTTCAAACCCTTTTGAGCGCTTGTTGCCGCAAATGCCGATGGATGGCCGTGACCTTAACCCGCTGCTGCAGGATTTTGGTTTGATTATTCACCCGCCAATGCTCTATATGGGCTATGTGGGCTTCTCGGTTGCCTTTGCCTTTGCGATTGCTGCGTTACTGGGCGGTAAGTTGGACGCCGCTTGGGCACGCTGGTCGCGCCCTTGGACATTAGTGGCCTGGGCATTTTTAGGCATAGGTATTGCCTTGGGCTCATGGTGGGCGTACTACGAATTAGGCTGGGGCGGCTGGTGGTTCTGGGACCCGGTGGAAAACGCATCCTTTATGCCATGGTTGGTCGGTACTGCGTTAATTCACTCTTTGGCCGTAACAGAAAAACGCGGTGTGTTTAAAAACTGGACCGTACTTTTGGCCATTGCTGCTTTCTCGCTAAGCTTGCTCGGCGCCTTCTTAGTACGCTCTGGTGTTTTAACCTCGGTGCACGCTTTTGCTGCTGACCCTGAGCGCGGGGTGTTTCTCTTAGTGTTCTTGTTGGTCGTGGTGGGAGCCTCTTTAGCGCTGTTTGTGCTGCGTGCGCCGGTGGTGAAAAGCAAAGTTGGCTTTGGTTTTTGGTCAAAAGAAACACTGTTGCTGATCAATAATATTATTCTTGTGGTCGCCACCGCGATGGTGTTGTTGGGTACTTTGTATCCATTGATTCTTGACTCATTAACAGGGGCCAAACTTTCGGTTGGCCCACCGTACTTTAATGCTTTGTTTGTACCCTTGATGGCAGTGCTGATGTTCGCCATGGCGGTGGGTATTATTACGCGCTGGAAGAACACGCCTGGTCAGTGGTTAATTAAAATGCTGGGCCCAGTTCTACTTTTAAGTGCGGTGCTAAGCGGCATTGGTAGCGTGCTGTACCGCGACTTTAATATTGCTGTGTTAGCGCTGTTCTTTGTCTGTGCTTGGGTGCTGTTAGCCAGTGTGCGCGACATCCTCGATAAAACTCGTCATCGCGGCTTATGGCGTGGTATGCGCTCATTAACGCGCAGTTACTGGGGGATGCAACTAGGTCACCTAGGTATGGTAGTGATGGCTGTGGGCGTAGTGCTGTCCAGCCAGTACAGTGATGAGCGGGATTTAAAAATGTCACCAGGTGACGCCTTAGATATGGGAGGGTATCGCTTCTTTTTTGAAGGTGCTGAGCACTACGAAGGACCGAACTTTATTTCTGATAAAGGCAGTATTCGCGTGTTTAAAAATGACCGTGAAATTGCTTTGCTGCACCCAGAAAAGCGCCTGTATGTCGTACAGCAAATGCCTATGACTGAGGCCGGTATTGATCCAGGCTTTACCCGCGACTTGTATGTTGCTATGGGTGAGCCGCTTGGTGATGGTGCTTGGGCTATTCGTGTGCACATCAAGCCTTTTGTACGTTGGATTTGGTTGGGCGCCTTCTTAACCGCTTTTGGTGGTGTGTTGTCAGCTATGGATAGACGCTACCGGGTTAAGGTGACTAAGAAAGTTAAGGAAACCCTAGGTTTGGCTGAGAAAGAGGAACGCGCGCATGTCTAAAGGTCGTTTAATCGCCTTGCTAGGCGTGGTATTTGGTGTGGTACTGTTCGCCGCTATGGCAATCTTTGGCATTAACAATGACCCAAGTAAATTGCCGTCAGCTTTAGTGGGTAAAACATTCCCAGCCTTCACAGCCAGCTCGTTGGATGATCCCGCGGTTGAAATTACCGAGGCGGATATCGTCGGTCGTCCAGCCTTGGTTAACGTTTGGGCGACTTGGTGCGTTGAGTGCAAAATTGAGCATCCAGTGTTTAATGACTTAGCAGAACAAGGTGTGGTGATCCATGGGATTAACTACAAAGACAATACTGACGATGCTAAGCGCTGGTTAAAAGACTATTTAAACCCTTACCAGTTAAATATCAGTGACCCTAAAGGGACTCTAGGTTTTGAATTAGGCGTGTATGGTGCCCCAGAAACCTTTTTAGTGGATAAAAACGGTCAGATTGTGCACCGCCATACTGGTGTGATTGATGAGCGTATGTGGCGTGAGAAGTTTGCCCCCATGTACCAGGAGTTACTCGACCAATGAAGCGCGTTCTTTATGCTGTGGGTTTGATGCTGGCTAGTCTTGGCCTAGCACAAGCCTCCATTGATACCTATGACTTTTCAACTCAGGCTGAACGAGATCGTTATCGCACCTTAGTTGAGGAGTTGCGTTGCCCAAAATGTCAAAATCAAAACATTGCGGATTCTGATGCGCCTATTGCCATGGATATGCGCGATGAAATCTTTAAAAAGCTTGAAGAAGGGCAAAGCAACGAAGAGATTGTCGGCTTTTTGGTGGATCGCTACGGCGATTTTGTGCGCTACAAACCACCGGTAAATAAAAGCACTTTGATCTTGTGGTATGGCCCCGCAGCCTTATTAGTGATTGGTTTTCTCATGGTGGCGGTGATTGTGCTACGTCGTCGCTCTTTGCGGGTTGGTAAAGATGAGCAGCAGTTGTCCGGTGATGAACAAGATCGCTTGGCAGATATTCTTAAGCAGTATAAGTAGGATACCCCATCGTTATGACACAGTTTTGGATTTACGCGGTGCTGCTACTGGTTGTAGCATTGCTTTTGTTGCTCTGGCCAGTACTCCGTGGTCGTAAAGATCAAACTGAAGAAGATCGGACCGCGCTCAATATTGCTTTGTATGAAGAGCATATTGCTGAGTTAGAAGCGCAGCATGCCAATGGCGCCTTGTCTGCAGAACAGCTTGCGGAAGGGCGGCTGGAGGCCAGTCGTGAGTTATTGGATGACACTGATGTTGGTCGGCCCAAGCAAAGTGTTAACTTGGGTAATGCGCTTCCCTTGATTGCCGCATTACTGGTGCCGATTGCCGGTTTGGGTTTGTATTTCCATTGGGGCGCTAGCGATAAGGTGGCCTTGACCCTAAGCTTGGCTGAGCAGCCTAAAACTGCCGCAGAAATGATTCAGCGCCTGGAAGATACCGTGCGATTGCAGCCAGAATCTGTGGATGCTTGGTACTTCTTAGGTCGCACCTATATGGCCGAGCAGCGTCCTCAGGAAGCGGCGCATGCTTATGAAAAAACCATTGAGCTGGTTGGTCGTCAGCCCGACCTACTGGGACAATTGGCGCAAGCACTATACTTTGCCAATAACAATCAGTGGTCAGCTGAGCTGCAAGCTTTAGTGGATGAAGCATTGCGTTTAGACCCCAATGAAGCCACCAGCTTAGGGTTAGTGGGGATTGCTGCGTTTGAGAATCAACGCTTCCAAGACGCCATTGATGCGTGGACTCGTCTTGCTAAAGGTCTTGATCCGCAAGATCCATCTTATGCCGCCATTCAAACTGGTATTGAGCGGGCACGTGCAGCCTTAGCCAATAGTCCGCAGGCCGAGGCCAGTAATGCCTCGCCACTCGATGCAGCTGCTGACAATGACTATCAGCTGGCGGTTGAGGTGGCCTTAGCCGATGCCTTGCTCGAGCAAGTGGCAGCCACTGATACAGTGTATGTATTCGCTCGCGCCGAAAATGGTCCGCCGATGCCCATTGCAGCAAAACGATTAACAGTTGCTGATTTACCGGTGCGCATTACCTTAACCGATGCTGATTCCTTGCTGCCTGACTTGAAGTTGTCGAGCATGGCCCGCGTCAAGCTGCAGGCCAGTGTTTCTAACACTGATAATGCTATGAATGCGCAGTGGAGCAGTGAGCCCATTGTGATTGATGCAACAGAAGAAGATGGCAAGCATGCTTTGCTGATTGATCAAAAGAACTGACTGTCGCACAGTCGTACCCCTAAGCCGCTTATCTGCAACTGCAATAAGCGGCTTAGTTGTTTTACCGCTAAGCATTTATTACCCACTTGAGCGTTGCCTATGACTAGAAAATTATTGACCGCTGAAGGCTATAAAAGACTTAAAAATGAGCTGGACTATCTGCACCGCGAATTGCGCCCAGAAATCACAGAAATTGTCTCTTGGGCTGCAAGTCTTGGCGACCGTTCGGAGAATGCAGATTATCAATACAATAAGCGTAAGCTGCGAGAAATTGACCGCAGAATACGCCACTTAACTAAACTGTTTGAGGTGGCTGAAGAGGTGCCATACAACCCAGTGCAAGAGGGCAAGGTCTATTTTGGTGCTTGGGTTGAGTTGGAGAATGACGACGAAGACAGCCTTCGTTTTCGCATTGTTGGCGATGAAGAGGTTTATGGTCGTAAAGATTATATTTCCCTGCGCGCGCCCATGGCTAAAGCCTGTCTGGGGAAAACAGTGGATGAAGACATTTTTGTGCAAACGCCTAGCGGTGAAGCGCACTGGTATATTGTCAAAATTGAGTACAATGCTGAGCCCGAGGCCCCTGCAGGTCTAGAGTAAAGGCTGCTTGTAGCCTTGCTGCGTGGTTATTATTTGCAACGCCAAAGTGCGCCATGACTTTATGCAGGTGCAAAAGGGCTTGTCGGATACTAGCGAAATGGGCAAGCTAAGGCCGTGTTTGGCGTTGAGCTGACAGTTCTTCAGTCCAGATGCACTGTTGTTGTCGGAGCCTGGAAATTTGCTCTGGCAAGGCCCAGCAGGGTTATAAAGCGTTTGATTTTTTTACTCAAAGAAGAGGTAAGCATATGGATATTATTAGCTTAATCATATTTTTAGCCATCGGTGCGTTAGTGGGTTGGCTAGCAGGTAAAATTTATAAAGGCAGTGGCTTTGGCATTATCGGTAATATTGTTGTCGGAATCGTCGGTTCGGTGTTGGGCGGCTTTGTCTTTGGCATGTTGGGAATTATTGCTGGCGGACTGCTAGGTTCTATTGTGATGGGCACCGTTGGTGCAGTTTTGCTTCTATTCCTAATTGGCTTAGTCAAAAAAAATAGCTAATACATAGGTTTTATAGTGCAGCAGTGCAGCTGTACGTGCTCTGAGCATTTGCTTGGTAATGAAAATGGCGGCAAGGTTATTTAATCTTGCCGCCATTTTTATGGTTGCGGGGCTTGTTGCAAGTCAACTGTTGCGCAAGATTTGCAGCGGGCTGCTACGAACCACTTGGCGGGTGCCGAGCATGCCCACAGCGCTAATCAGTACGGCACCAATGATGGGTAAAACAATTAACCATGGGTGCGGCTGCCAAACTAAGTCAAAAGCAAAGCGGTAGAGAATATAGCTGCTTATTTCACAGCCCAGCCACGCCAGTAAACCGCTACATGTACCAATTAAAGCAAACTCATTGCGCTGCGATTGCAGCAGTAATTTGCGTGAAGCACCGAGGGCGCGCAGTAAGGCTCCTTGTTGTACGCGCTCAGTCAGGGTGCTTTGCAAGCCTGCAACCAGCACAGTAATCCCCGCCGCCAACACAAAGAGTAAAATCAACTCGATTGCTAAAGTTACTTGCGCCAAGATATCACGCAGCTGACGTAGAACAGCATCCACCTGCAACAAGCTGACGCTGGGGAAGCGCTTGGATAAGTCTATGCGTGCTTGCTCAGAATGTTCTGGTAGGTAGAAGCTCGTCATGTAGGTGTGGGCAACGTCGCCCATCTGCTGTGGGTTGAAAATCACAAAAAAGTTGGGCTGCATACTGTTCCAGTCAACTGTACGTAGACTGCTGATGTGTGCAGGGTAGTCCTTGCCACCAATATGGAAGGTTAGCTGATCACCCACAGTAACTTTCAGTTCTTTGGCGAGATCGCGCTCCAGTGACACCTGATAACTGCCTTGGGCAATATTCATCGGGCTGGAATCCGACCACCACTGGCCAGCAACCACTTGATTGTTGTCAGGCAACTGCTCAGTCCAGGTGAGGTTTAAGTCACGCTGTAAAGTGCGCATCACGCGAGCGTCGGCATCAAACAGCTGCGAGGCTTGCTGGCCGTTGAGCTGAGTTAAACGCCCTAAAATAACTGGGTAGAGTGGCGCAGCATTGTTGCTGATGCTCTCAAGGTGAGCACTAAAGGCCGGTTGTTGTGCCGGTAAAATATTTACCGCAAAGTGATTCGGCGCTTGCACGGGTAGCTGAGCTTGCCAGTTGTCTAGCAGTTCGCTGCGTAATAAAACGATTAGCGCCATGGATAATAAGATCAAGGCAAATGCCATAATTTGCCCAACACTGTTAAGCGGGTAGCGCAGTAAGTGGCCCAGGCTTAAACGCCAAGCCAGGCCGCGTTTAGCCAGCCAAAAACGTAAGCTTTTTAAAGCAAAAAATAAACTGGTGCCTAAAACCAAGGCCGCACCGCCACCGCCAACAAGTAGGGCACTGGTTAAGCGCATGTCTAAGTTCAATTGCCACATTAATGCGGCTAGGGCAATCAGGACGCTGCCGTATAGCAACCAAGTGGCTGGGGCAAGAGGAATTAGATCTCGGCGTAAAACCCGCAGTGGGGCAATACGGCCCAGTGAGATCAGTGGTGGCAGCGCGAAACCGGCAAGCATTACCGCGCTGGTGGCGACTCCAGTGATGAAGGGCTGCAAACTGCCGGCGGGAATATCATTTGGCAGTAAATTAGCTAATAGCTCAAACAGGGCGAACTGCGTTAGCCAGCCAATAAGGGTGCCAATAAGGCTGGCGAATAAGCCAAGCAGCAGCAATTGCAAACAAAATAGCCACAGCGTATGTCGGCGTGACAAGCCAAAGCAGCGCAACAAGGCGGCTTGATCAAAGCGCTGCCGAGCGTAGCGGTTGGCAGATAAAGCTACGGCCACCCCAGCCAGTAAAATAGCCGCAAGGCTGGCTAGATTTAAATAGCTGGCAGCCCGCTCTAGAGCGCTGCTGACTTGTTGATTGCCATCCTCTAGGCCTTCCATGCGTTGATGGGGCAATAATGTGTCTTGCAAGGCTTGACGTTGCTGTTTGATCAATTCCGCATCGCCACTCCACAGTTGGCGATAACGCACACGGCTACCGGGCTGTAATACATCAGCAGCGGCTAAATCAGCTTGGTTGATCATGGCTCTAGGGGTGAAGCTCAGTAAGTTGCCGGCGCGATCGGGCTCATAGGTTAAAATGCGCGCCACGGTAAACTCAGCAGAGCCAATTTGCACGGTATCGCCAAGGCTTAACGCTAAGCTATTAAGCAGTTCTGCGTCGAGCCAGACTTCTCCCGGCTGTGGGCGGCCACCAGTGAGTTCTTCAGCGTATAGCTGGGTGCTACTGCGCAATTGGCCGCGCAATGGGTAGCTGTTATCCACGGCCTTAACGCTGGCCAGTTGCAAGTCATTTTGCGTGGCTAACATACTGGCAAATTGTACCGTTTGTGCGCTGTTTAAATGCTGACTAGGGGCTGTGTTCAGTTGCTCTGGCTGCGGCGGCTCACTGCTTGATAAGACTAAATCAGCCGCTAGGAACTCGCCAGCGCTGAGCTGCATCGCGCCCTGTAGGCGTTCAGCAAAATGGCCGATGGTGCTACTACTGGCAACGGCGATAACTAAGGCGAAAAGTAAAATACGCAGCTCAGGAGTGCGCCGCTCACGCACCAGTTGTTTGGCGGCAAGTTTTAATAAAGCGCTGAATGTCAGTTGCATGTTTGCTCCACTTGGCGTCCAGCCTCTAAGCGCAGGGACTGCTGGCAGCGCGCTGCGAGTTTGTCATCGTGGGTGACTAAAACCAGTGTGGTGCCCAGCTCTTTATTCATCGCAAATAAAAGCTCAGTGATGGTTTCACCAGTTTGGCTATCAAGGTTGCCAGTGGGCTCGTCGGCAAAGAGTACCTCAGGCTCAGTGGCAAAAGCGCGAGCTAAAGCCACACGCTGCTGTTCGCCACCAGACAAAAGATTGACGGGGTGCTTTAAGCGGCTTTCTAAACCAACGCGGATCAATAATTCACGGGCACGCTGCTCTGGATTGGCATGTCCAGCCAACTCCAAAGGTAGCATCACATTTTCTAAGGCGTTTAAACTGTCGAGCAAGAGAAAGGCTTGAAAGACGAAACCCACATGCGCAGCCCGTACCGCGGCTCGTTGGTCTTCATCTAAACTGCTCAAGTCATGTCCGGCTAAGGCTACTGTGCCGCTGGAGGGGAGATCAAGACCGGCCAGTAAACCTAATAAAGTTGATTTGCCTGAACCAGAACGGCCTATAATGGCCAGCGAATCACCTGCTTTTAGGCTAAAAGATACGTCATCAAGAATTGTCAGCTGTCCTTCTGTTGAAGGAACCTTTTTGCTAAGGTGCTGGGCACTAAGAATATTATGAGTCATGAGGTTTCCAATGCGTCAATGGATAGCAACGATATGCTTAATTGTGCTGAGCTCTTTGGGCACCGCACAAGCTGCAACTGTCTTGGTGGTGGGCGATAGTATCAGTGCTGCCTACGGACTGGAAACCCAGCAAGGTTGGGTTGCCTTACTGCAAGAGCGCTTAACCGAGCAGGGTGCTGACTTTAAAGTGGTGAATGGCTCAATCAGTGGCGAAACCACTGCGGGCGGTTTGGCACGATTTGCTGATTTGCTGGCTGAAAATAAACCTGAGTATGTGGTGATTGAACTGGGTGGCAATGATGGTCTGCGTGGCCTATCACTCACCCATATCTCGGCAAACCTTACGGATATGATTCGCCAGGCACAGGCACAAAATGCCCAAGTGCTTTTACTGGGTATGCGTCTGCCAGGTAATTACGGCAAGTTGTACACCACAGCCTTTTTTAATATGTATCAGTATATTGCCGAGAAAGAGCAGGTGGCGTTAGTTGATTTCTTTTTAGAAGGCGTTGGTGGGGTGGATGGCATGATGCAAGAAGATGGTGTGCACCCAACTTTAGCAGCGCAGCCCCTATTGCTAGAAAATGCTTGGCAAGGTCTAGCTCCTTTGTTGTCGACGCAGAGCGCTACAGAGGTTGAGTAAATAACAATTTTTCCAGGGGGCTGTTACAAATTGCGATTTTAGGCTAATGTAGCGACCGTTTTTTAGGGGCTCTACATGGCACGCTTGGTGTGGTCTTTACATGCTTATCAGATTATTTTGCCGGACGAGCAAATGGATCTGTTCGCCTGTCAAAAAGAGCGTGTGCACGCAGTCAGCCGACAACTTGAGCTCGATAGCAACGTTGATCGTACCTTGTGTGGCAGCTTGCTCCCAGCCCAGCCACACTGGCAGGCTTTGGAGCGGCAGTTGTTACGGGCGGCGCGTTTTTGTCCGGTTTGCCGTGAAAAGATTCAGGCGCAACGTAAAAAAGCACAGCCCGGCTGGCAATCAGCTTAAAGGGTTGCGCATAAATTGCGCAGATCCCGTACTATACAGCGGCTTACTTAAATTCTTATCGGTAGGGTTACTTTCATGTTATTAAGCATATTAGCGCCTAAGTCATTGCGGATATCTTGCCTCTCAATGCTTTGCGCAACACCTTTTGCATCAGCTTTAGAATTGCCTCTGCCGCCAGCTGGCGAAGATGTAGTGGGTGCAGTGCAAGTGATTGAAGCCCGCTATGAAGATACCTTTGCTGATCTGGGCAAAACCCATGATCTAGGTTACTTGGAGATGGTCGCAGCCAATCCTGGCGTGGATGCTTGGTTGCCCGGTGCAGGTACTGAGATCATCTTGCCCACTCGCTATATCTTGCCGCCTGGCCCGCGCGAGGGGGTGGTGATCAATTTGGCTGAGTATCGCTTGTATTACTACCCAAAAAATAAACCAGTGGTTTACACCTACCCTTTAGGTATTGGTCGTGAAGGTTGGGATTCGCCGATTAGCAACACGACCATTACTGTGAAAACACCGAATCCGGGCTGGACGCCGCCGCAGTCTATATTGCGCGAGCATGCTGAGGCGGGTGATCCTTTGCCGGCCTATGTACCCCCAGGGCCAGACAACCCGCTCGGGCCTTATAAGCTGACTTTAGGGCTGCCGGGCTACTTAATTCACGGCTCAAATAAAAAGTTTGGTATTGGTATGCGCGTGAGCCATGGTTGTTTTCGCATGCTTAACCATAACGTCTTGGAGCTTGCCGACTTAGTGCCAGTGGGAACTAAAGTGCGAATTATTAATGAGCCGTATAAGTTTGGTATGTCTGAAGGTAAACTGTACCTAGAGGCGCATGAAACGCTCAGTGATGATGGTGAAGTGTCCGTGGTAGATAAGCATGCAGCGGTAGTTAATGTGCTGCTCAAGCGTGAAGATATTCAAGATGCACACCGCTTAGACTGGGAGTTGGTGCGTGAGGTTGTGGCGGCGCAAGTGGGTATGCCAATACCTATCACTGAGCCAATAAGTGTTGCGCAAGGCAATGAGGTGGTCAGTCAGTAAATTACAATCGGCTGCGCAAGTGCAAATGTATTTGACAAATATTTACATCTGTATAGAATACGCGGCCATTGCAGGCACATAGCTCAGTTGGTTAGAGCACCACCTTGACATGGTGGGGGTCGTTGGTTCGAATCCAATTGTGCCTACCAAATATTACAAAAGGTCGCCGAGTGCGGCCTTTTGTGTTTTTAATGCAAGCAAATACATCTGCTTGCACTTCCCAGTGAATCCGGTTGATTTGAGACGGGGACAACCCTCTGCCACGGTACGGCAGGTAGGCTTCAAGTTAATCGCTCTTACTGGCTCATCCCACCCATGTGGCCTTTTGTAGGGGTCACCACTAGGCAGAGGAGGCGCCATGCCCGTAATTACTCTCCCTGACGGCAGTCAGCGTACATTTGAACATCCAGTCACTATTCTTGAAGTTGCCCAGTCGATCGGTGCAGGACTGGCTAAGGCCACGGTTGCTGGCCGTGTCAATGGCCGCTTGCTGGATGCTACAGACTTAATTACTAGCGATGCTGCGCTGTCAATTATTACCCCGAAGGATCCGGAAGGCGTTGAGATTATCCGCCACTCTTGTGCGCACCTGGTGGGGCATGCGGTTAAGCAGTTATTTCCCGAAGCTAAAATGGTCATTGGCCCGGTCATTGACGATGGTTTTTATTATGACGTAGCCATTGAACGTCCTTTTACTCCAGATGACATGCAGGCCATTGAAAAACGCATGACGGAGCTGATTAATCAAGATTACGATGTGATTAAAAAGCTCACGCCCCGCGCAGAAGTGATTGATATTTTTACCCAGCGTGGTGAAGACTATAAGTTGCGTTTGATTGAAGATATGCCTGAAGAAACAGAGATGGGCTTGTATTTTCACCAAGAGTACGTGGATATGTGCCGTGGCCCGCACGTGCCCAATACGCGCTTTTTGAAATCGTTTAAGCTGACCCGCTTCTCTGGCGCCTACTGGCGTGGCGACTCAAAAAATGAGCAGCTGCAGCGCATCTACGGCACCGCTTGGTCGGATAAGAAACAACTCAATGCTTATATGAAACGCATTGAGGAGGCAGAGAAACGTGATCACCGCAAGCTCGGTAAGCGTTTGGACCTGTTTCATATGCAAGAGGAAGCGCCAGGCATGGTGTTCTGGCACCCTAATGGCTGGACTCTGTACCAAGTGCTTGAACAGTACATGCGTAAAGTGCAGCGTGAGAATGGCTACTTGGAGATTAAAACTCCACAAGTGGTTGATCGTATCCTTTGGGAGAAATCAGGGCATTGGGCGAACTACGGGGAGAATATGTTTCTCACCCAGTCTGAGTCCCGTGATTATGCAATTAAGCCGATGAACTGCCCGTGTCACGTCCAGGTCTATAATCAAGGCTTAAAAAGCTACCGTGAACTGCCGTTGCGTTTGGCTGAGTTTGGAGCCTGTCACCGCAATGAGCCTTCAGGCGCGCTTCATGGTATAATGCGTGTGCGCGGTTTCACTCAAGATGATGCGCACATTTTCTGCACTGAAGAGCAGATGCAAGATGAATCCGCAGACTTTATTCGCTTAACGCAAAAAGTGTATGAGGATTTTGGCTTCACTGATATCGAATTAAAATTGTCCACGCGCCCTGAACAGCGTGTCGGTACCGATGATCAGTGGGATCGTGCTGAGAAAGCACTTGCACAAGCACTGGATTCTGCTGGCTTAGAATATGAGCTGCAAGAAGGTGAGGGCGCATTCTACGGACCGAAAATTGAATTTTCCTTACGCGATTGCTTAGGTCGTGTTTGGCAGTGCGGTACTTTGCAGTTAGATTTTAACTTGCCAGTACGTTTAGACGCTGAATATGTGAGTGAAAGCAACGATCGCAAACATCCAGTGATGTTGCACCGTGCAATTTTAGGTTCATTTGAACGTTTTATTGGTATTTTAATTGAGCATTATGAGGGCGCCTTTCCGGCTTGGTTGGCACCTGTGCAAGCGACAATTATGAATATCAGTGAGAAACAAGGTGAATTTGCTCAAGAAGTAGAAAATAAATTACTTAAAAGTGGATTTAGAGTCACCAGTGACTTGAGAAATGAGAAGATCGGCTTTAAAATCCGCGAGCACACTTTGCTCAAAGTTCCTTATTTGCTAGTTATTGGTGATAGGGAAGTTGAGACACAAACTATTGCAGTCCGCACCCGTGGTGGTGAAAATCTCGGCAGTATGTCGATTGACCAATTTAGCGAGTTGCTTGAGACTGCAATTTCCCGGCGTGGTCGCCAAGATTTGGAGTGATAATTATCAAGCGAGATATGAGACAAGACAGACGAGCTGCCCCTAAGGCACCCATTAATGAGAACATCACAGCCCGCGAAGTGCGCCTGATTGGTGCAGAAGGTGAGCAGGTCGGGGTCGTCTCGATTGATGAAGCTCTGGCCGCAGCTGATGAAGCTCGATTGGATCTGGTAGAAATTTCAGCTGATGCAGTACCGCCAGTGTGCCGCATCATGGACTATGGCAAGCACTTGTTTGAGAAAAAGAAACAAGTGGCTGCAGCTCGAAAGAACCAGAAACAAGTACAAATTAAAGAAGTAAAGTTTCGACCAGGGACGGAAGACGGGGATTATCAGGTAAAACTACGCAACCTGATACGTTTCCTAGAAGATGGGGATAAAGCCAAGGTTTCATTACGATTCCGCGGCCGAGAGATGGCCCACCAGGAGCTGGGAATGGAGTTGTTGAAGCGGGTCGAAGGTGACCTTGCGGAATACGGCACCGTTGAACAGCATCCTAAGATGGAAGGACGCCAGTTAATAATGGTCATCGCCCCCAAAAAGAAAAAATAACCCCCTAGGGCAGCGGCAGGCCTTAAGGTTATGCGTATCAATCTGAATGCGGAGTATTCAACATGCCAAAGATGAAAACGAAAAGCGGCGCTAAAAAGCGCTTTAAAGCGACAGCAAATGGTTTCAAGCATAAACACGCTTTCAAGAGTCACATCTTGACCAAAATGACAACAAAACGTAAACGTCAACTACGTGGTACATCGATGATGCACCCAAGCGAAGTTGCTCGCGTTGAACGCATGTTGCGTGTTCGTTAATTTAGGTCTGGATAAATAAAGGTAATATTTTATGGCTCGTGTAAAACGTGGTGTGTTAGCCCGCCGTCGTCACAAAAAAATCTTGAAACTTGCTAAAGGTTACTATGGAGCGCGTTCACGCGTCTTCCGCGTAGCTAAGCAAGCGGTTATTAAGGCTGGTCAGTACGCATACCGTGACCGTCGTCAGCGTAAACGTCAATTCCGTGCTTTGTGGATTGCTCGTATCAATGCTGGTGCACGTATCAATGGTTTGTCTTACAGCCGTTTCATTGCTGGCTTGAAAAAGTCTTCAATCGAAATCGACCGTAAAGTACTGGCTGACTTAGCAGTAAACGAAAAAGCAGCATTTGCTGCAATTGTTGAAAAAGCTAAGTCCGCTTTGGCCTAAGTTTTTAAACATTGCGACATGCGTTTTTTGATAAGGGAAGGGCTCAGGCTCTTCCCTTATTTCGTATAGAATCCCAATTTTATAAGTTATAGCAAGAGCACCTTGCAAAGCGCGCGGGCTGTGTTTTGCAAGGTCCTCTGGAGTAATGTATGGATAATCTTGATGCGCTGGTGCAGCAGGCGTTAGCAGCCGTAGCACAAAGCGAAGAGTCGCAAGCGTTAGAGCAACTGCGTGTTCACTATTTAGGTAAAAAAGGTGAAATCACCCAGCTGATGAAGCAACTGGGTAAATTGTCAGCTGAAGAGCGCCCGCAAGCCGGCGCCCTGATCAATGCTGCCAGAGAGCAGGTGCAAACAGCTTTAGCAGAGCGTAAACAGTTTTTAGATAACCTTGCGTTAGAGAAAAAACTTGCCGCGGAAACCCTTGACGTCACTCTCGCTGGTCGCGGCCAACAAAGCGGTGGCTTACACCCAGTCACCCGCACCCTTGAGCGCATCGAGCAGTTTTTTAGCAAAATCGGCTACGGTATTGCTGAAGGCCCTGAAGTTGAAGATGATTATCACAACTTTGAAGCCTTAAATATTCCTGGTCATCACCCCGCGCGGGCGATGCATGACACCTTCTATTTCAATGCCAATATGCTGCTGCGCACTCACACTTCACCCGTGCAAGTGCGCACCATGGAAGCTCAGCGCCCGCCGATTCGTATTGTTTGCCCAGGCCGCGTCTACCGTTGTGATTCTGATATCACCCACTCGCCGATGTTCCACCAAGTGGAAGGCTTGCTAGTTGATCAAGACATTAGCTTTGCTGATTTGAAAGGTACTATCGAAGAGTTTTTGCGGGTGTTCTTTGAGAAAGATTTAGGCGTGCGTTTCCGCCCTTCGTTTTTCCCCTTTACGGAGCCGTCCGCTGAAGTGGATATGCAGTGTGTAATGTGCAATGGCGAAGGTTGCCGCGTGTGCAAGCAAACCGGTTGGTTGGAGGTGATGGGTTGCGGCATGGTGCACCCCAATGTCTTACGTATGTCGGGCATTGACCCAGAAGAGTTCCAAGGCTTTGCCTTTGGTATGGGCGTTGAGCGCTTAGCCATGCTGCGTTATGGCGTAAATGATTTGCGTCTGTTCTTCGATAACGATCTAAGGTTTTTAAGCCAGTTTAACTAGGTCGATACCCTTTTAAGTTTAGGAGAACAGTATGAATTTCAGTGAACAGTGGTTACGTAGTTTAGTTGATCCGCAAGTTGCCCGTGATGAGTTAGTGGCGCGTTTATCCATGGCCGGTTTAGAAGTGGAAGCGGTCACTCCGGTGGCTGGAGAATTCAGCGGCGTGGTGGTGGGGGAGGTGCTCAGCGTTGAGCAGCACCCTGATGCCGATAAGTTAAAAGTTTGCCAGGTCAGTGATGCTGAGCAAACAGTACAAATTGTCTGTGGTGCACCCAATGTGCGGGCCGGATTGAAAATACCTTTTGCTCGGGTTGGCGCGGTATTGCCAGGTGCTTTTAAAATCAAAAAAGCCAAGCTGCGTGGTGTTGAGTCATTCGGCATGCTTTGCTCGGCCAGTGAGTTACAAATCAGCGATGAAAACGATGGTCTGCTCGAACTGCCTGCTGATGCGGTTGTGGGGCAGTGTGTGCGTGAGAGTCTGAATCTCAATGATGTCAGTATTGAGGTGGACTTGACCCCTAACCGTGGCGATTGTTTGTCATTGCAAGGCTTAGCCCGTGAAGTGGGGGCTTTATATAACGTGCCAGTGCAGTTGTCCGCGATTACCGCTGTACCTGCCAGTCATGAGCAAACAGTTGCTGTTGAGTTGGCCGCAGTTGAGGCTTGTCCGCGCTACGCTGGCCGAGTCATTACTGGGGTTGATTTAACCCAGCCGACACCTGCGTGGATGGTTGATCGTTTGCAGCGCAGTGAGATTCGCAGCATTGATGCAGTGGTGGATGTCACCAACTATGTGATGTTGGAGTTAGGTCAGCCGCTGCATGCGTTTGATCTAGCGCAAATCCACGGCGGTATTTGTGTGCGCATGGCGCAAGACAATGAGGCAATCACTTTGCTGGATGGCCAAGAGATTAAGCTCAAAGCCAATACTTTAGTCATTGCTGATCAGCAGCGCGCATTGGCGATTGCCGGTGTGATGGGTGGTGAAGACAGCGGCGTCGAAGTGGGCAAGACTACGGATATTTTCCTAGAAAGTGCCTTCTTTGAGCCGATCGCCATTGCCGGTAAAGCCCGCTCTTATGGCTTGCATACCGATGCGTCACACCGTTTTGAGCGTGGCGTAGATTGGCAGCTACCTGCGCAAGCCATTGAGCGTGCCACAGAGTTATTGCTCAGCATAGTGGGCGGCAGTGCAGGGCCGGTTGTAGTCACAGAAGATACGCAACATTTACCACAAGTTGCGCCGATAACCTTACGTGCGCAACGGGTTGAACAGATGTTTGGCCTCACCTTAACCGATGCGCAAATTGAAAGTTTGCTCACGCCTTTAGGTTTACAGCTCACTGCGCAAGGTGCTGGGGTGTGGAGCGTGGCAGTTCCAAGTCATCGCTTTGATATCAGCATTGAAGTGGATCTGCTGGAAGAAATTGGCCGCTTGTATGGCTATGATCAGTTACCGGTACGCTACCCAGCGGCACGCTTAGCACCGCAAGCGCAGGCTGAAGCGCAAGCGCGTTTGCCGGAGCTACGCCGTTTGTTGGTGGCCCGTGGTTACCAAGAAGCCATTACCTATAGCTTTATTGAGCCGCAGTTGTTTAGCGCATTTCATCCTGAGCTAAAGGCGCTGACGCTAGCTAATCCAATTTCTGCTGAATTATCAGTGATGCGTGCTTCTTTATTGCCAGGTTTGCTGAAAGCTTTGCAGCATAACCTCAACCGTCAGCAAGATCGTGTGCGCTTATTTGAAAGTGGCCTGCGTTTTGTTGGGCAACTGGATGACCTCAAGCAGGAGCGTATGCTCGCTGGGGTTATTACCGGTGCACGTTTACCTGAGGTTTGGACGCACGGCAGCGATAACGTTGACTTTTATGACATCAAAGGTGATGTTGAAGCTTTACTTGGCGCTGCTGGTGATAGCGACAGCTACACTTTTGTCGCCTGCCAACAGCATGCCTTTCACCCGGGCCAATGCGCACGCATTGAGCGCAATGGTGAGGTCGTAGGGTATGTGGGTACTTTGCATCCGCAGCTGGCTACTGAGTTGGATATTGATCAGCAAACACTGATGTTTGAAGTTCAATTGGATGCCATTAGTAGCGGTCGTTTGCCTGCTTTTAAAGAGTTGTCACGCTTCCCCGAAGTGCGCCGCGATTTGGCTTTAGTGGTGAAGGCTGAGGTGCCGGCCCAGCAACTTATGGAAGCCATGCGCAGTGCTGCCGGAGAGTGGTTGACGCAGATACGTCTATTTGATGTCTATCAAGGTAAGGGCGTAGAGGAAGGTTGCAAAAGTTTAGCAGTTGGCTTGACCTGGCAGCATCCTTCACGCACTCTAACTGATGATGAGGTCAGCGCTGCAACACAAGCGATTTTAACCTTGTTGTCAGATCAGTTTGCGGCAATCTTGAGGAAGTGAGTATATGGGGGCTTTAACGAAAGCAGAAATGGCCGAACACCTGTTTATGGAGATCGGCCTCAATAAGCGTGAAGCCAAAGAGTTGGTGGACACCTTCTTTGAAGAGATTCGTTTAGCCCTCGAAAACAACGAGCCGGTCAAGTTATCCGGCTTTGGTAACTTTGAGTTGCGCGATAAAAGTCAGCGTCCAGGACGTAACCCGAAGACTGGCGAAGAAATACCCATTAGCGCTCGTCGCGTGGTAACTTTTCGTCCAGGGCAAAAGCTACGTGATCGAGTAGAGACCTATGCTGGAACCTAGTCATAATAATGAACTACCAGCCATTCCGAATAAGCGCTACTTCACCATAGGTGAGGCCAGTGAGTTGTGCGCTGTTAAACCCCATGTCTTGCGCTATTGGGAGCAGGAGTTTGAGCAGTTGGCTGATATTAAGCGCCGTGGGAATCGTCGCTACTATCAGCGCCATGATGTGCTGATGATTCGTCAAATCCGAGGTTTGCTGTATGAGCAAGGCTTTACTATTGGTGGTGCTCGCCAGCGCTTATCGAGTAGTGAAGTGCGTGATGAAAGCAGCCAGTCCAAGCAAATTATTCGACAAATGATTTCCGAGCTTGAGGATGTGCTACAACTGCTGCGTAGTTAGGCAAATGAGTTAAGCCCCTCGCTTAGGGGCAGCAGGTGAAGCGCCTGCGGGTGTTACATGTTTGATGTGATAAGTCTTAAGAAACTATAAAAACACCTTATCATTTAATTAGCATCAAAAAGAGGATGCCGCGTGTCATCAGTCACTATTGTCGTATTCATTCTCGTAGGCATTGTTGCACTGTTTTTGATTGGCTATATCAATCATTTGCTTGAAAAATCAAAGTTGGATAAAGCCCGGCGCAAGGCTGAACTTATTGATCGTTACCGCCGCTGTGCAACTTTATCAAGCACTTTACCGGGGCAGTTGATGACGGTTGAGCTCAAGCAGCTTTTGAATAGACTGGAGTTGCACTTTGTTGATGAACTGACCCGCGTTGATCGACAAGAGCCAAAGCATCAGGTACGGGCCGAGGAGTTACGCCAGCTTATGGCTAAGACTGCTGACGTGCCAATCAGCAATCCAGCAGTTAAAATTATGACTGATGAGCAAGCTAAAGATGTGCGCTTTCAGCTTGAAACCTTGCAAACACAAATTATCCGCGCCGCGCAAGAAAAAATCTTACCCAATGCACAGGCCAAGCAGTGGCTGAGCCAAGTTCGGCACATGCTGGTGGCAGTTTATATCGAGTACTTTAATAATGTTGGTCGCCAGCAGTTGGAGCTCAATCGCCCCAATCAGGCGCGCTTAGTGTTTGAGCGGGCAGTGCAATACTTGAAAAAACAAAAGGACCCAGCGCCGTATAAACAACATCTTGCTCAGTTTGAGCAATTACTCGAGCAAGCCAATGGAGCGATGCAAACACAGCTATCCCCACAAGCTGCTCAGGCAAGTGAGCTCACGGCAGGTCTAGAGTTGCAAGACAAGCATGAGGATTGGAAGAAGAAACAAATGTACGATTAACTCTGCTGCGCCAGTGCGCAGTTGTGACCGTTGTTAGTCATCGCGTCACTTTTGGGTTTAAGATTGTTTCGTGCATTTTTTGTGAATAAGGTCATAATAGAGTCTTTAAATTTGACTGGGTAGTTCTATTATGCAGAAAGAATCGCGTAAGGTTCGCGAGTTTCGTCGTCGTGAGCAAGAGATTTTAGATACGGCTCTGAAATTATTTCTTGAGCATGGCGAAGACTCGGTTACCGTAGAAATGATCGCTGATACCGTGGGTATTGGTAAAGGCACCATTTATAAGCATTTCAAATCCAAAGCGGAAATTTATTTACGCCTGATGCTCAACTATGAGCGTGAGCTCAATGAACTGTTTCATTCTGATACTGTGGCCAGTGATAAAGAAGCACTTTCGCGTGCTTACTTTGCCTTCCGGATGCGTGACCCGCAGCGTTACCGGTTATTTGACCGTCTTGAAGAAAAGGTTCTGAAAGGCCATCAAGTGCCGGAAATGGTTGAGCAATTACACACCATTCGAGCCTCTAACTTTGAGCGTTTAACCCGTTTAATTGAAGGACGCATTGAAGAGGGCAAGCTGGAAGATGTGCCGCCTTACTTCCATTACTGTGCGGCTTGGGCTTTGGTGCACGGTGCGGTTGCGCTCTACCATTCGCCGTTCTGGAGTAATGTGCTTGAGGATCAGGAAGGCTTTTTCCAGTTTCTGATGGATATTGGTGTGCGCATGGGTAACAAGCGCGTTAAGCGTGATGATGCTGGCGAAGAAGTGATTGAGCCAAGTGTCGAGGAGTAGTTGTTAATGCCTATTCAATATATTGAGCCGGTGTTTCGTCCACCCAGTGAGGCGCAGTCGTTAATATTGCCGGTGACTAATGGTTGCTCATGGAATAAATGTACGTTTTGCGAGATGTACACTGCACCGCAGAAGAAGTTTTCGGTGCGCGATGAAGCGCAGGTGTTAAGTGAGATTAAGCAGGTCGCTGAACAAATGATTGTGCAGCGGGTGTTTCTTGCCGATGGTGATGCTTTAGCGCTGTCGACGCGGCGCTTGCTGACAATTTTGCAAGCTATTCAAGAGCACTTGCCCACGGTGAATCGGGTCACCAGCTACTGCTTGCCGAGCAACTTAAAAAACAAATCTGTCAGCGAGCTACAAGAGCTGGCTGATGCCGGTTTAAAAATGGTTTATGTCGGTGCCGAGTCCGGTGATGATGAGGTGCTGGCTAGGGTCAATAAGGGTGAAACCTATGCCTCCACCTTAAGTGCTTTAACTAAGTTAGGTGAGGCCGGTATTGTCCGCTCCGTGATGATCCTCAATGGTTTGGGTGGACGCTCATTGAGTGCGCAGCATGCGGATCAGTCCGCTGCCCTAATGAATGCAGCGCAACCCGAGTATCTATCGACCTTAGTGGTTAGCTTTCCTTTAGGTGATGCGCGTTTTAAAGAGCGCTTTACTGATTTTGAGCCACTTGATCAGCATGGTTTGTTTATTGAGTTACAGCGTTTAATGAGCCAGTTAGAGCTTAACAATACTGTGTTTCGCAGTGATCATGCGTCTAATTATTTACCCCTTAAGGGCACTTTAGGGGTTGATAAACAACGCATGCTTGCGCAATTGCAACAAGCCATCGAGCATCCAGATACAATGGCTTTGCGGCAAGAGTGGCAGCGCGGTTTGTAAGGATAAATGCTGTTCAAGGTCTGCATTGGCGCAAAACCTGCTAGTCAAGTAACAGATGCTATTTTTTGACGCGAGAAGAGGGTGTTGTATGCGCCAATTACTCCTGGTGGTGCTGGCAGTTATGCTGGCCTCCTGTATGAAAGTGAGCGACTTAACCGCTGAGGCAGAGTATCACCTGCGTGATATTGGCTTGCTTAATTACACTGAGCTCAAGCGGGCGAATACGTGGCGCTTGCAAGATGATTCTTATATTTATATTAGCCAAGGTCACTTTGTCCCATTGGGGCATCCAAGTGCTCAGCCCAATATTGTGGCGCAAGAATCTTTCAATGCCTTTATTGAATACTTTCCGCGCTTGAGTCGCTCGCCAACGCCGCTTGGCTATGAAGAGGCGCTCAGCGCTGCCCGTACAGCAGGTGCAGATTATTTGCTGTATACCCGTTTTGCCCAAGGCAATGACCGCATTGGTAATTGGGATGAGTTTAAAAGTAGAAAAGATACTGGCGCACGCATCGGCGTCGATCGCGGTTCAATTCACTTGATGCTGGTTGAGGTCGGTACCGGTCAACTTATAGATACCGCCAATATCCGCAATCGAGGCGGTTTTTTACGATTTTATAACACTAAGCCTGAAGACATGATTCGCCCAGCCATGCGTGACTATGCGCGGCGCTTGTTAGGTTTAAACTCTTAAGTAAGGTTTTCTTATGTCCAGCCATGTCAGCCCACACATCTTGCAACGTCTGGCCCAAAGCGCAGAGCGCTTGGCATACAGTGCGGATTGGCAGCCCACGCAGCGCGGTGACAGTGAGATGCGTATTGCCCGTGATGGGCGCTGGTTTTATCAGGGCAGTGAAATTGCCCGTCCCGCCTTAGTGCAACTGTTTTCCCGCTTACTGCGCCGTGAAGGTGAGCAGTATTTTTTAGTCACGCCCGTGGAAAAGCTCAGTATTGAGGTGGAAGACGCGCCTTTTGTTTCGGTCAGTTTGACTGTGGAGGGCGAGGGCAGTGCGCAACAGGTGTATGTTACGACCAACTTGGGCGACAGTTTGGTGATTGGCCCGCAGCATCCATTGCGAGTTAAAACTGACCCGGATAGTCAGGAGCCAGCACCCTATGTATCCATTGGCGATGATCTAGCGGTGCTGTTACAGCGCAGTGATTTTTATGCGTTAGTGGAGTACGGGGTAGAGCAGACGCAAAATGCTAAACAAGTTCTGGGGGTGTGGAGTCAGGGTGAGTTCTATTTGCTGGGTGAGCTGTGAGGTGCTGAACAGACGGCAGCTTGTAAAATACCGCTTAGCCCCCATTTATATATTTAAATCTTATGTGTGCGTGCAAATATTATGACTTTAGCGTTATCTATTAAACAATTACGAAAAAGCTATGCAAATGGCTTTGAAGCCCTGAAGGGGGTTGATTTAGAGGTGGCCGAGGGTGATTTCTTTGCTTTGTTAGGCCCTAACGGTGCTGGTAAATCCACGACCATTGGCATTCTCTCGACCCTAGTCAACAAAACCAGTGGTAGCGTGCAGGTTTTTGGCCATGATTTGGATACTGATCCTTTGGCGCTCAAACGCTGCATTGGTTTGGTGCCGCAAGAATTCAACTTTAACCAGTTTGAAACGGCACACAATATCCTTACGACCCAGGCGGGCTATTACGGTATTAAGCTTAAAGAGGCACGGGTGCGTGCAGAAGAGTTACTTAAGCAACTGGGATTGTGGGATAAGCGCAATGTTGCTTCGCGGATGCTTTCCGGAGGGATGAAGCGGCGCTTAATGATCGCCCGAGCCTTGATGCACAGGCCGCGCTTGCTGATTCTTGATGAGCCAACTGCTGGTGTTGATATTGAATTGCGCCGCTCCATGTGGGAGTACTTAACTGAGCTTAATGAGCAAGGTACAACGATTATTCTCACCACGCACTATTTGGAAGAAGCAGAGCAGTTGTGCCGCAATATCGCCATTATTGATCACGGCTATATTGTCGAAAACTCCAGCATGCGCGCCTTGCTTGGGCAGCTATCGAAAGAGACGTTTTTACTGGACCTCAATACTAAACAACAACAAGCACCCATTCTGGAAGGCTATTCAACCCAGCTACTGGACGAGTGCACTTTACAGGTGCATGTGGAAAAACACCGTGGTTTGACCGAATTATTCACCCAACTCTCGGCGCTGGGGATTGAAGTGCAGAGTCTGCGTAATAAAAGTAACCGCTTAGAGGAGCTTTTTGTGTCATTGGTTGAGAAAAATTTGGAAGGTGATCAAGCATGAGCGCAGAATTAAAGTCTAATTTGATTGCTTTGCAAACTATTGTGTACCGTGAAGCGCGACGTTTTTTACGTATTTGGCCGCAAACCTTATTGCCACCCGCGATTACCATGGTTTTGTATTTTGTGATTTTTGGTAATTTAATTGGTAGCCAAATCGGCGATATGCATGGCTTTACGTATATGCAATATATTGTGCCGGGCTTAATCATGATGACGGTTATTACCAACTCGTACAGCAACGTAGTATCGAGCTTTTTTAGTGCGAAGTTTCAGCACTCCATTGAGGAACTGATGGTGTCACCGGTTTCACCGCATACCATTTTGATTGGTTATGTGATTGGCGGTATTTTACGCGGCCTAGGTGTTGCAGCCATTGTCTCTGTGTTGTCGTTGTTTTTTACCGAGCTGCAGGTGTATAGCCTGCCGATTACCATTGTGGTGATTGTCTTTACTTCTGCAGTGTTTGCCTTGGGTGGCTTTTTAAACGCAGTGTTTGCACGCAACTTTGATGATATTTCTATCATTCCAGCTTTTGTATTGACGCCGCTGACCTATCTTGGCGGGGTTTTCTACTCGGTGGATATGCTGGGTCCGTTTTGGAAAACCATTTCCATGGCGAACCCTATTTTGCATATGGTTAACGCCTTTCGTTATGGAATATTAGGGATTTCAGATATTGATATCAGTGTAGCGATTAGCTTAATGCTGTTAACAACTTTGATCCTCTATATCGTCTGTGTGCGCTTGTTGATTTCTGGCCGCGGTATGCGCTCCTAAGCAGTAAGTCTGTAAGTTGGCCTAGAAGTTGCATTTATCTCAGTAAGCATCGCAAAGCGTCAAAAAAAGCGATAGGAGATAAAAATGAGCCAAGGTATAGAATTCAATCGGTTGATGTTAGAAATGCGTGCCATGCAAACCGATGCAATGTCACGTGTGAAGCCGGCTGCTGTCGAGGAGACACAGGCAGCAGGCGGCCCTAACTTCGCTGAAATGCTCGGTCAGGCTGTTGGTAAAGTAAATGAAACGCAGCAAGCATCAAACCAGCTCGCTAAAGCCTTTGAAATAGGGCAAAGTGGCGTCGATTTAACCGACGTGATGATTGCTTCACAGAAAGCCAGCGTTTCCTTCCAAGCCATGACCCAAGTTCGTAATAAGTTGGTTCAGGCTTATCAAGATATTATGCAGATGCCAGTTTAGGGGCGATAGATCATGGTTGATGCAACGGCAAATACACCGCAAACCACCGAGCAGCCAGCACCCGCGAAGCCAGCCTTCGCCGGCTTAGCATTTCTCGATAACTTAGCGCAGATGCCTGCTTTGCGTCAGGTTGCATTGCTCGTAGGTTTGGCCGCCAGTGTCGCCATAGGTTTTGCAGTGGTTTTATGGTCGCAGGAACCTGATTACCGCCCGCTGTATGGCAGCTTAGCTGGGCTCGATGCCAGTCAGGTGATGGACACCTTAAACAGTTCAGGCATTAACTACCGTGTTGAACCCAATTCCGGGGCTTTATTGGTTAAGTCGTCTGAGTTAGCCAATGCGCGACTGAAGCTGGCCGCTGCTGGTGTCTCGCCAACAGACAGCACCATTGGTTTTGAGATTCTTGATAAAGAGCAAGGTTTAGGCACCAGTCAGTTTATGGAAACTACGCGCTATCGCCGTGGTTTAGAGGGCGAGTTGGGCCGGACCATTGCCAGCTTAAATAATGTTAAAGCGGCGCGTGTGCACCTGGCCATTCCCAAAAGCTCAGTTTTTGTCCGTGATGAGCGCAAGCCCAGTGCCTCAGTTCTAGTGGAAATGTATCCCGGGCGCAGTCTTGAGCCGAGCCAGGTTATGGCGATTATTAATTTGGTGGCGACCAGTGTGCCGGAGCTGCAGAAGTCGCAAGTGACTGTGGTTGACCAAAGCGGCAATCTGTTATCCGATCAAGAAGAGCTGTCGGAGATGAGTCGAGCCGGTAAACAGTTTGATTACACGCGCCGCTTAGAAAATTTATTTACCCAGCGCGTACACAATATTTTACAGCCTGTATTAGGTGTTGGACGTTATAAAGCTGAAGTGTCAGCAGATGTTGATTTCAGCGCAATCGAATCAACCTCGGAAACCTTTAACCCAGATCAACCGGCATTACGCAGTGAACAGTCCTCATCTGAGCAGCGTCAAGTCAGCAGTGGTCCGCAAGGAGTTCCCGGCGCTTTGAGCAATCAGCCACCGGGCGCTTCCATAGCGCCTGAAGTGGTCGGTGCTGTTGCCGTAGAAGGGCCTGTTCCTGCAGGGCAACCACTGGTGGATGCCGATGGCCAGCAAATCATTGACCCAAAAACCGGTGAGCCAATGCTGGCGCCTTATCCGAGTGATAAACGCGAGCAGTCGACCCGTAACTTTGAGCTGGATCGCTCGATCAGCTATACCAAACAAGATCAAAACCGCTTGCAGCGCTTGTCTGTGGCAGTGGTGGTTGATGATCAGGTAATTGTTAATCAAGAAACCGGCGAACAGGTGCGAGTGCCTTGGAGCGAGCAAGATATCGCACGCTTCACGCGCTTGGTGCAAGACTCTGTGGGCTTTAATGCCAGTCGTGGTGATAGTGTCAGCGTTATTAATGCTGCTTTTGCACCGATTCAAGCAGAAGAAATTCTCGATATTCCTTTTTATACCGAGCCTTGGTTCTGGAGTATTGTGAAACAAATCCTCGGGGTTTTGTTTATCTTGGTGCTGGTGTTCGGTGTGTTGCGGCCCTTACTGCGTAATGTGGTGGGCGGCGGTAAAAGCAAGGAGCTGGCGGTTAGTGAGCGCTCAGATGATGCCGACTTAGGTGGTATGGATGATTTTGACCCAGGCTTAGCGGATGATCGCGTCAGCCTTGGCGGGCCGCAAAATATTTTATTGCCCAGCCCAAGCGAAGGTTATGATGCACAGTTGAATGCGATTAAAAGCTTAGTCGCTGAAGATCCAGGACGTGTGGCGCAAGTCGTGAAAGAATGGATTAACGCTGATGAGTGAGCAATCGTATGACTACTAAACTCAATAAGGTCGATAAAGCAGCCATTTTGCTGCTATCACTGGGTGAAACCGATGCTGCGCAAGTGTTACAGCACATGGGCCCTAAAGAAGTGCAGCGGGTGGGTTCGGCCATGGCGCAAATGCGCAATGTGCACCGCGAGCAAGTCGAAGAAGTCATGAGTGAGTTTGTTGAGGTGGTGAGCGACCAGACCGGTTTAGGTGTCGGCGCTGACGGCTATATTCGTAATATGCTTACACAGGCGCTCGGTGAAGATAAAGCTGGCAACTTAATTGACCGCATTTTGCTGGGTGGCAATACCAGTGGCCTCGACAGTTTGAAGTGGATGGAGCCCCGCGCCGTAGCAGATGTGATTCGCTATGAGCACCCGCAAATTCAAGCCATTGTTGTCGCGTACTTGGATGCTGATCAGGCTGGTGAGGTGCTGGGGCATTTTGACCATAAAGTTCGCTTAGACATTATGCTGCGGGTATCGGCGCTGAACACCATTCAGCCTGCGGCGCTAAAAGAGCTGAACACTATTTTAGAAAAACAGTTTTCCGGAAACTCCAATACCTCGCGCACCACCATGGGTGGGGTTAAGCGAGCTGCAGACATCATGAACTTCTTAGACAGCTCCATTGAAGGGCCGTTGCTTGATGCTATTCGTGATTTGGACCAAGACTTGTCGGGCAAAATTGAAGATCTGATGTTTGTCTTTGATAACTTAGCCGATGTGGATGATCGCGGCATTCAGGCTTTAATGCGTGAAGTCTCTTCTGACGTTTTAGTTTTAGCGTTAAAAGGTGCAGATGAAGCCATTAAAGAAAAAATCTTCAAAAATATGTCAAAACGTGCTTCTGAACTGTTGCGTGATGATTTAGAAGCCAAAGGGCCTGTGCGCATCAGTGAAGTCGAATCGGCCCAAAAAGAAATCCTTACCATTGCTCGCCGTATGGCGGATGCAGGCGAAATTGTGCTTGGTGGTAAAGGTGGCGAAGAGATGGTGTAGGCATGCCTGAGAAAAAACCAAGCAGTGAGTTAATTCCAGCGCAAGAGGGCGAAGTCTTCAGTTTATGGGACTTACCAAGCTTTGATGATCCAACTGCTGCCGAAGTTAAAGAGCAAGCTCAGGCTGCTGAGCCGGTTGAGGAAGTCGAGCAAGAGGTGCGCGTTGAAGAAATGGTTGCCGAAGACGTCAAACCATTGACACTCGATGATGTGGAAGCCGTTCGTCAAGACGCTTGGAACGAAGGCTTTAGTACCGGTGAAAAAGATGGCTTTCATGCTGGGCAACTGAAAGCAGCGCAAGAAGCAGAACTGGTCTTGCAGGGTAAAGTACAGGCTCTAGAGCAAGTGATGCAGGCATTTTTTGAGCCGATTGCCAAGCAAGATCAACAGCTGGAAGAAACCATGCTGGAGATGATCATGCAAATCAGCCAACAAGTGATTCAGCGCGAGTTAACGCTTGATTCCAGTCAAATTACCCAGGTGGTGCGTGAGTCCTTAAAGCTGCTTCCGATGGGCAGTGCAGCGGTGCGGGTGTATGTGAACCCACAAGACTTTGAACAGATTAAAGCATTACGTGAGCGCCATGAAGAAAGCTGGAAGATTATTGAGGACGATGATTTGCTCCCAGGCGGCTGCCGCTTTGAATCAGTGAATACGCAAATTAACGCCAGCATCGAAACCCGCATTGAACATATTGCTACGCAAATTTTAGAACAACAACGTGAGCTAAAAAGCCATCCTTTAGAGCCTGATTTGCAGGTGTCCCTTGATGGGGCCGCTATTGTCAGTGAAGCGGAGTCGCTGAGCCAAGTGCAGCCACACAGTGAGCAGCCAGTTGAGTCTCAGGCGCAGGCTCAGCCACTGGCCGCCAGCAATGAAGCTGAATCAGAACCTGAGCCTGATTTAGAGCCAGAGCCAGAAACCCCCGCAGAACAACTCACTGCAGCGCCGCAGTTAGAGCCTGCGACCGATGCAGCAGACAATCATGCCCAATTAAGCCTGGACGAGTCAGAGCCGGCTCCTGAACAAGAGCCTGAGCCTGCGGGTACTGCTGAACAGCCAGATCACCCGTCGGTGAATTAATCAGGAGGTTCTATGCAGCTACAGCGCACAGGTTTTGCCACCCGTCTCGGGGCTTATAAACCAGCCACCCAATTGAGTAAAAAACCGCTGGTGGAAGGGCGTCTTATTCGTATGGTGGGTTTGACGTTAGAGGCTGAAGGCCTCCAGGTGCCAGTGGGCAGTCGTTGCTTGGTGATCAATAACGATGGGTACCAAGCCGTTGAGGTTGAGGCTGAAGTAATGGGCTTTTCTGGCGAAAAAGTTTTCCTGATGCCTATTGGTAATCTCACCGGCATTGCGCCGGGTGCGCGGGTGGTGCCGGTGGCTGGAACTGACCGAATGCCCATGGGCATGTCCATGTTGGGTCGAATTCTGGATGGTGCTGGACGGCCTTTAGATGGTAAAGGCCGCATTGAGGCAGAAGAATGGGTGCAAATGGAAGGCCAAGCGATCAACCCTTTGCAACGCCACCCCATCAGCGAGCCTCTTGATGTTGGTATTCGCAGTATCAATGGGCTGCTGACCGTGGGCCGTGGGCAACGGATTGGTTTGTTTGCCGGTACGGGGGTGGGTAAGAGCGTACTGTTGGGAATGATGACCCGTTTTACTCAAGCGGACATTGTTATCGTTGGGCTGATTGGTGAGCGTGGCCGTGAAGTTAAAGAGTTTATTGAAGATATCCTCGGTGAAGAAGACCTCAAACGCGCCATTGTCGTCGCGTCGCCAGCGGATGATGCGCCCTTGATGCGCTTGCGCGCAGCGATGTATTGCACACGTATTGCTGAATATTTTCGTGATAAAAACTACAACGTTTTATTATTAATGGATTCTTTGACCCGCTACGCCCAAGCACAGCGGGAAATTGCCCTAGCCATTGGCGAACCGCCAGCCACCAAGGGTTATCCGCCATCGGTGTTTGCTAAGTTGCCCAAACTGGTAGAGCGTGCGGGTAACGCTGAGCAAGGCGGCGGATCCATCACTGCGTTTTATACGGTGCTGTCTGAGGGAGATGACCAGCAAGACCCGATTGCCGATGCGGCGCGCGGTGTGCTGGATGGTCACTTTGTCTTATCCCGAGACTTGGCCCAAGAAGGCCATTACCCAGCTATTGATATCAGCGCCTCAGTGAGTCGAGTGATGCCACAAGTGGTATCTGCCGAGCACCTGAGTGCCGCACAGCGCTTTAAACAGCTGTGGACGCGCTACCAGCAGAGTCGTGACTTAATCAGCGTAGGTGCTTACGTGGCGGGCGGTGATAAGGACACTGATATGGCCATTGAGCGTTATCCGCATATGTCGGCGTATTTACGCCAAGGCTTACGTGAGACGGAAACTATGGAAAAAAGTACCCAGCATTTACTGGCTGTGGTTAATCCAGCAGCGGTAGGTTGATAGACGATGATGAAGCGCGCGCAGCGTCTGCTGCCAGTGGTGGATATGGCGCAAGAAGCTGAGCGCGAAGCAGCAGCGAAACTCAGTCAATACCAACAGGCTTTGCAGCACGCCCAAGAGCAGTTACAAAATCTGCAGCAATACCGTGATGACTATCAACAGCAATGGATTGATAAAGGGCAGACTGGGGTCAGTGGCCAGTGGCTGATGAACTACCAAAGGTTTTTATCGCAGCTGGAGGTGGCCATTGAGCAGCAAGAAAAAAGCCTAGCTTGGCATGAACATAATCTGAGTGGCAGTCAAAAGATTTGGCAGCAAGCCTATGCGCGTTTGGAAGGTTTGCGTAAGTTAGTGCAGCGCTACCGTGAAGACGCGCAAAAAGCCGCAGATAAGCAAGAGCAGAAGCTGCTGGATGAAATGGCTCAGCGCCTTATGGCACAGCAGACTAGGCGCAATTGAAGCACTGTTGCTAGACAGTGCCACAGTAGGTGGAACACTCTATGCAAGATTTTCAATGGATGCTCGAGTACGGCATCAATCGTTTTGGTTCTTTAGCTGCTTTAGAAGCACGCTTGCCGCAGCCAGCCACGGCGGCGCAGCTCACTGCTGTAAGCGATGACCGTTATTTGTCCTTATTGGCTTTGCGAGTCTTTCGTGCCGGCTTGCGGCACAGTGTAGTGGATGCTAAATGGCCGAATTTTGAAGAGGTTTTTTGGCAGTTCAATCCCGATAAAGTTGTGCTGATGAGTGCCGAGCATATTGAGCGCTTAATGCAAGATACACGGATTATCCGTCATTTAGGCAAGCTCAGAAGTGTGCCGCGCAATGCCCAGATGGTGCTGGATATGCGTCGAGAATATGGCAGTTTTGGTGCTTTTCTAGCCCAGTGGCCGAGCAGTGATATTGTCGGTTTATGGCGTTATTTAGCCAAGCAGGGCCAGCAACTGGGCGGTATGTCGGCGCCGCGTTTTTTGCGAATGGCTGGCAAAGATACTTTCTTGCTGAGCAATGACGTTACCGCAGCGTTAATTGCGCAAGGCATAGTGACTAAACAACCCACCAGTCAGCGTGACTTAGCGGCAGTGCAAGAGGCGTTTAATAGCTGGCAAGCGCAGAGCGGGCGGCCCCTGTGCCAGCTTTCGATGCTGCTGGCTTTGACGACAAACCATTAATTAAGTCACAATTATTGACCATTAAGTTTGCACTTTGCGTCAATGCAAGGCATATTGCACCGCTAAATCCGAAAGTATTTTGTATGTATGTCTAAATTAATCAAGAGCATCGTTTGCGGTGTGAGCTGTTTAGTCTTGGCTTCTTGCGCCAACTTAAACACCGAACAGCGTCAAGCGTCTTCAGTTAAGCGAGACACAATAGAGCTTAATTCACGTGCTTTATTAGCGGTCTTAGACCGTTTTGATGAGGCGCAAGAAGCTGCAGTACAGTTGCAAGACGATTCGCTGCTCAATGAGTACAAGCTGCCAGGTCTTAGCGACAGTTTACTGGATCGCAGTAAAACACTGTTAGGCACCCCGTACCGTTACGGTGGTAGTAGCCGTAAAACAGGTTTTGACTGCAGTGGTTTTGTAAGCTATGTGTACAAAGAAGAGTTAGGCATCAAGTTGCCACGTACCACTGGCGAGTTATTAAAGATGGATGCGCCAGTGATTGCTCGTTCTGATTTAGAGCCGGGTGATTTGATTCTGTTTAATGACCGCGGACGTGGACGCGTAACCCATGTGGGGATTTATATGGGGGATGATGAGTTTATTCATTCATCCAGTAAGCGTAGCGGTGGTGTGCGGGTTGATAAGCTGAGCAATCGCTATTGGAATGCCAGTTATTTACAAGCCAAACGCGTATTAAGCGCTGAAGAAGCGAAAGAGCCTGAAAAGCAAGCCCAGCTTTTATCTAAAATCGTTCAGTAATACACAGTTAATTAAAAATACCGCTGCGTGCCTCACTCAGCGGTATTTTTTTGTCTGATTTATAGGCCAAGTAGTTCGGCAACATAATCAGCGTCTTTGTCACCGCGTCCAGATAAGTTAATCAGAATACTTTGTTCAGCTGTCAGGTTGGGTGCTGTGCGTATTGCCCAAGCCACTGCATGCGCACTTTCCAGTGCGGGAATAATGCCCTCAACACGGGATAAACGCATAAAAGCATCCAAGCATTCTTGGTCTGTGACGTTGTCGTATTGCACACGTCCCAGATCTTTTAAATAGCTGTGTTCTGGGCCAGAGCCCGGATAATCCAACCCCGAGGCAATGGAGTGCACTTGTGCTGGGTTACCTTCGTCGTCTTCTAGAACGTAGCAGGCCATACCGTGTAAATAGCCAAATTTGCCTTTGCTCAAGGACGCAGAGTGGCGTTGCGTGTCCAAACCTTCACCGGCTGGCTCAACACCGACCAACTGCACATCCTTATCATTTAAAAACGCTGTGAACATACCTATCGCGTTGGAGCCACCACCTACACAGGCAGTGACGTAGTCAGGCAGGCACTGCTGGCGCTCGAGGAACTGCTCACGAGCTTCTTTGCCAATGATCGACTGGAAGTCACGGACCATCTTAGGGAAGGGGTGCGGACCCACTACAGAGCCGATGGCGTAAATAAATTCTTCTGGGTTTTTTAAGTATTCTTCAAAGGCACTGTCCACTGCTTCTTTGAGGGTGGCGGCACCTGCAGTGACTGGAATTAACGTGCAGCCCAAGATTTTCATCTTCACCACATTAGGGTGTTCTTTCTCAATATCGGATTGGCCCATATGGATTTCACAGGGAATACCCACCAGTGCGCAGGCTGTGGCTAAGGCAACGCCATGCTGACCGGCACCAGTTTCGGCGATAACTTTCTTTTTCCCCATAAACTTAGCCAATAAAGCTTCACCAAGGCAATGGTTAATCTTATGCGCACCGGTATGATTGAGGTCTTCGCGCTTTAGATAAATTTGCGCACCGCCCAGTTGTTCACTTAAACGTTTGGCGTGAAAGATTGGGCTGGGGCGGCCAACGTAATCGGCAAATAAGCTGGCTAGCTCCGCTTGAAAGTCAGGGCAGGCACGGATTTCTTCGTAGGACGTATTAATCTCATCCATGATTTTTTTCAGGTGATCAGGTACATATTGACCACCATAAGGACCAAAGTAACCTTGTGCGTCTGGCATGGCGGCAAAAGAGTCAGTGCTCATCGATAAGTTCATCCTTCAAAACGTAGTGAGCATACAAGGGCATGCTTTAAAAAATAGACTTGGCGCCATGATGAGCGCTCTATTAAAACGGCATTTTGTCGCAACTGCGCAGCTAAAAGGTTGCTGCACAGACACCGTTAATCGCTATTCGTTGAGGTGTAAACGAAAACGCAATGTCAGGCCTTTGAGAAACTGGCGCATAAGCTGATCACCACACTCACGGTAATTGGTGTGGCCGGCTTTTCTAAATAAAGCGCTGAGTTCAGGCTTGGAAATCTCAAAGTCCACAGAGTCTAAAATATCCAGCAAGTCGGCTTCATGCAGAGTAAAGGCCACGCGCAGCTTTTTTAAGATGGTGTTGTTGGTTAGCGGCAGTTCAGTCGGTGGCGCGGGTTGCGGGCTAGGACCGCGGCGCTCGAGGATTAAATTGTCTAAAAAGCCCACCATTAATTCATCATTCATATAGACAAATGACTCATCGTCTTCGCTGGCTAAGTAGCTGCGTAAGGTGGCGATGTCTAAGTCTGGCTCTACGCCATGCAGCATGTCGAGTAGGGCGTTGTCACTGAGGTCGAGGGTGTAGCGCAGGCTGCGCAGTACATCATTATTAAGCATAGAGTTCTCGGTTCATTATGGGTATCAAAAGTGAATTAAAATTTTTGCGTAGGCGGGCAGTAGCGCCATTGCCCTAACGGCAGCTTCCCCATGGATACTGCTCCAATACGGATGCGGCGCATGGCTAAGACGTCAAGATCAATGCTGGCGCACAAACGCTCAATGACACCTTCGGATGGGTCTTTAAGTACCATGCGAATATGCTCTTCGTTTTGCTGGCTGGCTTTACAACCCGGTAAGCCCACGCCTTTGATCATTTGTGCATGGGCCAGGCGTTTAAGGCGTTGCGGGTTGATTTCACCGGCGACTTGCACCACATATTCTTGTTCAAGGCGTGTGCGGTCATCGGTTAATTTGCGTAGGGTGCGCCAATCTTGAGTAAAAACTTGTAAGCCGGTGGCTTTATTTTGCAGTGGCAGCTCGCTAGTTAAACGCGCAAAGTGGCCTTTAAGCTGCTGGATGCCACTGGGGTCTTCTGGCCAATGCGTCTGGGCTGTCAATAATGCCAGCTGCTGCTCTAGCGTAGCGTTGGCTAGCGCTGGCTGGTTAAGCAGTAAAGTGATCGGTGGCAGAGGCTCAGCTACAGCGTCAGCGTGCAACTCGACTTGCTGATCGGTAATGGGGAATTGCGGCTCATCAACTACAGCGCCATTGACCCGCACCCAGCCGCCTTCAATATAGAGCTGGGCTTCACGGCGTGAGCAGCCAATTAAATCAATTAAATGTTTGGAAAGACGCACTGAATCAGTCATAAGAAAAAGCCAAAAGATAATGGCGTAGTATACTGGGTCTGTCTGTTTTATACAGTGCGCCGCTATTTAATGCGCTGTATACCTTTATTGTTCGTGCTGGTGCCTTTTATTAAGGGTACAATCGCCGCCTTTTCACGCATTCGCGTCTCGACTACTCAGGATTTATTTGTGATTTCCACTGCTAATATCACCATGCAATTTGGTGCAAAACCGCTTTTTGAAGATGTCTCTGTAAAATTTGGTAACCGCAACCGTTATGGTTTGATTGGTGCCAATGGCAGTGGTAAATCCACCTTTATGAAAATTCTCGGTGGCGATCTCGAACCATCAGCTGGGCACGTGATGCTTGAGCCAAATGTGCGCTTGGGTAAGTTACGTCAAGACCAGTTTGCCTACGAGCAGTTTACCGTTATTGATACGGTGATTATGGGACACGAAGAACTGTGGAAAGTTAAGGCTGAGCGTGATCGTATTTACTCGCTGCCAGAAATGAGCGAAGCCGACGGTATGGCGGTGGCCGAACTGGAAACTGAGTTCGCTGAAATGGATGGCTATACTGCCGAGTCGCGTGCGGGTGAGTTGCTGCTTGGCTTAGGCATTGGTGTTGAAGAACACTTTGGTTTAATGAGTGAAGTGGCACCGGGTTGGAAGCTGCGCGTGTTGCTGGCGCAGGCTTTGTTCTCAGATCCAGAAGTGCTGCTGCTGGACGAGCCGACTAACCACCTGGATATCAATACTATTCGTTGGTTGGAAGATGTGCTCAGCAGCCGAAATAGCACCATGATTATCATTTCCCACGACAGACACTTTCTCAACAGTGTGTGTACGCATATGGCGGATTTGGATTATGGCGAGATTCGTCTGTTCCCAGGCAATTACGATGAGTATATGACGGCCGCGACGCAAATTCGTGAACGCTTGTTGGGTGAGAATGCCAAGAAAAAAGCACAGATTGCTGAGCTGCAAACCTTTGTCAGTCGTTTCTCGGCCAACGCCTCTAAAGCCAAGCAGGCCACCAGCCGTGCTCGCGCCATTGACAAAATTCACTTGGATGAGGTGAAGCCCTCTAGTCGGATCAGCCCCTTTATTCGCTTTGATCAAAGTAAGAAATTGCACCGCCAAGCGGTTGTGTTGCATGAGCTGAGCCAAGGTTTTGACGGTGAAGTGTTGTTCGACAACTTGAACTTACAAGTTGAAGCTGAAGAGCGTGTAGCGATTATCGGTCCGAACGGTATCGGTAAAACCACTTTGCTACGCACCCTAATGGGTGAGTTGACACCAATGAGCGGTCATGTGAAATGGACCGATAGTGCTGAGATTGGTTATTTTGCCCAAGATCACGCCAGCGACTTTGCCGAAGATATGACCTTGTTCGACTGGATGGGGCGCTGGACTCAAGATGGTGAGCAAATGGTGCGCGGCACCTTAGGGCGTATGCTATTTTCCGGTGATGACATTGAAAAGTCAGTGAAAATTATTTCCGGTGGTGAGCAAGGGCGCATGCTGTTCGGCAAGCTGATCTTACAAAAGCCCAACGTTTTACTGATGGATGAGCCAACCAACCACTTGGATATGGAGTCCATTGAAGCCTTGAACTTGGCGCTGGAAAACTACCCTGGTACTTTGATTTTTGTCAGCCATGACCGCGAGTTTGTTTCATCTCTGGCGACGCGCATCATTGAGCTGAGCGAGCATGGCATCAAAGACTTTAGCGGCACTTACGATGATTACCTGCGCAGCCAAGGCGTCGAGGTTTAGTCGCGCCTGAGCCATCCACTTAGTCTAATCGCGGAAAAATACGTGGACTAAGTGGTAACCAAACTGCGATTTAACTGGCCCGTGAATCATGCGCACGGGCTTTTTAAAGATGACATTATCGATTGATTTAACTAATTGACCGGGACGTACTTCGCCTAAATCACCACCTTTTTTGCCCGACGGACAGGTGGAGTATTTACGCGCTAACTTATCAAAAGCATCGCCCTTATCCAGACGCGCCTTAAGTGCTTCTGCCTCTTCTTTGGTTTTTACTAAAATATGCCGCGCCATTGCCTTGGCCATGTAGCTCACCTCAAGTTTAAATATGCGCAGCAGTTTAGCGTATTTGCCCCTGTCTTGGCGTGAAATGCTGGCTAGGCTTTTCTTTTTGTTGGGCAGTCGGTGAATATGCGTGGCGCATTAATTATTCCAACTGGTAAATTTCTTAGGTATGTTTATAGGTGATATGTCACGTACTGAGTTAATGCAAAGACTGAATCTAAAACATGCCGAGCACTTCCAGCTTCATTATTTGAGTAAAGGGCTTGAGCTAATCTAAATGACCATTTCTGACAAACCACGCAGCCGTTGGCAAAAATACCGCTTAACCCCATTAGGTAAGCAAGTGCTTGCAGTCAAAAAGAATAAGTGATTTCGGTTTGAATTGAGGTTGGTTGCACATTAAGTTACACTTTTCGTCACTTAATGTGTAAATTCAGTGGCTTTATGATTAACCAATCCGCTTCTTTGCAGCCCTTAGAGCGCCTTTATCAAGGCTTAGATAAGCTTGCCACGCCCGAGCGTTACTTGTTTACGCCTGCCGATATGCGTGTATTGGTGGGGGGCATTAGCGAAGCGGCTTACCGTGCGCTGTTAAGTCGTGCTGCGAAGGGTTGGAGGCTAGAGCGTGTTTGCCGTGGTTTGTATTTGTATCACCCAGCAAAGCCAGTGCTAGGCCATGTGTTGTTCCATGCGGCGGCACGTTTACGGGCGCACGAATTCAATTACATCAGTTTAGAAACTGCCTTAAGCGATAGCGGTGTTATTTCGCAAATTCCGATGAACTGGATAACGCTTTTGTCTTCCGGGCGAACGCATAGTGTTGATTGTGGGCGCTGGGGAAAGATTGAGTTTATCCATACTCGGCAAACGGCTGCCGATTTGGCAGCACACTTAAACTACGATGCAGAGTGCCGTTTATGGTGTGCATCTGTTGCACAAGCGGTGCGCGATATGCGCAGACATCAGCGTAATCTTGATTTGATTGATTGGAGTCTAGTCGATGAGTTTATTTGATCAGTTGGTTAACTAAGCGCTGACTCATAATAGCGAACTCACGCAGCTGCGCACCGTGGTCGAAAAAGAGCTGCTCCACCATGATATTTTGCTGGCGATGAGTGATGGCGGTTTGCTGCAACAACTCTGCTTTATCGGTGGCACTTGTTTGCGTGCGTGCTATGGCTCTAATCGTTTAAGTGAGGATTTGGATTTTACCGGCGGCGCTCATTTGTTTTTTGCCCGTTAAAATAGTAGAGAGCACCATTAATAATGAGCAGTTCTGGAATTACTTGTGTAATGAAATTCCAAGCCTGATTAAGCAAGTAGAACGATATATGTCTAACAGGGCGCAAACGAATGCTTTTTTAATGTAATCGTTTTTAACTGAATAAGACGGCTGTTAGGCTTCTCTAAAAGCAAGGGAAGTTAAACTATGAGCACCGCTTCAATCGCTTCCAGAGTCTGGAGCTTTTGCACTACCTTGCGTGATGATGGTATGGGTTATGGTGATTACCTAGAATAACTGACTTACCCTATCTTTTTTAAATATGGCTGACACATAGGGCAGGGTTAGCTAGCAAAACCAGTTAAGCAGCTGTATTCAAACTGCAGTTTTATGGCTATGCTGTTTTAGAAAATACTAAACATGGAGAGCGAACGTATGCCAGTAACAGTACGTATGACCAATTTGTTTTTACAGTTGGGCCTCGATGCAACACCGGAAGGTGTGGCGGATTTTATTAAAAAACACCGTTTGCCAGATGACGTCAATGTCCTTGATGCTGAGTTTTGGAATGATGGACAGCGCCAAGCTCTAAAGGAAATGCTCTGCTCCGATGGCGAATGGGCCTTGGTTGTTGATCAGCTGAACGAAGCGTTGCGTGCACCTGAGTCGTAAGCGCTGAACCTTGCGCACATTGCTTTGTATCTCTTCTAGCTGCAAGGCAACTGTCTAGCCTGCCAAGTATTACTGGGCGGGCTAGATCAAGAGTCAGTCACTAGAAAGCAATTGCAGCTGATTACCCTGACCCATAAACAGTGGGGCATTGTGTTCAGTGACTGCACGAATGTAGTCCCAAATCACCCGAATTCGTTTTAATTTACGAAAGTCTTGGTGGCATGAAATCCAAAAATTGTTGGTCACCCGCACTTCATCCGCCAGCACCGCCTGTAGACGCGGATCTTGGTCGGCAATAAAACACGGCAAAATAGCCAAGTGCTGGCCTTGCAAGCAGGCAAAGTACTGTGAAATAGCGCCAGTTGTGCAGAAGGGTGTTTTCGCTTGGTGGATAAACTGATCCAAGTAATGCAGCTTAGTACTAAAAGTTAGATCCTCAATATAGTTAATAAATGAATGCTTGGGTAAGTCATTCACGCAGCGAATTGGCTCATGTTGTGCCAAATACTCTTTAGTGGCATATAACTGCAAACGGTAATCACACAGCTTAGTGCTGACAAATGGGCCGCGAGTGGGGCGCTCTAAGGTGATAGCAATATCTGCCTCGCGTTTGGTTAAGCTGACAAAATGCGGTACAGCCAGTAGATCAATGGAGATGGCTGGGTACTGTTTTTGAAAGTGAGTCAATTGTGGTGCTAGGAATAACCCTCCAAAACCCTCGGTGCTGCCAATGCGCACCTTGCCCGACAAGGCTATATCTGTACCAGTAATTTCTTCGCAAGCATTTTGCATCAGCGCTTCAATGGCTTGGATGCTGTCACGTAAGGCTACGCCTTCGCTGGTTAAGTGAAAGCCGCTGCTGCGGGATTTCTCAAATAACAATGTGCCCAAGGTGCTTTCTAGGTTGGCGATGCGCCGTGACACCGTTGTGTAATCGACCCCCAAACGTTTGGCCGCACTGGTCACGCGACCGCAGCGAGCCACTTCCAAAAAGAATTTTAAGTCATTCCAATTCAAGGTGCGTAAAAGGTTGATGTATTTTTGCATATCGAATCTGCTTTTTTGTGTGTATTTATCGTAAGGCGACCTACATATACTCGAATTGAATGCAAAACCCAAGCAATTTGCTGGGGCCGGACAGCAGTTAATTAATACTACTAAGGACGCAGGTAGCAGAGGCTGTGTGGTTGCCGAGCAAATGAAAACACCTTGTCTACAACAATAACAAGTACGTGGATCACACGTTTAAGGGTCGGTTATGGCTAAAGATATTTATGCGCATATTCGCAATAATCCCAAGTTTGATGAGCTGGTAACTAAACGACAACGCTTTGCTATGGTGCTTAGCGTCATCGTCTTAGTTATTTTCTATGGCTTTATTTTGCAGGTGGCTTTTTTTCCGGAGGTGATTGGCAAGCAGATTGGTACTGGCAAGTTAACTTATGGCGTACTGGCTGGGCTTTTCCAGTTTGTGTTTTTTGTCTTGTTAACCTGGTTGTATGTGCGACGCGCTAATACTGAATTTGATCGAATCAATGAAGAGCTGATTGATGAAGCCATTGCAGGAGAGCAAGCATGAGTATTAAAAACTATGCAGCAGTAGCGGCTAAGTCTTTGCTAGGCTTATCGTTACTTGGCTTAAGTCCTCTAGTATTCGCAGCAGATAAGCCGCTTAACGTGCCAGCAATTAGCATGTTTTTTATCTTTGTGGTGATGACCCTGTTAATTACGGTCTGGGCTGCACGGCGCACCCGCACCACATCTGACTTCTATACTGCCGGCGGCGGTATTACCGGTTTTCAGAATGGCTTAGCCATTGCCGGTGACTATATGTCAGCAGCAACCTTGCTAGGTTTTACTGCGATGATTTATATGTCGGGAGTGGATGCCTATATCTATATGGTGGCGTTCTTTGCGGGCTGGCCAATTATCTTATTCTTAATGGCCGAGCGTTTACGCAACCTAGGTAAGTTTACCTTTGTGGATATTACCTCTTACCGTTTAAATCAGCGCAAAATTCGCACCATGGCAGCGATCAGCTCGCTGGTGGTTGTGTGCTTTTATTTGGTTGCGCAGATGGTCGGTGCCGGGCAGCTGATACGCTTATTATTTGGCTTGGAATACACGCTGGCGCTGTTTATCGTCGGTGGCTTGATGATTATTTACGTCACCTTTGGCGGCATGGTTGCAACCACATGGGTGCAAATCATCAAAGCATGTTTGTTGTTGTTTGGTGGTACTTGCGTAATGTTGCTGGCTTTCTCTCAGTTCGACTTTAGCTACGATAAACTGATTACAGAAGCCAGTGCCGTGCATCGTCTTGGTGATAGTTTGCTTGAGCCAGGTAGCTTGCTCTCTGATCCAGTGACTGCAATCTCTATGGGGCTGGGCTTAATGTTTGGTACTGCCGGCTTGCCGCATATCTTAATGCGCTTCTTCACCGTATCGAATGCTAAGGAAGCGCGTAAGTCGGTTTTGTATGCCTCGGTATTTATTGCGTATTTCTTTAACGTTATTGCGATTATGGGTGTGGCGGCAATTGTTATCGTTGGTCAGAACACCAGCTTCTTTGAGGGCGGTGAACTGGGTGCTGCTTTGCTTGGCGGTAGCAATATGGTGGCGATGCATTTGGCTCAGGCAGTGGGCGGCAATATGCTGTTAGGCTTCCTGTCCGCAGTGGCCTTTGCCACAATTCTTGCGGTGGTTGCAGGTCTAGCTTTGGCTGGCGCCACTGCAATTGCGCATGATCTGTATGCGGAAGTCTACAAAAGAGGCAATGTGACTGAGGCGCAAGAGCTGCGTGTTACCAAAATAGCCACAGTGTGTTTAGGTTTGGTAGCTATTGTCTTGGGTATGGCTTTTGAGCAGATGAACGTGGCCTTTATGGCGGCCTTAGCTTTTGGTGTTGCAGCCTCAGCGAACTTTCCAGTGCTGATTTTATCGATGTACTGGCGCAATCTGACCACACGCGGAGCCATGGCCGGAGGTTATGGCGGTTTATTTAGTTCGGTGACTTTAGTGGTGTTGTCGAAATCTGTTTGGGTTGATGTCTTTGGCTTTGCTGAAGCAATTTTCCCTTACACACAGCCTGCTTTATTCTCGATGCCGGTTGCTTTCGGTTTGGCTTATATTGTTTCAATGCGAGATCAAAGCGCTGCAGCCAAGGCTGAGCGTGACGCTTTTGCTGATCAGTATGTACGTGGTCAAACAGGGTATGGGGTGGCCGCAGCGCAACAACATTAATTTTTAACTGTATGAATAAAGGGTGGGCGTGAAAGCGTCCACCCTTTTTTATTTGTGCACTGGCTCACAAATTAATCTTTAATTTTGACAAGCTAAATATAGCGTCTATTTTTAATTCTGTAGCCGCAAGTTAAATCAATAAGAGCCTGCAATGGTTACACTTTTACTCTCACAAGGAAGGTGTTTTATGCGCAAATTAATTATTAACTCAATACTTACTGCAACCTTAACCGCAAGCAGTTTCTGGGTTGTCGCCGCTGAGTCTAAGGCTGTGCCTGCAGAGCAGATTGTTGCGAGTATAGAGCAAAGTAAAATCGATATTAATACGGCTGATGCTGAGACCTTAGTCCGCGAGCTTAGTGGCATCGGGAAGGCTAAAGCCCAAGCCATTATTGACTACCGTGAAGCCCATGGCCCCTTTGCTACAGTTGATGAGTTGCTTGAGGTGAAAGGCATTGGTGTGGCTATTTTAGAGAAGAATTTAAATAAGTTGTCAGTTAATTAATTGTTTTTATGTAATTAAAATTGCAAGGATGCAGTTTAAGGAAGATCTTAATTAAAGTTATCAGGACGATAGATAAGGGATTGTTTAATTAAGAGTAAGTGGTAAAACACTATAGGGAATGGTGCTCTAATAGCTAGGAAGGCTAACAAGGAAGTTTGACGATAAGCGCAGAATTAGCGCAGTCATCGGGTAATGAAGGGGGGAGACTGATCTCGTATTGGCGAGCAGTCTCCTAATTACCTGTTACATACTAATAAGCATATTTCTGCAGTGCAGCAGGAAAGTTCCAGCTCAGTATCACCGCTAAGGCTAGCAGCAGCATGCCACTAATAATTGCCCAGTTCTGTTTACTTAGAGAAGGAATGGGTTGCCGTGATTGCGTGAGCAGTAAACTGATTGAGCAAATAACACTGGCTAATAATCCTCCAGCGATGATGTCGGTTGGCCAATGAGCGGTCAAATATACTCGAGAGAATGCAATGCAAATCGCAGGTATTAATGCAGTGATTAACCAGATGACCCGCCAGCGCTGTGGTTGCTGACGGCTAGCTAACACTCCTAGCACTAGAAAAAAAGCAAAACCAGAAGCGCTGTGTCCGCTAGGGAAGCTAAAACTTTGCAGTGGTTCGAGTAAAACTGAAGGGCGGGTTCTAGCAAAGAAAAGCTTCAATAAATAATTGCTAACAGCAGCTGTCATTAAGGTGCTGCTGGCAAAGATTAAAGCGCGAAATTGTTTAAACAGCAGTAATAGTGCACAGAGAATAAAGCTTACCATCAGTTGTGTGGAAAGATCGCCAAGGCGAGTGATCACTACCATTGAGTGGTCCAGCCAAGAGCTGCGTATTAGCTGGCTTAGGTCATGCAGGTAGAGGTCAAAAACAGACAGGTGCTGCCAACTAAAGAGTAGTGCTATAAGAGCCAGCCCAAAAGTCGTAGCGCTGACTAAGCTGCTGAGGCGCCATCCGCGTAAACTGCTGTAAATACTCAGTGCGGCGCATAAGGCTAAACTGCCAATAACCCAACTTGCCTGCCACCAAAAACCTTGCGGCGGACTCAATTCTAAAGCTGCTCCGACCATCCAGCCGGGGAGTGTGTACACCACTGACCAACCCGCTGCGGCAAACAGACTGACTAAAGTAAAGCGCACAAACGGCATGGACAGCATGCCGGCTACCAAGGGTAGAATGGGACGCAAAGGCCCGATAAATCGACCGATCAGTAAACTTAAAACACCGTAACGCTCAAAATGAATTTCAGCACTGGCCAACCATTGCGGGTGGCTGCGTAAAATTGGGAGTTGCGGGACTTTGTTTTGTAAGCGATAACCCAGTGCGTAGGATAAAAAATCACCGGTAAGACCGCCCAGCCATGCCAGGAGTAATACCGTGGGCAGTCCTAAACTGCTGCTGCCAGCGATAACCGCCAAACCAAACATCAACACAACGCCAGGCAGGATTAGCCCAACTAAAGCTAGACATTCCAGTAGCGCAGTAATATATATTGCAGAGCCCAGCCAGTATGCATTGCTGCTCGACCAGTCTAAGACTGTATGTAGTAATTCATTCATATACTTTACTTTTGCTTCCCAAGTTTTTACTTAAGCGCGGCGTATTGGTAGCGCTGAAAGTCGGTTACTTACACTGCCGCAAATAAAACAAACTAGTGTAGCGCTATTATCGGCAAAACTCTAAGCGTTGCCGCCGAGTGCAGCGAGCGATGCTGGGTAAGGTTTCAGTGCGCTGTGCTAGAATCTAAGCCCGTTTGAGGCTTAGTAAACCTATGTTGATTCCTTTCGAGCAGCTTGCTGCAGATACGCTAACGCGTTTGATAGAAGATTTTGTAACCCGTGACGGCACTGATAATGGCGACGAAACCCCGCTACATACGCGGATCGAGCGCGTTCGCTGTGCGCTAGAGAAAAAACAAGCGGTGATCGTTTTTGATGTTGAGAGTCAGCAATGTCAGCTGTGCTTGCGCCATGACGTGCCCAGAGAGTGGCTGGCTGATTTAGATGCTTTAACTCAAGCAAATTGACTTGCAATTATAAGAGCCGAAAATATATTAATTTTGAACTTGCATGCAAGATGTGTAGTCAGATAACTTGATACTTATATTTAGACAATGGAGATATTCAATGGGAAAGAAATACCTAATGGCATTATTTGCTGCCACAGCTTTTGTTGCTTTAGCCGGTTGCTCTTCGCCAACAGTGATCACCTTAAAAGATGGTAGCCAGATAGAGACTACTAATAAGCCTAAGTATGATGATGACAGTGGTTTTTATGAGTTTGAGCAGCTTGATGGCAAGCCTGTGCGTATCAATAAAGATGATATTCACACTATCAAGAAAATGTAACAACTGACCATGCATGGTGCCTGCAAAGGGCATCGTGCATGGTTTTATAGTGTTTAAGTGCGCCTGATCGATCGCATTATACGAATCGCTTAGCTATCTATGGCTAAAAGTAAAAGCTCGCAACCACTTTTGTTATTTGTACTGATTTTTAACCGTATCAATCCAAGCGGGATCTAAGACCTGTTGGTCAGGATCAATGCCTAGCGCTTCCATCTGCGCTTTATGCTTATCAATCTCATGCACCATTTGACTTGCTTCACCAGTGTTGCCATCGAGCTGGTGCATCTGCAGCAAGCCTAATTGATAAAAGCGTAGCAACTTCATTGCCTCAATGTTTTGCGCCTCAACACCTTTAGTCACATTGTGCATGATATTTGTGATGCTCATCAGGCTGCGTTTTAATTGCCAGCCGTACACGTTGGCGGCCATCCAAGGCTGTTGCAGCAAGAGTTTGCGCACTAGAATCACAGTAACGACAACGCCCGCACCCACTCCAGTAGCGTTTAAGCTGAAGTTATTACCACCCGGCTCACCGTAAAACATCACTAAAAGGCTGGATAGCAGCATCGCCAAAGCCACAAAAATCACAATAATAATCCAAGTTGCTTTGCGAGTTTGCTGGCGGTATTCCTCAGCATCGAGCTTGGCCAGTTTAAATGGGCTGGCAAGGGACTTAGAAGAGGGCGATTGTCTGGACATAAAAGCAAGTGCTCAATAAATTTAACGAGAATTAATTGTACCGCAGTGAGCAACATACACCTACATGCACATGGTGTATGGCCAGCTCATTGCCTGCGGACAAACTGACTTAGGCCGTTTGCGTAGCGCTTAAGATATACAAGGTGATGTAGGCCAAAACACTATAGCGGCCCGCTTTAGCGATGCTGACGAGTAAAGTGAAGCGCCAAAAAGGTTCACGCAACACCCCGGCAATTAAGGTTAATGGATCGCCAACAATAGGTAGCCAGCTGAAGAGTAAACTCCAGCGACCATAACGCTGATACCAATGCTCGGCGCGTTTGAGTTGCTTGGGTTTGACTGGAAACCAGCGCCGATCTTGCCAGCGTTGCAGTTGCGTACCCAGCCACCAGTTAATTTGTGAACCCAATACATTGCCGATAGTCGCCGCTATTACTAATGAGTAAACGGCGCTGGGTTTTAAGGTGAGCAAGGCCACCAGCGCAGTTTCTGATTGCATAGGGAGTAAGGTGGCAGCAATACAGGCCGCCATGGCAAGACCTAAGTAGCTGGCCCAACTCAACATAAGATTGTTGCAGGCGCGGTTTTTATCATGGGCTGAACAACTCTAACTGCACAGCTGCTTGCTGTTGTTGATCATGCAAACGCACGCCGACCCCTAATAAACGCACCGGTTTATTGCCGCGCATAAAGGCGGCTGACAGCAGTAGGCGGTAACTGTCTAAGTCCAGTGGAGCACCGGCTTGCTCTATGGTGGTTTGCGTAAAATCATGGAACTTAACTTTCACAAAAGGCTTTTCTGGGCGGTAATCTGCATCGAGACGCGCTTGGCGGCGGACGAGTTCTTTTAGCAAGGCGGGCAACTGCGCCTGACAAGCGGTTAAATCCGGTAAGTCTTGATCAAAGGTGGTTTCAACGCTCAGGCTTTGGCGTCGGCTAAAGGGTTGTACTGGGCGCTCATCAATCCCCCGCGCCAATGACCATAAGCGCTCACCAAAGCTGCCGAAAGCTTTGCTCAGAGCCAGCAGGCTGTGTTCGCGTAAATGCGCGCAATCAGTAATACCCATGCGCGCCAATTTGGCAGCAGTCACTTTACCCACACCGTGCAGTTTTTTCACCGGCAAGCCCAAGACAAAATCATCCACTTCGTCTGGAGTAATGACAAAAAGTCCATTGGGTTTACGCCAGTCAGAAGCTATTTTGGCTAAGAACTTATTGGGGGCAACGCCTGCTGAAACCACTAAGCGCAACTCCTGCCACACGCGACTACGGATTTCTTTAGCAATTAAAGTTCCGCTGCCTGAGCACAGCGCACAGTCGGTGACATCTAAAAAAGCTTCATCCAAAGATAATGGCTCAATGCAGTCGGTGTAATCGTGCAAAATGCTGTGAATTTCCCGTGAAGCTGCTTTGTAGGCATCCATGCGCGGCTTGATTATCTCTAAGTCAGGACATAGTTTGAGGGCACGGGCAGTCGGCATTGCTGAGTGCACACCCCAACTGCGAGCCTCATAGTTGCAAGTGGCAATGACACCGCGGCGATCTGCCGAGCCACCCACAGCTACAGCACGGCCTTGCAGGCGCGGATCATCACGCACTTCAATGGCCGCATAAAAACAATCAGCGTCAATATGAATTATTTTTCGTGAACTCAAAACCTCTGCAACCCCTATATACAGCGCCGCTACAGATCCAAGCTTAGCATTAGAGCACTATAAATCGGCACAATACTGTATTTAAATGCAGTATTTGTTTGACAAGGTTTAAAAACGCGCTATAATTTGCGCCGCGGGATGGAGCAGTCTGGTAGCTCGTCGGGCTCATAACCCGAAGGTCGTAGGTTCAAATCCTGCTCCCGCAACCAGATTAAAAAGCCTTAACTTTCAATGAGTTAGGGCTTTTTTTATGCCTGCAATTCCTGTCTTAAAAACTGCCTAAAAAGCCTCCGTGCCCAAACCGTGCCCTGTGCGTACCCATTTTGAAATTCTAGGTTTTTTGCTCTGATGGGTTTTGACCGTAAGTCTTCTTGGGGCACAGTTGTTTTTCACGTGCCTTCAGCCAATATTTGCTGTATCGCCAAAACATTCTTAGACTTGCTTATATCCTGCTGCCTCACAAAATCAGTGCTTTTACGTCGCATCACCCGCCAACTGCCTTTCAATTTGTATTTCGGTTTGATCTTTTATTTGCTGGGCAATCATTTCTTCGATTTTCTCGCGGTCTTCGGGTTCCATATTCTCCAGGTCTTCTTCAGTCAGACCCATACCTTTAAGAATACGGTCACGGATTTTTTCAGCATCAGACATTTGCATCCAGTCCATAAACTCATCAAGCACACTGCGCTTGGCTTCGTTAGACTGTTTCGATGCATCAGTTTTAATCTCCGCAGCACTTATACCAGCAACTTGTGTTGCTGGTTTTACTTGTGCGTACTGAACCTGCTGCAAGGTCTGCGAAAAAACGTCGGCGTTATTAGTTTCTGCTGGACGTGTGGTGCTCTGCTGCTGAAGATCTTTGCTGTCTGTAATGCGAATATTCATAAGGTTTGCCCTGCAAGTGTGCGGTTTTACTGCTCATAAATTACTCGGTTTATTAAAGTAAGACAATCTACGGTACTAGGGCAGGGTTAAACATGTGTGGTTGTTGTTACGCTTACCGTTAAGTACACAGCCAAGCGATCGGGTACAAACACTCAGCAGAACCCATTGCCTTATCTGCAACAATCCCAAGTTGGTAATTCTGTACTTTTGCTGAGAATCAGTTAGGGATTTTTTTATGCCTGCAATTCCTGTCTTAAAAACTGCCTAAAAAGCCTCCGTGCCCAAACCGTACCCTGGGCATGTCAATTTCTAACATTTGGACTGGCGGAGAGGGTGAGCGCTGCAGGGCGGTTTGTTGAAGCTGCCTGCATGCTGTAGCCTTGCTAACTTTGCTGAATGCCGATCGACGATTAATGACCTTCAATGGAGGCAGTACATAGCAATGGAAGACGAAAACTCTCCTGCTTTGCGGGCTGGTGTTGACTTTCGTGGCACCCCGAACGCGACTCAGCCAGTCCTCGAGCACATCAAACCGGGCAAAAAACGCGCTCCGCTGTTGCGCTATATTCGTTTTAACCTACCAAAGACCACACGGCTGTTACTTAGCGCAGTGATTGCTGTGATTGGCGCTGCTTCGGCGGCGGTTGCGCTGTCGAACCACGAGCCCTTTCCTTTTGCGACCCCGGTTCTGTGGAGTATCTGCGGAGCTGCTGTGGTGTTCGTCGCTGTGGGTTTGCTGAGCTCTGCCCGCATCTGGACATGGGGATTGATCATCGCGCTGTCATCTCTGCTGGTCTACCTGGGCGGCCTGCTGGGCAATGCGCCCTATGTCTGGAATGGCGCCAGTGTCGTATCCGCCGCAATTTGGAATCTGACGTTGCTGGCCTCCATGGCCTACATCGTTCTTTTTTGTGCATTGCGCTACGGGATGATCGTCGCCGCTCCTGACAACCAAAACTTTATGGACTGAGAAGGGTTTATCAATGGATCTCGGCTTTCCGTGGTGGCTCCGTGTGGAGCATTTCCTCAACATCATCTTTATTACGTTCTTGGTGCGCTCGGGCCTCGAAATTCTAGGTACTTACCCTAAGCTTTACCGTTCGCAGCACACAGTGCCCGGCACATCCTGGGCTCAGTTTACCGTTCAGGAGGAAGCGAAGCATAAGTACTACACGGTGGGTGGCGAGTACAGTGATTACTCTCCGCGCATTTCCCTGCCGGGACGTGGACTGCTGGGTCTCGGGCGTTACTGGCATTTTATGGCCGTTACGGGCTTTGTCACCTGTTGGATAATCTACTTTGTGTTACTGCTGGCGACTGGTCAGTGGCGGCGTTACGTACCCACCAGTTGGGATACCTTTGCTCAGGCTTGGCAGGATATGCTGGCTTACCTTGCTTTCACCATGCCGCAGCCTGTGGATGGCATGGTGTTTAATGCCCTGCAGCAACTGTCGTACGGTTTTGTGATATTGGTACTGACGCCTTTGGTCATCCTTACTGGCGCCTTTCAGTCGCCGGCCATTGCCAACCATTTTTCCCGCATCACCCGTGCACTGGGTGGTCGACAAGTGATCCGTAGCACACACTTTTTTTGTCTAGTTGGATACGTAGCATTCTTCGTCATCCACGTGCCGCTGGTCTTTCTTCACGGCTACCTGCACGAGACCTCAAAAATGGTATTGGGGCACTCTAACAATCCTGTTTTGGGTGGATCCATTTTCACCATCGGCCTCATTCTTGTAGTCGTCCTGCACGTGGTCGCCACACGCTGGACCTTGGCGGATGGCCGTGCGGTTGAAAGATTGCATAACATCATTGTGCGGCCCTGGTCGAATCTACTGTACAAGCTGCCTGCGCGCATGCACTACGATCGCTCCAATATCACCGGTAAGGACGTGGGTCTGGCTAACACCACCCATAACTTCCGTGGCAGCGGACGACCACCAGAAACCGAGGAGTATCTGGCGCTGATGGCCAACTGCTACGAGGACGACTACGTGCTGGAGATCGGCGGATACGTTGAGCGGCCGATGACGTTGACCATTGCCGAACTGCGCGAGCTTGCCTCAGGTCATTCGCAGACCACGCTGCACCACTGCGTGCAAGGCTTCACCTCGATTGGGCGCTGGCGCGGGATTACCGTGTCGGCCCTTTTGGAGCTCGCCGGACCCTTGCCCGGCGCAACTGACGTAGTGTACACCAGCTTCCAAAATATGGGCCGTGATGACGCCCTGTACGAAGGAGGTACTTACTACGTGTCGACACCCATGGTTGAGGCGCGGATGCCGCAGACGCTGATTGCCTTTGAGCTCAACGACGAAGGCGAGATTCCGGCTAAAAATGGCGGGCCAGTGCGCTTGCGTTTAGAAAGCTCGACCGGGTTTCGCAGCCTGAAGTGGCTGGATCGGATTGAGGTGGTCAACCGCTACGATATTATCCTTGAGGGCCGTGGTGGCTACTTCGAGGACACGGACTTCTACGACCGCAACCAGCTGATCTGACCGTCCGCGAGAAGAAAAGGAAGCCGCTGTTATTATGTTTAAAAAAAGTATGATGCAGAAAAATACACGCCCAGCTACTCAAGCCGAGCTCGATGCTTACATTGCCGCACGCCCCAGACCGGTGCGCAACACCTATGAAGGCATGTACCCGCTGCACGAGGACATTGAGCTGTCGGATGAACAGGTACAGATCGTGCTGGACTACCTGCAAGAGGTTAATTTCCATCTGCCCGGCGCTGCTGCGCACGAGTTTCTCGTGGTGCGCTGGGCCCGTTACACTGGCTTTCAGTTTCTACAGGAACCCCTAGAAGCCTATGCCATCGGACTGCGCTGCACCCATCCCGGCATGGAAGACCAACATACTTTTATTCGTATGTCTTGGGGCCAACTGATGGGTGATCCCGAGGCTGTCCGTCTGCCGGTCAATGAACCGGTGTTGGCCAGCGATATGATGACTCTTGCCCGCTATCGCGATACGCGCACCGGGCCTTCGCGAACGGGCGTTGACGCCTACGGTACTGCGTCCGATGATTCTGTGCCAGGCACTGATTTCGATCTGAAGCTGTTGAATGGTGCGCTGGATGACGTGCTAGAGCAGCATCGTGCCGGTAAGGGTCGCGAAATCAACTCATGGTGGAACCCCGCGCTGAACTGGGGAGTTGCACTGGCTGGGCGCTACCCGCGACTGAAGTACTTCGAGTCTAAGGAGCGCCTCGATGAGCAAACCTTGGCTGCTTTGCACGCCTTCGAAGCACGGGCAGCGCAGGCAGAAACAGCGCTGCAGGAACTCGGTCTGGTCTCTCCGGTATCCGTGGCCGAGTCTGCGCTTAAGCAAGCGCAGAAAGCAGAGCATGGAGCCTATTCCCGTCGCCATCGTATCCGCAATCCGCAGCCGCTGACCGAAGCAAAGAGTAGACAAGATACCTAGTTTGAAAATTAGGTGGTTTTTAGTGTTGAACTAGCAAGGGTGTGAATGTCTGGTAAGCCTTATGTGCTGCTGAGATAAACGGATTGTAAGCAAAAAAAAGGATGCCGATTGGGCATCCTTTTTTATAGCGCAGGTACAGATTAAGCGTTTGGCTTGGTCTCGTCCTGCTCGGCAGCAGGAGCAGCATCATGTTTGGATGATTGCTCCTGTTTGGCTGCTGTCGCTTGCGCCTCAGTGTCAGCATCTTTAGCGGAGTGGGGCGTATCTTTCTTAGCGGGTTGCGCTGCTGTTGTTTGGCTTGTGCCTGCAACATTTTGTGGCGCGGCATTACTTGCTGTTGGAGCTTGCGGTACAGGCTCTTTGGTTGTTACAGCATCAGACTTAGCGTCAGCTGGCTTACTTTCAGCTGCTGATTTCTGCTCAGCTGCTGCTTTTTTAGCTTCAGCTTCGCGTGCTAGACGACGGCGCTCACGCGGGTCATTAGCAGCGCGACCCGATGGGCGAGCAGGTTGTTCGGCTTTCTTTGCCGGTGCTGCTGGCGCTTCTGGTTTTGCAGTTGCTGTCGGTGCTGGAGATTGCGCTGCAGGTTTTGCTGGTACTTCTGCCTTTTCGCTCGTTTTAGCAGGTGTAGGCTCAGGCTTAACGCTTGGCTTTACTGCTTCAGCAACAGGCTCTGCAGATGCCGGCCCTGCTTTAGCCTGCGCAGGTTTCTCCGTAGTTGCTTTAACATCCTGGCTTTGCGTGCGTGGCGCAGGTTTTTCAGCAGCTACAGTTGCTGGAGTTGGCTCCGAAATTTGCAGTAAAGGTTGTTGGATTGCAATCGGTGCTGCTTGCGCAGGGTCGACAACTTCAACAGCGCTGCGTCCGGCGGCGGCATCTTTAACCATGGCTGGCTGCACTTCTGTGACTTGTGCGCTGCTGGCTGCATTGTCAGTAGCAGGTGCTGCGCTGGTTTTTTCAGTGCTGCGCTCAGCTGTTGTAGCTTCTGCCGCGGGTTGCTTACCAGCAGTCTCTTTCGCAGTGGTCTCAGTTGCTTCAGTGCTGCTCGAGTCTGTATCCACTTGTTGGCGTTCGCGGCGGTTGCTGCGACGACGTTGACCGCGTGAGCGACGACGAGGACGTTCTTCTTCGGTGGAAGTGGTGTCATCTTGTTCATCGTTCTGCTCAGTTAGGTTCACATCGTGTAGCTCTGCTTCTGTATCAGCAGTGGGCTGTGGATGTGGCGCACGCTCTTGACGCTCCTGGCGTATCGGACGCTCATCGCTCTGATTGTTATCACGCTGTTGACGAGGCGCACGCGGCTTCTCTTCATTAGCTGTATCTTGAGCTTGATTGCCACGCGCATTACGCGGTTCTGGCGTATCACGTGCTGGACGCAGTTCACGAGTCGGGCGCTCATTGCGCTCGGAACGTTCATTACGTGCAGGACGTTCTTCACGCTGCGGACGCTCACGACGGTTATCGTTGCTTGTGTCGCGATTGTTTTGTGCAGCGTTATCACGTGGTTTTTCACGCTGACTAGCATTGTCGCGTTCAGCGTTGTTGTCACGGGTATTGTTGTCGCGGTTGTTGTCCCGTGGCTTACGTTCATCGTCACGGTTCGTGCGGGTGTTTTCCCGGCGGCGGTTTGATGATTGTTGGCGCTCATTGCGGCGTTCGTTATTACGATTTGTGTTGCTGCGCTCACGTTGCTCCGGCTTAGCTTCAGGCGCGGCTGGTGCATCTTCGCTGGCGAATAAACCGACCAACGATTTCACTAGGCCTTTAAATAAGCTGGGTTGAGCCTTGGCCACCACTGGCGCTGCGGCTTTGCTGGCTGCTGGCGGAGGTGGAGCAAGGCGTTCGGCGCTGCTGGTTTTTACCGCAGCTTCTTCGCGTACTAATGAGCGGGTCGCGCTGACCGGCTGCAGTTCTTCGCTTTCTTCCGGAGCCATTTCATAGCTGGACTGGCCGGACATTGCCTCTGGGCTGTCATCACGCAGGCGCATTACTTCGAAATGCGGTGTTTCTAGAGTGTCATCTGGCAAAATAAAGATGCGTACGCGGGTACGTAATTCGATTTTGGTGATGGCATTACGCTTTTCGTTAAGTAGGAAAGCGGCAACTTGGAAAGGCACACGGGCACGCACTTCTGCGGTGCGGTCTTTCAGGGCTTCTTCTTCAATTAAGCGGAGAATGGCCAGTGATAATGATTCAACGTCGCGGATAATGCCTTGACCGTTACAGCGCGGGCAGACGACGCCGCTGCTTTCACCTAATGATGGACGCAGACGCTGGCGCGACATTTCTAGCAAGCCAAAACGTGAGATACGACCCACTTGTACGCGTGCACGGTCAGCTTCAAGGCATTCGCGCATGCGATCTTCAACGGCACGTTGGTTTTTCGCTGGCGTCATGTCGATGAAGTCGATCACGATCAAGCCACCAATGTCACGCAAACGCAGTTGGCGGGCGATTTCCTCAGCCGCTTCCAGGTTGGTTTGCAGAGCAGTTTCTTCGATGTCGCTGCCTTTGGTCGCCCGTGCTGAGTTAATATCAATGGATACTAAGGCTTCGGTTGGGTCGATGACTAATGCACCGCCAGAAGGCAGTTTCACTTCGCGTTGGAAAGCAGTTTCGATCTGGCTTTCAATTTGGAAGCGGTTAAACAAGGGTACGCTGTCTTGGTACAGCTTGATTTTGTTGGCGTACTGCGGCATCACCTGACGAATAAAGCTTAACGCTTCTTCTTGTGCATCAACGCTATCAATCAGTACTTCGCCGATATCTTGGCGTAAATAGTCACGAATAGCGCGGATGATGACGTTACTTTCTTGGTAGATCAAGAAGGGAGCGCTGCGGGTTTCAGCAGCGTCTTTAATGGCAGTCCAAAGTTGAACCAGGTAGTCCAAGTCCCACTGTAATTCTTGACTGCTACGCCCTAAGCCAGCGGTGCGCACAATTAAGCCCATGTCAGCTGGAGCGTTGAGCGCGTTGAGTGCTTCGCGTAATTCGTTGCGCTCTTCACCTTCAATGCGGCGGGAAATACCACCTGCCCGAGGGTTGTTAGGCATCAGTACCATGTAGCGGCCGGCGAGGCTGATGAAAGTGGTGAGTGCTGCGCCTTTATTGCCGCGCTCTTCTTTTTCGACTTGGACGATAACTTCTTGGCCTTCAGTCAGAACGTCTTTGATGTTGACGCGACCGCCACCATTTTCGCCAGTTTTCTTGAAGTATTCGCGGGAGATTTCTTTGAGGGGGAGGAAGCCGTGACGCTCAGAACCAAAATCAACAAATGCTGCTTCTAAGCTGGGTTCTACGCGGGTTATACGGCCTTTATAGATGTTGGATTTCTTTTGTTCGCGAGCCCCTGATTCAATATCAAGGTCAAAGAGCTTTTGCCCATCGACAAGTGCAACACGCAACTCTTCAGGTTGAGTTGCGTTAATTAGCATTCTTTTCATGGTTTACCAATATATTCCGTGTTCACGGATCACATTATTGGCACACACGACAAATTGGGTCGGTGTTGGGGTCGCGCAGTTAAAAATTAACCGTGTCTAGCGTGCATGGTCATAAGCCATGGCCGCGACTGCGTCTCCAGTAGCCTGCACTAATAATTAGTTGCAGCGCACTTGTATCAGGAGGAGGAATCAGTGATTGGCCGCGGACGTGATGAAACGTCTGAATCAAAGCGCATGGCTACGCAGGTCAATCGTACTGTGCATCTCCACCCTACACATGTCCCTTGATAAATCGGGTGCCGCTCGGTGTGATCGTGAGCGGGTTTATAAAAATGCGAGCGCGGTAGTGCGTTCGCGGATTATGTTTCAGTACAGCTTTGGCTAAGTCGTATGCCGCTCAGCAAGGTGGTCTGTGACCTGTAAAAATACTCGTACCAAATAAGGCTATAACGTTTTGTTTTAAATTCTTTTAGCGCTGTGTCTTATCTGACTGCTTTTGGCAGTGGTTGGAATATAGCAGTATGCGCCGCTTGCTTCAATCGCTATATGGGGTTTTGCGCTAGAGAGACGGGCAAGCTGTTAGCCTAACTCGGTGTTTTAGCTACAGTAATTCACTTGAGAGAGGCTGCTTACGTGTTGAGTTTAATAGCAGCTTGGTAGGCGGGAGTGAGCAGGAAAATAGAGCGCTGATTACGGCCATTTAAGCCGCAATCTGCGCTGCGTTATCGTTTATTTGATTTCTTGGTTGATATGCACAGTGCGCTGTGGGTATGGGAAACTAATCCCTTCACGCTCAAAGGCTTCTTTCATTTTTTCTTGCATCTCGAAGAAAACACCCCAGAAGTCACCGCCTGTGGTCCACATGCGCATGGAGATGTTTACAGAGCGCTCATCAATAGAAGTCATGTAAACCACTGCCGCAGGGTCTTTAAAGACGCGCTCATCGGCTGCAGCAAGGCCTAACAATACATCGCGCGCTTTTTTCACATCATCTTTGTGGCCAATGGCAACGTTAATATCAACACGGCGAGTAGGCTGGGTTGAGTAATTGGTGATGCTGCCGTTGGACAGTGAGCCATTGGGCATAATAATGACTTTATTGTCGGGGGTGTGCAGGATAGTGTGGAAAATCTCAATGCTTTTAACTGTACCTGCTACGCCTTGTGCTTCGATATAATCACCGGCGCGGAAAGGGCGTAAAAATAGAATGATCACACCGCCAGCAAAGTTAGAAAGACTGCCTTGCAAAGCAAGGCCAACAGCAAGACCTGCGGCACCGACAATTGCAATAAATGAGGTGGTTTGAATACCCAGCATCCCTGCGGCGCTGAGGAGTAAAAGGATACGCAATAAAGTACTGATCAGTGAATCTAAGAAGCCGGTGAGCATCTCGTCCACGTGACGCTTGTGTAAAAACCGAGTTATTCCGGCAACGATACGGTTGATAAGCCACCAACCAATAGCAAGTGTCAGCAGAGCAAAAAATAAATGCTGACCATTTTCAATAAGTAACGGCAGCCAGTTGGCTTGCACTTCTTGTAACCAGAGTAGAGTTGGACTGTCTTTCATTGTTAACCTCAGACTTTTTTTGTGAATTGGCCCTATTCTACAGAGCTGAACTATGGATTAAAGGCTTGTTTTTTATCAGCTTTGCACGTATTTGGGGTGATTTCTAGTTTATGCTGAGCGTGCGTTAGTTGGCCTCTGGGTGCAGTAACCGGTGTGTGATACACCTTGGCCGACGGTCATGTCTGCGTCATTGGGCTGCTGTTGAGCAAGTGTTTTGTCTGGCAATCAGTGTTAGGAGAGAGGGTGAGCTGCACTAAAAAAAGACGGTATGGGCGTTTATTGCGGCGGCTGGGTTTGGGGCTGTTGCTGCTTTGTGCTGTGCTGTGGCTGGCTGACCGCTTTGACCCTTTACCTTTGCCTAAAGACGATATGGCTCGAGTGGTTTTAGCTCAAGACGGCACACCATTGTGGCGTTTTGCCGATGGCAATGGTGTCTGGCGTTATCCGATCCGCATTGATCAAGTGTCGCCGTACTATATTGAAGCACTGCTGGGTTATGAGGATCGCTGGTTTTATCAGCACCCTGGCATTAATCCTTTAGCTATTGCTCGTGCTGCTTGGCAAAACTTACGTGATGGCCAAATCGTCTCTGGCGGCAGTACATTATCCATGCAGGTGGCGCGCCTGCTTGATCCACATCCGCGAAGCCTGCGTGGCAAACTTCGTCAAGTGTGGCGTACGGCGCAACTGGAATGGCATCTGTCGAAGGATGAGATCCTCACCCTGTACCTAAATCGTGCACCTTTTGGTGGCACTCTAGAAGGTGTCGCAGCGGCCAGTTGGGCTTATTTGGGCAAGTCGCCAAAAAGTCTAGGCCGTGCGGAGGCAGCTTTATTGGCCGTCTTGCCGCAAGCTCCCAGTCGTTTGCGGCCTGATCGCCATCCGCAGCGCGCACAGGCCGCACGGGATAAAATACTGCAGCGTTTGGGACAGTTCCAAATTTGGCCGCAGGCAGAGATAGACGATGCACTGCAAGAGTCAGTGTGGTTAGCGCCCAGAGAAGAGCCGTCCTTAGCGCCGCTATTGGCTCGGCGTTTGAATACAGCCAATAGCCCTGCTGTGATTGAAACTACTGTGGATGCTAGCTTACAGCGCCGTTTAGAGGAAATGTTGCTGGGCTGGCGCGCACGCTTACCCGAGCGTACTTCTGCGGCAGTTGTAGTGGTTGAGCATGACACTATGGCAGTACAAGCTTATTTGGGCTCGCTGGATCTTGAAGATACGCAGCGTTTTGGTCATGTGGATATGGTGCAGGCGGTGCGCTCACCAGGTTCTACCTTAAAGCCGTTTTTATATGCCATGGCATTGGATGAGGGCTTGATTCATTCTGAGTCCTTGCTGCAGGATGTGCCGCGCCATAGCAGCGATTACCGCCCAGGTAACTTTTCTCAAGGTTTTAGTGGGCCGGTCTCAGCCAGCCAAGCTTTAGCGCGCTCATTAAACTTGCCTGTGGTGCAGTTAATGGAGGTCTATGGTCCGAAGCGTTTTACTGCTGAGCTGCGCAGTGCAGGAGTGCCGTTACTACTACCTAGAAATGCAGAGCCGAACTTGGCTTTAATTTTAGGGGGGGTGGGGACGCGTTTAGAGCATGTTGTTAGTGGCTTTAGTGCTTTTGCGCGGCAAGGTAAGGTGGCGCAGTTACGTTTTCAACCACAACAGGTTTTGCAAGAAAAACCTTTAATGTCACCCGGTGCTGCGTGGATTGTTCGGCGGATTTTATCCGGTCAACGCCGGCCTGACATTGATCCACGTGCGCAGCTGGTGGAGCGTGCCCCTCTGGCCTGGAAAACCGGTACCAGTTATGGCTTTCGTGATGCTTGGGCTGTGGGGGTCAGCTCCCGCTACTTAATTGGCGTCTGGATTGGTCGACCCGATGGCACTCCGGTGCCTGGTCAGTTTGGTTTGGCGTCAGCAACGCCATTGTTGCTGCAAGTGCATGATGTACTCAACCATCGTGACCGGCAAAACCGTAAGCCAGAGCTGCTTAATCCGCAGCCTGAAGAGGTGGGTGTGGCAGCCATTTGTTGGCCGCTGGGGCAGGAGTTAGCACGTGAGGATGATAATTGTCGGCGCTTGCGTTTTGCTTGGACGCTCAATGGCACTGTGCCGCCGACTTTAACTATGGACACAACTTTTAGCAGTGCTTTGCAGCCGTTAGTTTGGCTCAACCAGCAGGGGCTGCGGGTTGCTAAAGACTGCCCCGGCGCGCAGGCGCGGCGTATTGCCTTGTGGCCTGCGGCATTAGAGCCTTGGTTGCCGCTGGCCGAACAACGCCGCTCACGTTTAGCTGCGCCTGACCCCGGCTGTCCACCAGCACTACTGGTGACTGGTGAGCCGATACAAATAGTTGGCGTTAATCAAGGTGACCGTTTGCAGCGGGCTGCAGGCCAAGTCAATGCGCTGAGTCTCAAGTTCTCAGCTCAAGGGAGTGGTGCTAAACAGTGGTGGTACCTCAATGGCAGCCCTTTACTGAGTACCGCAAGCGGCGAGAGTTTTGATCAGGTGTTTGCGCAAACCGGCATTTATCAGCTCAGTGTGCTGGATGCTGCAGGACAAACAGGGACGGTGCAGTTTTCTGTGGTGGATTGATGCGCTGCCAGTCTACTCTCGCCCTGTGGTAAACTGCGCGCCTCTTATTAACTGCACGGCTGCACACATTCGAAGGTGCTGAGCAGTGTCCAACTTTTTATTTTTGAACTCTTAAAACTATGTCCTTACCTCAGCACCACCTTGAATTACTCAGTCCTGCCCGCGATGCCGTCATTGCTAAAGAGGCAATTTTGCATGGCGCCGATGCCGTTTATATTGGCGGCCCGAGTTTTGGCGCGCGACATAATGCCAGCAATAGCCTGAGTGATATTGCTGGGCTGGTGGAGTTTGCCCAGCTGTTTCACGCCAAGGTGTTTGTCACCATCAATACCATTTTGCATGATGATGAGCTGGAGCCGGCACGGCAGCTGTTGTGGCAGCTGTATGAGATTGGCGTAGACGCGGTGATTGTGCAGGACTTAGGGGTGATGGAAATGGATCTGCCGCCACTGGAGATCCATGCCAGCACCCAGACCGATATTCGCACCTTGGAGAAAGCTAAATTTCTCTCCCAGGCTGGCTTTTCCCAGTTGGTGTTAGCTCGCGAGCTGAATCTGCAAGAAATCCGTGAGATCAGCCAGAATGTGGATTCAGCCATTGAGTTTTTTATTCACGGTGCGCTGTGTGTGGCCTTTTCCGGGCAGTGCAATATTTCCCATGCGCAGACCGGACGCAGTGCCAACCGCGGTGATTGCTCACAAGCCTGCCGCTTGCCTTACACCCTAAAAGACGATGAGGGCCGTGTTGTTGCCTATGACAAGCACTTGTTATCAATGAAGGATAATAATCAAAGTGCCAATTTGGCTGATCTGGTGGAGGCTGGGGTGCGCTCCTTTAAGATTGAAGGGCGCTATAAGGATATGACTTATGTGAAAAACATCACTGCGTATTACCGTCAGCAGTTGGATGCGATTTTACTGGAGCGCCCTGAGTTGGCTCGCTCATCCAGTGGCTTTACCGAACACTTTTTTGTGCCCGACCCAGATAAAACGTTCCACCGCGGCAGCACTGACTATTTCGTCAGTGAGCGTAAAATTGATATCGGTGCTTTTGACTCGCCAAAGTTTGTTGGTTTGCCAGTGGGTGAGATAATTGGGGTTGGCAAGCAAGATATTAGCGTGCAGACCACCGAGCCATTGGCCAATGGTGATGGTTTAAACGTTTTGTATAAGCGTGAGGTTGTCGGTTTTCGCGCCAATACTGTGCAGCAACTCTGCGAGTATGAGCAAGATGGTCAGCTCGTGCGTCAATACCGCGTGGTGCCCAATGACATGCCGGCTGAGCTTAAACAGTTACGTCCACCCTATGCATTGAATCGCAATATGGACCATAACTGGCAGCAAGCCTTACAGAAAAAGTCTGCCGAGCGTCGCGTGCTAGTGAACTGGCAGGTGCAACTGGATGAGCAACAGCTCACTTTAACGGTGAATAGTGCTGATGGGGTTAGCGTCAGTGTGCAGCAGTCAGGTCCGTTTAGTCTGGCCAGCAACCCTGAGCAGGCCGAGTTGCAGATTAAGGACACGCTGAGCAAGCTGGGAACGACTATTTATCACTCGCAGTACATTGCACTAGAGACTGAGCAGGCGTGGTTTGTGCCGGGCTCGCAGTTAAAAACTTTGCGCCGTGAGGCCGTTGCCGCGTTAACTGCTGCGCGTATTGCCGCACACCCTAAGGGCTTTCGTAAACCTGTGAGTGATCCGCCGCCGGTTTACCCTGAGTCGCATTTAACCTTTTTGGCCAATGTCTACAATGAAAAAGCCCGTGCGTTTTATCACCGTTACGGTGTACAGCTGATTGATGCAGCTTATGAAGCCCACGAGGAGGCGGGCGATGTGCCAGTGATGATCACCAAACACTGCTTGCGCTTCTCGTTTAACTTATGCCCCAAGCAAGCTAAGGGGGTAACTGGTGTGCGCACTAAAGTTAAGGATATGCAGCTGGTGCATGGCGATGAGGTGCTGACCCTGAAGTTTGATTGTAAGCCCTGCGAGATGCACATTATCGGCAAGATGAAAGGCCATATTCTCAATATGCCGCAGCTGGGCAGCGCTCAAGCCAATAGCAATGTTGTGGGTCATATCAGCCCTGAAGACTTGCTGAAAACCATCAAACGTTAGAGTTAGAGATTGATTGGCAGACTGACGCTGTGCGCATATGCTTTGCGCACAGCACAGGCGCTGCAAATAGCGTACAAATTCCTGTACTCTAAATAACTCAAATTTTGGCCCAAAGCCTCAGTAATCATCGCCTTAGCACGGAGCGCCCAGCACTAAAATGTCTCATTTACTCCGCATCATCATGATCAACGGCCACCTGCAAGGCGTTGTCGAGCTCGACCTCAATGGCCACACCAATATCTGCGGTACTAACGCCTCAGGGAAAACCACATTACAACGCTTGATCCCCGTTTTTTATGGCGAGCGGCCTAATAATGTCGTACCTAAAACCCGCAAAAAATTTGACCAATATTACTTACCCCACAGCAACTCATACCTCATCTACGAATACCGTAGAGAAGCAGGGAGCATTTGCCACGTTGCTATTACCCGTAAAAAAGATGAAGGCGTCAGCTACCGTTTTGTTAATGCCGCCTACAGACCAGAATTGTATTTAAAAACGAATGCCAAAGGCCACGCTCAAGCGCTGAGTTACCAAGAGTTTACCGCCAACTTGCGTCAGCAAACGATTGACGCTTCCAACCTCATTAATACCATTAACGAATACCGCAGCATTATTCAAAATGACTTCAGCCTTATTAGCGGCAGCTTGGCGCGCACAGAGTCCACGCGCCTCAGACAAGCGGCACTGCGCTATAGCTTGGCGCAAAACCCACACCGTTTGCGCCATATAGAAAAGCTGGTTTCTGCCGTGCATGCCAAAGAAGGCAAAATGGACACCTTGAAAACCATGCTCGCGGCCATTTTTGAAGATGAGGGCGTGGCTTTACCAAGCACCAGAATTAAAAGCACGCAAGTGCGTGAATGGGTTCAGCAAGTCCGTCAGTCAAGGCGTTTAAGCAGCTTGCAAAACGAAATGACAGCATTAGGCAAACAAATTGATACCCTCAACAGCACTGAGCAGAGCCTCTGGCAGCTGCAGCCTTTATTGCTCAATGATGCCAGTCAGTTGGAGCGGCGCTGTGCTGATCGGGAAGCGCAGATCAAACAGGCCAAACGCGATAATGCCGAACATGAAGCAACGTATCAGAGTGAGCTGCATAAAGGCCATGCCGCACACAGTCAGGTGGCCAGTCAGCTTGAACAGGTTGAAGTGGATCTAGAAAATATCGAGCAGCGCTACACTGAGTTTACACAGCGTGATATGCCCAGTCTTGAGCATGCTGTTAGCCAGTTGCCGAGCTGGCGCAGTCAACGTGATGAGCTGGATACACATCTGCAGTTATTGCGTGAAGTGGAAGGCAGTTCTCGCCAGCGTTTTGAGTCACGCAAATTTGAGTTGTCTGAGCAGCTCAACGACTATGTGGAAAAAAACACCAATCGACAACAAAAAGTGCGCGATGAAGAGCAAGTTTTACGGGCTCAGCAAGAGCAGCAGAAAAATCAACTGGAGCAAGAGTATCAGCAGCAACGGCAAGCACTGCAGGCTGACTTTCAAGAGCAACAGAATGGAGTTTTCCAGCAACAAGCCGAGGTTGCCGCCGCCTTAGGTGTCTCTTTGCTAACAGCAGCAGAACAGCTCGATCTGGAAGCAGAGCAAGCACGCATTGAAGATATTCAATTGCAGTTGGCCAACCAAAGCGACACGGTCGAACGCTTGCGTGATGAGTATGAGCAGGTTAAAAAATTACAGAACAGTCACCTCGAAGAGATTAACCAGCAACGCAAGTATTTGCGTCAACTGGAGCAGCAATATGCGCAGCTGAAACTACAGCAAGCACCCACCGACGGCAGCTTACGCCAGTTTTTACAGCAACATATTCCTGAGTGGCAGCACAGTGTTGGTAAAGTGATCCGCGAGGAGTTGTTGGAGCGCAGCGATTTAGCGCCGAGCCTCAGTGATGCGCAAGGCAGCCCCGTGCCACTTAGCGAACTGCAGTTGTTTGGTCTGCGCCTTGATCTGGCTGCCATCGAGCTGCCGGCTTATGCGCAAGATGAACAAGCACTGCTTGCGGCCATTGCGCAAACGTTAGAGCAACTGCATGCTGCCCAACAGCAGCTCAGCGATCTGAGCGAAGCGCAGCAAGTACATAACGCCAATAGCGAACAGCAGCAGGATAAGTTGCATAAAGCGCAGCAAGTGCGCGAGCGTTATCGCAATGACTTAGGCTTTGCCCAGGAGTCACGCCAGCGTTTACTCGAGTTGCATCAGACGCTGCAGCGTGAGCGCAAGCAGAGTCTCGAGGAGCAGCAGCAAAAGCTGATAGAACAATTAGCGCACTTAAAGCAGCAGCAACTCAGTAGTTTAAAAGAGCGCGACAGTGCCTTTAAAAATATGCTGTTGGAGTATCAAGCAGATTGGCAGCACGCTTTACAGTTATTGCGTGAAAAGATCGCCAAGTATTCAAACAGTATCGATGCTAAGCGGCGGGAAACTGAGCAGCAAGTCAGTGAGTTACAAACAGCCTTAGAGCGGGAGCTGCGTGAGCAGGGCATTGACCCAGCCACTCTCAAAGACACTGAGCAGCGTTTAAAAACGATTCGCCAGCAGATCAGCAGTACCGAGGAACGCAGCCAGGAGCTGGAAGACTATCGTCACTTTTTGCGGGTGGATTGGCATCTCCGTAAGCCCGAACTGCTGGCGCAAGAAATGCAGCTCAAGCAAGAGGTGCTCAATCTTAAACAGCAGTTGGCCAGCTTAGAGCAGGCATTCTTAGCGCAACAGAAAAATACTTTGCTAGCGATCAAAACCCAAGAACAGGAACTAGCTGGACAGCGCAAACTGCTTGAGCAACTGCTGCCCTTGCTTAAACAGCTGGAGCAATTCCCCGCCCCAGCTGAATATGTAGCCACCAGCAGTACACACAATACCGGTGGTTACGCTGAGCGCATTGAGCGTACACGCCGAGCTCTACAAGATAAACAGCAGTTGGATGCACGGCTAAAAAACAATCTGCATGCTTTTGAACGCGAATTGCTGAAAGATGCCAGTGTTAATTTCAGTGATATTTGGGCCAATCAACTGCAGCGTTTAGGCTTAAGCCCTATTCCGCAGGCGCAGCTGGTTGCGTATCAAGAAATGTTACAGATTCTGCACAACCAGCAACTGAGCCTGTTGGCGACAGGGCGCAACTACGGTGCTGATTTGCAGGGGTTCTTTACCGTATTCAGCGACTTGAACCGCCGTATCAGCGCACAGAGCCGCCGCCTCAGTGAGGAGGTGAGTGAAGAGTTTGTGCTGGAAGGAATCAGTAAGTCAGAGGTAAAAATCCAATCCACCATTGATGAGTTGGGTTTTTGGGATCCATTGAAGCGCTTTGCCAAACTCTACAGCGAGTGGGAGCAAGATTTTGAGCGCTTGCCCAGTGACGCTTATTTAGATGCTTTGGGTGATGTGGCTGATCTGCTGCGCAGCGATCAGCAATTTACTTTTGAGAGCCTGCTGCGTTTAGAGCTGCGCCTTAATGAGGGTGGTACGGACTTAATTATTCGCAACGATCGCCAGCTCTTGGAGTCCTCTAGCCACGGCATGGCTTATCTGATTCTATGTAAGTACTTGCTGGCCTTTACTCGACTATTGCGCGGTAAAGCACAGGTTACTATTCATTGGCCCATTGATGAAATTGGCACCTTGGCCTATCACAACGTCGAAAAACTGTTTAAGGCCTGCGAAAACAATAATATTTTTATTGTCGGCGCTTTCCCTAATCCCGAGTCTGATGTGCTGACGCTGTTTAAGCACCGCTATTTGATCGAAAAAGACAGCCAGAAAGGCGCGCACAGTCAGCTTAAACGCATTGAGCCAAAGCTCAGTCGACTGACGCAACGATTACAGCAGCGCCGCGAGGAGGCCGTACAATAATGATGCAACATAGCCATTTATTAGAGCAGCTTTTATCCGGCGGTTTTATTTGTGAAGTCACCGATAGCCAAGCGTTTCGACACTTACAAGATGAGCAGCAGCGGGAGGCCATTGATCAGTATTTGCGCCCGCTCAATCGCCGCTTGGCCAGCAACCCAGAGGGCAACGTGTGGTTTTTAGCCTGGCGGGAGTTAACTCAGCCCTTGCGAGATCAGCTTTCGCAGCAGTTTAAAGAGACGCTCGACAGTTTAATTCCCATGCTTAAGCTGTTGCAGTTGACCCAGGAAACCATGGGGCATGAAACAGTTTTAACCGCGAACGATATCCTCAACCGCCATGAATTAGCGGCGCGCATTGAAAACAACCCAAGTCTGCGAGAGCAGTTGCACGCTTTGGTGCAAACGCGCTTTTTCCAATCACAAAGTGAGGATGTGGCCGGTCAGCTCAAGCAAGTGTTTGAGCGTTTGCGCAGCAATGGCTACTTGCATCAACCGCACAAAGACCGCCATCACTATGTGGTTACCGGTAAGATTGATTACCTAATTGATCTGACCCGCTTTATTCGCGAAGAGGAAAATATCTACATCGAGGAAGAGTTAGTGCCGAGCCAAGAAGAGTTGTTGGCATGAGCACCCTCGATTACAACAGTGCCGCAGTTAAATTGGGTGTAGAGCGGCTCAAGTTACTGGGCAGGCACAGTGAACTGTTGATGCAGAGCTACTACAGCGCTGAGCTGGATGAGCTGCAGGTGGGTGAGCGGGCTATTAATCAGTTAGTGGCAGCCAATATTTTGTGGCGACCCAATGAAGAGTCAGGCCTTAAACTCACTGACCCTGTGCGGGAAATGATTGTGCAGCTTATTTCCGACGAGGAGCGACGTAAGGTCAACGCTGAAGTCGGTGGTTTTTTAGCCAATATTCGTGTGTTGGTCGGTAAAATCAATGCCGCTGAAGAAAAAGGCAATTACCAAGAAAGCGCCTTTGTACAGACTAAGCTCAGCCAGGAAGTAGATGATCTAAATAGCCGAATTGCCACGGGCATTGATAGCCTGTGGAACCGTTTAAACAGTGATTTTGCTTTTGTCAGTACAGTTCAGGATAAAATCTACGAAAACGAAAAAGCCCACAATGAAGTGTTGCGTTGGCTGGCAGGTTTAGAGTTGATTAATTTTAACGAACTGATTCGTTTTGCTGGCAGCAATGGCAGTTTACGCCACTTATTGGTGCGGCAGTTGCAAGGGCAGGTCAGTGTGCATTTTAGCAGTTTGCGTGAAGTGCAAAAGCGCTTAAATGAGTTGATGGCACGTTTTCGTCAGCAGCAATCGCGCAATCTGTTGGTGCGCGGCATGCTGCAGTATTTTTCGCAAAAGCCTAATTTTAAACCCTCTGATTATGCCCAGCGCAGCACAGTGGTGGATTTAGTCAATCAAGCTGCTGGTTTGCAAGCCAGTGTGTCCATTGCTTTAGACCGTCATCAAGATAAACATGCGATGCAGCAACTGTTGGCACAATTGCCAGCGCGTACTCCAAGCAATACCGATTTGCCCAGCGCGGCGCAGCCACTTGCTTGGCATGATGATGCAAGCATTATGGCTAAACGCCGCGCCTTGCATGAAGATGTGGTGTCGTTTTATTTGAGTGTGCTTGATCAGCAAGCGAGCCAAAGCGCCTTAGAATATTTGGCTGCTGCGCAGTTGGATTGGGATCCTGAAATTTGGCTGTATCAAGTGATTGCTGAGTACCAAGGCTTAGCCAGTAGTGAAAAGTCGGCCTTTCGTTTGCACTATGATGAGCAAGAAGTGGGCTGGTTTAATCAATTACAGGTGATTGCAGATGTGCAGTTGCAATTGCTCAGCGGCGGGGTGGGAGTATGAGTGCGGATTTATCGCAACGTGTGCGTAGCGTATTGCAGCGCGTGTTAATCGAGTTGACGCAGGGCAAAAGTGTTTCTAGGTCAGCGCAGCAAAGCACCATGCAAGAGCTGCGCATCTGGTGTGAAGAACATGGGTTGGAGACGCAGCCTTGGTGCGGGGTGAAAACGGTGAGTTTTGATCGTCCGATCTTGGCGCGAATTGAGCAAACTTTACAAGAGCTTGGCTTGCACCGCTTAGATGACGATATTCGCCAGCAAGACCGCTTTGCTCAAAGTGACAGCAGCCAAGTCGAGCATAAAAGCGTTGGTTTGACGCCTAAGGAGCGGCGTGTACTTATGGCTCAAGCCAACTGCGGGGCTTATTTTCCTGAGTGGGTTAGTGTAGCGCCCAGCCAATGGGTTATGGATATTGACTGGCAAACCCTCGAACTCAGTGTTTTTCCCAGCTTAGTGGTGGTGGAAAATCTCGATAGTTTCTATCAGTACTTTAGTCACCACCCACAGCGCTATAGTTTGCCTGAGCTGGCTCAGCAGGCTTTGGTGATTTATCGCGGTGATGGCTTAGAGAGTCGGGCGCGGAGAGCTTTAGTTAAGGCATTTGCAGCCACGGGTAAACCAGTTATTTACTTCGGCGACTACGATACTGCTGGCTTAAGCATCGCGCTACACGGTGATTACAGTCATATTATGCTGCCCAGTTACGAGAGCTTGTTACGCAACGCCAATGATCTAAACCAGCCAGCAGAGCAGCTGCATTTATGTGCGGGAGTAAGTGCATATGCGGCGCAATTAGTTGCAGCAGCGCCTGTTAAACGCTACATGCTGCATAACACCGAGCAGCAAAAGGGCTTGCGTCAGCAAGGCTTTAAAGGTCAGCTGTATATTCTGCCGCTGACCTAGGCGCGCTCACCTACCCAGAGCGTGCAGGGCGCGCTTAGAGCTTAAGCTTGGGGCACAATGTTGAGCTGGCTGAGCAGCTCCGTTGAGCTATCTTGCTGCTGGATATTGGGGTGGTTAAATGGAATGTTTTGACCGGTCTGTTGCTTGATGATTTCTTGCAGTTGCACAGTATCAATTCTGCCGTTTTCATCAATGGCCGGTTTCAAGGCTTCAGGGGCTACAGAGTAACGCCCAGAAGATGTGTAAATTGCACCTGTTGCAAAGTCAATAGCGAAGGCAACTAAACCAGGAATGACCCAAAATAGCAGGCCAATGCCATCCATAATCACTACCGCAGGGTCAATTTTTCCACCGGTTTGCCCGCGTCGCTCTGGGTAAATAATAGTCCCGCAGCCCGCCAGTTCAAAAATCAGCAACGCACTAAATGTGGTCGCTACCATGGGTTTTATAATTGATTTACGCATACATGCCTCTTCTTTTTTTTAGACCAACACCAAGGCTACTGCACACAAAACAGAGCAGCAGCAAAATCATAGAGCTTAAGCATACAGAGTCGCATTTATAGCAAAATGTTCCCTGGTTATATTTTTTTAGCCAGCACAGTTATAACTAGCTTGCGCTTTTGTGTGTTAAAAGCTGTAAAGGCGCATAGCAGTTTAACGGTAGGACTCTTAACCTGAGCTGTAAAAAACTTAGCCAGCAGTGTTGATCGGTTTCGCGTAAGAGCAGGTACTTTTAGTGCCAGAGTGGATAAGAACAGTGCTGGGCTATCTGCTGAGGATCAAATCACCGGCGATGGGCGTAAAGCTAGATGCTGCGCGGATCAGTGACAACGCAGTAAACTCTTCAACAGCAAATACTTCAGTTTTTACCGCAAACAACTCATGCAGGCGCTCAAGCAACACCGCAAAGTCGCCATCCCCAGAAGCAAGTACCACCACATCGGCTAAGTTAGCGTATTGCATCGCATCCACGCTAATGCCCACATCCCAGTCACCTTTGCGACTGCCATCACTGCGCTGGACATAGGGTTTGAGTTTCACTTCAAAGCCAATGGCACGTAAAATATTTTGAAATTGGCGCTGCTTCGCATCACCACGATCTGTCGCGTAAGCAATGGCTTTGATCACTTCACGGCCACCTGCGGCCAGTTGCCAAAAACGGTTGTAATCGAACCCCGCGGCAAAGCCTTGGCGTACGGTGTAATAAATATTTTGTACATCCACAAGAATTACTACACGTTCCATTACAGACTCCGGAAAATCAGTCGACACATACATATTAGCTATATAAGCAGCAAAATACCGAGAAAAGGGTGACCTTAAGCAGCATTTATCTGATAATTGCAATTGTAGATAAGAAACACAGCATAATAGGATAATCTGCCTAGAAGCCTTTAGTTAGGCTGTGCAGCGTACGCTAAAAGATCATGGCAGTATTGTTATGAATAAAACTAAAAAGGAGCAACATATGGGATTTTTCAACAGTATTCTTTCTAAGCTTGGCATTGGACAAGCACAAGCGGCTGCAGCAGACGAAGTAGAAAACCCCACAGCAGCGCCAACTAGCGCAGCAGTATCCACGCCTGAAGCGATCACTGTAGTTGATGTTATTACGCAATTGGAAGAGCGTGAGGCAGCGAGCACACAGAAGCTAAATTGGCGTGTATCTATTGTGGACTTGCTTAAATTGCTTGATCTAGACAGCAGCTTTAGTGCTCGCAAAGAGTTAGCAGTAGAGCTTAATTGCCCAGCTGAGCTTATGGATGATTCGGCAAAAATGAATATGTGGCTGCATAAAACAGTGTTGGCGCGTATTGCTGAAAACGGTGGCAATATTCCACAGAGCTTAATCAGCTAAGCACATTACTGGGATGTAACTAGAGCCAGAGTCGCTTGTTTTGCCCTATAGTAGCCAGTGAAAGCCTTGTGCCTTGATCTGGTAGAGTGTGCAAACGGCTCTGGCTTTATGCATAGATTGAAAATAATAGATTCTCCAAATAGGTTAAAACGCATGACGTTGTACTTAGCTTCCACATCGCCAAGACGCCGCGAGTTACTCGCGCAGACAGATATTAATTTTACCGTATTGGATATCACCATAGACGAAAGTCAACGTCCCAACGAGTTGCCGACAGCTTATGTGGAGCGTTTAGCTAAAGAAAAAGCTGAAGCAGGTTACCAGAGCATAGCCGCTGATGAGCATGCGGTGGTTTTAGCGGCTGATACCATTGTCGTTCTGGAAGATGACATACTCGGCAAGCCGGCCGATCAAAACCAAGCGCAGACAATGTTGCGCGCTTTGTCAGGGCGCTCCCATGTGGTGATGACTGCTTTTGCCATCAAAACTGCAGAACAAATTCGAGTACAGCGGGTTAACACGACAGTGTTCTTTCGCTCCATTACCAGCAAGGAAATTGATTGGTATTGGCAGACTGGTGAGCAGCTCGACAAGGCTGGCGGCTACGGTATTCAAAGCAAAGGTGGCGTATTTGTCAGTGCTATTTCAGGCAGTTACAGCGCTGTGGTAGGGTTGCCCTTAGCTGAAGTTATTACCGCGCTGCAGACCTATGGTATCCAGCCGCAATAAAAGAACAGAGTGCAGCTGTATGATATTTTCTGCAGGCGTTTATTAATAAATAAATAGCATGCAGCAGATTACTCTGCGGTTGTTGGGTGGCTTTCATCAGAGTGATCTGGTTTTATTTCAATAAGTTAGGGGTAATAAAGTGCCTAGAAGAGCGCTGGAAAATACCACAAGCCAGATTGGTAGTTTCCAGAATCGTATCGCTGTGAAAGCTAGTAGAGCTAAGACAAAATCGTGTGGAGTTTGAATGGTATTAGTCCAAACTGGCTGATACAGAACAGCCAGTAATATACCAACTACAGCGGCATTAATACCCAGTAGAGACGCTTGCATACGCCTATGGCGACGTAAGCGCTCCCAGAAAGGTAAGGTACCAGCAATCAATAGGAAAGATGGCGCGAAAATTGCCAGCAGGCAGAGTAGGCCAGTTAACCATGGGTTGACTGTACTAGTTATCGATGCACCAAGAAAAGCTGCGAAGGTGAATAAAGGGCCGGGTACTGCTTGGGCTACGCCATAGCCTGCCAAAAAAGTTTCATTGGTTACCAATCCTGAATGTACAACTTCTGCTTGTAATAAAGGCAAAACTACATGCCCACCACCAAATACTAAAGCTCCTGAGCGATAAAACGCATCTAATACTAAGATTATTTGATGAGAAGATAGAAAAGCAAGCAGTGGTAATCCTATTAGTAGAGCTAAGAATAGTGTAAGCCATAGCCTGCCAGCGCGAGGGCTCATAGTTAACGGTAGTTCGTCATGAGTGATATCTAGCTGGGGTTTAAAAGCGATAAGGCCGACAGCGGCAGCAAGAACTATGACTGCTAACTGGCCGAGAACGGTAGGCAAGAGAAGAGTAAAGCAGGTGGCTGCTATCATAAGGGTTATACGCGGTAGATCAGGGCATAGATTGCGGGCCATCCCCCATACCGCTTGTGCAACGACAGCTACAGCAACTAGTTCTAAGCCATGCAATACGCCCGAAGGCATAGAATTGCCATAATTGGTAATACCTAAGGCAAATAGAATTAAAATAAGGGCTGAGGGTAAGGTGAAACCTGCCCACGCTGCTAAGGCCCCTGCATAACCTGAGCGAGAAAGGCCAAGAGCCATGCCAACTTGACTGCTGGTAGGCCCAGGTAAAAAATGACAAAGTGCAACTAAATCTGCGTAACTGCGCTCAGTGAGCCACTGACGTTGCCTTACAAACTCATGGCGAAAGTAACCTAAGTGTGCAATAGGGCCACCAAAAGAGGTTAGGCCTAATTTAAGGAAAACCAGAAAAATAGCCCATGGGTTTTGGTCACTCGTTTTTGGATTGAGCATCAAACTCTCACTGGAGTTAGCAGTCATATTTGCGACAAGAATATTAGGGTTTTTAGGGTCAAACTGCTGAGTTTAATTGTAGAGTGTAGGGATATAAGCTATACGCCTAGACTAGTACGCAGCCACTGTATTTTCTCGCTGACATGGGTGTGCAACTGCTTAATTTCTTTGTTGGCGGTATTTGCATTTTTCTCCATGCTTTCCATTTGTAAACTAAAATCAGCAACACTTTGATATTGCTGTTCGGTGAGGCTTGAACTTTGTTGTGCAGTTTTTGAGGCTTGAAAAGAGCGCTCGCGTACTTGTAAAGAAGTTTTTTGTAGTCTTTTTGCTAGATCTCGTTGAAACTCGGTCGAGAGAGCCACCTTATCAATATGTTGTTTAACACGATCAGTTACAGCGTTAAGTGCACTAAGCAGTTCTGTTGAATGGCTTACAGCCAGATGGGTCTTTTTTGAAAGTTGCCGCACTTCATCAGCAACTACAGCAAAAGCACGCCCATGCTCACCAGCGTGTGCAGATTCAATAGTAGCGTTGATAGCCAGTAGGTTGGTCTGGTCAGAAATATGGTTAACCTGCGCTAAGATGCTCATCACTTCTTGCACTGCTTGCACTAAGTCGAAAAGGGCTTGCTGGCCTAAGTCAATAGTTTGGATTGCTTGCTCCCCAGCATTAACTACCTCCCCAGCGCTATGCTCGCTACTACTCATTAAATCAGCTGTTTCTTCTGCAAAATATTTTACTTGATTTGAACTCTCATTGACTTGTTGTGCTAAAAGATTGAGTTTTTGACTGGTGTCTCCGGCTTTACGTAGTTGTTGGCGCGTGCTAATGGCATTGGCAATTATTATGTCAAAACTGGCTAGCAACTGTTCTAGGGTTACGCCTATATCTTGTAGTTGTTGATTTTTTTCTTGCTGCTGATTTTGCATGTCGGCTATAAGTCGATTGAAAAGTTTGGCAATTTGTCCAAGCTCTGTACGATCAGCGTCCATATCTACAAAGTGCAGACTACCTTGCTCTACAAGTATATTTAATGCAGATTCGAGCTTGGTCAGATTATTGATTACGAAGTGCTTTTGGAACATATAAAGCAATAAAGCCATAATGAGCAAGCCCACGGCAAAAGCAAAAAATAACTTTTTAACTAGCTGTTCAGTATTATTTTTGCTGCGGTTAACATATTGCTGTCCTTGAATAATGGCTTGCTCAAAATTATTGATCAACTGGTTGACTTGACTAGAACTGTTTGCGCGGGCTTCCTGACCTTCAATAGAACGCTCCATTTCCAAAGGGTAACGCTGATATAGGCTGGTTAGTTGTCGAACAATTTCATCACCATGCTCTTCGGTGTCTGTTGTGCGTGTTTTTTTTGCCCAACCCATTAAATTGTCAAATTCATTTAGTTGTTGCTCTGGATAAAGTCCGATACGCGGCAAATGATTGACTTGCTGTAAGATTTGGCCATAAAGCGTGCGGGTTTTTTCAAGTTGCTGTACGTAGTTTGCATTACCGCTACTCCAGAAGCTCTCACGTAGTGTTTTTATCTCAGATAGCAAGCTAGTTAAACGCACTATTGCTTGTAAGTATGCAATTCCCGTTTGTGGTTGTTGTATCACTACTTGCAGCGCATAGTCTTTTAGCCGATTTAGTTCTGCTGCTGTTTCGCGTTCATTTTGATAGAGCAGGCCTTGCTCATCACCAGCCAGTTTCCCAGCCCCTAAAAATTCATTGCTGAGCCCTGAGTACAGTGCGTTAGCCACTGGTTGTAGTTGCTCAACTAAGCTGGAAGGTAAGCTGGGCAAGATATGTGTATTTAGATGATCTAAATCGGCTAATGCCTCTGCATGAAAAGTAGCATCACCGGTATTCAAATAAGTCTGGATTTTATTACGCACATCCACAGCAAGCTGGCGGTGTAATTCTGAATAATTCAATGTGCTAACAAAGGACTGATTCAGTTTATCCAACCCCCAATACAAGATTACTGCTAAACAGAAGGCCATCAGAGCCAGCGTAACTGTAGCTAATCGGGTTATTGTAATAATACGCATAACTCATGTCCTTAGGTGCAGCTAGAGGTGGTTGCAGTTATGTATTTTCGCAGTAGGCAAGACTGCGATGAGCTAAAAAAATAAGTAAAGCTAGGGGTAACTATGCTCAGTAATGCTGTGCTGTTCTTGTGGGGAGAGCAGATGAATCATAGAACCCGAAAGCTCAGCGACTAAACTGTTACCAAGTGTACTTTTTGCTTCTGCTTTAATACGACTGAGACGACTGGATACCGTTGCTGCTGAGTCTAGGTTGGAGCAGGATGAATCAATGGCGGCTACTGAAATACTCATGAGGTTAAAAAAACGCTTTTCGCCAAAGCGATCCTCTGCCCAAATGCCGTTATGATTTAAATGCTCAGGTTTATAAAATGACAAGCACTGACGACTAAACTCATCAAGAGCAGCTCTTACGTGGTTTTGCCAGTTACTGCTGCGAAACACTACAACATAATCATCACCACCCACATGTCCAACAAAGTCAATTTCAGGCTGGCAGTGTTTTTGTAATAGTTGGGCAATACACAGCAGGATAACGTCACCTTTGGCATAACCATACTGGTCGTTATAAGGTTTGAAATTATCAAGATCAAAGTAGCAGACAACAAAAGGCTTTTTATTGCAGATCAGCTGATTTATGTGATCTTGAATTATGAAGTTGCCAGGTAAGCCTGTGAGGGGATTGGAGTTTTTTGCGCTTTTTATCTGTATTTCGGTCATCATATTTAATAAATCAATGACTTGACCAATACCAAAATATTTACCTTGTTCAGTAATAATGAAATCTTCTTGCAGCTTGTTACGTTTTCTTTGCACTACCAGTTGGCTTACTATTTCAAGGCGCATATGGCGTTCAACACTAATAAACTGACTATCCAAGATTTGGCTAACAGGTCTTTTAACATATAAGTCGCGTCCGAAAGGTTTGCTTAGCTTTTCCAGTAGGCTCGATCGATTGATAATGCCGACGGGAGTATCGTTGGCGATAACAGGGATCGAAAACCACTGCTCATTCGCTTCAAATAAGGCTGTTACCTCTTCAACAAGGGTGTCAGGTGTGACTGCAATAATATCTTGTTTTAATTCGCCGACTTGACCTTGGTCTTTATAGACTTCACGGCTATCTTTTACTTGTTGCCAGATACGCTGCGCACTTTTGCTAATGCTGCGGGATGGTGTAGGGCTAGGTTTGGCGAAATAATAACCTTGTAAATAATCCACTCCAATTTCACACAGCGTTTCATACTCTTGTAGGGTTTCGATGCCTTCTGCGATTACTTGACTCTTAACTGAGCGTGCTATGGCAACAATAGAACGAACAAAATCGCGCTTAACCTTATCTTTTTCTATACCAGTAATAAAATGCCGGTCAATCTTGACGAAATCTGGGTGAACTTCAGACCATAGCCTCAGGCTTGAATACCCTGTGCCTAAATCATCTAAAGCAATGGAAAAGCCTTCCCCTTGATAGTGTTTGACTGCGCGACGCATCAGTTCGTAATCATGAGTCGGTGAATGTTCGGTTATCTCGATGACAATTTGCTCGGGGCTGATGCCAAAAGTATTGATTAGTTCTAGAGTGAAGCCTCTGTGATGATCGGGTTGTAACAGAGTTTCTGGAGATATGTTGAGAAACAACTTGCCCGGTAGTTGCTGTTGAGTAAATTGTTCAATGGCATTTGTACGACAAATACTTTCTAAGGCAAAGAGTTTTTGTTGCTGCTTAGCTTGTTCAAAAAGGTTGATCGGGTTGAATAAAATACTGCCAGAGGGGCCACGGCTTAAGGCTTCATAAGCATAAATGGATTGCCCATCAGCACTAATAATGGGTTGGAAATATGTATTAATCATTTTCTCTGAAATAATACTTGATAACTCATCATCTTTGTTCATCCGCTGCAACCTTAAAATAGCTAAATTAGGCTAAGAACATTAACTGCACTGGGTCTTTGCTAGATTGTGCTGTGATTTCTAGAGTTTGCTGGGTTAGGTGTTAGTGCGTTTGCTTGTAATAGCTCTGGTCAAATTTATGCTAAAACACTTGCCTAATCGACGCGCTAATTACAGCAGCTAATTGTGACAATACGGTTACGGAATTTTTATGTTTACTTGCTAAAACTACTAAAAGGTGAAGTTTAACCAGCAGTAATGCGGCAGCTATATTATGTGGATGTATACTCATTGGCGGAGCTGGCGTATTCTTCAGCACGTTTTGAGATCGGTCTAGAGTGAGGCTAGGCTGAAGGTTTACTTGTACAGACAGCTTTTCGTTATGGGCTGACTGCTGTATAAAGCAGCCCCAACTCGCACGATAATTACTTATTAGGAATTTTTTGGTTTATGCCCATTAGCATTGTGTTGCTACTCGCTTCTATTGGTGTGCTTTCACTTTTTTGTCAGTGGTTGGCTTGGCGGGTACGCATGCCAGCAATTGTATTTTTATTGGCTGGCGGGATCGCTTGTGGTCCGGTATTGCATTATTTAAATCCTGATGATGTGTTTGGCGACTTATTGTTTCCCATGGTCTCGCTGGCGGTGGCAATTATTCTGTTTGAGGGCAGTTTAACCCTGCGCTTTTCGGAAATACGCGGTCACGGCAAAATGGTACGTAATCTGATTCCAGTGGGTTCTATTGTTACCGGTATTATTGGTACTTTGGCAGCGCATTGGATTTTGCAGATTTCTTGGGAAATTTCTTTGCTGTTTGGTGCCATTGCTGTGGTAACGGGGCCAACGGTGATTGCGCCATTATTACGCTCGGTACGCCCCAGTGCCAAGTTGGCCAATATCCTGCAGTGGGAAGGCATTATTATTGATCCTGTTGGCGCCTTACTGGCAGTGCTGGTTTATGAGGGGATTGTCTCTTGGGGGCAGGGCAATGTCTTTGGCCACTCTTTGTATATTTTTAGCACCACTCTTGTGGTCGGCACAGTGTTGGGCGCGGCAGCGGGCTATTTAAATGGCCAAGTATTGCGCAAACACTGGATTCCGCAATACTTGCATAACGCCGGCACACTGACCTTTATGTTGGGGGTTTATGCCTTATCCAATGAGATTGCCCACGAATCTGGACTGCTCACGGTCACCATTATGGGAATTTGGATGGCCAATATGAAACAGGTGGAAGTTGAGAGCATTTTGGAGTTTAAGGAGTCCTTAAGCGTCCTATTGATTTCTGCATTGTTTATTATTCTGGCGGCGCGTATTGAGTTCTCGGCAATTTTAAATCTGGGCTGGAGTTTGGTCGCTGTTTTAGCGGTTTTGATGTTGGTGGCGCGCCCGCTGAGTATATTTTTGTCGGCCATCGGCACTACTTTAAATTGGCGCGAAAAGGTTTTTTTAAGTTGGATTGCGCCGCGCGGTATTGTCGCCGCGGCGGTATCAGCACTCTTTGCTTTTCAACTGCAAAGTAATGGTTTTGCCGGCGGTGAGACGCTGGTGCCGTTGGTGTTTATGCTGATCATTGCCACTGTCACGATTCAAAGTTTAACGGCTCGGCCCTTGGCCAAGTTGCTCGGTGTAGATGAGCCGCCGGAGTATGGTTTTTTGATTCTAGGTGCCAACCCCGTTGCCAGAATGATTGGTAAGGTGCTTAGCAACCACGATGTGCCGGTGGTCTTGGCTGATAGTAACTGGGAAAATGTGCGTCAAGCGCGCATGGAAAACTTACAGGTTTACTTTGGTAACCCTGTTTCTGAGCATGCCGCTAATCAATTGGATTTAACGGGTATTGGTAATTTGCTGGTTATTTCGCCTTATAAGCAGATGAACTCGCTGGCGACGTATCATTTCCTGGATTGGTTTGGCGATCATGACAGTGTTTTTAGTTTGTCTGAGGGCGACCAAGATCAGAAGGCCCGCTACCAAACTGCTGAAAAAATTCAGCGCACTAGAGGTCTGTTTAATGGGGTGAGCTTTGCCAAGCTGGCAAGTTTAGTGAGTCAGGGCTATACCATTAAAACTACGCAATTGAGCGAGGAGTTTAGCTACCAGGACTTTCTTGAGATGCAGCAAGGGCAGGCTTTGGTGTTATTTGTGCTAGACGCTAAAGATCATATTAGCCCAGTGAAAGCCATGGATACGCTTAAACCTGCAGTGGGCGCTAAGTTGATTAGTTTGGTGCCCGCCAAAGCGCCGGAAGAGCGTAAGGCTAAAAAGGGTAGTGAGGCGCGAGAAATGGAAAACAGTCGTCTGGCAGAGCAAAGCAGCAACTGATATCTAGATGGGCCTTAAAACAATAGCCCCACCATGATCTCGCGGTGGGGCTGCCTCAGACAGTATTCAGCTGCAAGGTTAAGAGAAGTGCAGCGCACGCTCACCCTGTTCGTCACGGATGCTGGTGGGTAGGCCCATGTGATTGAGTAGGTTTAAGAAGGGTTTAACCGGCAATTCTTCCACGTTAACCATTTTTTCTACATCCCACAGACCTTGAGCGACCAAGATTGCTGCAGCCACGGGCGGTACACCTGCAGTATAGGAAATACCTTGCGAGCCCACTTCGTTATAGGCTTCTTTGTGGTCCGCCACGTTGTAAATAAAGACTTCGCGCTCTTGGCCATCTTTTTGCCCTTTAACCAAATCACCAATACAGGTTTTACCGGTGTAGTTGGGTGCTAAGGAGGTGGGATTGGGCAGCACGGCTTTCACCACTTTCAACGGAATCACTTCTAAGCCTTCAGCTGTTGTCACCGGTTGCTCAGACAGTAAACCAAGATTGTTCAGCACATTAAATACATTGATATAGTGCTGACCAAAGCCCATCCAGAAGCGGATGTTGGGTACATTGAGGTTTTTTGACAATGAGTGGATTTCATCGTGACCGGTCAGGTAGCTGCTGTATTCACCCACCACTGGCAGGTCATCGGTGCGCTTAACCTCGAACATTTTATTACTGGTCCACTGGCTGTTTTGCCAAGTCCAGACTGTGCCGGTGAACTCACGGAAGTTGATTTCTGGGTCAAAGTTGGTGGCAAAATAGTGACCGTGTTCACCGGCATTGATATCAATAATGTCGATGGAGTCGATAGTGTCGAAATAGTCTTGCTGGGCGAGGGCAGCATAGGCGTTGACCACGCCGGGATCAAAACCCACGCCTAAAATAGCGGTGATTTTCTTCTCTGCGCAGATGGCTTTACGCTTCCACTCGTAGTTTTCATACCAAGGCGGGTTTTCGCAAATTTTCTCTGGGTCTTCGTGAATCGCGGTATCTAAGTAAGCAGCACCGGTTTCAATGCAGGCGCTAAGCACCGCCATATTTAAAAACGCTGAACCAACGTTAATCACGATCTGAGATTGCGTTTCGCGAATCAAAGCAACTGTCGCAGCAACATCTAAAGCGTCCAGTGTATAACAGGCAATGCTACCCGCTTGCTTCATACTGCCTTTTTCTTCGACACTTTTGGCGATTGCTTCACACTTTTCCAGTGTGCGAGAGGCCAAGGCGATTTGCCCGAGAATGTCATTATTTTGTGCACATTTATGTGCAGCAACCTGGGCAACACCACCGGCGCCAATAATCAGAACGTTTTTTTTCATTTACGGATTCAACTCCAGATTCAATACAGCTTAAGCAGGGGCTCAGGAGAGCCCTTGCACAAAGTCGCGATAAGTAAACTCCTTAACGAGTTCTATGCTGCCATCCAGCTGCTTAATAGCAATGGCAGGCATTTGCACACCGTTAAACCAATTTTTCTTCACCATGGTGTAGCCCGCGGTATCTTGAAAGGATAAGCGGTCGCCAATCTGTAAAGGTTGTTCAAACTTAAACTCGCCGAAGATATCCCCGGCTAAGCAGGATTTACCGCACACCATATACTCATGTGCGCCGTTATTGGGCAGCAGTGTGGCGGTTTCGCGGTAAATCAGCAGATCCAGCAAGTGCGCTTCAATGGAGCTGTCCACTATGGCTAAGTGTTTACCATTGAAAAGAGTATCTAAAACTGTCACCTCTAAGCTGCAGCTGTTGGTGATTGCCGCTTCGCCCGGCTCCAAATACACCTGCACGCCCCAACGCAGGGCAAAATCTTTCAGACGCTGGCAGAAAGCATCCAGTGGGTAGCCTGCACCGGTAAAGTGAATGCCGCCGCCTAAGCTGACCCACTCAACTTGACTTAAGAACTCACCGAAGCGCGCTTCAATACCGGTCAGCATTTCATCGAAACGCGCAAAGCTGTCGTTCTCACAGTTATTGTGGAACATAAAGCCTGAGATCTGCTCGATGACGGTGGCGATTTTGGCTGGGTCGTGCTCACCTAGACGGCTAAACGGACGCGCTGGATCGGCCAAAGTGAACTCAGAGGTACTGACACCCGGATTGACTCGCAAACCACGTACATGCTGGCGAGAAACTTCTTCAAAGCGGTTGAGCTGGCTGATGGAGTTAAAAATGACCTTATCGCTGCTGGCCAATACTTCAGCAATTTCATCATCGGCATAGGCCACACTATAGGCATGGGTTTCACCGGCAAACTTCTCACGCCCCAGTTTCACTTCAAATAAAGAAGACGAGGTGGTGCCATCCATGTAGTCCTGCATCAGGTCAAACACCGACCAAGTGGCAAAACACTTTAGTGCGAGCAGGGCTTTAGCGCCGGATTGCTGACGAACATAGGCTATTTTCTCCATGTTCTGCAGTAACTGGCTTTTGTCGATTAAGTAGTAGGGCGTTTTTAGCATCAGCAGCCTCACAGCACACGCAAATTTGGTGATTGAGCCCAGTTTAGATTGAGCAAAGCGCGCGATTATAAACGAATAAACTTTTTAGTCATCACCTTTGCACAGGCTTATTGTTCAAGTGGCAAAACGAGTGGTTTAGGGCGGGGCTGAATTATGCAGAAAACTCATTATTGGCATTAGCGTATTGTTGTCATTACGAGCGTAGTTAAATAATCGATCTTTAATGCTGCGCAGGGTTTTGGCATGGATTGCCACGTCGCTATATGCTGCGTAAAGAGCAAATAAAACTGTGTACAGGTGGAGCTGTTTCTGCGAGGCCGTAGACTGTGGCAGTCAGGCTGAGAGAGTTGTATTAAAAAAGCCAACCGTAGCGCTATGGTTGGCTTAGGGGGGCTGGGGCTAGCGCTCAATTGCAGTGGTTATTGCTTTGCAGTGAGCGGCTTGTTCTGTGCTGAAGCTGTTGCGCCGCTGTTATTTATCAATTGACTGCTGTTCGTTTGACTCTTCTTGCAGAGCTTGTAGTTTGGTTTGCAAAAAGTCATCGTAGCCTTTTTGTACCAGCTCAAATGTTTTGCCAATCTCTGCGGCAATGGGACTGCCTTCGCCCATGACGCCAAGGCCGGTGAGAATACTAGCTGCTTCAGCATAGCCTTTTTCAAAACCGCCACGGACGATGCCAACAAAGTCACGCACTAGATCTTCTGGGTCTTTATTGGGGTGTTGACGAGCATAGGCATCAAAGAACGCCGTTGATTGTGACAGGATACGCTCAGCTGTGGCTTCTGGGCTATTGTCTTGCTGCATGGCGGCCTGTAATGCATTGGCGCCCAGCTCAGGAGCAAGTTGTTCATTGATATTGTCAATGGCTGTTCGGTACAGCAGCGCCATAGAATTGTCGCCAGCACTGATCGACACATCCAATGAGGCTTTTAATATTTGCGCGCCAAGCTGGGTGCGCTGACCTTCTGGACTGCTAGCTGCGGCTTTACGTGCTTCGTCCAGTGCTGCATTGGCTGAGCTGGTGGTCTTTGAGGTTGCATTCGAAACATTGGGCTGAGTGAGTGAGATTGCTGTAGTCATGAGTGGACTCCTGCTGGTGATCCAGAGCATAGGCATAAATTGTTGTTTACTGTTATTTATATCGGCCAGCATCCAGAAAAATACAGTCTTCTTAGATAAAGTTTCTTAACGGGTTTTCATTAAATTGTCATCTAAGCCACTTACTATGCAATACATCGGATGGCGCAGGCTTCCGTGCTGGTGCAAACGCATCAGTTCAGCTTGATGGATGATTCGGAGATGAAGTATGACCGCGAAAATGAAAGCACTTGCTACAGCGCTGACCCTTTGCACAGCGTTTTCAACGTTTTCTGCAGCAGCTGCAGTAGATGAAAATCTACCTAGCTATGAACGCGCCAGTGGTGTTTCAGGCAACTTAACCAGCATCGGCTCAGATACGCTGGCCAATCTCATGACCTTATGGTCGCAAGAGTTTAAGAAAAATTACCCTAATGTGAATGTGCAGATTCAAGCCGCGGGTTCTTCAACAGCACCGACAGCGCTGACTGAAGGCACAGCTAATATGGGGCCGATGTCACGGATGATGAAAGACAGTGAAATCCAAGCCTTTGAAGCGCGCCACGGTTATCGTCCGACAGCAGTACCAGTCGCTATTGATGCGCTAGCTGTGTATGTGCACAAGGATAACCCTATTAAAGGCCTAACCATTGATGAGGTGGATGCTATTTTTTCCTCTACACGCCGCTGTGGCACTGGGGAGGATGTTACCCGTTGGGGGGATTTAGGTTTAACTGATGCTTGGACTGAGCGCCCGATTCAACTGTACGGGCGCAACTCAGTCTCCGGTACTTACGGCTACTTTAAAGACAATGCCCTGTGTAAAGGTGACTTTAAAAACAGCGTTAATGAGCAGCCTGGTTCTGCTTCGGTGGTGCAGTCGGTGTCGTCTTCGCTAAATGCCATCGGTTACTCTGGTATTGGCTACCGCACCTCGTCGGTCCGTGCAGTGCCCTTGGCAGCAAAAGCAGGCGGCCCTTACATTGAGGCAACCCCTGAGCAAGCTGCAACCGGTGACTTCCCGCTTTCACGTTACTTGTATGTTTATGTGAATAAACGTCCGAATCAGCCTATGGCTCCACTCGATCGCGAGTTTGTCAAGCTGATGCTGTCTAAGCAGGGTCAGGAAGTGGTTAATCGTGATGGCTATGTACCTTTGCCAGCTACGGTAGTGGAAAGTCTCTATCAAGATCTAGAGTTATAAAGTAACCAGTGAGTGTTGTGAAGAAAGGGGCTGCGGCCCCTTTTTTTTGCTTGTCATTTAACTGTCATACAAAAGCCTTAAAGTGTTCACAAAGTTTATTCCAAGGGTCAGGCTATGCAGGATATATCGTCGCGTTTAGAGCAGGAGCTGAACAGCCCCCGTATGCGTACTCGTCGTAAGTTTCGTGCGCTGAAAGATACTGTGGCGCAACGGGCGATTGCGCTGGGTGGCTGGAGCGTCATTGTTGCTATTACGCTAATTTTCTTTTATCTGCTGTATGAAGTCATGCCGCTGTTTAAAAGCGCGAGCATCAAACAAGAGAGTAGCTTTGTACTGCAGCAGCCAGCAGGTGCCAGCACTGTATTGACGATGTTTACTGAAGAGCAAAATGAGGTCGCTGCGCTACTCACTGATAGTGGTGAATTACTGTTTATTAATGCCCTCAATGGTGCGCCATTGTCTCAGCAGCAGATAGCGTTAGACGGTGCCCATATCAGCAGTTTTAAAATTAAAACCCCAGGAGATGATACCTTGTTGCTCGGTCTGAATAACGGCAAGGTAGTGGCGGTTGCTACAACATTTAAAGTGCAGTTTGATGCCGATGGTCAGCGTTTAGGGGTGACACCCAACGTGGTTCAGTTATTTAATGGCCAGTCGATTCAGCTCGACCCTGAACATCGAGCTCTGCATTACGTCACTGAGCAAAGCTCAGCGGAGGGCAAGCTGCTCGCTGGTTTGGTGGGGGACGGTCAAGTAGTAATGACCTTGCTGCGTCAACGCACTAACCCTATTACCGGTAAGGTTCAGGAAAGTTTAGAACCCATTAACTTTGCGAGTAACACAGCGTACCAACGTATTTTGATTGCGCCCGACCATCACTATATGTTTGCTTTACGTAACAATGGCCGCTTAGATGTGTATGACACTCGCAACCTCAACGAGATAGAGTTGCTGCATACCTTGCCCTTGGTTGAGCCGGGTCAGCAAGTGACCCAGATGATCTTTCAGTTGGCGCAACAGTCATTGCTGGTTGGGGATTCCCAAGGCCAGATCACTCAATACTTTATGGTGCGTGATGCGCATAACCAACAACAGCTGACTAAAATACGGACTTTACAGCTGGGTGATGCACCCATTGAAATTCTGGAGGCGGAGCAGCGCCGTAAAGGCTTTGTGGCCATTGATAGTAATGGCCGCGTAGGTGTTTTTAATACCACTGCAGAGAAAAAGGCCATTGATGAGCCGTTATTGCAAGGTAAGCCATTGTTAGCAGCCTTGGCACCGCGGGCTTCCATGCTATTGGTCCAGGATGGGCAAGGCACTTTTCAGCGATACGCCATTGATAACCCACACCCGGAAACGTCGTTGAAGTCGCTCTGGGGTAAAGTTTGGTATGAAGGGTATAGCGAGCCTGAGTACACCTGGCAATCTTCTTCAGCCTCTAATGAGTTCGAGCCTAAGTTTAGCCTCACGCCGTTGGCGTTCGGTACGCTGAAAGCGGCATTTTATGCCATGTTGTTGTCGGTACCCTTAGCAGTATGCGGTGCCATGTATACAGCCTACTTTATGGCTCCTGCGGTGCGGCGCAAAATCAAACCGGTGATTGAGCTGATGGAAGCTTTGCCGACGGTTATTTTAGGTTTCTTCGCGGGTTTGTTCCTTGCTCCCTTTATGGAGACGCACCTGCCTGGGGTGTTTGCCGTACTGCTGATTATTCCTTTGGGGATTGTCAGCTTTGCTTTTGCTTGGGCGCAGTTACCGGCCCGCATCCGTGATTTGGTTCCAGAAGGTTGGCATGTGGTCATCCTGATTCCCTTGGTGGTTGCTTTAGGCGGGTTGTCTTTTAGCTTAAGTCAGCCGCTGGAGTTGGCGTTTTTTAATGGGGATATGCGCAACTGGCTTAGCAACGATTTAGGCATTGATTTTGATCAGCGTAACGCCATGGTGGTTGGGTTTGCTATGGGCTTTGGCGTGATTCCAACAATTTACTCCATTGCTGAGGATGCTTTGTTCGGCGTGCCGAAGTCTTTGAGTCATGGTTCTTTAGCGCTGGGCGCGACACCTTGGCAAACCTTGGTCAAGGTGGTGCTGCCAACGGCTAGCCCAGGGATTTTTTCTGCGGTGATGATTGGGATGGGACGGGCTGTGGGCGAAACCATGATTGTATTAATGGCCACTGGTAATACGCCCATCATGAACGCCAATATTTTTGAAGGAATGCGCACCTTAGCAGCCAATATTGCTGTGGAAATGGGTGAGTCGGCACTAGGTAGTAGTCACTACCGGATTTTGTTTCTTGCAGCCTTAGTGCTGTTCTTATTTACCTTCGTGGTTAACACCTTGGCTGACTTGGTGCGCCAGCGCCTGCGTAAAAAATACAGCACGCTTTAATCGGCATTGATACAGGTTTAGGAGCTTAGGATATGCAAGTTTCACTAAGAAAATGGGTCGCCAGTGGGAGTCCTTGGGTGTGGCTCAATGCCGGGGCTGTTGCGATTAGCGTGGTATTGGTGCTGGGGTTGTTAGGGGTGATTGCCACCCGCGGCTTGGTGCATTTTTGGCCCGCCAGTTTGCAGGAATATCAGTATACCGATAGCTCAGGAGCGCAGATGGCGATACTCGGTGAGCGAGTGCAGCGTGAGCAGGTCACCGCGGAGCAAATCCGCAACTCAGGAGTGGCAGTGCCTGAGGGGGTGGAGGTTCTTGATCGGCAGCTGATTAAAGTCGGTAACCGTGACCTCTATGGCTCAGATTTCCGTTGGGTGCTGGAGCGGCAGCTCAGTGATTTAAACTATCCTGAGCATGCTGTCTCAATTGAGCGTCGTGAGTGGGGTAACCTGTACGGTTATATTGTGGGGATCAAAGAAAACGGCCAACTGATAGCTGAGCAGGATGCAGCTGACAATACACTTTGGGCGGAAGTGCAAGAGCGTAGCCAGCGTGCCAATGCTATTTATAGCAATATTCAGAAGCTAGAGAGCGGCACTATCGGTGCGGTTAACTATGCGTTAGAAAAAATACGCTTGGCTGAGCGTAGCTTGCAGTTACAAGAGCAGGATACGCCGCAAAATCTTGCCCAGTTGCAGGCTGAAAAAGCTGCTTTGCAAGCCCAATATGCGAGCTTAGAAGCTGAGCTCATGGCGCTGTACACCCCTTTTAAGCGTGACTCTTTAATAGTTGTCACCGCTGATGGTCGACAAAAAGAGGTGAATTTTAGCGACATAGTGCGTTTATATCAGCCGAACGCCTTGAGCCTCTGGCAGAAAATTCAGCATTACCTTATGAAGCTGGTTGAGTTTGTTTCTGAGGATCCCCGTGAAGCCAACACCGAGGGCGGTATTTTTCCGGCAATTTTCGGGACGGTGTTAATGGTAATGATCATGTCGCTGATCGTTACGCCATTTGGTGTTGTCGCTGCGGTGTATTTACGTGAGTACGCCAGTCAAGGCTTTGTAACGCGCACTATTCGTATTGCGGTGAACAACTTAGCCGGAGTACCGTCTATTGTTTATGGTGTGTTTGGTTTAGGTTTCTTTGTTTACTTTATTGGCGGCAACTTGGATGAGTTGTTTTTTGCCCCAGCTTTACCAGCACCCACTTTTGGCACTCCAGGCCTGCTATGGGCGTCTTTAACTTTAGCGTTGTTAACTTTGCCAGTGGTGATTGTAGCCACTGAAGAAGGCTTATCGCGCATTCCTCGCTCTGTGCGCGAAGGTTCTTTAGCGCTTGGCGCAACTAAGTTTGAAACCCTGATGCGGGTGGTGATTCCCATGGCCAGCCCAGCGATGATGACGGGAGTAATTTTGGCTGTTGCGCGCGCCGCAGGAGAGGTAGCACCTTTGATGCTGGTGGGCGTGGTAAAGCTCGCTCCGAACTTACCTTTGGATATAAATGCGCCTTTCTTGCACTTAGAACGTAAGTTTATGCATTTGGGTTTTCATATTTATGATGTGGGTTTCCAAAGCCCTAACGTTGAGGCGGCACGTCCATTGGTGTATGCCACCGCCTTGATGTTGGTGGTGGTGATTGCGGTGTTGAATTTAACGGCTATTGCGATTCGCAACCGTCTACGGGAAAAGTACCGTGCTCTGGATATGTAGTTGGCTCGGGCGCTGGTGACAATTGCTGCAGAGCACTACACCAGAGATATTTAGCGTTGACCAGTGAATTGGTTTTAAATTTTAAAGTTTGATTAGAAGGCTACTTGTATGACTTCAACAACAGCGACACATGCAATGAAATTCAGCGCGCTGGGTCGAACGGCACAGCATTTAAGCTTGGCCGATGAAACACCCTGTATTGAGGTGAAAGATATGCACCTGTACTACGGTGCTACCGAGGCGTTAAAAGGCATTAGTATGCAGATTCCAAAAAAGCGCATTACTGCTTTTATTGGTCCGTCTGGCTGTGGTAAATCCACGTTACTGCGCTCATTTAATCGGATGAATGATCTGGTTGATGGCGTGCGAATTGAGGGTGATGTGACCATCGATGGCCATGATATTTATGCCAAAGGGGTGGATGTTGCAGACTTGCGCCGTCGCGTGGGGATGGTGTTTCAAAAGCCTAACCCGTTCCCAAAGTCCATCTATGAAAACGTCGCTTACGGTCTGCGTGTGCAAGGCATTAAAAACAAACGTTTATTGGATGAAACCGTAGAGTGGGCGCTGCAATCAGCCGCCTTGTGGGATGAAACTAAAGACCGTTTACATGAGTCGGCGTTAGGCATGTCGGGTGGTCAGCAGCAGCGTTTAGTCATTGCCCGCACCATTGCAGTTAAGCCTGAAGTGTTATTGCTGGATGAGCCCGCTTCGGCCCTGGACCCGATTTCCACCTTGAAAATTGAAGAGCTGATTAATGACCTGAAAGACCGTTTTACCATTGTGATTGTGACCCACAATATGCAGCAAGCCGCGCGGGTCTCGGATTACACTGCCTTTATGTACTTGGGCAAATTGCTGGAGTTCGATAGCACCGATAAGTTGTTCACCAACCCAGCCAATAAACAAACCGAAGATTATATTACCGGACGTTATGGTTAGTAACGTTATCTAAAATAAACTTTGCGGGCTGGTCCCGTTCCTACACGTCCATAGGTGGGCAGCTACTATGAAAATCAATCCAGAAAATCACAGCACACACATTTCACAAAAATTTAATGATGAATTAGAAGAGATTCGCAGCCAGCTGCTGGAAATGGGCGGCATGGTGGAGCAGCAAGTTAAAGACGCGGTGCAGTCGCTGCTCGATGGTGATACCCGTTTAGCTAAGGAAGTACGCGCTAAAGATCAGCAAGTGAACCACTTGCAGTTAGAGATTGATGAGTTTTGTACGCAAATTCTTGCCCGTCGTCAGCCTGCCGCTTCGGACTTGCGCTTAGTTTTAGTGGTGATTCGTGCCACTGCAGATTTAGAGCGCATTGGTGATGAGGCGAGCAAGGTAGCGCGAGCGACTTTAAAACTTGCCGAAGAAGGCGCTTCGCCGCGTGGTTACATTGAAGTGCGCCACTTGGGTAATCATGTGCGGCAAATGGTGCAAGATGCGCTCAATGCTTTTGCCCGCTTTGACAGCGCAAAGGCCTTAGAAGTGTTGCGTGAAGACGAGAATGTGGATCTTGAGTACCGCTCAGCTACCCGCGCACTGATTACTTTTATGATGGAAGATCCACGGGCTATTTCGCAAGTCATGAGTATTATGTGGGTGTTGCGCTCCCTGGAGAGAGTCGGTGATCATGCCAGTAATCTGGCTGAGTATGTGATCTATTTAGTGGAGGGGCAGGACGTGCGCTATGCCGAGTTGGCGCAAATTGAAGCAGCTATTGCGCAGCGTAAGCAGGCAACGCAAGCCAGCGATTAAGTGCTTGGGTAGGGTTATTTAGCAGCGAAGAGTGAGTTGATCTGCAATTTACTCTTCGCTGCGTTCTAACACTTGCGTCAGCGGAAAATAACAACTGAAGCAACTGCCTTGCTGGGCATCACTGCGAATGTCTAGGCGGCCTTGATGGCGTAACATTACATGCTTGACGATGGCTAAGCCTAAGCCCGTGCCCCCGGTTTGGCTTGAGCGACTGGCATCCACCCGGTAAAAACGCTGAGTGAGAAAACCTAGGTGCTTGCTATCAATTCCCGGGCCGTTATCTTTTACCTCAAGGTAAGCACCGTCATGTTTTTGGTACCAATGCAGCTCAACAGTGCTGCCCGCTGGCGTGTATTTGACAGCATTAAATACGAGATTAGAAAAAGCGCTGCGCAACTCATTGAGGCAACCATGTATATAGAGACGCTGGTCAATGTCTAAAGTTATTTTGTGCTGGTTGTCAGATAAGGCCAGAGCATCCAAGCGGACTTTTTCTAACAATGCTGCAACATCAATGGGTGACGCTTGAGCTTTAAAATCACTGGTTTCTAGACGCGAGAGTGTCAGCAACTCGCTCACCAAGTGCTCCATGCGTGCAGACTGTTCACTCATTAAGGTTAAACCACGTTGCCACTGGGTGGGTAATTCTTCTGCATAATCACTGAAGGTTTCTAAATAGCCCGATAGCACTGTGAGCGGGGTGCGCAGCTCGTGTGACACATTGGCAACAAAATCTTGGCGCATGCGCTCTAAGCGCTGCATTTTAGTGCAATCACGTATCAGCAATAAGCGCTCGTTTTTACCAAATAGCGTGATGTGGTATTCAAGCAGTCGATCTTCACTGAGGTGCGAGGCTAGGACTAGCGGATCAAGATAGTTTTGACGCTCATAGTAGTCGACAAATTTAGGGTTGCGCAGCAAGTGGGTGATGGGCTGACCGCGGTCGCTGCTGGGTGAAAGTCCCAGCATGTGTTGTGCTGAGTGATTCCACCATTCCAAGTCACCTTTATGATCAATCATGACTACGCCATCGCGTAATGCTTGGCTGGAGTCTTGAATGCGCTCTAAGAGTGTTGTGAGTTGTTGTTGGTCGGCTTTTTGACGGCGCTGATAATGATAAATACCGTCAAAAACTTCGCCCCAGAGTTTGTGTGCTTCTGGTGGGGTTGTGCTGGGTTGCTGCAGCCAGCGAGCTAAACGCTGTAACTGCCAAAGGTGCCGTCCCAGCAGCAGTATTAGCATGCAAGCCGCGCCAAGGGCAGGCTTATCCCAATACCAGCCTAGGGCTGCGCCTGCTAGAGTGAGGCCGGTGATGCGCAGTATTTCTGTGCGTAAAAGGCGCTGCATAAGTAATGATAAACCTTGCTTGATTTATACTTTAGTTGAAAAACGGTAACCGGTACCGCGCACAGTCTGCACTAAATGCCGATGCTTTGCGCCTAAGGTGAGGCGCAGGCGTCGAATGTGGACATCAACGGTACGCTCTTCCACATAGACGTTACCGCCCCACACCTGATCCAGTAGCTGGCCGCGGGTATAGGCGCGTTCTGGGTGAGTCATAAAAAACTGCAGTAAGCGAAACTCAGTAGGGCCCATCTCCAGTGGTGTGCCGTCGGCACTGACGCGCTGGCTGCTAGGGTCTAGGCGCAAGCCTTCTATTGCAATGGCTTCATCAACGCCAGCTACAGCGGAGCGTCGTAGCACGGCTTTTAAACGGGCAATCAGCTCGCGGGGAGAAAAGGGCTTGGTGATATAGTCATCAGCACCGGCTTCCAGCCCCTGAATTTTATTGTCTTCTTCGCCCCGCGCCGTGAGCATGATAATGGGGATTTCTGCACTGATTGTCTCGCGCTTGAGGCGACGGGCTAACTCCAATCCGCTCACATCAGGCATCATCCAATCGAGCAAGATAATATCTGGTTGCTGATCAACAATGAGGGCGTGAGCAACTTGGGCGTTTTCTGCCTCTAAACATTGGTAGCCCGCCATTTGCAGCGCCACTGTAATCATCTCGCGAATAGGTGACTCATCATCAACGATGAGTACAGTCTTACCTGTCATACACTTGCCCTGTCGTTAACTGTGGAATATGTCATGCATATTACAACCTTTCATCATGACAATATGATGACAGGCATGTTGCGCTGTCTTTTTTGCCGAGTGAAATACTGCAGCAAGAGGTGAGCGGCAATTTTTACAGACTAAGGAAAAGCTAAGAAACTTTATGTTTTTTTGAACTGTTTCACAGATTACCAATCAGACTTGCACGAATGATTTTTAGAGCACCTGCAATGCCCATGGTTAAGTCTTTGCTACAACGTATCAACAATACACCCACTAAGTTATTTGCTGCTGCTTTCTCTGCCGCAGCGTTAACGCTTTCTGCTACGCAACTGTGGGCTGGACCGACACCTGCGGATTTATCAGAAAGTCCTTTTGCCTTAACCAGTCAGATGCTGGAAGAGTGGCAAGACGGTGATTTAATTGTATTTGTACGGCACTTGGAGCGCTGCAGTCGAGTGGATGCCGCATGTATGGATGATCAGGCAAGCGGCATTACTGAGCGTTCGACAGCAGTGGGCTTAGGTATGCGTGAGCAGTTTTCTAAGCTGGGCCTAGAAAAGACGGATATGTATAGCAGCCCCTTAACCCGTACCAGTCAAACCAGTTCGTTATTATTTGCTGAGCCGATTGCCAATCAAGATTTTTTATACCAATGCAACAAAGACTTTGTTAAAGATGCCATAGCAACGAAAACTCCAGGGCGTAATCTGGTGTTGGTTACCCATAGCAGCTGCATGGATGAGGTCAATGGGAGTTTAGCTTACGCTGAGGTTGACTATAACTACGGTGCTGCTGTGTTCTTAAATGTAGAGAGCACGACAAAGCAGGATATTATTGGTTTTATTGATAATGATGATTGGCTGCAAACTTTAACCCCGCGCTCTTAAGCCTAAACTGCTGCCGTTCAGTTAAAAAAGCCTCAAGGTGTAATTAATACACTTGAGGCTTTTTTTGTGTATGGCTGGCGCTGGGCTTGGGGCTTTTTGCTGGCGCATCCTTGCGTTTAGCCCATAGCTCTAAGACAGCACTGAGCCACTGATTTAATAACGAGCGTCTTTAGGCTTTTTACCTGTGGGCCAGTCATTAACTTTACCAGGGAAGTCAGGGCGCGGCTTGTGGGCAAAGAGCTCATTCATCCGGCATAATTTGGTAGGACGGATAAGGCATCGCAGGGTAGAGGGCGCTATTGTCTTTGCGCACACCGTGCTTGGTGGCGTTATTAAAATCGTCAAAAGTATAGTGACCAATACCGGTTTCTTTATCAGGGGTGATATTGGTTGAGTAGATGGCTCCCAGCGGGGTCAGCATTGGCAAACCACCGGCATAAGGCTCACCCTCAAGAGTGCTATGACAGGCAACGCAGTCAGCGGTGCGGGCAATATATTCACCACGTTTAATTCAGGATCGTTAATATCCACTTCTATGACACTGGTTGTAGTCCGCAGGCTTGGTAATGCTTGCGCTAAACTAAAAGCTAATGCTAGTCCCCCGACTCCTGCAATAACGATCGCTAATGACCATTTTTTCATGCGCCACACTCCATTTGGCAAAACTTGCCTTTATTTATGATTAGATTGGCACTTTGCTAAGCAGCACCATTTACAGTAATGAACCCTAGTGCGCTGACTGGTTCATAGCATTTTCTATATATCATAATTATATAAAGCGCTAATTAATAGTAATTAAAAATGAACTGGGTCTGTTTATCCTAGTTGGTCAATGCCGTGGAGGGTTAGACTTGTAGAGGCTGGTTTTTCGTGCTAGTTCAGCTTGTCAGTTGTGGCTGCTTAAGAGGATAAACAAGTGAGCCTGCGGGGTGAGATTACTAAGCCCCATGCATTAAGCGAGCATAGGACTATTGCAGATAGCAACAAGGTTATTTATTTTGCTGGATTTTAATCGCCGGTGTCGTCTGTAGCTTGCCTTCAGCAGCAACCAACTCTCGTCCTTGGCTGCGCATAATAAAGCCCACTGGTCGCGTATTAGCTTTTTTACTGATAACCAATTCCAGTAAGTCACCTTTTATTAAGGCGTTTTTAAGCTGTGCTTCTTCACCGTCAATCCAAGCTTTACCTGAGAGCTGCTGGTACTTTTGCTTGAGTTCAACTCGGTAGGTTTCGCCGCTGCTTGTTTGCCACTGCCAAGTACCAGCAACCTTAGCTGGCACAATCCATTTGTAAATATTGATACTGCCGCAGCTTTGGCGCTGATCGGGCTTCCAATCACCCATATCAAAGGCGTGGGAAACAATGCGGGTGCCAGGGCGCAACTCGTCAAGTAAACGGGGTCTGAGCTGTACATTGACTAGGTCGAGTAGGTAAAGGGTAACGACTGTGGCTTGGCTAAAGTCGGCTTCCAGTAAATCACCTTCAAAGAAATTGACTAAGTACTCAACCCCAGTATGGCCAGCGTACTCAATTGCTTCGGTGATGCGCATGGGGTCCATATCTATACCGACACCGCGGGTGTTGCGCTCTAATGCTGCGGCAACAACAATACGACCATCGCCGCAACCGAGATCGTAAAGGGTGTCTTGGCTGGTGACCTCGGCCAAATCAAGCATGGCATGGACTATTTTTTCATCGGTGGGTACATAGGGTACATCTAAAATAATATCCGGCTCATCCATCGAGTAGTCATCAAAATTGAGGTCGCGATAATCAGAGTCAAATAAGGAGTCATCCCCTTGTTCGTAATCTAAGTCTCTCAGTTCATCGATCAATTCATCATCGTGATCAAACGCTAGGTCTTTGTACAAGGCAGGCACCTATGAAATGTAAAAATAGCTGTGTTGGTCAGCAATATACTATCACTGCACTGCTGGGTTGATAAAATGATCGCCCAATAAGCCTGCTCCCAGATGACCTGTTTTTACATAGATCAAGGCACCTTGTGCTTGGGTAAAGGGGCGGTGGCTGCTGTATCTGGGGTTTCTGAGCCAGCTCCCAGCTGGGTATTGGCCAAACTCATCGCAGAACACGCCTTCCAGTACTAATATTTCTTCACCACCGGGGTGGGTGTGTGGATTGAATTGGGTATTTGCCGCCCAGCGCACCAAGGCTGTGTTGACCCCATCGTGCTCATGCAGTGGTAGCACGGATAAACCCGCCACCAAGCCTGGCAACCACTTGGCTTGCTGGGTGTTGAGAGCGAGCTGAGTATTATCGCCAGCGGCAAACTGCCAGAGCTTGACCAGTAAAGTGCAACCTTCTTTAGAGAAGGGCTGATGGGCGGTGCCAGGCGGGTTACGCAGGTAAGTTCCTGTGGGGTAATCGCCATGCTCATCGGAGAAAATGCCGTCTAATACGAGGATTTCTTCGCCACCGTTGTGGGTATGGGCGCTATAACCGCTGCCGGCGGCATAGCGCACAATACTGGTGGCCCGTGCAACTTCATTGCCAGCGCGCTCCAGCATCATGCGGCTGACGCCCGCCAAAGGTGAGTCAATAAAGGCATATTGATCGGGAAGAATGACGATACGTTGACTGAAGTCGCTATTGAGTTGCATGAGTTTTGTCTTACATCATAAAGTGGTTGAAGCACAGTTTATTGCCGTCCGCATCTTTGACATAGGCGCCATAGAATGCGTTAGGGATACGCTCACCCGGCGCACCATCACAGCTGGCCCCTAGGGCAATGGCTTTATTGTACATGGCATCAACCTCTGCTTTGCCTTTTTGTGCAAATGCCACCATGGTGCCGTTACCGGCAGATGCAGGTTCTTGGTTGAATGGAGTGCATACCGCAAGCATTGGTGCGGCCATGCTTTTGCCTATAAAACTGATGCGTTCGCCGTCTAGCAATACTTTAGCGCCCTCATCGGCGAAGAGTTCGCTATAAAACTTTTTTGCTGCAGCTAAATCACTGACACCTAACGTTACGTAACTGATCATATTTACTTCCTCATTTAAATTTGAGCGAGTGCAAAGTAGCACTATGCAGTATTTGACACTGAACTAATATAGCTTGAATTTGGCTTTAAAAAATACCGATTGATAGATTATGTTTTGCAATTGTTAAAGCAAAGAAGTAATGTCGAATAGCCACACTAATAGTAATGTTTTGATAATAGTTACGAGGGCGATCATATGACAAAATCTAAACCAAGCGTTCTCATTCTTGGCGGCAACTTTGCTGGGCTTGGGGCTGCACAAAAAATACGTGACTATGTGAAAGATAAAGTAGATATCACTGTTGTAGACCGTAAGGCATACCTTGATTACATTCCAAATATACCCTTAGAAATATTTGAGGGGCGTGACCCAGCTGTGACCATGCATATGGAGCTTGTGAGTACTTTGGCCCGTGATTATGTGACCTTTCGCCAAGCTGAAATTATGAGTATTGATCTGGAAAATCGTACTGTGGAGGTGCAGCCCAATGAGCGGGCTGGATCGCCGAGTTATAAGATCAGTTATGACTATTTAGTCGTAGCTGTTGGAGCAGAATTGGCTCTGCGGGATATTGAGGGTTTTGCCGAGCATGGCCATACGGTTACCGATGCATTTCACGCCAATAAACTCATTGACTACTTAAACAATGACTATAAGGGCGGTCCAATTGCGGTGGGATCTGCTCGGTTTAAGCAAGGAACACGGGGGCGTCCAGACTGGCTACCAACAGCAGCTGCAGCTTGTGAAGGCCCGCCGGTAGAAGTTTCCTTAGCGCTTGCGCATTGGCTGCAAGAAAATAACAAAGGTGGCCCAGAAAATATCACCATGTTTACTCCAGGTAAATTGATTGCTGAGGATGCTGGTGAGAAAGTTGTGGGACAGCTCTTGGAAGCAGCGTCATCGATGGGGTTTAAGTACATCAATCAGGTTGAGGATATTCAACGTCTCACTGCTGAAGGCATTGAATTTGCTAACGGTCAGAAACTCGAGACTGAACTGAATATTGTCTTCCCGAATTGGAAGCCGCACGCCTTTCTTCAAGGTTTACCTATATCTGATGAGGTTGGCTTTGTTGTTACGGATATGCGGATGCGCAACCCTGACTATCCAGAAGTCTTTGCTTGCGGTGATGCAGCAGCGCTTACTGTGCCTAAACTGGGGGCGATTGGTCACCAAGAAGCTGAAATTGTTGCCCGACAGATTGCTAAAGAAGTTGGCATGATGGAAGCTGAAAAAGCTGATGCACCCTGGATGCCAGAAGTTGTCTGTATCGGTGATATGGGCGGTGGTAAAGCGTTTTATATCCACGCCACTTCATGGTTTGGTGGTGATATTCAAGAGCTGCGAATGGGGCATTTGCCGTATGCACAGAAGTTGGCATACAAAGAAATGTTCTTCCGCAATCACGGCCGCGTACCCAACTGGGGCCTGCCATTAGCGAAGTGGAGTGCTGAAAATATCAAGGTCTAACTGTTGTTGAGTAAAGCAATGCTGTAATTATCTAGCTGCTTTATTGCAGCTGTTAATGGACAGCTTCAACTCAATATATGCAATGCAGTTAACACTACAATAAAATACTTCTGCGTGCCTGAGGCTGCAAGCACTGTGTGCTTGCAGCCTCACTTTTTGTTTTTAACAACTTATTGTGTATGCGAAGCTATGCTTTGGCTCAAGATGCCGTGTTGGCTTGTAGGGTAAAGCTGATCTGGCTGACCTTTAAATAATTGAGCATGCGCGCCAGCATCTGGCCGGTTATAAGCTACCTAAGCGTATTGTATTCAGTAAAACCTTACCGAAAAGCACTGCAGGAAAAATTTTAAAACGTCTACTGCGTGAGGAGCTGCAAGCATGAATGAGCACAATGACACTACTGAGCTATTCTACGAAATGATTTGCCGCTTTTTAGCGCAAGAAGCTGACCCACATTACGACGCTTGGGAAGCGGCAGGGCAAATACCACGAGATTTTTGGTTGAAGCTGGGCGCGGCAGGCATGCTTGCCATTGATCTGGCCGAAGAATATGGCGGCACGGGCGCAGACTTTGGTATTACTCAGTTGGTGCTTGAAGAAATCTCTCGCCGTGGTTTTGGAGGCTTGGCCAGCGCCTATAATATCCACGCCAATATTGTGATTCCTTATGTCGAGCATCTGGCCAGCGCCGCGCAAAAGCAGCAGTGGTTACCGCGCATGGCCACCGGTGAGGTGATGAGCGCCATCGCCATGACCGAACCGGGCGCAGGCAGTGATTTAGCCAATATAAAAACCCGCGCCGTACCCGTCGCCGATGGCTGGCAACTGAATGGCTCAAAGATCTTTATTACCAACGGCATGATCGCCGATATGGTGATTGTCTGCGCTAAAACTGACCCTGCGGCTGGCGCTAAAGGGGTGTCGCTGTTTTTAGTGGATAGCGCTTTGCCAGGCTTTTCGCGCGGTAAAGCCATTCAAAAAATCGGCCAGCATGCCAGTGATACCGCCGAGTTGTTTTTCCAAGATATGTTGTTGCCTGCTGATGCGTTGTTGGGCGAGGAGGGCGCAGGTTTTGCCTATTTGATGCAGGAGTTGCCCCGTGAGCGACTGGGTGTTGGCGCACAAGCACTGGGTGCCATGGAAGGTGCATTGGCGCTGACCCTCGACTATGTCAAACAGCGCACAGCATTTGGCCAGAGCATTGCCAGTTTTCAAAACACTCGCTTTAAATTAGCTGAAGTGCGCGCGCAAATTGATATGGGCCGTGCGTACTTTAATCATTGCGTGGCTTTATACCGTCAGCAGAAAATGAGCAGTGCTGATGCTGCGGTACTTAAACTGCAGTTAACTGAAATGCAGTGCAAAACCATTGATGAGTGTTTGCAGCTGTTTGGTGGCTATGGGTACACTTTGGAATATCCAATTTCACGTTTTTATGTGGATGCGCGGGTGCAAACCATTTATGCGGGGACTTCGGAAATTATGAAAGAAGTGATTGCTCGCTCAATGCTTGGTAAATAACTCATTATAAGGATTACGCATGAAATTTAATTCGGTGGTGATTGTTGACGGTGTACGTACTGCCATTGGCGGTTTTTCTGGTAGTTTATCTGGCTTAACACCAGAGCAAATGGGGACTGCCACAGCGCAAGAAGTGATTAAACGCAGCGGTGTTGATGCCAAGCAGATTGATCATGCAGTTTATGGGCATATTATTCCTACAGCCGCGCAAGACTCTTACCTAGCGCGGCATATTGCGCTCAATTCAGGCTTAGATGAAAGCTCGGCGGCTTTTAATGTCAGTCGCTTATGCGGCTCAGGGCTACAAGCGATTATTTCTGCGGCGCAAATGATTGAAAGTGGTGACAGTAAGCTGGCACTGGCCGGTGGTGCTGAGTCCATGAGCCAAGGCGGCTATTTGTTGCCTAAGGTGCGCTCAGGTTTACGCATGGGGCATAGTACGGTGCAAGATTTAACCTTAGGGACTTTAAGCGACCCTTTTGGTACTGGACATATGGGGATTACTGCAGAAAATATTGCAGAAAAATATGGCTTTACCCGTGAGCAGTTGGACGAGTTCTCGTTAGCCAGCCATCAAAAAGCGGCTGCAGCTACGGCAGAAGGTCGTTTTGTTGAGCAAATTGTGCCCGTTGCGGTGCGTAAAGGCCGTGAAGAAGTGCAGTTTGCCACCGATGAGCATGTGCGCGAGCACGTATCGTTAGAGGATTTAGCCAAGCTCAAACCGGCCTTTAAGAAAGATGGTTTAGTCACCGCAGGCAATGCTTCCGGTATTAATGATGGCGCTGCTTCGTTGCTGTTGGCAGATGAGAAGACTGCCGCTGAGTTGGGCTTAAAGGTGCGTGCGCGTCTGGTAGCGAATGCTTTTGCTGGTGTGGATCCGAAATTTATGGGCTTGGGCCCAGTTGCCGCAGTGCCTAAGGCGTTAGCGCAAGCGGGGTTAAGCATTGCCGATATGGACGTGATTGAGTCCAACGAAGCCTTTGCTGCGCAAGCAATGGCCGTGGCGCAAGAGCTAGGCTTTCCTGCTGAAAAAGTGAATCCTAACGGCGGTGCAGTCGGTATGGGGCATCCAGTGGGCGCAACCGGTGCGATTTTAACTGTGAAAGCCCTGTATGAGCTGGAGCGCACCGGTGGCCGTTATGGTTTGATCACCTTATGCATCGGTGGTGGTCAGGGCATTGCTTTGATTATTGAGCGTGTTGGTTAAGTAAACGCTGAATAATTACCTGCGTTATCAAGATGTTGTTATTACGCAGTGCTTGCTGCTCAACAGGCCAGTATCCTCGATTTTCTGTAGGGGCTGGCCTGTTTTGTTAGATAAAGCAGATACTTTAGGTGTCTCTGTTAAAATGCTGATCCAGACAAGACTATTCACGTTTACTGTGCGCATCCCCAGGTTGCGGTGAGCACAGCTGGATAGCTGTCAATTGGTAATATTCAGCAGCAGCGAGAGCCCAATGATTTTTTTACCCCTGTACCGCACAGTAGCTCAGCGTTTATCTGATGGTGAGTTGCCTGAGTTTTTCAGTTCAGCCTCTGTGCCGCAATTGGCTGCTGTGTTGTTTATTCAAAATGCCGAAAAGCTGGCGCAACAGCAGGCACCGCTAGCATCCATGCAGCGACAATTGGCACACATTATCAGCACAGGCAATCAAGCTAACCTAGGTTTGCCACAGACCTTTCAAAGCTTGGTGGCTGAACGTTTTAGTGCGCAGCAGTTTGCACAAGGTTTGTCGCACTTGGCGAGTCTTAAAGTAAGCTTGCTAGATGATGATCATCCCGCTGAGCCAGAGCGCTACTTGGATGCTGATGCGGAGTGGCTCTTTTCTTTTAGCGCTGAGTATCAACGCGAAGTGATGCCACTGCAGAAAATTTATTTTGATGAGTATCAGGCTGAATTATCGGTGACTGATCCGCAAAATAGAGCTTTGCGTGAGTTCTTAGCAGCGCCTGATGAGTCCTTTAATGTGCAGGGTTATGCTGGCTCTGGTAAAACCCATTTGATCAGTCGTTTTACTGAACTGCTAGAACCTAAGCGCACTTTGCTCTTGGCGCAAACCTATGGGCAGCTGCAAGCACTACAGGCTCGGGCCGGTGAGCACTTCCCAGCCATGACCTTTGCTCAAGCTGTAGGGTTGGTGCTGGACAGTAATTTATTGGCCAATAGCTGGCGTTTAAAAGATAAAAGTCGTGGGCAATACACTTGGCAAGTCAGTCATGTACAGGTGGCGCAGTGGCTGGGCTTGCCATCGATTGGTTATTTATCACCGGAACAAATTGCCAGTATTTGTGCGCGTACTGTGGCCAGTTACTGCAATACAACAGCGCAAGACATTGCGGTTGAGCATCTACCCGCAGGTGTCGCCAGTAGCTTAGTGGCGTTGGATGTTGCGGTTTTGTTAGAGATGGTTGAGCGTTATTGGTCTGAGCTTAATCAGCCGTCAGAGCCACATATACGTCTGCCAATTCGTGGCTATCATCGGATCAAGCTGATGTCGCTCACAGCAGAGGTTTTAGATACGCAATACAGTCACATTATTGTGGATGAAGCCCATGATATACCGCGGCCCATGCTACAAATACTAGATCGCAGTCCTCATGCGGTGATTACTTTAAGTGATGAGCTGCAAAACCTAAGTGGTATGGCGCCAGAGCGTAATACTTTAATTCGGCAGCGCTATATTACCCAGTCGATCCGCTTGGGGAAACAAGTAGAAAACCTGATTAACCCGTTGATTCAAGCGCATCCAGGCAGTAGCAAAGAGCTGTTTGCTGGGCGGGCCGACCATTGCACTAACCTACAGCATTACCGAGGCTGGCAGATACCACAGCAAGCAACCACTATTATTGTGGCTGATGAGTTTGATTTGTTTGCTTGGTTTCAGCGCCTTAGTCATGCGGGGGCATCGTTTCGTTTATCACGCTCGACCTTCAAAGACTTTATGACTTTTGCCCAAGACTGTATTGAGCTATATAGCCATGGCACACGGCCGCGGCACGGTTTAATTTTTCGTTACGCCAGTTGGGATGCTTTAAGTGTAGCAATGGCCACTAACCCATCGTTTCAAGCGGTGGAGCGTATGTTGCAAAAAGGCTATTCACAGGCAGATTTTCAAACAGCGGTGGACCGCCATATGCGCAAAGGCAACGGTAAAATAACCTTGGCAAGAGTCAGTGACACTAAAAACATGGAGTTTTCCAGTGTTTATTTATCTAAAGATTTGCTGATTACCCCCACTGCCTACGATAACCAAGACAGTCGCGCACGTTTATTTTCCAGCCTGTACACTGCTTGTACCCGTGCACAGCATGAGCTGATTGTTCCAGATGGGTTTTCTGACTGGATAGCTGATGCGATAAAGTAGCATTGAGCTGCTTGGGCACGCAAAAAAGGAGTGCCAACTCATGTCAGATTTAACTACGCTAGCAACTTTTTTCGGCTGGAGTACGGTCTTAAATATAGGTTTGTTGGTTTTTGCCGCTTTTGTTTTAGTGGTATTTAACGCGCAAGTGAAAACATTGCATGTAAAGTATATAACCCTCGATACTGCAGATTTAAATACTCTCTATTTTAGCTTTTTAGGTCGTTATAAGTTAGCTATTATAATGCTCAATCTAGTGCCGTACTGGGCTTTGAAGATAATGCTTTAATGTTTTTCATATTATGCGATTTGCATATATTATTTTTATAATTAAAAGGCCCGCTGCATGAGTGATGCATCGGGCCGTTTTGCTTATGAGTTATAAGCTATATTAGAGACTAATGTAAAAGTCTTCTTTAGAAGGCTAAACCAACTTTTACACCAAACTCATCATTCTTCAACTTGGTGTTGCTGATATCGCGTTTATCTTTCAGTTGGTAGTTGGTTTTATTGTAGTAGAGACCAGCGGTCAGTGGCAGGTCGTTATAACCTTTATCCCACATAAAGTTTAATTCTGCATAAGGGTTGTATTTGTCTTTTAAATCTACTGTAGTGCTGCCTAAATGCTGAACTTTAACTTTTGTTTCAGAGTTAATGTTGTAGCGTGTGCCAATTTCTAAGCGGGTAAGTACAGTGTCACCTTTATGGTTGAAACCTACGCCAGCTTTAGCAAAGGGTGACTTGGTGGTGAAGCGCACATCGTTACCCTTAGTGTCGTCAACTTTACTGTAGCGGTAACCAGCACCTACGATACCATCAATATAGTTACGGTTACCTAAATCCAGACGATAACCAACATCTGCTTCGGCCACAGCTTGTTTGTCTTTGACGTCACTTTTCTTACCGTATTTAGCTTCAATACCAGCTTGGTAAATTAAGCCTTCAGTACCCGTCATTTTATTACCGTAGTTGTAATAAATACCGGCTTTAGGCATACGTTGTTTGTTATTATCTAGCGCGTTTATATCAGATGACAGCTTGTATTTGTTATGGCTACCAGTGATACCTACGTTAGAAACAGGATCTGCTGCTTGCAGGGCAAAGGGTGTTAATAAAAAACCTGCGGTGGTAGCGCTAATTAATAATTTCTTACTGAACATAATATACTCCAGTTATTGTATTGCTTACTATATATGAACAGGCTTTGGGCATAAGGTTCAATTTTTTTAGAATGATTTTCTTCGAAGCTCTGGATGTGCTGCTTATAAGGTGGAGTGGGATGGGGTTACGGCTGAGTGAGCGGCGCTATATCTTATGCGTATATAGCGCAGCAAATATTTGTTTAGCGGGTTATATGAGGGTAGGGGATATATTCTTGGTTGTCCGTTGGGATCTTAGCAAATTGCTGGTCAATCCACTGCTGACGAGCCTGCTTGACCCGCTCAATGCGGCTGGAAACAAAATTCCAGTCCATATAGCGGTGGCCAATGTCATCACCCCCAATTAACACCACTTGGCTGTCAGATTTGGCCGTGATAGTGATTTCTTGCTCAGCGGCCAATACCGCTAATGTCTCTGCGCTAACGGTTGAGTCTTGGATGTTGATCTCGCCTGTGACCACATACAAGCCGCGCATAGCCGCCTGAGCTAGAGTTAAGGGCTGGCCGGCTCTAAGTCGTGCTTCAAGGTATAAGGTTGGGCTAAAGGTTTTTACTGGGGAGGTAACGCCATAAGCGCTACCCATTAACACGCGCACCGCTACACCAGCCACATCAACACTGGGAATTTGCTCGGTATTGTAATGATAGAAAGCTGGCGCGGTCTCCTCACCAGCAGCTGGCAACGCGAGCCATAACTGGAAACCATGGATGCAGTGTGGCTGGCTTTTGACTTCAGCAGATTGCCGTTCAGAATGGACAATGCCTGAGCCAGCGACCATCAAGTTTAAGTCCCCAGGGCGAATCTTTTGCACACTGCCCACAGAGTCTTGATGGAGCATCTCGCCTTCAAGCAAATAGGTCACAGTGGCTATATTGATATGCGGGTGCGGCATTACATTCACTCCATCACCTGCAGGAAAGTATGCTGGACCCATATGATCAAAGAAAACCCAAGGGCCAATTCGGCGCGCGCCTCGACTCGGGACACTGCGCCGTACGGTGAAGCCCCCAAGTTCTTGTTCTTTAGGCTGCAGCAACAGTTCTATGGCTGCGTCGCCGGCCTTGGTGGTACAGGGCAGATCGGTGTTGTGGCTCTGATTACTCATAATAATACTCTCTGCTGGATTGCTGGTGACCAATGGCGGTTCAATGCAAGTGTCACCCAGAGTCTATTGATGTGCAAAGGTTGGCAGGCCAAATGTTGAAGCAAGGCCAAAAAGATGGGCTGGCTGGCGTGAGCTAAACGGACTGGCCTGCGCATTTGTGCGAGCATAGGATATATTGTTGTTTTGTATAGTATTTTGGAGGGCGATGTTATGCCAGATACATCACAGGTTTTAGCGCAGGCACATTTTGCCCAAGCTGCTGAGCGTTTTGAGCACAGTCCTATTTCTCAGCAGCTAGCACAGTTAAGCGAGAGATTTTTTCCTTTATTGACGCTGGATAAAAGCCAGCACTGGTTAGATTTCGGTGCGGGAACAGGTGCGTTGAGTGTGCCTTTGGCCGACCAGGTGGGGCAGGTGACCGCATTGGATACTTCGGCTGCGATGCTGGCCAAACTGGCTGCGAAAAATGTGCCGAATATCAGCACTCTCGAACATGATATTTTTTGCGGCTTAAGTGAAAGCTATGCAGGAGTTGTCAGCAGCATGGCCCTGCACCATGTGGCTGATATTCCTAAGTTGCTGAGTTGTATGCGGCAATGCTTAATAGAAAATGGTCAGTTGGCCATTGTTGACTTGTACAGCGAAGATGGCAGTTTCCACGGTGATAATGCGGCCAAAGGGGTTGTGCATTTAGGTTTTGATCCGCAGCAGTTATTAGAAGCTGCGGCGCAGGCTGGTTTTAAAGACTTGAGTTATCGTGAAATTTTTTCGATAGCGCATAAAAATGGCCGCAATTACCCGCTGTTTATCTTGTTAGGGCGGGCTTCAGGGACTGGCGCTTAGACTGTGACAGTGTCGTTACTGGAAACTATGGCAACTAAATACTGCAAGCTGGCCTCAGTAGCTGGGGCCAGCGTGTTCAAGGCTTTAACAGTTACTGTGAGCATGCCACGGCTGTCACGTTCGATAAAACCTAGCTCTTCCAATTTGTGGACTTTGCGCCGCACAGTTTCGCGTGCAATACCGCTGCACTCCACCACTGACTGAATGTTTATTGGTTGGTCAGCACGCTTTTTATTGTGATCATTTATAAACTGCTGGTAGCTCATACTTGAGCTTTGTCGAGCCGGTAGGGCCCGTGAACTGATAATGGCTAAAATCAACATTAAATCGAGGTCGCCAAAAAATTGCTGGCGTAGCGCTATCAGTAACTCACACAGCGCTTCGACATGGGCGGGAAAAATATGCCCGAAGTTGTAGGTGATCTTTTCGTAACTCAATGGCATGGCGATATTGCTTCCTACTCGGCTGGCTAAAAGCAGATTGTTGTGGCGATGATACCCATTTTGGGTATGAAGTGCGTTGCTTAGTGCTGTGGCTTCAGTGATTATGTAGGGCTGTTTTATTCTGGCACTAATCTATCTAGGGCAACCAGTGCCTAAATCAGGAGTAAAGGTTGATGAAGCGTATTGGCTGGTTGTTAAGTGCCATGGTGCTCGCCGCGTTAAGTGGATGCAGTGACGGAGATGCTGTTACTGAGCCGGTTGAGGTGTCGCGGCCTGTGCCCATGATGGTAGTGGGAAGCTCTGATAAAACTTCAAGTTTGCGTTTTCCCGGTCGAGTGCGTGCTGCTCAGCGTGCTGATTTAGCCTTTAATGTGCCTGGGCGAATTGTTCAATTGCCTGCAGAAGAAGGGCAGCTCATTGAGAAGGGCCAGTTAGTTGCGCAGCTAGACGATGCCAACTATAAAATTCAAATGCGTTCGGCGTTGGCTCAATACAATAAGGCGCGCACCGATTATCAGCGAGTTGATCAGTTGTGGCAGCGCAGCCAAGTGATTGCCAAAGCTGAAGTGGATAAGCAGCGCACCGCTATGGATGTGGCTCAAGCAGACTACGCTCTGGCTAAAAAAGATTTTGATGACACCCGTTTGCTTGCACCTTTTACTGGTGTGGTGACTAAGCGTTATGTGGAAAACTTTAGCAATGTGCAAGATAAAGAAGCCATTGTGAGCCTGCAAGATCTGAATAATCTCGAAATTGTTATTAACGTGCCTGAGCGCATTGTCCGTAATACGCCAAAACAGGTGGCCGGTTATGCCGTCTTTGCGGATCAGCCCGAGTTGTTATTGCCGGTGACTTTAAAATCATTCTCCTCTGACAGTGATCAGCAAACGCAAAGCTATGAGGTGGTGCTGACGCTCAAACCCGGTTATGAAATTACAGTTTTGCCAGGAATGTCTGTGGATGTGATCCCGCAACAAGAGCTTCAGGCTGTCGGAAATGGACCGGTGCGAGTGCCATTGCAAGCTGTTTTCTCGAATGCTGATGGTGTCACAGGGGTCTGGGTGTTTGATCCAGACAGTTCGCGGGTCGCTTTCCAGACGGTTAAATTAGGTGATGTGTTAAATACTGATGTGGTTGTTGAAAGTGGCTTGGCAGGTGGTGAAACAATTGTAACCGCCGGAGTCAGTCAGCTACGTGATGCAATGTTGGTCAGATCTCTGTAAGCAGAGCAGCGAATAAATATAGGGCGAAAATACAGTGAATATTGCTGAGTTAACACTTTCAAAGCGTACCATTGCCTGGATGCTAACGGTTTTGGTACTTCTGGGTGGCTATATCAGCTATGAAAAGCTGGGCCGTTTTGAGGACCCAGAGTTTGTAATCCGTCAGGCTGCGATTACTACACTGTACCCTGGGGCTTTACCGGCGCAGGTGGCCGAAGAAGTCACTGAGGTGATTGAGGAGGCGGTGCAGCAGCTGCAGGAAATCAAAGAAGTGACCTCGGTGTCACGGATGGGAAACTCCTTAGTTAAGGTCGAGATTGAACTGGAGTTTGCCCCCAGTAAAGCCGACCTTGAGCAGGTCTGGGATAAGCTGCGGCGCAAAGTCAATGACGCTCAGCACAAACTGCCGCCGGGGGCTGGCCCGTCTATTGTTAATGATGACTTTGGTGACGTATTTGCCCTGTTTTTTGCAGTGACCGGCGAAGGTTACAGTCTGCAAGAAATTAAAGACTATCTGGATGTTTTAGAGCGTGAGTTGTTGCAAGTTCCAGGGGTGGCTCGCGTCGCAACCTTAGGTGAGCCAGATGAAGCTATTTTTATTGAAATAGCATCCGCAAAAGCCGCGCAGCTGGGCATTTCGCAGGATGAAATTTATCAATCCTTGCGCCAGCAAAATGTCATTACTGATTCAGGTGACCTATTAGTTGGCCCGCAGCGGGTGCAGTTTAGCCCAATAGGGCAGTTGGACTCAGTGGAGGCGCTGGGCAATATCGCCTTGGGTTCTGCTAGCGGTGAGCAGGTGATTTTCTTAAAAGATATCGCCAATATCACACGCTCCACGATGGAGCCGCCACGGGCTTTAATGAATTATGATGGCCAACCCGCCATTGGTTTGGGCATTTCACAGGTTGCGGGTGGTAATGTCGTCGATGTTGGCGATGCGGTACGGGCACGCTTACAAGAACTTGAGTCGCAGCGTCCGCTGGGGATTGATCTGCAAATTGTTTCGTATCAATCAGACTCCGTGCGTGAGGCGGTAGACGGTTTTATTGCCAACCTGGCTGCGGCTGTGGCTATTGTCGTATTGGTGTTGATCTTATTTATGGGTTGGCGCAGTGGCGTGATTGTTGGCAGCGTTTTATTGCTGACAGTGGCTGGCACTTTAATTGCGATGTATATGGACGATATTGCCATGCAGCGGGTCTCGCTGGGGGCGCTGATTATTGCCCTTGGTATGCTGGTGGATAATGCCATTGTGGTGACTGACGGTATTTTGGTGCGCATGCAAAAAGGCGAGCGCGCAGAAAGTGCTGCAATTGCCGTGGTCAAGAGCACTCAATTTCCCCTGCTGGGTGGTACCTTGGTGGGGATTCTAGCCTTTAGTGCCATTGGTTTATCACCCACGGATATGGGCGAGTACGCTGGTTCGCTATTTTGGGTGATTCTGTACTCGATGCTATTTAGCTGGTTATTTGCCGTGACCTTAACCCCATTGCTTTGTGTGGCTATGTTGAAGGTTAAAGTTATCCCTGCAGGTACGGCAGAAAAGCAAACAGGTATTTTGTACCGCTATCGCCGCTTATTAAATGTGGCGCTGCGTAAACGTTTGCTCACTGGCGTAATTATGCTGAGCTTATTAATCAGTGCAATATTTGGCTTTAGCTGGGTGAAACCTGGGTTTATGCCGGACTCGGCGCGTCCGCAGTTTGTGGTGGATATGTACTTGCCACAAGGTTCAGACATTCGTGAAACTGCCAAAGAACTTGAGAAAATGGCTGCTTACGTCTACGAAAAAGACAGTGTCACCCATATCACTCGCTTTGTCGGCCAGGGCGGTTTGCGTTTTATGCTGACGTATAGTCCCGAAGATCCCAATAGCAGTTATGGTCAGTTATTAATTGATGTCGATGATGCCAATGGCATTGCTGAGCTGGTTGACGAGTTGCAAAATGAGCTCTCTGAGCGTCATCCATTAGCGGCAATTAAAGTTTGGAAGTTTATGCTGGGCCGCGGTGGTGGAAAGAAGATTGAGGTGGCTTTTAAGGGCCCAGAACCTGCTGTGCTGCGGCAACTGGCTGAGCAGGCAAAAGCTATTATGGCTGATGATCCTGGCGCTATTGCTATTCAAGATGATTGGCGTGAGAAGACTCCGGTATTGCGACCTGTGGTCAATGAGGTGGCCGCGCGCCGTGCTGGGGTGGACATTACGCAGATCAGTCAAGCGCTAAACCGCACCTTTACGGGTGAGCGGGTCGGTGTTTATCGGGAAAAAGATAAGCTCATTCCAATTATTGCCCGTGCTCCTGCTGGGGAGCGTTCTTTGGCGCAAGATATCGAAAACGTTCAGGTTTATAGCCCTACAGCGCAAAAGTATTTGCCCATGAGTCAGTTGGTCAGTGATGTGCAGGTGGAGTGGTCGGATGCTATTTTACGCCGAGTAGACCGTTTCCCTACTATTAAAGCGCAAGCAGATCCGTTGCCTGGAGAGCAGTCTAATCCGCTATTTGATCGGCTGAAACCAAAAGTTGAGGCAATCGAATTGCCGCCGGGCTACAGCTTGGAATGGCATGGTGAGTATAAGGATTCGAATGAATCTAACGAGGGGTTAGCGATTTCAGCACCTTACGGCTTTACTGCGATGATTTTAGCTGTGGTGTTGATGTTTAACGCATTGCGGCAGCCTCTGGTGATTTGGTTGACGGCACCACTGGCTATTATTGGGGTGACGGTGGGGTTGGTGATTTTCCAAGTGCCGTTTGAGTTTATGGCGATTTTGGGTTGCTTGAGTTTGGTTGGGATGCTGGTGAAAAACTCAATTGTTTTGGTGGATCAGGCGGACGCGGAAATAGCTGAGGGTAAGCCGGGCTTTATCGCGGTGATTGATGCTGCGGTGAGCCGTGCACGGCCTGTTTTCTTGGGTGCTTTGACCACTATTTTAGGGGTGGCACCACTGCTTTGGGATCCGTTCTTTAAAAGTATGGCGGTGGTGATTATGTTTGGTTTGGCCTTTGCTACGGTACTGACTTTAGTGGTTGTGCCGTTGCTGTATGTGGTGTTGTTTCATATTCCTGCTGAGGCAGAGGAGGCCGCAAAATCGTAGGGTGGCATTTATGCCCACGTATCTAGGCTTACTGAGATAGTTGTGTAGAGGGCTTACTGTCAACGCAAGTAGCTCACCTACAGGGTTAGCCTAGTGCGTACTGCGCTAAGTCTGTTCTTCCCTTAACGAGCCCATCCAGGGCTCGATTCGGGCGCTACGCCATCCCTGGCTGCGCTCGCCACAGACCCAGCGCAGCACACGCTGACCAGGTGTATGTTTGGTTAGATGTGCGTAAGTCTCTTTTGTGGAGAACAGAATCATAGGGTCGCATTTATGCTGACGTATCTGGGCACGCTGAGAAAATTGCGCAGAGCGCTTACTGTGAACGCAAATAGCTCACCTACAGGGTTAGCCTAGTGCGTATAGCGTATTGCTCTATGCATGGCGCATGAATAGAGCATAAAAACCACGGTTTTATTCGCTTTGCGCCTAGAGAAGACATGTAAACAACTGCGCTGATCAACGAGTACTTCGGGGTTGGTGTGATGAGCGGAGCCATGGATGGCGCAGCGCCGGAGTTGAACCCTGGATGGGGTCATCGACGGACAAACACCTATCCCGGAGTACGGCATGCATCGCACTCATGAGTAAATGATTTCAACACACACGAAACTTAACAGCCAGGGTCAGGTGTAGCGAAGTAAAGCCCACACCGCCATGGATGGCCGTGTGGAGCCTACAGGGAGATACTTGCGGCGTCTTTACGCAGCCATAGCTGGCACTGCATAAGCACGCAGTAAAAAAGTAACGCCTTAGCGCCCTGTAAACACCGCAGTGCGGCGTTCCAAAAAGGAGCGCACACCTTCAGCGGCATCCTCGCTGGCCATGACCTTGGCCAAATCATCAAATACCTCGGATAGCGCTGCGCTATCGCCATGCAAACGCGCAAGCTTTGAGGATGTCAGTGCGGCCTGTACGCCCAGTGGCGCAGCGGCAGCAACCTTAAGCGCCAGCTCGCGGGCACGTTGTTGCAGATTCTCAGGTTCGCACAGCTCGGTAAGCATGCCCCAGTCATAGGCTTGTTGGCCGTTAAACTCATCACCGGTGAGCAAGTAACGCTGCGCGCGCGCCCAGCCAATCTCTTCTGGTAAACGCACGGTGCCACCGCCACACGGGTAAATACCGCGCTGCACTTCCAATTGCGCGAAACGTGTTGCAGCGGTGGCCAAACGGATCTCGGTATTGAGGAGCAACTCAAGGCCTGAGGTGTAGCACAGACCCTGCGCAGCCATGATTAAGGGTTTGCTTAAGGTTTCGCCAGCAATGCCATAAGGATCGATTTCACCTTGCGGCAGTTCGGGAGCTTGGCCTGTGGCAAAGATCGGTGCCCACTTATCCAACTCTAAACCTGCGGTAAAGTGCTTGCCGTTGGCTTGGATAACACCAACGCGCAGTTCGCTGTCATGTTGCAGTCGATACAGTGCCTGCGCCAACAGGTGGAAACTTTCAGGATCCAGTGCATTGAGTTTTTCTGGGCGGTTGAAGGTGATCGTCAGAATATGCTCACTGGCCTCAACCAACACTTTGTTTTCGCTGCTCATCGCTGCTCCTTTCTATTCAGGGTTTACTAAAGGCGCGCTGAATAATGGTCTGGCGTGTTACCCAGAATATTCAGCGCGTCCCATTGAACATAACCTAGAACCAAGCGCTTTGCATATCTAAGCAGCTGCGATCAAAACGCTGCAGTAAACGTGCTTGCAGTTCTATTTCTGGCATTTCCCAACGAATAAAATACTGCGCCGCTTGTAACTTACCGGCAACAAAGTCTGTGTCCTCAGCGTTGCTGGAAGCTGCAAAGGTGACCAAGGCTTTATCGGCCATCTCCAGCCACAACCAGCCGACCACAGTTTTACCCAGCATGTCTAAGAACAGCGCAGAGTTGGCCAGCGCTTCCTCGATTTGGCCAGTCTGCATCGCACCACCGAGCTTCAACGTGGTGGTTTGCACTTGGGTTAAGTAGTGCTCGAACTCACTGACCAGTTCGCCCAGTTGTGGTTTCTGTGCAGCAGAGGCGAGGGTGCTGTGCATGCGCGCCATTAACAGTTTTAAGCCTTTGCCGTTGTGCTGCCAGAGTTTACGGCCTAATAAATCCAGAGATTGAATGCCATGAGTACCTTCATGAATCGGATTTAAACGGTTATCGCGGTAGCACTGTTCCACTGGATATTCACGGGTATAACCGGCGCCGCCGAGCACTTGAATGGCCAGATCATTGGCACGCGGACCATAAAATGACGGAAAAGATTTAACGATTGGTGTCAGTAAATCGAGCAAGATACCGGCATCGCCATCGCTACCGGCTTCTTGCTCATCGACCAAGCGTGCCGCCAGTAAACACAGCGCCAGCGAGCCTTCTACGTAAGCTTTTTGTGCTAACAGCATGCGCTTTACATCGGTGTGTTCGATGATGTTAATGGGCTTGCTGTCTGGGCCTTTTTCAGTAACACAGCGGCCTTGTGGGCGGTTGCGGGCGTAATCCAGTGAGGCTAAATAACCGCGATAACCGATCATTGCCGCGCCTAAACCTACGCCAATGCGTGCTTCGTTCATCATCTTGAACATGTACATCAAGCCTTTACCCGCTTCCCCCAGCAGGTAACCGACGCACTGATCTTGTTCGCCAAAATTGAGTACGGTCGAGGTGGTGCCGCGGTAGCCCATCTTATGCAGTAAACCCGCCAGTTGCACATCGTTACGCTCAGCTAACGAGCCATCCGGGTGGGTCATCACTTTGGGCACGATAAACAGCGAGATACCTTTAACGCCTTTCTCTGCGCCTTCAATGCGCGCCAAAACCAAGTGCACGATGTTCTCGGTGATGTCTTGATCACCACCGGAGATGTACATTTTCTGGCCCTTGATGCGATAGCTGCCATCAGCGGCGGGTACGGCTTTAGTGCTCAGATCGCCTAAGGACGAGCCCACATCAGGCTCGGTTAAGGCCATGGTTCCGGAAAAGCGGCCGCTGAACAGCGCCGGAATAAACATGGCTTTTTGTTCATCACTGCCAAAAGCATGAATCACATTGGCGGCGGCGCTGGTTAAAAATGGATAGCCTGCAGTCGATGGGTTGGCCGACATAAAAAAGCTGTTAGCGGCCATGTGCAGCAACGACGGTAATTGCATACCACCCTCGGCATAGTCATGCTTGGCACAGAGCAAACCTGATTCGGCAAAATGCCGCCAAGCGTCTTTTACTTCAGCAATGGTGGTGACATTTTTGCCATCAAACTGTGGCTCGTTGGCATCGGCTTTAGCGTTATGCGGGGCAAAGTAGTCAGTGGCGATACGCTCTGCGGTGGTTAAGATACTGTCAAAGGTGGTGCGGTCATGCTCAGCAAAGCGCGGTAACTGGGTCAGTTGCTCAGCGTTAAATACGTTATAGAGGAGAAACTCTAAATCTTTATTATTGATAAGTTTCGACACCTTGAACTCCAACGACAGAAAAAGTGGGCTTGTGAACGAGTATCAACCTTGTTGCGGACAAAGATAATTGTCAATATGGCCACTCTTGGGGCTAAAAGTGACAAGCTATGCTGAATATCGTAGTGCTTGGTTTTGATTCGGCTTTGGCTTCGGCCATTACCGGGGTGATGGATTTGTTCGCTTTGGCTGGGGTGACTTGGAATCGAGTGCAGGGCGAAAAAGTGGGTCGCCACTTTAATGTGCGCATCGCCAGTCCTGATGGTCAGCCGATTCGCTGCATCAATGGCATTCAAATCGCTGCGCAGCTGAGTTACGCCGACATACAGCAGGTGGATGCGATCATTGTGCCGACCATTGGTGGACCAATCGATGACGTGTTGACGCAAAACCCAGAACTCTTGGCTTTATTGCAGTATGCCAATCAGCAAGGTTGGACCATTGCCGGCAATTGCACCGGCAATTTCCTCTTAGCTGAAGCAGGCATTCTCAATGGCCGCTGTGCGACGACCCATTGGGGCTTTAAGCAGCAGTTTGCCGAGCGTTATCCAGCGGTGCAGCTAACCGCAGAGCAACTGATTACCCGCGATGAGCATATTTATTGTGCCGGTGGTGGTTTGGCGTGGTTTGACTTAGGCCTGCACATGATTGAACGTTTTGTCGGTTTTGACGTAGCCCTGCAAACTGCTAAAGCCTTTGTGATTGATTACCGCCGTGACAGCCAGTTGTCGTATTCCTTGATGCGATTAGCCAAGCCGCACAAAGATGAATTGGTCAAGCAGGTGCAAGAGTGGCTGCAAACGCATTATGCGCAACATTTTACTTTGGATGAGTTGGCGCAACGTTTTAATGTCTCGAAACGCACGCTGATCAGGCGTTTTAATGCCGCTTTAGACAGCCCACCCAATGCGTATCTGCAGTCTCTGCGCATTGAAGCCGCACAGAAACTGTTGGAAGCAACCGAGCTCAGCGTAGATCTGGTGATGTCGCAGGTGGGCTATGAAGATGCCAGTTCGTTTCGGCGTTTATTTCGCAACAGAACTGGCGTGACCCCTACAGAATACCGCAAGCGCTTTAGTCGACGTTAAAGCGCTTCAACACCAGTAACTTTAGGCTGGCGGTAGGTTATGCAGTATGCCCCGTTTGCTTTGGCTGGTGATGGTCTGCGAACATAGTTGCTGAGTAACAATGTATCAGCACTCAGTTCAGGTGCGGCGCTGCTATTATGTTTTAGGGCGGGTCTTTTACAGCATGCTGACAGGTTGTTGTCAGTGTTTTTTACCGAGGGGATCTACTGTGCCTTATGTGTTGCTAGCCATAGCGGCGGTCATGTTTGGTTTATACAACGTGTTTATTAAATTATCCGCTGATCATATTCAGGCGGTGCTGGGCGCTGTTATTTTGCAGTTTGTTGCAGCGTTTTTAGGTTTGGGTTTACTGCTTTATTTTAAATATGCCGACAGTGTCGTGCTGAATGTGACGCCGCGCGGGGTCAGTTTGGCGGTCTTAGCTGGGGTGGCGATTGGTATTGTCGAGATTCTAACTTTTGTGATTTATGCCCGCGGTGTGGATGTAGCGGTGGGCAATCCATTGATTGTCGGCGGCTCTTTAATTGTCACCACCGGCATTGGCTGGTTATTTTTGCGTGAAGTATTGAATCCTTGGCAAGTGGCTGCGGTATTGAGCATTGTTACAGGAGTCTTGGTGTTGGCTTGGCAGGCAGGGCGTTAATTATGAATGATATCAGCTGCAGTCCCATGCAGGCGTATAAGCAAGCCCTTGCGCAAGGCTTTATCGATGATCCGGCGCAGCGCCATGCGGTTGAGGTTTTGCAAGCATGCTATGACGCTTTACACAATGGCGCTGATGCCCGCGGCGTGTACTTATGGGGCCGAGTGGGGCGTGGTAAAACCTGGTTGATGGATCAGTTTTATCGCAGCTTAAGGGTACCGGCGCGGCGTCAGCATTTTCATCGTTTTATGCAAGATATCCATCAACGCTTATTTCGCTTAACCGGCACCGCTGAGCCTTTGCAAGCAATTGCCGATGAGTTGCGCAGTGAAATCCAAGTGTTGTGTTTTGATGAGCTGTTTGTCAGTGACATTGCTGATGCGATGATTCTAGGCGGCTTATTTCAGGCGCTGTTTGATCGCGGCTTAGTGATAGTTGCCACTTCCAATCAGCCACCAGCAGAGTTGTATAACGATGGTTTTAACCGCGAGCAGTTTTTGCCAGCCATTGCTGCCATTGAGCAGGCAATGCAAGAAGTGCAGGTCGATGGTGAGCAGGATCATCGTCTGCATGTGGGTAAACAAACCCAGCGTTACTGGGTTAAAACTGCCGAATCCAGCAGTGAGTTTAAGCAGTTATTTAACACCCTCAGTGCTGGGCAGGCCATTGAGCAGGGTGCTATTAAATTAGGCTCGCGCAGTTTAGTAACGCAAGCCTATAGCGACACTGTGTTGTGGTGTGAGTTTGCGGCTCTTTGTGAGCAACCTTTTGCCGCGCTCGACTTTATTGCTGTATGTGATCGTTTTCAGCATTTACTGCTCAGTTCGGTACCGGTGTTAGGTGGCCAGCAGCAAGCGGCAAAAATTGCTCGAGGCACAGAGGATGCAGCGCAACGCGTGGTGGCCGGAGATCGCCAGCTACCTAGCTTGGCTAAAAATGACGACAGTGTGCGGCGTTTTATTGCCTTGATTGATGAGTGCTATGATCGACGCATACCGGTTTATATTGAAGCGGCTGTGCCTTTAGACGCGCTGTATACCGAAGGTTATTTGGCCTTTGCATTTCGCCGTACGTATAGCCGCTTAAGAGAGATGCAATTAGAAAGCTTTGCAAAGTAAGGCGTTTTGCTTTGTTATAGTGCTTATTATTTTATTCAGGGGGCGTGTGCTATGCAGATGGGTATTCGTCTGGTTGGTTTAGCCAGTTTTATTTTTTTAGCGGCGTGTGCATCTAACGCACCGGTTAACGAGCCGATGACAGCGCCCCGTGCGACGGCTTCAGCGGCATTTAATCCAGTGGCTGATGATGTGTTATTTCGGGCCATAGGTCTGGTCGGCACTCCCTATGTGTGGGGTGGCAACACGCCGTCTTCAGGTTTTGATTGCAGCGGTTTGATTAACTTTGTGTATAACGATGTAGCGGGTATTCGTTTACCGCGCACCACCCAGCAAATGCTGCAAATGCAAGGTCAGCGCGTGGCGCGCAATAGCCTGCGCAGTGGCGATATTCTTTTCTTTAGTACGGCTGGGCATGGTCGCGTCAGTCATGCGGGGATCTATGTCGGTGATGGGCGCTTTGTGCATGCACCTTCTTCTGGTGGTACTGTGCGCTTAGACAGCGTTGATTCTAAATATTGGAATAAAGCCTATTTACAAGCAAAACGCGTATTAAACAGCGAAACGCTAGTGGTTAATCCTTAGGTAAAACATTTAGGCTGCGGCTGTCTGTATGCCGTTTGTATTAAACAGTAAGAGAGTACATATGAGTGAGCAACAACAACCACGCATAGGCATTATTGGTACCGGCGCCATCGGCGGTTTTTATGGCTTGATGTTAGCAAGAGCTGGCTTTGAAGTGCATTTTTTATTGCGCAGCGAGTATGACGCGGTTAGCCGCAATGGCTTGCGGGTCAACAGTACCGAGCATGGTGAGCTGCTCTTGCCTGAAGTACATGCATGGCAGGATGCAGCACAAATGCCTCAGTGTGACTGGGTTTTGGTTGGTGCAAAAACCACCAGTAATGCAGATTTAGCACCGCTGATTAATCAAGTAGCTGCCCCTGATGGAAAAGTGGTGTTATTGCAAAATGGGTTTGCCGTTGAAGAACAACTGCGCCCGCTGCTGCAGCAAAACTTACACTTGTTGGGTGGGCTGTGTTTTATTTGCGTACACCGCAGTGCCCCTGGCGTGATTGAGCATCAGGCGCAGGGCGGGGTGAACCTAGGTTATCACAGCGGCCCTGTGAGCAAAGAAGAGGGCTATGTTATTGCTCAGCAAGGGGCGGCATTATTTCAGCTAGCTGGGTTAGCTTCTAAGGCAATGCAGCACTTGGAAGAGGCGCGTTGGCAAAAGCTGGTGTGGAATATTCCTTATAATGGCTTGTCGGTACTGCTCAATAGCAATACTGCCGAACTGATGGCTAACCCTAGCAGTCGAGCTTTGATTGCTGACTTGATGACAGAAGTTATTGCAGCCTCTACGGCTTGTGGCTATCCGTTACCTGAGCAATTGGTGCAGGGTATGCTCAAGGTCACTGAGGCCATGCCGGCGTATTTACCAAGTATGCATCACGACTATAGCTTGCAGCGGCCAATGGAGTTACAAGCCATTTATCAAGCGCCTCTAGACGCTGCGCAGGCAGCTGGCTGTGCAATGCCTAAAGTGAGCATGCTGTTGCAAACTCTAGAGTATTTATCGGCTTAAGCTTGGTAGGTTGTGATGATGTCCATCGCTCGGTTGATGTGTTGCAGACGCTCCGTTGAACCACCTCGATCAGGGTGATGGCGACTGACTAGCTGGCGGTAATGGCTGCGTAAGTCTTTGCTACTGAGGCTGTGCAGTGGCTGCTCAATACCCAGCTCAGCTAAAGCCTCCAGCACAGCATCCGGAGGGTCAAGTTGGTTGCGGATGTTGTTCAGCAATTGCTCTACTGCGGCACGATCAGTCGCAGTAAGGTTATTTAAATCTAAATAATATGCGCGCAATGGGTCATTTAAATTGAGCGCTTGAGTTGCGGCTGCGTAGTTGGTTGTCGCCGGCAAAAGCTGTATCAGTAGTGGGCTAATCTGTAGATCTTGCTCAGCTGCACGCAGAGTGTCGCGCAGCCGATACAGCCCATGAAAAAGCAAAAAATGCGTGCGAAATAGGCTTAATACATCACTTAAGTTCGCACCGATAAATAAAGGCTGCTGCAGTTGTTTGAGTTGTTGAATCAGCTGGTATTCACTCAGCCCAGCCGGGTTGCTTTGCAAAACTCTTTGCAGGGTGGTGAGTAGGCCGGTTTTTTCTAAAATATCCACAAGATTGCACTCAATATATTCTCTAAATAAGCTTGAAACTAAATTGTTATTGTATGAGTCTATTGTGAGTGTCTTAACTAGACAATTAAACTCAATAGCAAGGATGAAAAAATGCGTAAATCAATCAAAACAGTACTCCTCTTATCCGCGTGCTTAGGCGGGCATATGGCTGTGGCCGCGGAAGCTACAGAAAACAATGATCAAATTGATCAAGCTATTTACCAGTGTGAGCGTGGTGTCGTGGTCCCCGTCACTTACCTCAATACCAGTAACGGTGGCTCTTATGCTGTTGTGCAGGTTGAAGGGCAGCAAGTTGCGATGAATATTGAGGTGAGTGCTTCAGGCGCACGCTATTTATCTATTGATGAGAAGCGCCCCTATAGCTGGCACACTAAAGGCAGCAGCGCTACATTGTTTTGGCAGCCTGCAGATGAGCCAGATAACAGCGTCATTCTGTTAAGCGAATGCAGCACTGGTGCAGAGATGTTTGCTGAAAATACCCAGTAAGCCGTTAGAGATACTAGGGTTTGTTGCACGTAACAGGTAAAATGACTGTTTTACCTGTTACGGATCATGTCATGAGTAGTGTGTCAGTCAATCAGAAGAAGTTGCAGAAACGCTTACAGCGCCTCACCGGTGCAGCCGTAACTGATTTCAATATGATCGAAGATGGCGATAAAATCATGGTGTGCCTGTCCGGCGGTAAAGACAGCTACGCTATGTTGGACATGCTTGTGCACTTGCAAAAAGTCGCGCCAATTCAGTTTTCTTTGGTAGCGGTCAATATGGACCAGAAACAACCAGGCTTTCCTGAGCACGTGTTGCCAGCTTACTTAGAGTCATTAGGCGTTGACTACCATATTATTGAAGAAGACACCTATTCAGTCGTCCAAGAAAAGTTGATGGCTGGTAAGAGTACCTGCTCTCTGTGCTCGCGATTACGCCGTGGCACCCTCTATACTTACGCTGATGAGATTGGTGCAACCAAGATGGCGTTGGGGCATCATCGTGATGACATTTTAGAAACATTTTTCTTGAACATGTTCTTTGGTGGCACCCTCAAAGCAATGCCGCCGAAACTGCTGTCGGATGACGGCCGTAATGTGGTGATTCGTCCATTGGCTTATTGCAAAGAAAGCGATATTGCCGAGTATGCCCAGCTGCAAGAGTTTCCTATCATTCCTTGTAATCTGTGTGGTTCGCAGGAAAATTTACAACGCCAAGTGGTGAAGGGCATGTTGCAAGAGTGGGAGCAGAAAACCCCAGGGCGTTTGGATATCATGTTCCGCGCTTTGCAAAATGTCGCACCTTCGCAATTGGCTGACCGCCAGCTTTTCGATTTCGCCAATTTAACCATTGATAATACTGCTCAGTCGCGCTTTCTCAATGTGCTGAGTGTATAGCAAGTCAAATTAATGGCGCAGCTGAGGCGGAAACTGGTGACAGGTTGGGCAAAAACATAAATAAACCCGATATTCTTAATTGGCTTAGATATTGCATTAGCTATGTCAATAAGGGTTTATGCTTGGAGCACAACTATGGCAACCACTGATTTTTTATTACAGCCGGCAGCGCAGCCTTCGCGAGGGCAAGCTGGCTCAGCCGATCGAGCAGCTCATCAGCGTCCGACTGAAGCAGGATCTGCTTTCTCTGCAGTCTATGCACAACAACAGCAGCAGCGCACAGCTAAGGCGCAGCAACAGCAAAGCCAGCAGGCACAGCAGCGCCAAACTGCTGTGCAGCAAGAGAAACAGCAGCAAGCTGCCCGCCAAGCAGCAGCAAAAACCGCTGCTCAACCCGCTAAAGAAAAGCCGCCAGCAGCCAGTAAACAACGCGCTGATACTCAAGCTGCGCGTTCTGAACACAGCGCCAAACCTGCAGAGCAGCCACAGCAATCAGAAGACGAAAAGGCTGTCAGTGCGCAAAGCGGCAAAGCTTTGCCGCAAGATGCCGAGCAGCAGGTTGTAGAAAATGACGATGAGTTGATTGATCCGCTGTTATTGTTGGCTATGGCTGCAACACCCTTTGCCTATGCTGATGAGGCCGCAGGGGATGCGGGTGACTCTGATTCTAAGCTGTTACTTGCCACCCATACCGGACTCAAGCAAACGGATGAAACTCTAGAGGGTGAAGAGCTGCCGAGTACTGAGGACGAGGAGTTTCTTGTCGTGCAAAAGCAGACAGTGCAAAGCAAAGGCGAGTCTTCTGGCGATAAAGCGGCGCTACTGGGCAGCGCTCTGGGTAAAAGCAGTGAGCAACTCAGTGAAAAAAGTAGTACAGATAAAAACACTGCAGCGACTTTATTGGAGGGTGCAAAAGTAGCGCCCGAGACTTTGCTTAACAACAAAGCGGTCACTGCGACAGAAAGTATTCGTACTGATTTGCAGCAGCGCCAAGATTCTTTGCTGCCTAGTCAGCAAGTGCGTCAAGTACCAGGGCCAGCTGTCGCAATGCAGCAGCCGGGTTGGACGCAACAAGTTACTGATAAAGTAATGTGGATGTCCGCGCAAAATTTGCAATCGGCTGAAATAAAGTTAGACCCAGCTGAGCTTGGGCGTTTAGATATTAAAGTGAATGTGGGGCAAGAACATACCCAAATCACTTTCACCAGTGCTCATGCCGGCGTACGTGACTCCCTTGAAGCACAAATGCACCGTTTACGCGAGATGCTCGCGCAGCAAGGCATGGCTGATGTGGACGTTAACGTCTCGGATCAGTCGCAACAGCAACATGCTGAGTCGGGTGAAAATTCCGCAACACAAGGACGCAGTGCTACAGCAGCCGAGGCAGGTGATGAAACTGTGCAGCATGTGACTGCTATTCAGGAGCAGCATGATGGCCGTTTGGGTTTAGTTGATTATTATGTCTAATCAATCCTGCATCCTATATTTAGGCTGTTAAACTGTTGGGCATAATATTTAGATAATGGTAAAAAAATGGCTAAACAACCTGAAACTCCAGAGCAAGCACTAGCAGCGCCGAAAAAAAACAAAATAAAAGTTATTGTACTGGCAGCTGTTGCGTTGATCGCAGCAATTGCTTTATCAGTTGCTGCGACGTTGTTTTTTTTAGGCGGCTCAACTGCAGAGCCGGAGCAGGTGCAAGAGAGCAGCAGCAAGCAAAAAGCCATTTATGAAGTATTAGCGCCGGCCTTTGTCGTTAACTTTAAAAGCGAAGGTAAGCCGCGGTATTTGCAAGTCAGCGTCGCCTTAATGGCGCGTAATAAAGCCGACCTTGATGAGCTGAAAATTCATATGCCAACCTTACGCAATCAATTGGTGATGTTGTTTTCCAGCCAAGACTTTGAAGAGCTCAACACCCCATTAGGAGTGGAACTGCTTAAGCAAAAAGCCACTATCGCTGTACAGGAGTTGGCGTTGATTGAAGTGGGGAAACCCGTGGTTGAACAAGTGTTATTTACCAACGTAGTCATGCAGTAAAACCTTGATAGGAACGACTTAAAATGGCCGTACAAGATTTACTTTCACAAGATGAAATTGATGCCTTATTGCATGGTGTTGATGATGGTCTAGTGGATACTGATGACGAAGCCGTACCGGGCTCGATTAAGCAATACGACTTAACCAGTCAAGATCGTATTGTGCGTGGGCGTATGCCAACGCTAGAAATGATTAATGAGCGTTTTGCCCGCTATACCCGCATCAGTATGTTTAACCTGTTACGCCGTTCCGCTGATGTGTCTGTGGGTGGCGTACAAGTGATGAAGTTTGGCGAGTATGTGCACTCATTGTATGTGCCTACCAGTTTGAACTTGGTGCGAATGAAGCCTTTGCGTGGCACTGCGCTGTTCATTCTTGATTCGCGCTTAGTGTTTAAATTAGTTGATAATTTCTTTGGTGGCGATGGTCGCCATGCCAAAATTGAAGGCCGCGAGTTCACGCCCACTGAGTTGCGAGTGGTGCGCATGGTGTTGGATCAGGCTTTTATTGATTTACAAGAAGCGTGGCATGCCATTTTAGATGTGGAATTTGAGTACATGAACTCTGAGGTCAACCCAGCCTTGGCTAATATTGTGAGCCCAAGTGAGGTTGTGGTGATTTCAACGTTCCACATCGAACTGGATGGCGGCGGTGGTGATTTACACATCACTATGCCGTACTCAATGATCGAACCTATTCGAGAAATGCTGGATGCTGGTTTTCAGTCCGATGTGGATGATCAAGATGAACGCTGGAGTAAAGCTATTCGTGAGGATATTTTAGATGTGCGGGTACCACTGCGATCAACAGTGGTGCGCAGACAGTTAAAATTACGGGACATTTTAAACATGCAGCCTGGCGATGTTATTCCGGTTGAAATGCCAGAAAACATGCTACTGCGCGCCAATGGCGTACCCACTTTTAAAGTGAAATTGGGAGCCCATCACGGCAATCTTGCCTTGCAGGTGCTTGGTCCTATACAGAAAAAACGCTGATTATTGAGTTTATTGGCCAGTTGAGAAAAGAATATGAGCGAAGAAGAACAGGTTTCCAGTGAAGATCAGGCCTTGGCAGATGAGTGGGCAGCCGCTTTAGCTGAAGCAGATACCAATACTGATCAAGATGATATTGACGCCATGCTGGAACAAAGCAGTGGTCCGGCAAAGGCCAGCATGCAAGAGTTTCCCAGCCAGCAAAATACCGAAGAGGCTTTAACCACCCTTGGCGGGCCGAACTTGGATGTCATTTTAGATATTCCAGTGAGTATTTCCATGGAAGTGGGCAGCGCCGATATTAGCATCCGCAACTTATTGCAGCTCAATCAAGGCTCGGTGGTGGAGTTGGACCGACTGGCCGGCGAGCCCCTCGATGTATTGGTGAATGGCACCTTGATCGCACACGGTGAAGTGGTGGTGGTCAATGAAAAGTTCGGGATTCGTTTGACTGATGTGATCAGCCCAAGCGAGCGTATTAAAAAACTACGGTAAACTTATGCGCCTTTTTATTATGCTGATACTGGCCAGCAGCGCTGCTTGGGCAGAGAATACAGTGCTGGAGCAACCGAGCGAAGCGGCTAAAGTTGCTCCCGCTAGCTCGAGTTTGCTTGAGTCGAGTCAAGTCAGCAGTCAATTGCTGCAGCTGGTGTTTGGCTTGTTGTTAGTGATTGGTTTGATCTTTTTGCTGGCGTGGGTGGTGCGTAGGGTTCAGCAAAGTTTACCGGTGAAAGGCTCACAACAAGCCATTTCATTATTGGCTTCCCAAGCCTTGGGGCCGCGAGATCGATTGTTATTGGTGCAGGTGGGTAAAGAGCAAATACTTTTAGGTTTAACGCCAGGCACCATAGTGCCTTTGCATGTATTGCAAGAGCCCGTTGAAGTCAGTGCAGCGAATAATCCATTGTCTTCGGCTTTTGCGCAGCGTTTAGCCAAAGCACTAAAAACCACTGCTAAGGATGAGCCGTCATGACTGGGTTGGCACGCTGGTTCTTAACTGTGGGGCTGTTGTTTTTCGCCACCGGCGTGTGGGCGGCTGATGACCCTTTATCTATATCGGCCATAACCCTCACTACCGACGCGCAAGGGCAGCAAGAGTACTCGGTTAGTTTACAAATCTTGCTGATAATGACTGCGCTGGGTTTTATCCCAGCTTTTGTCATGTTGATGACCTGTTTTACCCGCATTATTATTGTTTTTTCGATTCTGCGCCAAGCCCTTGGTTTGCAGCAAACGCCTTCTAATCAGATTTTAATAGGACTGACTATTTTTCTGACGTTATTTATTATGGCGCCGGTGTTTGAGCGTATTAATGAAGATGCCTTGCAGCCTTACCTACAGGAAGAGATCAGCGTGCAACAGGCATTGCATGCCGCCGAACAGCCGATTCGCGGTTTTATGTTGGCGCAAACCCGAGAGTCTGATTTAGAGCTTTTTGTGCGTTTATCTAAACGTACCGATATTCTCTCTGCGGATGAAACCCCATTAGTTATTTTAATTCCGGCGTTTGTCACCTCTGAATTAAAAACAGCGTTTCAGATCGGTTTTATGATTTTTATTCCGTTTTTGATTATTGACTTGGTGGTTGCCAGTATTTTAATGGCCATGGGTATGATGATGCTTTCGCCCTTAATTATCTCTTTACCTTTTAAAATAATGCTGTTTGTTTTAGTGGACGGCTGGGCGCTGATCATTGGTACCTTGGCCAGTAGTTTTGGCACGCTATAGGGTGGTAAAAATATGACGCCAGAAGTTGCTGTAGACATCTTTCGCGAAGCTTTATCCCTGACGGCCTTAGTGGTTGCCGCGATTATTGTGCCCAGTTTGTTAGTGGGTCTATTGGTTGCTATGTTCCAAGCAGCCACACAAATTAACGAGCAAACCTTGAGTTTCTTGCCCAGGTTAATGGTCAGCTTTATGACGCTAATTGTGTTGGGGCCATGGTTGGTGGGGCAGTGGATGGAGTTCACCACAAGGTTAATTCACAACATACCTTTTGTGATTGGTTGAGTTGCCCTTGCTATGCTAGAACTCAGTAGCACACAAATTGCTGCTTGGATCAGCAGTTTTTTGCTGCCGCTGTTTCGTATTGCTGCAGTGTTAATGGTGATGCCGATTATCGGTACACAACTGGTGCCGCAGCGCGTACGCCTATACTTAGCACTGGCGATAACCTTGGTGTTAATGCCAGTGCTACCGCCGATGCCGCACGTGGATGCTTTGAGTTTGCAGAGTATCTTGCTGATTGCCGAGCAAATTATCATTGGCGCGATGCTGGGGTTCTCTTTACAGCTGTTTTTTCATATTTTTGTGTTTGCCGGACAACTCGTCTCAATGCAGATGGGGCTGGGTTTCGCCTCGATGATGGATCCCGCCACAGGTGTTTCTGTACCAGTGTTAGGGCAGTTTTTGCTGATGCTCGTTACTTTGTTATTTTTGGCCATGAACGGACATTTAGTTGTTTTTGAAGTGTTGGCGGAAAGTTTTGTAACCTTGCCGGTTGGACAAACCCTTGAAGTTGGCCATTATGCAATTTTAGTGGGGCGTTTAAGTTGGGTGATAGGTGCGGCGCTGTTGTTGGTTTTGCCAGCCATCAGTGCGTTGCTGGTGATTAACATTGCTTTTGGTGTGATGACCCGCGCAGCGCCACAGTTGAATATTTTTACAATTGGTTTCCCATTGACTCTAGTGATGGGCTTAATCATCTTCTGGATTTCCACATCTGACATTTTGCTGCAATACCAAAATATCGCCACAGATGCCTTATTTATGTTGCGCAGCTTGGCGCAGGCACAATAGGGACAAGCTATGGCAGAAAGTGAAAGCGGTGCAGAAAAAAGCGAAGACCCCACAGAGAAACGCAAACAAGACTCACGTAAAAAAGGTGAGATTGCCCGCTCCCGCGAGCTTAATACCTTAGCTGTAGTGCTGGCCGGTACCGGTGGCTTGTTAACCTTTGGTGGGGCTTTAGGGCAGCGGGTTATGCAGGTGATGCATAAAAACTTTTCTTTGCCCCGTGAGCTATTGTTAGATGAGCGTTATATGGCAATCAGCCTTTTACAATCAGCGCAAATGGCTGGCGATGCCTTAATTCCTTTATTTATGGTGTTGTTGATTGCCGCTATCGTTGGGCCTGTGGCATTGGGTGGCTGGTTATTTTCCATGGAGGCTTTGGCACCTAAGTTTAGCCGAATGAACCCGCTGTCTGGGCTCAAGCGGATGTTTTCCATGAAGTCACTGGTGGAGCTGTTAAAAGCTTTAGGCAAGTTCACAGTGGTGCTAATGGTTGCTTTAATTGTGCTCAGCCGGGCCCGTTTAGAGTTGATTGCCATTGCTAGCGAGCCTTTAGAGATGGCCATTTTGCACAGTATGCAGGTGGTGGGCTGGAGTGCGCTGTGGTTGGCCTGCGGTTTGATCATTATTGCTGCGGTGGATATCCCATTTCAAATTTGGGACAGCAAGCAAAAACTTAAAATGACCAAGCAAGAAGTTCGTGACGAATACAAAGATACTGAGGGTAAACCCGAAGTTAAGGGACGGATGCGTCAATTACAACGAGAAATGGCTGAGCGACGTATGATGAGCGCGGTACCTGAAGCCGATGTCATTATTACTAACCCAACCCACTTTGCCGTAGCTTTAAAATATGATGCTGAGCAAGGCCAAGCCCCAGTTTTACTGGCTAAGGGCGGTGACTTCCTGGCTTTAAAAATACGTGAAATTGGTACAGAGCATCAAATTACTTTACTTGAGTCGCCAGCCTTAGCGCGAGCGGTGTATTACTCAACGGAAGTGGATGAAGAAATTCCTGCAGGCTTGTATATGGCTGTTGCGCAGGTTTTAGCTTATGTTTATCAGTTGCGCCAATACCATGCCGGCAAAGGTAAAAAGCCCGATTTATTTAAAGACCCTGAGGTTCCTGCAGACTTACGCAGGGATGAGTAACCCACTATAACTGCCTTTGTACACAAGCTGCTCGGTTAGCACTCAGCCGAGTTTTGGCGCTATAGTTGCTGGTTTAGCAATAAAACTCTGCTGGAGTTGATAATTAATACTGTATCTTTTGAGGAACACCCATGAAATTATTAGTCGTTGAAGATGAAGCGTTGCTGCGCCACCACCTTTATACACGACTGGGTGAGCAAGGCCATGTGGTTGATGCTGTGGCTGATGCTGAAGAGGCTTTGTACCGAGTGCGCGAGTACAACCATGATTTGGCCATTATCGACTTAGGTTTACCGGGCATGAGTGGCTTAGATTTAATTGGGGAGCTGCGCAACCTAGGTAAGCAATTTCCAATTTTAGTGCTGACCGCCCGTGGCAGCTGGCAAAATAAAGTTGAAGGACTGGCTGCTGGAGCCGACGACTATGTGGTTAAACCTTTCCAGTTTGAAGAGCTGGAGGCCCGTCTCAATGCTTTATTGCGTCGCTCGTCAGGCTTTGTGCAGTCCACCATAGGTGCAGGCCCTCTGCAGTTGGATCTGAACCGCAAACAAGCGTTATTGCTGGATGTGCCTTTGCCGCTAACTGCTTATGAATACCGAATTCTTGAATACTTGATGCGTCATCACCAGCAGGTGGTGTCCAAAGAGCGCTTGATTGAGCAGCTCTATCCTGATGATGAAGACCGTGATCCCAACGTAATTGAAGTCTTAGTGGGGCGCTTGCGACGTAAACTTGAGGGTGACGCAGGTTTTAAACCCATAGAAACAGTGCGTGGCCAGGGCTATTTATTTACTGAAGCCTGTGTTTGAGAGGGTGTGATCGATGCAGCACATGCACAGGGATAAAAAAGTGACTTCACTGCGCATGCGCTTGATGCTGGGCGCTGCAGTGACTGTCTCTTTGTTTATGCTGGCCTTATTTCCAGCTTTGCAGCAGGTGTTTACCCAGTCCCTTGAACAGGCCATTGAGCAGCGCTTGGCAGCAGATGCTAGCGCGTTAATTTCTGCTGCGCGGATCAACAATGGGCAGTTGCAAATGCCAGAAAAGTTGCCAGATGAAGAGTTCGATATCTTACCTGCACGGCAATTGGGCTTTATTTATGATGATAAAGGCACTGTGTTGTGGCGCTCACGCAGTTCAGAGGATGTCAAAATTAACTATCAGCCCAAATACGATGGTCATGGCCATGAGTTTTTACGGGCCAAGGATAGCGAAGGCCGTGAGTTCTTTATTTATGATGTGGAAGTGGATCTGTTGCGGGGTAAAAATGCTGACTTTAGTATCGTCACTATGCAGCCGGTCAGTGATTATCAAAAAATGTATGACAGCTTGCGTCAGCAGCTTTATGTTTGGTTAGGTTTCGCGTTATTGCTGTTACTGGGCTTTTTATGGCTTGGTTTAGGTTGGGGGATTCGTAGTTTACGCAGTTTAAGTGCCGAGCTGGATGATGTGGAAACTGGCAAGCGTGCGGCTTTAAGTGATGAGCATCCGCGTGAGTTGCTGCGCTTGACCCGTTCCTTAAACCGTCTCCTAGAAAGCGAGCGCCAACAAAGTGAACGCTACCGGCATTCGCTCGATGATCTGGCCCATAGTTTAAAAACCCCCTTGGCGGTGCTGCAGGGAGTTGGTGAGGTGCTTGCCGCACGGCCTGATAATGCCGAGCAAGCTGGTACTTTACTGGGCCAGGTCAACCGCATGAGCCAACAAATCAGCTATCAGTTGCAGCGCGCCAGTTTGCGGAAAAGTGGTTTGCTGCGCTACCAAGTGAAGTTACAGCCATTGCTCAGCAGTTTGTTGGTGGCGCTGGATAAGGTGTATCGCGATAAAAATGTACGGGTTCAGCAAGATTTTTCCGCAGAATTGCGGGTGCCAGTTGAGCAAGGGGCTCTTTTGGAGTTACTCGGTAATATTTTAGAAAATGCTTACCGTTTATCAGTCAGTGAGATTCGTATCAGTGCTCAACTGACTGAGAATTGCTGTGAGCTTATTGTGGAAGATGATGGTCCTGGGGTGCCCAGGCATCAACGGGAGCGTATTTTACAGCGGGGCGAGCGTCTCGATACGCAATACCCAGGGCAAGGGATTGGCATCGCCGTGGTTAAAGACATCATTGGTAGCTATGGCGGCGAGTTTTTTGTTGAGGATTCAGACTTGGGCGGCGCACAGTTTCGGGTGGTTTTCCCATTAAACTAATGTGGCTGGGTTTAGCGCTTAACTTGCTGCTGTAAATAAACTAACTGTGCTTTGCAGGCCTTGCATAGGTAATACAAACCTTTTTTAACCCGAGCATGGCGCTGTGCACTGAGGGCGAAAGGCTCGCGGTCAGTGCATTTGCAGCTGTATAGGTAATGGGTGCGTGGTGCTCGGCTAACGTTATAGTTATGGCAGCGATTGGCTGGCAATTGAAATACGTTTTGCATCACCGCTTGCCATTGTGGCCCGTGGGCGCGGATTTTATTGCCGTAGTGTTGATAGGTCACTAGGTGCGCGACTTCATGGGCTACCGTGTGCTGCAAAAAGTGCTCGCGGTTTTCCTTATAAAGTACAGGATTAAAACGTAAGCGATTTTCACAAATATGTGCAACTCCAGCTTTTTGTCCGCGCAATTTAAAGCTGATGACAGGTCGGGCAAAAGTGCAGTTGAAATAGCGCTCAGCTTGTTGGTAGCAGTCTTCAACGCGTTGCTGGATAAGATCAGGCATGGTTTAAATAAGAGTCGAGCACAGTACTGGTGAGTGATGATACGGGGTAAGGGTTGTCAAGGCATCCACAGTCACTGATTTGAACAAAATCGCCGCCCATTGGCAAGCCAGTGGGCGGCGTGCCCATTAGACTTTAAACTGGCCAAGCTGGCGGTTGAGATCTTGCGCCAATTGATTGAGTTGTTCACTGGAGCTGCTCAGCTGGTGTGCGGCTTGATTGCTAGATAGCGACAGTCCAGCCACTTGGGTGACGTTTTGATTAATCTCTTCGGCAACATGGGATTGCTGCAAAGTGGCGCTGGCAATCGACGTGTTTAAGTCGTTAATCATATGTAGTGCATTGCTGATACTGCTCAGGCTTTCTTGAGCTTGATGGGCTTGCTCAACAGTTGCTTGTGCGGTGCTACTGCTTTGATTGATCACTTGCACTGCAGCTTGCGAGTTGTTTTGCAGGCTCTCGATCATATCTTGCACTTCGTCGGTCGATTGTTGAGTGCGCTGCGCTAATAAACGCACCTCGTCGGCAACTACAGCGAAGCCGCGGCCTTGTTCTCCAGCGCGCGCAGCTTCAATGGCTGCGTTTAATGCCAAGAGATTGGTTTGTTCAGCAATAGAGCGAATAACATCCAAAACACGGCCAATTTGGCTGCTTTCTTCGGCCAAGGTTTGCATCACATTGACCGCTTCAGCAATAGTTGCTGAGAGTAGGTCGGTTTGTTGCAAGCTGTTATCAATATTGGCTTGGCCAGCCGCTGCTTGCTCAGTGGCCTGAGAAACTTCTGTGGCTGCTTGTTCTGCGTGTTTGGCAACATCTTGCACGGCATAGGTGACTTCATTAATCGCGGTGGCAATTTGCTCAGTTTGCTGAGATTGGTCTTCACTGATCGATAACGACTGAGCTGCTTGTTGGCCGAGCGCTTCAGCAGCTTGAGTTAGGGTTACAGCGCTGCTTAACAAATGACTGACAGTGCCGCGTAATTTCAAGGCAAAAGTATTAAAGTGCTGGCTCAGCTGGGTGATTTCATCTTTACCGTTGGTGCTTAACTCTTTGGTTAAATCAGCATCGCCACTGGCAATGTTTTGCATGGCGTCTACAACATTCTCTAATGGGGCTAAAATGCTGCGCATAATGCTGATAATCAGTAAAACCAAGACCAGTATAATAATAAAGCTAATGATGCTGGCGTTAATCGCTGCTGAACGAAACTCGGCTTGGATATCATCCAAGTAAACGCCAGAGCCGATGACCCAGTTCCAAGGCTTAAAGAGCTGTACATAAGATATTTTATCCACTGGGGCATTGGCGCCAGGCATAGGCCAGCGATAAGCTAAAAAACCTGAGCCATCCTGCTTAGCGATGCGTACAAACTCATTAAAAATTTCTACGCCATCAGGATCTTTATAGTCAGCTAAACTTTTACCATTGAGCGCAGGAGACATGGTGTGCATTAGCATCGTTGGAGCTAAGTCATTGATCCACACATAGTCATTACGGCCATAACGCAGCTTGTTGAGAGCACTTTTAGCTTGCTCTTGTGCTTCTGCTGAGCTGAGGCGCCCAGATTTTTCCAACTCGTAAAAGTGTTCCAGAGTACCTAGGGTGCTTTCCACAATGTGCTGGGTTTTAACTGCTTTGGCAGAGTGCATTAAGTCATAGGACTGTTTTAATGCCAGGGCGCCAAAAACAAAGAACATCCCTACAGTTATCAGAAAGATCAACCACAGACGCTTACTGATGGAAAACTGACGAAGAAATTGCATGGTGAAACTCCTAGAAGTACTAAGGTCGCCTGGGCTAATGCGGTTTTTATTAAAACACAGTAAAGCGTGTATCGGACGCAAATAGAAAACATTGAATAAGCATTCGCTCGCACTAATGCTTTAACGCTTGTGCAAGCAGATAAAATATAGCAAAGGATCTGCGCTTAGCACTATTAGTTATAGTTATAAATAAGAGAAGTATTTTTAGCGGCATAACTGTAGGCGCATTTAGCTGCTTTAGCTATGCGACTAAGATCCCTGTTTAGTACTCAAAAGCTGAATTTTTAACAAATTCAAGTGAAAAAACTGCTGTAAACAGGTAGTATGCGCAGCTTTTCTGCATCGATTAAATTTATTGGGACTCTATGGACTCTATGGACACTTGGTTAGCATTACAGGCATTTATTTTAGGGGTGGTTGAGGGGCTAACGGAGTTCTTGCCAGTCTCCAGCACTGGGCACCAAATTATTGTTGCCGACCTGATTGATTTTGGTGGGCAGCGCGCCAAGGCCTTCAATATTATTATTCAGCTGGGCGCGATTCTGGCGGTGATGTGGGAGTATCGCCGTAAAATCCTTGAGGTGGTGGTTGGCTTACCCCGCGAGGCCAGTGCGCAGAGTTTTACTCTTAACCTCTTTGTGGCTTTTATTCCTGCGGTAATACTGGGTTTAACCTTTGCCGATTTGATTGAGCAGTGGTTATTTAATCCTATTACCGTAGCCAGCGCCCTGGTTATTGGTGGGGTGGTGATGCTTTGGGCGGAAAAGCGTAAGCATAAAATTGCTGCTGAAACTGTTGATGATATGAGTTGGCAGCAAGCCTTGAAGATAGGCTGCGCACAGTGCTTGGCCTTGATTCCAGGCACTTCACGCTCAGCTTCAACCATTATTGGCGGTCTTTACTTTGGTTTGTCACGTAAGGCAGCCACCGAGTTTTCATTCTTTTTGGCCATGCCAACTATGGTTGGGGCCACTGTGTATTCCGTCTATAAGCACCGTGAGCTGTTTGCCGGTGGCGATGACCTTTGGGTGTTCGCTATTGGCTTTGTTACTTCATTTATTTTTGCCATGCTGGCAGTGCGTGCTTTGTTGAAGTTTATTGCTAATAACAGTTATGCCGTCTTTGCTTGGTACCGCATTGTATTTGGTCTATTAATTTTAGCGACTTGGCAACTGGGCTTTATTGATTGGGCCTCGATCGGCGAATAACAGCATTGCTTCACCTGCGCTTAGCAACTGACGAACAAGGTAAAATCTGCCACTGGAGTGTGCAGTAGTTGTGTTTACTGCGTTGTTAGGCTTGACAGCAAATGTGTTTCAAACGTATGTTTGAAACCTTTTCTAGAGTGGAACTCAAATGGCTCAGTCAGACACTGTAGAGCGTATTTTAGACGTTGCCGAGATACTCTTTGCCGAGAAAGGCTTTGCAGAGACTTCACTGCGCTTGATCACCAGTAAAGCACAGGTGAACTTGGCCGCTGTCAATTATCACTTTGGCTCTAAAAAATCCCTTATCCAAGCGGTGTTCTCACGCTTCTTAGAGCCGTTGTGTATCAGTTTGGATGCCGAGCTTGATCGCCGCTCGGCGACTAATCAGCCGCCTTGGACTGTCGAACTATTGTTGGATGTTTTAGTCGAACAAATTCTTCTGGTTAAACCGCGCAGTGGTAATGACTTATCAATCTTTATGCGTTTGTTAGGTCTGGCCTTTAGCCAAAGCCAAGGGCACTTACGGCGTTACTTGAATGACACTTACGGCAAGGTGTTTTACCGTTACATGCTGTTGTTGCGTGAAGCCGCGCCAGAAGTGCAGCCCATTGAGCTATTTTGGCGAGTGCACTTTATGATTGGTGCTGCGGCCTTTAGTATGTCGGGTCTTAAAGCCCTGCGCGCCATTGTCGAAACTGAATACCAAGTGCATATGAATACTGAGCAAGTGCTGCGCTTGATGGTGCCATTTTTAGCCGCTGGCTTGCGTGCTGAGAGTGTGATTGATGATGTGGGTATGCAGCCGGTGATTAAAAAGAAAGCACCTTAATTTTAAACTAAGGGCGGTGAAAGAATGATTGATTATCTGCATGTCTCCATTGCAGAACAAAAGCTTTATGCATTTTCCCAGCAGCAGCTGCAGGCAACTTACCCTGTATCAACTGCCTTAAATGGACCAGGCGAGCAAAATAATTCTGGCTGCACACCCCGTGGATTGCACTATATACGAGCCAAAATAGGTGCTGAACTGCCGCTAAACGCTGTGTTGCGTGGCCGCCGCTGGACTGGCGAGGTGTGGTCACCGCAGTTGCATGCTGCTTACCCGCAACGGGATTGGATTTTATCGCGTATTCTTTGGCTCAGCGGTTGTGAGGTTGGGCGTAACCGTTTAGGTTCTTGTGATACTTTCCGCCGTTATATTTATATTCACGGTACCGCTGAGGAAGAGCTGATTGGCCAGCCTTATTCCCATGGCTGTATTCGCATGCGCAATGACGATTTAATCGAGCTTTACGACCAACTGATAGCTGCATGTCCGGTGCAAATCAGCGAGCATGCAACACAAGCACAGATACTGCATTTACTCACTAAGGAATAGCCATGCAAGGCTCGTTAATGTTGGATATTGACGGTACCTATTTAACTGCTGAAGACCGTCAGCTATTACGTCAGCCGCAAGTCTGCGGAGTGATTTTATTTGCCCGCAACATCGAACATCCGCAGCAAGTGCGCGAGCTCTGTAGGGCAATTCGGCACGTGCGCGGAGATTTATTAATTGCGGTTGATCAAGAGGGTGGCCGTGTTCAGCGCTTGCGCCAAGGCTTTGTTGAGTTGCCAGCAATGGGACTGTTACAAACGGCGAGCAACCCAAGTTATGTCGCACAGGAATGCGGCTGGCTAATGGCTTGGGAAGTGCTGGCGATGGGGATTGATTTTAGTTTTGCCCCAGTACTTGATTTAGATTACGGCCGCAGTAATGTCATCGGCTTGCGCTCGTTTGGCCCAGATGCGGCTACCGTAGAGAGCTTGGCGGGTGCTTTTTTGACTGGCATGCAAGCGGCTGGAATGGCCGCAGTGGGTAAACATTTTCCAGGGCATGGCTGGGTCAAGGCTGACTCCCATGTGGCTATTCCCGTGGATGAGCGCAGTTTCGAGCACATACAGCAAGCGGACTTATTGCCGTTTAAAAAACTACAGCAGCAGTTAGCTGGAATGATGCCGGCCCATGTTATTTATGCTCAGGTGGATGCGCTCCCAGCAGGCTTCTCTAAAGTTTGGCTGCAAGAGGTATTGCGCGGCCAGTTAAACTACGCAGGTGTCCTTTTTAGTGATGATTTATCGATGGCTGGGGCCCATGTTGCCGGGGATGCTGCGCAGCGTATGCTTGCCGCGCTTAACGCCGGCTGTGATGTTGGGTTAGTATGCAATGACCGCGCAGCTGCAGAGCAAGCATTGCAAGCATTACAAAGCCAGGCTGTCACTCCCTGTACACATTTGTCTGCTATGTATGGACGCTATACAGCTCAGCATGATTTTCAACAGCACCCACGCTGGCAGTCGGCGCGACAGGCGCTTAAAATGCTTATAACCAAAGAATAAGAGGTGGTAAATGGATAAGTACGCGATTATTGGTGGTACAGGATTAACCCAGCTGGAAGGGCTGACGATTCGTGATGCGATGTTTATTGACACACCTTATGGTGCCACTTCAGCAGACATTCTGCGCGGTGAATATGCTGGGCGTGAGGTTTTATTCTTAGCGCGTCACGGCCATCCACACCGAATTCCGCCCCATGAAGTCAACTACCGAGCTAACTTGTGGGCTTTGCGTCAGGCCGGTGCCACTCATGTCTTAGCCATTAACGCTGTAGGCGGTATTAGCGATCAGCTTAACACCGGTTGTTTTTGTATTCCTGATCAAGTGATTGACTACACTTGGGGGCGCAAGCACACTTTTTATGAGAAAGATTTGGAGCACGTCACCCATGTGGACTTCAGCTACCCCTATGATGAAGCTTTACGTCGGCGCCTGATTGCAGCGGTTGCGGCCTGTGGTTACAGCTGTAACAACCATGGTGTGTATGGCTGCACACAAGGACCGCGTTTAGAAACGGTCGCTGAAATTAAGCGTATGGAGCGTGACGGCTGTGACATCGTTGGAATGACGGGGATGCCTGAAACAGTACTGGCGCGTGAGCTGGGCTTGAGCTATGCCTGTTTAGCCTTGGTGGTTAACGCTGCCGCAGGTAAGTCTAATAATGTGATCACCATGGCGCAAATTGAAGCAGCGCTGAGTGTTGGTATGTCAAAAGTTAAAATTGTTTTGGCACGTATGCTCAGCAGCGTCTAGCGTTTCTTGTGTCACATGCTTGCTAGGAGCTTAGCTTTAGGCTGAGCATGTGACGCCACTTTATTTTGCTGTAGCAACACTCACCAGGGTCATAACGTTACCGTGTAAGTGTGAGAATTGCCCTTGCAGCTGCTCACCGTCTCGCCAGAAGGCAGATAAGTCTTTGCACAAACGCAGCTGTGCATACCCTGTATCTAAACTACTCAGTTCCAGTACCTGTGCATCATGAAAACCAAAATAGGTGCCGGTCAAAGGGTTCAGCGCCTTAAATAGACTTTCTTTAAAAGAAAACACTAAAGTTAAATACAGCGCGCGCTGCTCATCATCTAACGTTAAATAGTGCTGATGTTCGGCAGGGGTGAGGATTGTCTTGGCTAAACGCTGAGCGCGTACTGGGCTCAAGGGTTTTTCCAGATCAAGGCCTAAACTTTGCCAATGCTTACTGTTCCCTACAATAGCTGCACAAATAGCATGGCTGTGCGACATGGAGCCGCAACTGTTTGCTGGCCAACGGGGTGCGCGACTGTGGGCTTGCGGCAAGGGAAGGCTGGCTTGACCGGTTTGCAGGCGTAAGGCTTCGCGGGCGCAAAGGCGTGACGCCAAAAACTCAGCTTGACGCTTGCTTGCTGCTTGTGGTGCGTCGATAGCGTAGCTGGTAAATAAGGCTTCGCTGACGGCCTTTTCATTAAAACAGCTGGAGACTAGGGTGCATTCAGGTAGTGGGCTGGGGAAAGGCCAGTGCTGTTGAAAATGACTTAAAAACCCACTTGATAAGCCTGTTTGAGTCATGCAGTTGCCTTTTTTAGCATTAAGTTGATTTTTTTGGTTATAAGGCTGGAGTAAAAGCGCTGATGCGGTTATAAAGAGCTAAGCATTTTAAGCGTATTAGCATTTGATTGCAGAGGTATTTGATGAAATTACAACAATTGCGTTATATCTGGGAAGTTTCAAGAAACGGCTTAAACGTTTCCGCTACTGCGCAGGTCCTTTATACCTCGCAGCCTGGCATAAGCAAACAAATACGTTTGCTCGAAGATGAACTTGGTGTAGAAATTTTTGCCCGCAGTGGCAAGCATTTAACCCGAGTGACAGCAGCCGGTGAGCGCATTATTAAGACGGCTGGTGAAATACTGAAAAAATGTGAAAATATTAAACAAATTGGCCAAGAGTTTTCCAATGAGCGGGTGGGGACCTTGTCCATTGCCACTACTCACACTCAGGCCCGTTACGCTTTACCAAAAGTGATTAGTGCGTTTATGCAAGAGTATCCGGATGTGGCTTTGCACATGCATCAAGGTACACCTGCGCAAATTGCCGAGATGGCCGCTGATGGTACCGTTGATTTCGCCATTGCCACAGAAGGCATGGAGAAGTTTAATGACCTGATTATGATGCCCTGCTACCGCTGGAACCGTTCAGTGGTGGTACCTAAAGGCCACCCGTTAGCCAGTTTACCCGAGCTGACCCTAGAAGCGTTGGCTGAGTACCCGATTGTGACTTACGTATTTGGCTTTACTGGGCGCTCGAAACTGGATGAAGCCTTTAGTCAGGTGGAGCTTGAGCCTAAGGTGATCTTTACTGCTGCTGATGCCGACGTGATTAAAACCTATGTGCGTTTAGGTTTAGGTGTTGGGATTGTCGCTGGAATGGCTGTGGATGAGCAGCAAGACCAAGATTTAGTCGCTTTAGATGCCAGCCACTTATTTGAATCCAGCGTTACTCAGATTGGCTTTCGTCGCGGTACTTTCTTGCGTGGCTTTATGAGTGATTTCATTGAGCGATTTGCCCCGCACTTAGACCGTGATATCCAAGCCAAGGTTATTCAAGCGCGCAGCAAAGATGAAGTTGAGGCGTTATTTAAAAATATAGAACTGCCAGTATCTTAATCTGTTACCGATCTGGTATGCACGATACGGCTGCAGAGTTGCTCGGGACTTGCTGGGTTATTGGAAAACCGCGTGCTGGCCGAAGATTGCCGTATAATCAAGGCAATTTTCCAGAGTTAGGGGATAGACATGAGCGAGTACCGTGAAACACTGCACGAAGATTATGGGCAGTTCTTTAAAGTCGATAACATGCTGCATGAGGTGCATACCGAGTTGCAGCATTTAGTTATTTTTGAAAATGCACGGATGGGGCGGGTTATGGCCCTGGATGGGGCGATTCAAACCACAGAAGCAGATGAGTTTTTTTACCATGAAATGCTGACCCATGTGCCAATTTTAGCCCATGGCTTGGCGCGTAATATTCTCATTATTGGTGGCGGTGATGGTGGCATGTTGCGCGAGGTGTGTCGCCACAGCAGCGTTGACAGCATTACCATGGTGGAGATTGATCAGGCTGTGGTGGATATGTGTAAAGAGTATTTACCCAATCATTCCAGCGGCGCTTATGATGACCCACGGGTTAACTTAGTGATTGATGATGGCATGCGCTTTTTAAGCAATTGCACTGATAAGTTTGATGTGATTATCAGTGACTGCCCCGATCCAACTGGACCCGCTGCAGTGCTTTTCTCTGAAGGCTTTTACCAGGCTTGCCATCGCTGTTTAACCGATAATGGTATTTTTGTCGCGCAAAACGGTACACCTTTTTTGCAGCTCGATGAGGTGAAAACCACCGCGGCGAATATCAAGGGGCTGTTTGCTGATTGGCATTTTTACCATGCCGCAGTGCCCACTTACATTGGTGGCGCCATGACCTTTGCTTGGGCGGCTAAAAATACAGAAACACGGCAGTGCTCGCTTGAGGTATTGCGTCAACGCTTTATCGGTAGCGCTATTGTGACCCGTTACTACAACGCTGATATTCATAAAGCAGCTTTTGCCTTACCGCAATATGTCTTGCAGGCAATTGGTAAGCCCAGTAACGATTGATTGCTGTGCTATCTAGCGGCCAGCTTGGGTTAAGCAGGCCGCCGCTTAGGCATGCAGTTACAGACTGATGCGTGGGGTAACATCCAGTTTGATTGGCGTGTTTAGCAGTAACTCGAGCTGCTCTTTTAGAGCGGTTAAATCAGCAATGGTAACTTCTGAGTTTGAGCTGACTTCCAGTTTAAGTAGGGTTTCTGAGCTTTTTATTTGTACTTGTAAGGCGTTTAAATACAGTAACTTGCCGTGTATATCTAAAGACAAACTATCCACTTTTTGCTCCACTTGCCAAACGCTGTACATGGTCTGGAACGACCATGTCAGTGGCACTGCAATGGTTAGCATCAGTGCCATTGATAAAGTCAGACCGCGGCGTGCCTTGACAATAGGCGCATAGCCTAGGACTAAAAACGTCAGTGCTGCTGCCAGAGCGATACCCACTAAGTTGGTAATAAATAATAGGGCTGCGCCACTTATAACTTGCCAATCCCACCAGCCGATGCCAATACCCACCACGCATAGTGGCGGCACCAAAGCTACAGCAATGGCTACGCCGGGCATGCTTTTCATTATACTTTCGCGAGCATAAGCGTAAGCACCTGCCATACCGGAAACAATGGCTACACCTAAATCCAGCAGGTTAGGGTGCAGGCGTCCTGCCATTTCTGGGGTAACGCGGGTAATAGGAATAATCAAAGCCAACAAGGCCGCCATCGCTAGGGCTAAAATAACGCCGATGGCAATGGACTTTAAAGATTTTTGCAAGAGGGCTTGATCATTGCGTAAGAGCGCCATGGCCAAGGAGATAATGGGTGACATCAGGGGGGCTAATACCATGGCGCCAATAATCACTGCAGGGCTGGATAGAAACAGACCTAAGCTGGCGATTAAGCTACTGAGCATCATCAATGAAATAAAGCTACTGCTGGTTTGAGCACTGTCGCGCAGTTGTAAAAATAGCCCCTTAAAGTCCTCTTCTAGGGCATGGGTAAATAAGGGCAAGCGCTTTTGAATCATAGTTAAGCGCTCTTCATGCAGGGGCAGGTTTTCAAGTTTTAACGTGTCTTTGCCACCATGCTGACCACCTTGGGTTTCATAGTAAGCTGCAGGTAAATTAATATGGATGGCTTCAGGGTAAAGTTGTAGTTCAATGCTATTGGCTTCGCGTTTGTGGCTGTCCACGTAATAGGTCAGCATTTTGTCGCTATCGACTCGCAGATAGTTGCTGCGGACATAGCTCATCGAGCTGGGGAGACGGCTGACTTTGCGCTCAGGGTTGAAGGTGGCTTTAATTAAAAAAGATATATATTGGCTGATGGATTTCGGTGCGATCAGCAGGGTGGATACCTTGCCGTCTTGCACAGAAATACTGGTGTTAATCAGGCGTGCGGCGGCATTGGTCACGTTGTTTTCTATGGCGACCATGCCGGTAATAGCGGTTTTTGCGCTGTATTCCTTACCCACAGACAAGGTGATAGCAAAAGGCTGGATGCTGAATAAATTACCTAAACTACTCCAAAGCACGGCGATAAAATACATGATGCGGCGCATAAGGGAAGCTGAGCGTTGCCGATAGGTGCGACTTCTTTGGTCAAGAAAAGGGGTTTTGCCTAGCATGATAGAGCCTAAAGCGACTTCATCGTTGCAGCGCAAAACATCAATGGCTTTCGTGGATTTAGCAAAAGCGAGCTCGAGCTGCTCGGAAAGTTTGCCAGTAAACATAAACCATTCACGTAAGCGGGTTTGCTGATTATCAACGGGAATGATGCCAAGGCTAAAGTTGAGTGATTTAGCCAGGTCGAAGAGTTGCGCTAGATCGGTGTCACTGCACAAAGCTACCACGTGCTCAGCAAAGTCCAATGGGCGCCCAGGCTGCTCTAGAAAAGCACTGAGCGACAGCTTGGTTAGGGTGATGTTTTGGCTTTGTGCGTACTCAATAACCTCTTGGACCCTTGGGTTCGTAGCATCTTCATAAATAAATAAAGCCTTGCTCATTAGCATCGGTTCTCTCCTAAACCCTTGACCATAAAAAAGCCGGATTAAATCCGGCTTTTTTAGTGTTACTTATTGCTGCAACTTAAACTGGGAACAGTTCGCTCAGCTTCATTGCTAGCATCATGTCGCCTTCAGTGCGTAATTTGCCACCCATGAATGCTTGCATGCCATCAGTTTCGCCAGTGGCGATGCCTTTAAAAGTTTCGCTGTCCATGATTAAAGTAACGTTAGCGTCATCATTGTCGCCGGCTTGTACGTCACAGGTGCCATCTTTAACAGCAACATAGTAGTTTTCAGCATCTTCGATGTTGAATTGGAATACTAAATCTAAGCCAGCAGCTGCATCAGCGTTAAATTTAGCAGTTAGAGTTTTAATGATATCTGCGGTAGAAGACATATTAGATCCTTTTTAGGGTTTTTGTGCGGTAAATGCCGCGTGATATTAATAACTCAACGGAAGGTGATGAGTTCTTTATTCTTTAACAAATCAAGGTGTGCTTGACTGTTAAAAGAAGTCAGTACCACTGAGTCGTCACGAAACTTTAAACGACTTAATGAAGTATTTACGATCTGCCAGTTTAGATCAAAAGCTTTATTAGCAGCAACGCCAGTCAGTAAGTGTAAAAAAGCAGTAATAGTGCCGCCAGAAGTGAAAATGCCAATCTGGTCGGTCGACGCTGCGTTATCCAGTATACGTTGCAAGCCGGCATTCACTGTTGCAGTGAAAGTCGACCAGCGTAAAGACTGAGGAATATCATCGACCTCAGTGGCCCAGCGCTGAATGATTAGGGCAAATAAGCGTTGAAACTCAGCTCTGTTGTGTAACGGGTTGCGCAGCGTATTGATGGCATTGGGTTCGCTATCGGCAAGCTTTGGTAGCAATAAACGGATAATGCTATCCACATCAATTTCATTAAAAGCGCTGTCAATACTTAAGCCAGGCGCCGGTAAGTTGGCTGCACTAAAACGTGCCAAGGCAGCTAAGGCTGTATCTTTTTGGCGCAACATGTCACCACTAAAACAAGCATCCAGGGTCACGCCGGTATTGATTAGGTAATCGCCGAGAATTTCTGCTTGCTGCACGCCCAAAGGGGACAGCACGTCATAATCATCTGCACCGAAGGACGCCTGGCCGTGTCGAATTAAGTAAATGCTGCCCAAATCAATTAACGCCTGTGAATGTGTCTGCAGTCGAGGTTATTGCGAACTGACTAAGCTGTCAAATGAATTTCATACGATTGTTTGAAAGGCGGTAAAAACAGTAGCGAAATGCTGAGTTAAGGCGCTAGCAAGGCGACTAAAGTGGCGCGCAGGGCACTGTATTGAGTGCTTGGTGTGCGTACCGCTAGCTTTTCGGATTTATCCGCTTGCGTGATGCAATCTATCGAGCGCTGGGTAGAGGGTTTATTGACACCGTTAATGTTTGCTCAGGTAAGATAACTGACATTATTGTTTAAGGAGTTGGCAGTGGAATTTTTACTTGATTATGCGGGCTTTTTAGTCCGTGCAGTAACCGTGTTGATTGTTATTGTGTTGGTGTTATCCATAGCAGCCTCGGTACGCTCGCGGGGGCGCAGCAAGGAAGGTGAGTTGTTGGTCAGCAATATGAATGAGTTTTACACCGATCTGCAGGAAAACATGGAGCACAGCGTTTTAAACAAAGCGCAGCTGAAAGCTTTAGCGAAAACTAAGAAACTGCAGAAAAAACAAGCAAAGAAAGACGAGACGCAAAAATCGCGGGTTTATGTACTGAATTTTGATGGCGATATTAAGGCTTCTGCTGTGGACAGCTTGCGCCATGAGATTACTGCGCTACTGAGTATTGCCAAGCCCACAGATGAGGTGGTGCTGCGCTTAGAGAGTGGCGGCGGGATGGTCCACAGCTATGGTTTAGCCTCTTCACAGTTGGCGCGTATCCGTGATGCACAAATACCGCTAACAATTTGTGTGGATAAAATCGCTGCCAGTGGTGGTTATATGATGGCTTGTATTGGCGATAAAATTTTAAGCGCACCTTTTGCCATGCTCGGTTCAATTGGTGTGGTTGCGCAAATCCCCAATATTCATCGCTTATTAAAGAAAAACGACATTGACGTTGAAGTGCTCACGGCCGGTGACTACAAACGTACCTTAACGGTGATGGGGGAGAATACCGAGCAAGCACGGCAAAAATTCTTGCAAGAGTTACAAACAACCCATGACTTGTTTAAGCAGTTTGTGGCGCGCTTTCGTCCTCAGTTGGACATTGATGCAGTGGCAACTGGCGAAGTTTGGCTGGGCACTGATGCGCAAGGTTTAAACTTGGTTGATCAGTTGCAAACCAGTGATGAGTACCTGTCTAAGCGTGCAGCAGAGGCGGATTTGTTCTTACTGGAGTTTATCCAGAAGAAGTCTTTGCAGGAGCGTGTTGGCTTGACTGCGAGCGCTGCAGTTGAGCATGTGGCTGATAAAAGTTGGGAGCGCTTACAGCAGCGTTTTATGAGCTAAGCAATTAAAGAGTTGTATCGGCAATAAAAAACGGCCACGCAAATCAGTTGCAGTGGCCGTTTTTATAACGCTCAGTGAAATTACTCGCTATAACGCTTGAGCACTAGGGTAGCGTTGGTGCCACCGAAGCCAAAGCTATTGCTCATAACTGTATTTAGCGTCACGTTTTCCTGAGTTTTCTGCACCACAGGTAAGTCTTTAGCTTCTTCGTCAAGCTCGTCAATGTTGACTGAACCAGCAATGAAGTTACCTTCCATCATTAGTAATGAGTAGATGGCTTCTTGCACACCAGCAGCACCTAAAGAGTGACCTGATAAGCTTTTGGTTGAGCTGATTGGTGGCGTGTTATCACCGAACACCTCAAGAATGGCTCGGGCTTCAGCAATATCGCCCACTGGTGTAGAGGTGCCATGGGTGTTGAGGTAGTCGATTGGTGTATCAATGCCAGCCAAGGCTTGCTGCATACAGCGAACAGCACCTTCACCGCTCGGTGCAACCATATCGTAGCCGTCAGAGGTTGCGCCGTAGCCAACCACTTCTGCATAAATCTTCGCACCACGTTTTAGCGCGTGCTCCAGTTCCTCAACAACAACCATGCCGCCGCCGCCGGCGATGACAAAACCATCACGCTTGCTGTCGTAGGCGCGGGACGCTTTTTCAGGGCTGTCGTTATATTGTGTAGAAAGCGCACCCATGGCATCAAAGAGGCAGCTTTGGCTCCAATGCTCTTCTTCACCGCCACCGGCAAAGACAATGTCTTGTTTGCCAAGCTGAATTTGCTCAAGTGCTTGACCAATACAGTGGGCGCTGGTGGCACAAGCAGAAGACACTGAGTAGTTCACGCCTTTGATTTTAAAGGGAGTGGCCAAACACGCTGATACAGTACTGCTCATGGTGCGGGTGACGCGGTATGGGCCAATCCGGCGCACGCCTTTGTCACGCAGGATATCAATGGCTTCCATTTGGTTTAAGGTCGAGGCACCACCAGAGCCAGCAATTAAGCCAGTACGCGGATTGGAGACATCTTCTGGGCTTAGCCCACTGTCTTCAACTGCTTGCTGCATAGCTAAGTAGGTAAATGCCGCAGCTTGCCCCATAAAGCGTAAAACTTTGCGGTCAACCGCTGCTTCGAGGTCGATATCAACAGTGCCTGAAACATGGCTGCGTAAGCCCATTTCAGCATACGATGGATTAAAACGGATACCAGAATTACCTGCACGTAAATTGGCAGCTACGGTATCTTTATCATTACCTAGGCACGAAACAATGCCCATTCCAGTGATTACAGCACGGCGCATACTGGTTATCCTTTAAAAAGTGTCTGTGGACGTAAACAAGCCGACACGTAAGCCTTCGGCGCTATAGATTTCGCGACCATCGACGCTCACTGTACCGTCAGCAATGGCTAACACTAAAGAGCGGTTGATGGTGCGCTTAATATCAATTTGGTAGGTGATTTTTTTAGCGGTGGGTAGTACCTGACCGAAAAATTTAACATCACCTGATCCTAATGCACGCCCACGTCCTAGGTTGCCCTGCCAACCGAGGTAAAAACCAACCAGCTGCCACATTGCATCGAGGCCTAAGCAGCCCGGCATCACAGGATCGCCTTCAAAGTGGCAGGCAAAGAACCACAGGTCAGGATGGATATCCAGCTCTGCAGTGATTTGTCCTTTATCGTACTTTCCACCGGTGTCACTGATGTTCACAATGCGATCGATCATAAGCATGTTCGGTGCGGGCAGTTGCGCGTTACCTGGTCCGAAGAGTTCTCCTCGGCTGCATTTGAGCAGATCTTCGTAGGTGAAGGCGTTTTGTTTGGTCATGCGGGCTCCTCAGCGTGCCTAATCATGTACTGCATGGGCGATGGATATCCATCTTGCTAATGGTTTCATTTAACGTATCAGCGTGTTTTTAACACATTTAATAACGGTTAACAAAAATACTCTATTCAACTTAAGCATTTTGTCAGGTTGTATTTTTACGCTTTGTTGACTGTATTAAGTGCTTTAACGCGTATCAATGCAGGGTTAGACCACAAGAGTGGACCATAAGTCACAGCATAACTCAGTGGCAGCGCAGATACAGTGAAGATATACCTCATTGGCCTGTGATGGCATCTTTTAATTGGCCTCTAATTGACGTGCAGGGGTACTTCTAGGGTAAAGGTAGAGCCTTGTTGGGCTTGACTGGTGACTGTTAGCTGGCCGCCCATTTGTTGGGCTAAAGTATGAGCAATGGAGAGGCCTAGCCCAGTACCACCATAGCGCCGCGAGATACTTTGTTCTGCTTGGTGAAAGGCGTCGAAAATAGAACTGAGTTGTTCAGCGGCAATGCCTATGCCTGAGTCAATGATCTCGCACTTCAATAGTAATTGCGCCGAGCGGGGTAGCGTCCAATCCGCACGTAAGATTACTTGCCCTGCAGCGGTAAACTTCAGAGCGTTGGCCAGTAAGTTAACAAGAATTTGTCGCAGTCGTGTTGGGTCGCCTTCAACCTGTATGCCGGGTAATTCGGGCGGCAAGTCAAAGATCAGCTCCAGCCCTTTTTGCTCGGCGCTGTATTTGAACGCATCCTGTAGCGAGTTAAACAGCTGGTGCAAGGAAAAAGGAATGCACTCCAGCTGTAGGGCATCGTGTTCCAGGCGTGAAAAATCAAGAATATCATTGATCACCTCGAGCATTTGCAAACTTGAAGCATGGGCAATGCTGGCATACTCAACTTGTTCTTTGCTGAGCTGGGTTTGCTCGAGCAGTTGCAGCATGCCGAGAACACCATTCATTGGCGTACGCAGCTCATGGCTCATCATGGCGAGAAAATCTGACTTGGCATGGTTGGCTCGTTCAGCTTCTTGTTGTGCCTGCTGTAATTCAGCCATGTGTTTATGCTGGGTAAGCTGCGCTTGCTGCAAGGTGTGGCTGAGCATATTAATGTGTTGGCTCAACTCACCCAGTTCACCGTTATCAACCTCGGTGAGGGCTGGGGTATCGAGCAAACCTTGGTCAAGGGCTTGCAGTTTTTGCCGCATAGCACGGATAGGGGTCGATAAGCTACGCGCCAATAAATGCGACAGGGCCCAGATTAAAACCAAGGTGAAAAAAACCAGCCATAATGCGCGAAATAAAGTGTGCAGCTGTTGTTGAGTGAGAGCGCTATCAGTCATACCAACTACGACCCGACCTAATACATCATCTTGGTTGGGGGTGGGTGCTAATACTGTGGACGATAAAAACACCGGATCAAGCTCAATGGACTGGCGGGTAATCAGTGCAGTAAAAGCGGGGCCTTGGCTATTGTGTAAATGGTTTTTTTTCGAGCGTTTTAGTAAGCGCTCTTGATGGTCGTAAACGGCAAGGTAGGCAATGTGAGGGTTTTTTAATAAGCCGGCAAAGAGCGGCTCGAGCAGTTGCATATTGCCGGTAATCACGCTGAACTCTGCAGCAGGAGCCAGTTGATTGGCAATGAGCTGCCCAGTGTTGGCAAGTTCTTCTTGCAAGTTTTGTAAGCGCGATAAAGTAAAGTAGCCGGTAAGCAGTAAGGCGATAAGAACTGCCGGCAGCAGACTGACAAACAGCGTATGGCGGTGAATACTGCCACCAAGGATTTTTTTCATGGTGTGGGCCTTGAGTGCTTGAGTTGCAGGGCAAGCTGCTGCGGATCGCTATTTTGGATGCCTAGGGAGCGCGCGACCTGTTCATTAACGCTGACTTTAAAATGATCGGGGTAGGCGCTGCGCGGCCAACTCTCCGGTGGAGATTGCAAAAGCAACTGCAGGCTTTGCAGCCAGTCATGTTTATCGCTGTAGGTGGTAGAGAGACTGCCCGCTTTTATAAAGGCCGCAGTGGGGCCAATCAATGCTTGTTGGCGTGCATAGCTGCTGAGCAGAATACTTTTAATACTGGACGAATTGTAAATCTGCAGATCATCAAGGCCCAGTAGGGCGTCGGTTTTACTTAAGAGGCGGCCAAGGCTGCGGGCGTCATAACTGTCAGGCCAATAGTATGTATGCAGAGTAAGGCCCTGTGCTTGTATGGCTTGTTCAATATCGTTAAGCAAAAATGCGCTGTAATCGCCGTAAAGCAGGCCAATGTTTTTCACATCTGGCTGCATGGCTTTTAATAAGGCAATTTGGCGTTCCAGTGCTGGATCACTCCAGAGTAAGGTTAAGTGCTCTGGCTGTTGTTCTTGCAGCTGCTGGTAGGCTTGCACTCGGCTGACTTGCATGATGAGGGTGGCGGGTTGGCTGTGAGTGAGCTGCAAGCGCCATTTTAATAAAGCCGGCCCTAATAGGATTAGACGCGTGTTTTCGGCGAAGTGTGGTTGTGCTTCCAATTGTGCACGCGGCATATAAGTCACTGTCAGCGCTGGCATTGTGTTCGCCAAATCCTGAGCGAAACTGCGCACAGCCGGACTGTCGCGCTCCGCGCTGATGATCACCTGTGCCTGGCTGACTAAGCTGATAGCGCAGAGTAAGACGCCAATAACATGCCGCAAATAAGCCCACATAAACCTACTAAAACTCCAATTGCAGGCTAAAGTAAGCCAAGTCTTGAGAGTTGTCTTTATTATTGGTATGGCCAATGGGTTGATTATTGAGTGTGCGTTGCAGATTGCCCGCAACGGTAAAGCGCTTGTCTGCCCAGTTAAAATGTTTTGCGAGGCGCACAGTTGCCAGTTGTAGGTCATGGCCGTCTAGTTGCTTGGCAGCAAAATACATCAAGCTGCTATTCCAGCCATGATTCCAATCACGGAGCCAAGCTAAGGAACCGCTGTGGGTGGGGGTGACATTCTGGTCCAGAGAGTTGCTGGCGCGATCTTTAATGTAAGCATAACTGATACGTAAGCGGTCTTGGTCGCTGGCTTGCCAGTTACTTTCAAGTTCGCTGCCGTAGAATTTAATATGATTATTATTGTTGAGGTTAAATGCACTTAAGTTCGGTGTATGGCTAATCATACGGCTGATTCTTTCTTCGAACAGCTTGACGTCAATAGACAGGCGTTGCGCGGCAAAATAACCGTTGTAACCCAGCTCATAGGCTTTTATTTTTTCTTGCTTGAGGGCACCGCTACCTTGGGCGCTGATAAAAAAGTCAGCACTGCTACCGCTACTTAACGCGGGACGTAAGTCACGCACACGGTAGTGCCAGTCCGCATGGTTTTCAAACATATCGGGGGAGCGAACAGCCTCGCTATATACCGCACGTAAGCCATGGGCAGGGGTAAGCATATAATTGACCGCTAAGCGCGGTGAAAAGGAATCGCCGTTACTGCTATCGTGCTCAAACATACCACCGCCTTGCAGCAGCCAGTGCTCGGTGGCATACCACTCAAATTGACTGAAGGCGCGGGTAATGTCTTTGCGTTGGCGCCCGTTTAAAAAAGTTTGTGAGCGGGCTTGATCGTAGCGGTAACTTAAGCCGCTGATCAGGCGCAAACTGTTGGAGAAACTGTAGGTGTCTTGTAGTTCGAGGTCAAAGCGTGCTTCGCGGCTATCTTCATTAATAAGGCCGCAACTGTGGGGAATTATTTCCCCTTTTTTGGGCAGGGTCGCCTCAGTGAGTGCTGGACCAAAACTGATTTGTGCATCACAAGCCCGCCATTGGCGTAAGCGTTCCCATTGTTGAGCATTGGCCTGGATGGAAAAGCTGTGTTGTGAATTGACAGTGTGAGTCCAGCGCAGGCTGGCTGCGTAATCCTTAGCTTGGATATCAGAGTTTGAGTCTTGCTCGTGAGCTTTAGGGGTGATGTTGTCAGCAAAAACAGAGTGGTAATTGTTATTGACCTGGTTGCTGCCCTCTTTAAAAGCCAGTTGCCAGTCTAAGCTGTTGTGTTCGTCGAGTTGATGGTCGGCACGTAAATTGAAACGACTGAGTCTGCGCCCATCACGAAAATCTGTACCGTCCCTGCGCTTATCAAAACCATCATCAGCCAGACCTGAGATAGACAAGCGCATATCAGAGCTTTCGCTATGCCATGCTTGCCGTGCATACCAGTCGCGGATGCCATTTTCGCCAAGATTGGTTTTTAACTTGCTGCCGTGCGTGTCTTTAGCTGAGAAGGTAATGATATTGATCACACCTAATAGTGCATTAGCACCATAACTTACGGTATTGGGGCCGCGAAATACCTCAATGCGCTGAATATCTTCGATGGCCACAGGTAAGTCGCTCCAGTCCACCTGAGCAAAACCTGCGCGATACACCGAGCGCCCGTCAATCAGTACTTGTAGGCGCCGCGCTTGGCCTGGGCTGCTACCATGGTAATTTACTGTGGTTAGGTTGCCGCTATCTGGTACCACCAACATGCCGGGGATAAAGCGCAATAAGTCAGTAATATTGCGTGCGCCACTGGCCACAATCAGCTCATGATCGATGCTGCTAATACTGCCGGGCACTGCAGCAGGCGGCTGATGTAAGTGGGTGGCGGTGAGCACTTCGGGTAAGGCCAGATCCTGAATGAATAAGTCATCAGAATGGGCAGCATGGGCCAAGCTCAACACAAATACCGGAGCGAGCAGTGCGCTTGCTTTTAAACACATCTGCTTTATAAATATGCGCGGCAAGGCTTGTCCTCAAAATAGTAGGTGCGAAAATACCCGCTAGTTTAACCGAAAATGTGAAACACTGGTTATGCTTGAGTAGCCCCGTATAATGATGCAATCGCCGTTTAACGGCTAAGAGAACAGAAGCATGCTAATAAAAAAACCAATTGCTGTGTTGGGTGGAGGTAGTTTTGGTACTGCCTTGGCGAACTTATTGGCCAGCAATCAGCATCCGGTGCGTTTATGGATGCGTGATCCGCAGCAAGCGCAAGCAATTAATGAGAACCGACAAAATCCGCGCTATTTAAAAGGTGTGCCGGTATTGGATGGTGTCACTGCTACAACGGATCTTGCCGCGGTTATCGCAGAATGTGAGTTGATTTTTGTTGCTTTGCCTTCAACAGCTTTGCGTACAGTGTTGACCTCTTACGCTGATGCTCTGCGCGATAAGATGTTGATCAGCACCACCAAAGGAATTGAAGCCAATACCTTTATGTTAATGAGCCAGATTCTTGAGGATATCGCGCCGTTTGCCCGTGTTGGCGTATTGTCTGGGCCTAACCTGGCCCGCGAAGTTGCTGCTCACGCCTTAACCGCTAGTGTTGTTGCCAGTGAAGATCAAGCCCTGTGCCAAGAGGTACAGACTGTTTTGCATGGCCCAACATTTCGTGTGTATGCCAGCCGTGATCGCTTTGGAGTTGAGCTGGGCGGTGCTTTGAAAAATGTGTATGCCATTATTGCTGGAATGGCTGCTGCCATGGGTATGGGTGAAAACACCAAAAGTATGTTGATCACCCGAGCCTTGGCAGAGATGACGCGCTTTGCGGTCAAGTTGGGGGCTAATCCTATGACGTTCTTAGGGCTGGCAGGGGTGGGTGATTTGATCGTGACCTGTACATCACCGAAAAGCCGTAACTATCAAGTGGGCTTTGCTTTGGGTGAAGGTTTGAGCTTGGACGAAGCAGTTACGCGTTTAGGGGAGGTTGCCGAAGGGGTTAATACCTTGAAAGTGCTGAAAGCTAAGTCCCAAGAGTTGGACGTGTATATGCCATTGGTCGCTGGCTTATATGCCATTCTATTTGAAGGGCGCACCCTCGAGCAGATTATTGGTGGACTGATGTCTGGCGAACCCAAAACTGATGTTGATTTTATTTCCATTGATGGCTTTTAAAGGAGAATTGAGAGCGTGAGCAAAGCAGAGAAAACTATTCGGCGTGAATCCCTTGTGCTGCGCATAGTATGGATGTTGTTATTTTTACTGGTATGGCAAATTGCGGTGCCGCTGCTGGCTATTATTGTGGTTGCCCAGTTGTTATACCGATTGTTTTTTGGAGCGCCCAGCGCCCACTTTATGCGTTTTGGTGACAGCTTAAGCCAGTACTTAGCGCAAATGGGACGCTTTGCTGTATTCAATACCGATGCTAAGCCGTGGCCCGTCGCTGATTGGCCGCAAGCGCATGTCGCTAATGGTGAAGCTGCTCATGATCCGCAAGCGAAACACGCAGCGGCAAATAATGATGCGGCAAATGCTGTGGCAGCAGCGACTGAAAAACCAGCAACCAGTACTGCAGTGGAAGTCAATGTAGAGGATGCAGAAGTAGCAGAAGTAGCAGAAGTAGCAGAAGAATTGTCCGTGCAGCAAACAACTGAAGCCTCTGACCAGCAAACGCCAGAGGAACCAAAATAGTGAAACTTTGGTTACTCAGACACGGCGCTGCAGAAGATTATCAGCGTCATGATGCCGAGCGTCAGCTGACCGAGATGGGGCGTCAGCAAGTTGTACAGGCCGCCCAATTTTTGCGTGGTATTGAGTTTGATCGCGTCTTATCCAGTCCTTATATCCGTGCGCGACAAACCGCAGAGTTGATTTGCGCCACGCTGCAGCATTCAGGTGAGATAGAAATAGTGCCCTGGTTGACGCCAATGGATGATGTGCGTGAAGTGACGCGTAAGCTGGATGCTTACCCTGTAGAAAACTTACTGATTGTCGCGCACCAACCCTTGCTCGGTGCTTTAGCCAGTTGGCTGGTTGATGCTGATCGGCAGCACGGTGTTGCGATGAATACCGCCAGTGTTGCTTGCCTACAAGGCGATTTTGTTGGGGCTGGCAGTATGCAGTTGCACTCATTACAGCATGTACAGGGTTAATTCCGGACAGCTCAATAATTAAAACTATAAAATAACTAAGGAGTACCGAGTGCCAGCTTTTGTCCAAGAAATACGCATTCAATTGCCACACATTGATTTAGCTGCGCGGGTCTACGGCCCCGAAGACGGCCAGCCAGTCTTAGCTTTACATGGTTGGTTGGATAACTGCATGACCTTTGAACTGCTGGCACCAAAGTTACAAGGCTTGCGCATTGTCGCCATTGATATGGCCGGCCATGGTCATTCTGGCCACCGCGCTCCTGGCGCGGGTTATCAACTATGGGATTATGCGTTGGATGCATTGATGGCCACTCAACAGTTGGGTTGGGAAAAGTTCTCTTTACTTGGTCACTCTTTGGGCGGCATTGTCAGTGTACTTATTGCCGCTTCAGTACCTGAGCGCGTTGAGCGAGTGGCGTTGATTGATGGCCTGGTTCCAGATACCGGCGAAGCAGATAAAGCCGCGAAAAAACTGGGTGAAGCGTTATTGGCTCAGATTGATTTAGCGGCAAAAAAGAAAACGGTTTATGCAAGCATTGAGCAGGCTGTGCAAGTGCGCATGCGTGGCTTTATGCCAGTGAGCCAGTTGGCCAGCGAGTTGCTGGCGCAGCGCGGTTTAAGCCCAGTGGCTGGAGGCTATAGTTGGAGCAGTGATGCACGCTTGACCTTGCCGTCACCACTGCGTTTAACCATGGCCCATGCAGCAGCTTTTGTACAAGCGGTACAGTGCCCGATGCTGCTGGTTTTAGCGGAGCAAGGGGTTTTAGTAAAAGAGCCGCAGTTTATGCAGTTTCTCAACACTTTATCCTTAGATGTGCAACGCTTGCCCGGTGGTCATCATTTACACCTTGATGACGAAGAAGGTGCGCAGGCGGTGGCTGAACAAGTTCAAGCATTTTTCAGTACACAATAGATCCGCGCCAAGCGTGCTAGAAACGTAACGCTCTAAACGCAGGCGCGAGTGTTATGTGCTGCACGAATCGGCTGATAAGCGCTGCTCGGCGCAGTAGATAATGTTAGCCTCACACAAACCGCCCAAACTATGTTGGTAAAGTGATAATGCACAATTGGATGTTAACTGCGGTAGTCACCGCGTTATTGGCTTCTTTAAGCAGTATGGCTGCGGCCGATACTTTTGCTGAGTTGCTAGCACTTGAATCATTGCGTGATGCAAAAGTTATTACTCAAGAGCAGCAAGCAAATTTAGAGAAAATCTACCCGCAAGGCTCAGTGCGCCGTATTAGCGGTAAAATGCGCTACAGCGGTGAGGTATTGGTGCGGGGCGCGGTGGAGGTGTTAACGGTGCAATTGGCGCCGACTCATGAAGCGCTGGACGCTTTTACCGCCAGCCGTGAGATGCTGCAAAACCAGCAAGCTGAATTGTTGTATTGGTGTATGGCCCGAGAGTGTGGACCCAGTAATCTTTGGGCCAATCAGGTGTTTGCTAATGCGCGCCTGTATGGGCCGGATGATCGACAAGCATATGCTTTATTTCGTTTAGGCGGCGATGAGCAAGCAACCCTCGTTGCGCTGTATGCCATTACTCGCGGTAATGGCCGTGGTTTTTTGCACGCTGAGTATTTTCAGAGTGAGCAGCTACCCGCTAACTTGCTCCCCACTGCACCGACCTTAGAGCGTCAACTCAGCAGTGATGAGCGTTTGCATCTGCCGCACTTAACCGACTTACCTGATCCGGTTTGGACTAAAATATTGGTGCGAGCGCTGAATCGCAATAGCACCATGCGTATCAGTATGGCTGGTGAGCATGCGCAAGAGTGGTATGACGCCATGGTTGAGCAGGGGCTGCGTGCTTCACGGGTGGAGCTTGAAGCAGAGTACAGTAAGCCAGGATTGCTCCTGCAGCGCTTGCCTTAATTTTTTAACTGGATAGTCAGATTATGTTCAGTAACGACCGTTTATTTGCGCAGATTTTATTGCTGGCGCTGTTAGGTGCCTGTCTTTGGGTGCTTACACCATTTGTTACCGCTTTATTTTGGGCCGCTGTCTTGGCCTTTGCCAGTTGGCCGGTCATGCGCATCTTGACCCGCTGGTTAAACGGCAATGCAACCTTAGCCGCTGGTGTACTTACCGCTGGCTGGGTGTTAATTGTGGCCGGACCACTGGTCTGGCTGGGCTTTAATATTGCCGACCATATCCGTACGGCAACAGAACTTATTAAAAACCTGCGCGTGACAGGCTTGCCAGATGCCCCAGAGTGGCTGGCAGGTGTGCCGATGATGGGCGATCGATTGCTGGAGTTGTGGCAAACTTTAGATCACCAGGGGGCAGCTATGTTTGCCACCGTTAAACCCTATATGGGGCAAATGGGCAACTGGTTGTTAGGGCGCAGTGCGAGTATTGGTACTGGCTTTATGGAGCTGGCGCTGAGTTTGCTGCTGGTGTTTTTCTTTTATCGCGACGGCCCGGTATTAGCTAATTTTTTTAAAAGTTTAGTTAAGCGCTTGATTGAAGAGCGTGCTGATTACTACATCGACTTGGTTGCAGGTACTGTGCGCCGAGTGGTTAACGGGGTCATTGGTACTGCTGCGGCGCAAGCCATTATTGCTTTAATTGGTTTTGTTATCGCCGGCGTACCTGGTGCGCTACTGTTGGCCGCATTGACCTTTATGCTGAGCTTAATTCCTATGGGGCCACCTTTGGTGTGGGGGCCGGCAGTGGCTTGGCTGTTTTGGCAGCAAGACTATGGCATGGCCGCTTTTCTATTGGTTTGGGGTTTGTTAGTCATTAGCAGCGTGGATAACTTTTTAAAGCCTTATCTGATCAGTCGCGGTGGTAACTTGCCTTTAGTCATTGTGCTAATGGGGGTCTTTGGCGGCTTATTTTCCTTTGGTTTTATGGGGCTGTTCTTAGGTCCAACCTTACTGGCGGTCGCTTATAGCTTGGTCAGTGACTGGATTGCTAGCAGCCAGCCAAATGACGAGAAAGTTAACTGATAATCACAAGAAAGGGCTCAGTTATGCGTTTGAAATGGATATGTTTACCTGTACTGGCTGCAGTCTTAGTAGGCTGCGCAGCGAAAACCAATTACCGCAGCACTTGTGCACAACAATTGGACAGTGCTTGGCATGAACTGGACTTAGCTAAAGCCGAAGGTTTTGCTGGGACTGTCAGTTATTCAAAAGCGTTGACTTTAATTACTGGCGCGAAAGCCCAGCAACAGTTTGAAGCCTATGAAGGCTGTTCGAAAAAAGCAGAAAAAGCACGTTTTTATATTCGTGAATCACGGGCTGGGCGTTAATTATAAAACGCTACAATCTGTGCTTGCCTCTGAATCTGGCTTGGCCTTTGCCAGTTGTGTAAAAGCTGGCGAGCATAGAGAAATACTGAAAATGGAGTTGTAGAGCATGCGCAATCAATTAGAGGCCTGTATTACTGCTGTGAATCAGGTTGTCCTCGGTAAAGAGCATTCCGTGCGTCTAGCCGTGTCGTGCTTATTGGCACAGGGGCATTTACTCATCGAAGATCTGCCCGGTATGGGTAAAACCACTTTAAGCCACGCATTAGCGCAGGTGCTAGGCTTAAACTATCAGCGGATTCAATTCACTTCAGATTTATTGCCAGGAGATATTCTCGGAACATCCGTATTTGACCGAGAAACCAGCCAGTTTGTTTTCCACCCTGGCCCTGTGTTTGCTGAGCTGCTGCTCGCCGATGAAATCAACCGGGCCACGCCTAAAAGTCAGAGCGCCTTACTGGAAGCTATGGAGGAGGGGCAAGTTACCATTGAGGGGGCAACCCGTCCTTTGCCGGATCCGTTTTTCGTGATCGCCACACAAAATCCAGTGAGCCAAGGTGGGACTTTTAGTTTGCCTGAGTCGCAGTTGGACCGGTTTTTGATGCGCTTATCCTTAGGTTATCCCAGTGCCAGTGCTGAGCGTCAATTGCTGCAAGGCAGTGCGCGTCGAGAGTTGCTGACTGAGTTGCAGCCCTTGATTGCACGTGCAGATCTATTAGCCGCACAGCAGCAGGTCAGCGCGGTGTTGGCCAGCGATGCGCTGATCAGTTATGTCTTACGCTTAGTTGAAGCTACCCGCATTCATGCGCAGCTGGCTTTTGGTTTGTCACCGCGAGGCAGTTTAGCCTTGTTGGCTGCGGCGAAAGCTTGGGCATTTTTAGCCGGTCGTGATTATGTGATACCTGAAGATGTGCAAGTGGTCTTCCCAGCAGTGGCTGAACACCGTTTACGTGAGCAAAATAGCCCCAGTGGTTTAGGTAGCGCTGCTATTGTCAAAAGCTTATTGGCCGATGTGCCTGCGCTGTAATGTTAAGTCGTTTACTCTCTAAGCCTAGGCAGTGGTTTGCTGCGTGGTTGGCGCGTCGCTTGCCGCCTGTGCAGAGCTTGCGTCTACAGCAGCGGCATATCTTTATTGTGCCTACGCGGACGGGGGTGGCGTACGCTGGCGCATTGATTCTCATGCTGTTGGTGGCAATTAACTATCAAAACAGTTTGGCTTATGCGCTGACCTTCCTTTTAGCTTCGCTGGGCTTGCTAACCATGTTTCATACCTGGCGTAACTTAGCCGGATTGACTTTGTCCGCGGCCGGTAGCGTACCGTGTTTTGTTGGCGAGCAGGGCCTGTATCGGGTCGGTTTATACAGTGAGAAAAATACCTATCAAGCCATCGCGATTGGTTGGCATCGGCAAGCATTAACATTGCTTGATGTACCCGCCAATGATCAGCAAGTGGCTGAGCTGAGCGTGCTGGGCAAACAGCGTGGCTGGCAACCAGCGCCACGCTTACGTGTGGAAACGCGCTTTCCGCTGGGCTTGTTTGTCGCTTGGAGTCAGCTGGATTTAGCCCAAGCGCTGCTGGTTTATCCGCAGCCAATTGATGATGCTGTGCCTGCAGCAGCGGGTGAGGGCGATGAGCATGATAATGCTGAAACAGCCTTTACCGCAGGCGCAGATGATTATTATGGTTTGACGGCTTGGCAGCCCGGTGACTCTTTGCGTCGTATTCACTGGAAAGCATGGTCCAAAGGTCAGGGTTTACTGATTAAGCAGTTTACTGAGCAGCAAGGCCAGCAACAGGTTTTGGACTTTGAGCAAATCGGCGGTGCAGTTGAGTACCGGCTGGGGGTGTTATGTGCACAGGTGCTTAAACTCAGTGCTAGCGATCAGCCTTACAGCTTATATTTGCCTGGGCAAACACTGGGGCCGGGCTTTGGTCTTGCGCACCGCCAGAGCTGTTTGCGCGCCTTGGCTTTATATGGAGTGACGCAGCCATGAGGATGAAACATACGCTGCACACAGCTGAGCAAAGCATTCCACGTATTAGCCTCATTTGGCTGTTAATAGCACAGGCTTTAGTCATTGCGCCGCACCTTTTCCATGTGCCGCTGTGGTTGATTGGTTTATGGCTTGGTTGTGCGGCGTGGCGGGTGCAAGTGTTTCGCATGCGTGCACCTTTTCCCAATACATGGGTAAAAGCCTTGCTGATGTTGGCCAGTGCTTTTGCGGTATACCTCAGTCGTGGCAGTTTTGTGGGCTTAGATGCAGGAATCGCCTTGTTGATTACCGCATTTATTTTAAAAATGTTGGAAGTGCGAACCCAGCGTGATGCTGTGGTGGTGATTTTTTTAGGCCTTTTTACCGTGGTCACCAGCTATTTGTTCGAGGATAGCTTACTGGCTGCACTGTACAGTATTGTGCCGGTACTGGCACTGCTTTCTGCGTTATTGGGCCTACAACAAAGCAAGTTTGCGCAGCAGCCACTAGTGACTTTTAAGCTGGCTGCACGCTTGCTGGCCCAAGCCGTGCCGTTAATGGTGTTGTTGTTTGTCTTGTTTCCACGCTTAGAGCCACTGTGGAGTTTGCCGCAGCCAAGTAATAAAGGCACCACAGGGTTGTCCAGCAGTATGTCGCCGGGTGATTTGGCTGAACTGGGACAGTCTTCGGCATTGGCTTTTCGTGCGCGATTTGAAGGGGAAATTCCTGCGCAGTCGCAACTGTATTGGCGCGCCCTGACGTTGCCGCACTTTGATGGGCGCAGTTGGTCAGTCAATCAACGTTTAGAGCAGCAAGCACCGCAATGGCAAGCGCAGGGCGACTCACTCAGCTACAGCATTATTATGGAACCAAGCACGCAACCATGGTTGTTCAGTCTGGATGTGGGCAGTAGCGAACAGGCTAATATTTCTCAGATGAGTGACTTTCGTTTGCAGCGCAGCACCCCAGTGAACCGTGCCTACCAATATCGCGCAACCTCTTGGCCTGATGCACTGCGTCAACCGTTATTGAGTGAGCGCCAACAGCAACAATTTTTACAGCTGCCCCGAGGTGGTAATGCGCAAACTCGGGCTTGGGCGCAGCAACTGCGACAACAGTACCCTAGCGATGACGCCTTAGTGGCGGCACTGCTGCGGCATTTTAATCAAGAGCCATACCACTACACGCTAAAACCACCGCTATTGGGTGATGACAGCGTGGATGAGTTCTTGTTTAGCAGTCAGCATGGCTTTTGTGCGCATTACGCTGGTGCCATGGTCTTTGCTTTGCGCGCTGCGGGGATTCCAGCACGGGTGGTGGCTGGTTACCAAGGTGGTGAGGTGAACCAGACGGGGCAGTTTGTTCAGGTGCGACAGTTTGATGCCCATGCTTGGGTTGAGTATTGGCAGCCGGGGGTGGGTTGGCAAAGTGTTGACCCCACCTTTCAGGTGGCACCTGAGCGCATTGAGCGTGGCCTGCAAGACTCGATGCAAGATGAAGCTGAGCTGTTTCAGGGGGACTTTTTTTCGCCGCTGCGCTACCGACACATTGGTTGGGTTAATCAATTGCGCATGAGCTGGGAAAATCTGAATCACAGCTGGCAAACGCAGATTCTTGGTTATCAGCGTGACCGCCAGCAGGCTTGGCTTAAGCAGTGGTTTGGTAAGGTGGATTGGCAGGTACTGGGACTGCTCTTGGTGATCAGTGCTGCGCTGATTATTGCTGTGCTTGTCGTGTGGATGTTTAAACCTTGGCAGCGGCAAACAGAGCCGGTGCAGCGAGTGTTAGCAGACTTACAGAAAGTTATGCGTCGGCGCGGTTTTAACCGAGAGCCCGGTGAAGGTTTGCGTAGCTTTTATGAGCGCATCAGTGTCGATTTAACCAGCGAACAGCAGCATGCTCTGCAGGTTTTTTTAGACACTTACGAGCAACAGCAATATGCCCAGCAGACGCAGGACATTAGCGCTCTGCGGCAAGCTTTAGTGCAGGTGAAAAAACATTTATGTTAGATATTTTGTTGCGGATAGGCTTGGCGCCGGTGTTGCTCTGGCAGGGGCGTAACGTGCGGCGAAGTACTTTGCGTTTGCCTGAGGCGGCCGGTGCGCGCTACGGCCAAGTTGGCCGAGGGCCAGCGCTGCGCATCCTGCTTTTAGGTGACTCGTCCGCTGCTGGAGTTGGCGTAAGTCAGCAAGAGCAAGCCTTGGCGGGGCAATTAAGCAAACAATTGAGTCAAGACTATCAAGTCAGTTGGCAACTGCTGGCTGAAAGCGGCATCACCTTGCAGCAACTCTTAGCCAAGCTGGATGAAGTGCGCGGCCAGTACGATGTTGCGGTGCTGGCAGTGGGTGTCAATGATGTCACCGCTGGTACTAAAGATGCCGTGTGGGTGGCCCAGCTGCAAGCGTTGCGAGCACGGCTCACTGCTGAGTTTAAAGTGCGCAATATCTTGGTCTCGGCAGTACCGCCGATGCAGCATTTTACCGCCTTGCCACGGCCCTTGAGTGATTACTTAGGGCGGCGTGCGCGGCGTTTAAATGCGCTGACTACGCGGTTAGCCAAGCAAACAGCAGAGTTAACCTTTATGCCCATTGAGCTGGGTGTTAGCCCGCAAATGCTCGCTGCGGATGGTTTTCACCCCAGTGCCATTGCCTATGACTTATGGGCGCAGCAAGTGGTTGCTCAACTGAAAAGCTGCTCGGACACGAGCCAGATCAGCAATAAATAGGCTTTTCATATACTATGCCCGCGTATATCAACTATGTCTTGGAGGCCTTGCGTGCCTATTACTGTGTGGGGGTTAGCGATTGCACAAGCCTTGCTGACTACCGGAAATATTTTATTGGTGGCGGTTTCGGCGTTAATTGGTAAGCAATTAGCCAGTCACCCAGCTTTAATTACTTTGCCCGTTGCGTTGCAGTTTTTGGGTTTAATTATGGCCACTTTGCCGGCGGCGCACCTGATGCACAAGATGGGGCGCAAAGTTGGTTTTATTGTGGGCAACTGTATTGGTTTGTTGGGTACTTGGGTAGCTTTGCAAGGCTTGGAAGCCAATAGTTTAATGCACTTTGCCAGTGGGACCTTTTTGATTGGAATGGCCATTGGTACTGGCCAGCAATACCGCTTTGCAGCCTTAGATGTTTGCGCCATTGAGCAGCGCCCGCGGGCGATTAGTATGGTGATGGCCGGTGGTATTTTAGCAGCAATTTTGGGGCCTAACTTAGCCATTTGGTCACGCCAGTGGTTTGATGGCAATCCGTTTGTTGGAGCTTTTTATGGCTTGTTTATTATTTATGTCTTAGCTTTGATTTTGATCAGCAGTTTGCCGCTGGCAGCACCAATTAAGCATACGGTGAAACAGGTGACACGCAGCTATGCAGAGCTCTTTAAGCAGCCGTTACTCGTTGCAGCAATTGCCTCAGGTGCCATTGGTTACGCAATTATGGTGTTACTGATGACCGCCACGCCCATTGCCATGCAGCAGGATGAGTTTCCATTTAGCAATATCGCTTGGGTGATTCAGTGGCATGTGCTGGGGATGTATGCGCCGTCATTTTTCACTGGTGGCTTGATCCGTCGCTACAGTTCGCGCACGGTTATTTTATGGGGTTGTGCAACTCTGGCTTTATGCATTTTGGTTAACGTTATGGGTAACAGTTACTGGCATTACCTGATTGGTTTGTTGTTGTTGGGCGTTGGCTGGAACTTTACTTATATTGGTGCAACCCACTTGTTAACCTTTACTTATGAGCCTGCTGAGCAAGGTAAAGTGCAGGGTATTAATGAGTTTATGGTGTTCACTGCCGCAGCTGTAGGAAGCCTGCTGGCTGGCGTAGGGGTGGATAAGCTGGGTTGGACTTGGCTCAACCTTGCTTCACTGCCGCCAATTATTCTTGTGGCTTGGTGGATTGTGCGACTGGCTGATCAACGGGCTCGAGTGCGTGAGCGTATTTAGTTGTTACAACCAATAGCGCTGCCTGAGTTCAGTGAGCGCTATTGGTTTTTTCGGTACTGGTTTATTTAGGCCAGTAAAAACTGTCGGGTTGCTCTCTAGCACCAAAGATGGCTTGGCCGATGCGTACGATGGTTGCGCCTTCGGCAATGGCCAGTTCAAAATCACCAGACATACCCATGGAGAGCTCGCTGAGTTGCATACCCTCGGGTGCGCTGGCTTGCAAGCTATCGCGCAATTCACGCAGCATGATAAAGCAACGGCGTACAGCCTCTTGGTCTGGTGAGTTGAGGGCGAGGGTCATGAGTCCGCGCACGCGCAAGCGCTGAAACTGTCCGAGTTGTGCAATTAATTCGTGTGCTTGTTCTGGATCAATGCCGTATTTGCTCTCTTCGCCGGAGGTATTAATTTGGACGAGGACGTCGAGTGTGCGGTTTTCAAGTTCGAGACGCTGATTGAGTGTTTGCGCTAAGCGTAAACTGTCTAAAGCATGAAATTCGCTGGCAAAACGGGCAACGTATTTAGCTTTGTTGGTTTGCAGGTGGCCAATCACACTCCACTCAAGGTCTGCTAGGTCATCGAGTTCTTGCCATTTTTGATAGGCTTCTTGGACCTTGTTTTCGCCAAGCATGCGACAGCCAGCAGCATAGGCTAGGCGCAAGTAGTCGGCAGGGTGAGTCTTGCTTACGGGCAGTAAGCGTACTTCTTGCGGGTCACGTCCAGCTTGTACGCAGGCCTGATCAATGCGGGCACGAACTGTGGCAAGGTTTTGGCGCAGTTGTTCGATAGTTTCAGCTTGAGGATAAGTGCTGTTGTCGGTCAAGGTAGGCTCCTATACACAGGTGACAAATATTAATGTCAGTCTATCAGGCTTGCTAGGTTTAGTGATCTCGATCCCACACCCTCAATTCAGCGGTGCTGTCTATAACTGTTTGCAATAGTGCAACACATACAAATGCTCAACGAGTACTTCGGGGTGGGGGTGGTGAGCGAGCCATGGATGGCGAGCGCCGGAGTTGAACCCTGGACGGGTTCATCGACGGACTAACACCTACCTCGAAGTACGACATGCACTCGTACTGACGCTTTTAATCAAGCTAAGTATCCAGAGCAATATGCGCATACCGCACCTTGTTAGTATCGCTTTTCCCTCAACGCAGCATCCTGCCTCGATTCGGGGCTACGCATCGATGGCTCCGCTTGTCGCTGCACCCGTGTGGCACTGCTGAAATATTGAAGTGTGGCATCTGCACAGATGAGTGTTTTTAAGCAACGTTGGTAGCACTGGCGGCTAGGAATGGCTGGATCTGCTAAACTTGCCAAAATTTAGCCTGATGGTTAGCTATGAAATTTGTAATCAATGTATTGTCGTCCAGTACTGCGCCGGCGACGCGGCGCGCGTTAAGGTTTGCCCAAGCAGTGATAGCGCAAGGGCATGAGATTGTCCGAATATTTTTTTATCAGGACGGCGTTTTAACAGCCAGCAATAACCTGGTCGTTGCGCAGGATCAGCAGGATATTGCCAAACAATGGCAAACCTTTATTACCGAGCATAAGCTGGATGCCGTGGTTTGCATTGCCGCAGCTTTACGCCGTGGAATATTGGATCAAACTGAGGCACAGCGCTATCAGCGCGCTGCCGTGAACCTGGCTGAATGTTATCAGCTCTCAGGCTTAGGCCAGCTCCATGATGGCTTACAACAAGCTGACCGCGTCATCAGCTTTGGGGGCGAGTAATGGCTAAGTCCGTATTATTAATCAGTCGTCAAGCACCTTGGGCTGGCGTGGCAGCGGCCGAAGCCTTGGATATTGCACTGGCTGCCGGGGCTTTTGACTTGCCGCTCAGTGTCTTATTTATCGATGACGGCGTCTTGCAACTAGTAGCGCAACAACAGTCGCAAATCCTTGAGCAAAAAGACCTGTCAGCCAACTTACAGGCCTTGCCCATGTTCGGCATTGAGCAACTCTATGCCGGCCAGCATTGTTTAAACGCGCGCGGCGTATGCCAAACTCAGTTAGCTGTGCCAGCAGAGTTGCTAGATGATGTACAAATACAGCAGCTTATTCGCCAATTTGACCATGTGATGATGTTTTAATGACTACCTTACATATATTAAATGCAGCAGCTGCCCAGAGCACTCAATTGCAAAGCTGTTTACGCTTCCTGTCCGCAGAGGACGCTATTTTACTTTGTGGCGAGGCAGTACAAGCTCTACGTGCACAAAGCCTGGCGGCGCAGCAATTATTGGCTTGCGAGCAGACCTATGCTTTGTATGCGCTAGAAGAGGATGTGCTTGCCCGCGGGATTGATGCCACAGCAATGCCGGTCACCTTAGTGGATTACCCAGCTTTTGTAGCGCTAACCCTGACGTACACGCGGGTCAATAGCTGGACATGAGCACAGAAAAATTAATCGTTGAGGGGCAGGAGATAGCGCTCGATCAAGATGCCTGTTTATGTGATTTAGCTGACTGGTCTGAGCCGGTAGCCCGTGCTTTAGCTGCCCGAGAAGGTATTGAACTCAGCGCAGCGCACTGGGAGGTCTTGTATTTGCTGCAAGAGTTTTATCAGCAGTTTCAATTGTCGCCAGCGAACCGTGCTTTGGTTAAGTATGTGGCCGTTAATTTAGGTAAAGAAAAAGGCAATAGCCTTTATTTAAATGGCTTGTTTAATGGCATGCCGGCTAAATTGGCTGCGCGCTTGGCCGGTCTACCCAAGCCAGCCAACTGTTTTTAATAACAGCTGTGCTATAAACAGTGGTTAGAGCAAGAGCTGTGATTAACTTCATGTGCTGCATTTATTTTAATAATTATTGATCGGAGTGCTGCCATGAGTGCAATGCTGGAACATCCTTTTGCCCCTTTTGTACGTATTTTAGGTAAAGGGCAAAAAGGTTCGCGCGGTTTAACCCAAGCAGAAGCTTATCAAGCAATGAGTATGCTGCTTGATGGTGAGGTTGAAGACACACAGCTGGGTGCTTTTTTAATGCTATTGCGCTTTAAAGAAGAAAGCCCAGAAGAGTTGGCAGGCTTTACTCAAGCAGTGCGTGAGCGGGTGGCTGCGCCTGCGATTGCCGTGGATATTGATTGGCCCAGTTATGCTGGCAAGCGGCGGCAGTTGCCGTGGTTTATGTTGGCGGCAAAAGCCTTGGCAAATAACGGTGTACGTATCCTCATGCATGGCGGCGGGCAACACACCGCTGGGCGTATGTATGCGGAAGATTTACTCGCAAAGTTAGCAATTCAATCCTGTGCATCTTGGTCGGAAGTCGCCCAGAGCCTTGAACAAGACAGCATCGCTTTTGCGCCATTAGGCACTTGGATGCCCGCTTTGCAGCGCATGATCGATTTGCGTAACACCTTGGGCTTGCGCTCACCTGTGCATTCATTAGCACGGTTACTCAATCCTTTAGCTGCACGTTGCGGCCTGCAGAGTATTTTTCATCCCGGTTACCAAGCTGTGCACCAGCAAGCCAATGTGCTTCTAGGTGATCATGCCTTGGTGATTAAAGGCGATGGTGGTGAAATTGAAGTGCGTCCTGACACCACCGATCAGGTGCTAGGTGCTACAGCTGGGCAAGCTTGGCAGGAGGAATGGCCAGCACAAATTGGCCGTCAGGTTAAAGCGCAAACTTTACAAGTGGAGCGCCTAATAGCTGTGTGGCAGGGCACTGAGCAGGATTTATATGCTGAACAAGCAATCTTAGCCACCATGGCACTGGCGTTGCGCGGCTTAGGTCGTGAACGAGCCGAAGCATTCTCAGCAGCCGAAGAAATGTGGGAAAAACGCCACGGGGCATAATTAAAGCGCCGCTTGCAAACACAGCAGCGGCGCTGAGTCAGTGTGCGGCTAGCCGCCTAGGTAGGCTTGGCGGACGGCTTCATTACTGAGTAGGTTTGCCCCGGTATCCTCAAGAACAATGCGCCCATGCTCCATCACATAGCCGCGGTCAGCCAGCTTGAGTGCTTGGTTGGCATTTTGCTCGACTAAAAACACGGTCACCCCATCATTGCGCAGTTGCTCAAGGATTTTGAAAATCTGCTGAATGATAATGGGGGCTAGCCCTAGAGATGGCTCATCCAGCAGCAATAAGCGTGGCTCACTCATTAAGGCGCGGCCAATGGCGAGCATTTGCTGCTCACCGCCACTCATGGTGCCTGCGCGTTGTTGGAAGCGTTCATGCAAACGTGGGAATAATGATAGGACGCGGTCTAAGCGTTCACTGCGGACATGCTTGTCATCGCAGAAAAAAGCGCCCATGGCGAGGTTTTCTTCTACCGTCAGACGTGAGAAAACTCGGCGGCCTTCTGGCACTATGGCCATTCCTTTACGCATGATTTGTGCAGTGGTTTTGCCGCGCAACTCTTCGCCTTCATAAATGATTTCACCGCTGGATGCTTGTGGATCGCCGCAGAGGGTCATCATTAATGTGGTTTTTCCAGCGCCGTTGGCACCAATCAGGGTGACAATTTCGCCGCGATTGACCTTGATGGATACATCATACAAAGCTTGGATCTTGCCGTAATAGGTACAGATATCATTGATAACTAACATGATCACTCTTCCCCCAGATAAGCTTTGATGACTGCTGGATTGTTGCGTACTTGCTCTGGCGTCCCCGAGGCTAAAGGTGTGCCTTGGTTAATCACTACGATGTGGTCAGAGATATCCATCACCAGTTTCATATCATGTTCAATCAGTAAAACGCTGATGCCATGCTCGTCACGTAAGTTGTTAATTAGTTGTTTAAGCTCGTCGGTTTCGCTGGGGTTGAGGCCTGCAGCTGGTTCGTCAAGCATCAGCAAACTAGGGCGCGTGACCATGCAGCGAGCAATTTCTAAACGCCGTTGTTGGCCGTAGGCAAGGGTGCCGGCTTCGCGGTTTGCATCATCGAGTAGGCGCACTTTTTCTAACCAGTAAACTGCTTTGTCTAAAGCCTCTTGCTCGGCTTTACGGTAGCTACGGGTTTTAAATAAACCAGCCAATAAACTGTTATTCAGGTGTTGATGCTGAGCAACCAATAAGTTCTCCAGAACGGTCATGTCTTTAAACAGACGCACATGCTGAAAGGTGCGAATCATGCCTTTGCGTGCAATTTTATAACCGCTTAGATTTTGTATCTCTTCACCGGAAAAAACGACTTTTCCTGCGGTGGGCTGATAAAAGCCAGTTAAGCAGTTAAAAACCGTGGTTTTGCCCGCGCCATTGGGGCCAATCATAGAGACGATTTGCCCTTTTTTGATCGTTAAGCCCACCCCGTTTACCGCGAGCAAACCACCAAAACGCATGGTTAGGTCGCTAACCTCGAGAATATTTGTAGTCATGGGCGCAACTCCATGTGTGGACGCTTCATGGGCAGCAGGCCCTGTGGACGCCAGATCATCATCAGCACCATCATTAAGCCGAATAGTAGCATCCGGTACTCGTTAAACTCACGGGCCATCTCGGGCAATACCGTCATGACGATAGCAGCTAAAATCACGCCAACCTGTGAGCCCATACCACCTAAAACAACAATGGCTAAGATGATTGCCGACTCAATAAAGGTAAAGGATTCTGGGCTGATAAACCCCTGACGAGCAGCAAAGAAACTACCAGCAAAGCCGGCAAAAGTGGCTCCAATGGTAAAGGCGCTAAGCTTGATGTTGGTGGGGTTTAGTCCCAGTGCGCGGCTGGCAATTTCATCTTCGCGAATGGCTTCCCAAGCCCGACCAATTGGCATGCGGATCAGGCGGTTGATCACGAAAATAGTGATCAGTACCAACACTAGCGCCAGTAAATAAAGAAACATCACGCGGTGGTTAGAGTTAAAGGCAATACCAAAAAACTCATGGAAGGTTTGCGAGCCTTCGCTGGCACGGCGACTGAACTCTAAATTAAAGAACGTTGGTTTAGGGATACTACCAATGCCCCTTGGACCGCCGGTGAGGTCGGTGAGGTTGTTGAGCATTATGCGAATAATTTCGCCAAAACCTAGGGTAACAATGGCCAAGTAGTCGCCGCGTAAGCGCAGTACCGGGAAGCCCAGAATAAAGCCAAAGAATGCTGCCATAACACCTGCAGCGATTAGCCCCGTCCAGAAGCCGACGCCAAAGTACATCGCAAGCATTGCGTAGGTATAGGCACCCACGGCATAAAAGCCCACATAACCAAGGTCCAGTAGTCCAGCTAAACCGACCACAATATTGAGGCCTAAACTGAGCATGATGTAAATCAAGACTAGGGTGGCTAGGTCAATTTGGCTGCGCGAACCGAGGAACGGGAAAATAAGTGCAGCAGCGATTAAAAAGCACCAAAACATGCGCTGAATAAACTGGCGCTGGCCTAACTCGCGTAAACCAGAGGGCAGGCTTGGCTTGGGCATCAAGCCTAAGGCGCGCTCAATGGGTTCACGAAACAGGTTGTAGAAGAAGATCAGCGCAGTTGCTGCTGCAATTTTCCACAAAACGGCCTCGCTTGCGCCCACTAAAGTCAACTCGGTACCCACTTGAGTGAGGCGCACACCCAGTAGTACAGCACTTAAAGCTAGGGTGACTAGGGCAGAGAAAATCGCTGATTTAGGATACAAACGCATTAGACTTTCTCCACTTCAGGGCGACCTAAAATACCGGTCGGACGAAACAGTAGAATTAGAATCAATAGCGCAAAAGCCACAACATCTTTGTATTGACTGCTGAAGTAGCCGGAAGTCATCGCTTCTGTTACCCCGAGCACCAGACCGCCGAGCACCGCTCCGGGAATACTGCCAATGCCACCTAGCACAGCCGCAGTAAAGGCTTTGAGGCCAGCCATAAAACCAATATAGGGGTTAACTACGCCGTAATATAAGCTGAGCAATACCCCAGCCACCGCAGCTAAAATCGCACCAATAACAAAAGTAATGCCAATAATTGCATTGCTGTTAATGCCTAGCAGGCCAGTCATTTTAATGTCTTCAGAGCATGCGCGGCAGGCGCGCCCGGTGCGCGAACGTGAAATAAAGATACTGAGGGCAATCATTGCCACTAACGTGGTGACGAAAATAATAATTTGCATATACGACAGGCTAGCGTGAAAGCTGGCTTCATCGCCCAGGGTTACACCGCCGGTGACTAAACGCGGCATGGCTACATCACGTGCACCTTGGGCAATACGCACAAAGTTTTGCAGTAAAATTGACATACCAATGGCTGAAATCAAAGGGATTAAACGGTGGCTGCCACGCAAAGGGCGGTAAGCAACCCGTTCAATACTGTAGCCATAGGCGCTGGTCACAACAATGCTGAGAATAAAAGCGCCAAAAATAAGCAGAGGCAAACTTTCCAGCCCGAGCATGGCCAGGCCAGTCAGGGCAATAAATGTGACATAACTGCCGATCATATAGACCTCGCCATGAGCGAAGTTAATCATGCCAATAATGCCGTACACCATGGTGTAGCCAATGGCAATCAGCGCATAAGTACTGCCCACGGTTAAACCGTTCAGCAGTTGTTGCAGAAAATAAAAAAAAGCTTCGTTCATAAGGGTACCCGGCAAACACAACAGCCTCGCGCGTCCATAAAAATGAACGGCGAGGCTTGAGGCAGTTAAATTACTCGGTTAGAGGGGTTTTGCTGCCGTCTGCATGCCATTCGTAGACTACAAAGCTGAAGTTTTTCAGATCGCCTTTGTCATCAAACTCAAGCACACCAGTCGGTGTATCAAAGCTATTGCTGCGTAGCGCTGCGGCTACTTCTTCAGGCTCTTGCGAGTTGCTGATGGTCATTGCATCGGCCATCACTTGCACTGCAGCGTAGGCTGGGAACACAAAGGCTCCGCGCGGATCTTGTTTTTTAGCTTTAAAGGCTTCAACTAAATGAGCGTTTTTAGGGTCGGTATCAAAGGCTTTCGGCAGAGTTACGAGCATGCCTTCAGAGGCTGCACCGGCAATGGCAGAAATATCGCTGTTACCCACACCCTCGGGGCCCATAAAGCGCGCATCGAACTTGTTTTCTGCCGACTGACGCAGCAGCATGCCCATTTCGGGGTGGTAGCCGCCAAAGTAAACGAAATCAACGTCTTCTTTTTTCAGCTTAGCAATCAACGCAGAGAAATCTTTATCGCCAGTGGTTACACCCTCGAATAACACCACAGGGATGTCGGCATTATCCAAGGCTTGTTTAACCGCGGTAGCAATTCCTTCACCGTACTGCTGCTTGTCATGCAGTACCGCAGCACGCTTTGGCTTGAGTTCGTTGACAACGTAGTCGCCGGCTGTTGGGCCTTGCATGGTGTCTAAACCAATGGTGCGGAAAATAAGCGTGTGACCTTGCTCGGTTAGCTCAGGAGTGGTTGAAGCTGCAGTGATCATCAAGATGCCTTCCTCATCATAGATGTCAGAGGCAGGCTGGCTTGAGCCTGAGCATAAGTGACCAACTACAAAGCGAATACCGTCATTGACGATTTTGTTAGCAACCGCAACCGCTTGCTTAGGGTCACAAGCATCGTCATAGGTGACAGCTTCAAGCATGCTGCCATTGACACCGCCTGCTCGGTTAATTTGCTCAATGGCCATTAAGGCGCCCATTGATTGCATATCGCCATATTGCGCAACAGGGCCAGTCACAGGGCCAGCAAGGGCAATTTTAATTGGCTCAGCGGCCAGTGAGTAGCTGGTGGCACTTACCAAAGCTATCGCGGCGAACAGTTTACTGATACGTCGAGTTGTTTTACTCATAAAATCGGCACCTTTTTATAGTTTTTTGTAATTTCGCCACTTAAATCTTAGCAAATGGCGAATGTCAGCGTTGCTCAGTGTAGTGAACTTCTCTGATAAGTGGAACTATTTGGCAGCTTATACACCCTAAAAAGGCTGGGTTAGCAAGCAGTTGCCGCTAAAGTCACGAGACTTTCTCGGCTTGCTGCTAATATGCGCATTGGTTTAAGAATAAAGGCTGTGGGTTAAGGGCTTTTATAACTTTAATGAGGCACTATTAGAGAGCTTTAGCTCTGCCTGAGTTGTTAGGGATTGTTGCTATGTATGAATCAAAAAATCAGCCAATGTTGAGCCGCGCAGAGTTTTATAAGCGCATTCTTTACCATGTGTTGATTGCGGTATTGGTGATTGCAGTTTCAGTGTTAATCGGCATGTTAGGTTTTATGTATTTTGAAAGCATGCCTTGGCATGATGCCTATTTGCATGCCACTTTATTACTGGGTGGGCATGGAACGTTAACCGCACCACAAAGCGTTGCTGGTAAATTGTTTGTCGGTTTTTACGGTCTGTATGCGGGCTTGGTATTTGTTGCTGTGCTGGGGATTACTTTTGCGCCAGTGGCGCACCGCATCTTGCATAAGTTCCACTTAGATGAAGAAGACTTAGACTAAACAGATTTGACTGCGATAAAAATACTCATCTATCGCAGTCAAATCTGTTGCCTTTAAACCGTGCGCGAGAACTCACCGCGCTGCTTAGCGCCTAAGTAAGCGTCAAAGGCCATGGCCACACTGCGCATCATTAAATTGCCTTGGTCCAGCAGCACAATTGCTTCATCATTAATGGTGAGCAAGCCATCGGCGACTTGCTCTTGTAACTGGACGAGAGCATCAGCAAAATATTCATTAAAGTTAATGCCGTGTTGTTGCTCAATTGTCGCAATATCAATGCGGTTGTGACACATCAAGGTGCTGATTACATCGCGGCGTAGGCGGTCGTCGGCATTGAGTTGGTAACCGCGGTGCAGCGGCAACTGATCTTTATTTAAGTAAGCATAATACTGCGACAACTCTTTTACATTCTGGCTGTAGGTGTCGCCCACTTTACCAATGGAAGACACGCCAAGGCCGATCAGGTCGCAGTCGGCATGGGTTGAGTAGCCTTGGAAGTTGCGCTGTAGAGTGTCATTGATACGTGCTTGTGCCAGTTCGTCTTCCGGTAGGGCGAAGTGGTCCATACCAATGTAAACATAACCTGCGCTGCATAAACGGCGAATGGTCAGTTCCAAGAGTTCTAGCTTACGCTCTGGTGGTGGCATGTCTTCAGGACGAATCAGGCGCTGAGCACGCACGAGTTTCGGCAGGTGGGCGTAGCTGTAGGCGGCAATACGGTCAGGGCGTAAGGCAATGATCTTATCTAAGGTGGTATTAAAACTGGTAACCGTTTGCAGGGGCAGGCCGTAAATCAAGTCAACACTGATGGAGCGGAACTGCGCCGCGCGTGCAGCTGTCATTAATGCTTCAACTTGTTCATCGCTTTGAATACGGTTGACCGCTTTTTGTACGTCAGGGTCAAAGTCTTGTACACCGAAACTGATACGGTTAAAACCAAGGTCACGCAGCTGCTGAATCTGCGTAGGAGTAATGGTACGTGGGTCAACTTCTAGAGAAAACTGTCGCTGCTCACTCGTATCTAAATTAAAGGCACTGTGTAAGGTGTCCATCAAGTCAGTGAGTTGTTCTTGAGTGAGGTAGGTTGGAGTACCGCCACCAAGGTGCAATTGCGTTACGCTGCGTTTTTTATCAAATAGCTTGGCCTGTAACTGAATTTCCTTCTTGAGATACTCAAGGTATTCGACTGCACGGCTGGTTTTTTGTGTGATAATTTTGTTGCAGGCACAGTAGTAGCACAGGCTTTGGCAAAAAGGGATGTGAATATAAATGGATAAAGGTTTAGCTGCGTGCTGATTACTGGTCTGGGCAGCCTGAATATAGTTATCTGCAGCAAAAGCGGTGTGAAATTGCGGCGCTGTGGGGTAGGAGGTGTAGCGTGGACCGGGACGGTCGTATTTTTCCACAAGTGCTCGGTTAAAGCTTGGCATGTGCTCCATTGGCTAGACCCCTCTATGATAAAAAGCGATGATAAATAGCGAATTTAGATGATCAGTTTTGCTGATCATTATTGAAAAAGGATAGACTACCTCACTTGGTCTGTTTTGCGTTAACAGACCTGCATGTTCTTGATTTAGGGCAATTTTATCCTCAGTAGCATAAACACAATGGCATTTTAAATTAGATTATGACTAGCAAACTTATTAAGTTGGGATTTATTGCTTTGAGTCTCTTGGTGACCGGCTGCCAAAGCTTACCAAGCTTAGATGGACGCACCCAGACGCTGGCGTACTCGAAAGAAGAGGTGGCCGACACCTACTTTGCTAAGGTGTTAACTGCTCTTGAACAAGAGCACGGCACCGAAAAAAGTGGTATCTATCCGCTGATTGAAGCAGATGAGGCCTTTGCTGCACGCATGCTGCTGGCTAAGTATGCGCAACGCAGCTTGGATGTGCAGTATTATATTTGGCGGCAAGATATGACCGGCACCATGCTCTTTGAAGCCCTACATGAAGCTGCTGAGCGTGGCGTGCGAGTTCGCCTGCTATTGGATGATAATAATACCAGTGCCGCCGAGCCTATTTTGCTTGCCCTCAATAGCCATGAAAATATAGAAGTGCGTTTGTTTAACCCATTTATGGTGCGCGCACCACGCTGGTGGGGCTTTCTCACCGACTTTTCACGGCTCAATCGGCGCATGCATAACAAATCGTTTATCGCTGATAACTCCTTTAGCATCATCGGTGGCCGCAACATCGGCGATGAGTACTTTGGTGCTACAGATGATGTGTTGTTTGCTGATTTAGATATTCTCAGCGTGGGTGCGGCAGTTCAGGAGGTCTCCACTGACTTTGATAAGTATTGGCACAGCGCATCTTCTTACCCACTCGAGCGTGTAGTGCCTAATGGCCGCGGTATATCACTGCAGGAGTTGCGTGCGCGCTCTCAGAGCATTGCCGGCAGCCCTGGAGCCCAGCAGTATGTGGAGTCATTGCGTGAGTCAGAGTTGATTCGTCAGCTTGAGCAGCGCAGCATTGATTTCGAATGGCTGCAGGTGCGCATGGTCAGTGATGATCCGCGTAAAGGCCTAGGTAACGCACAGAAAGAGTCACTATTGATCCAGCAGTTTCAAGATATTATTGGCGATCCAGATGTGGATGTTGAGCTGATCTCACCGTATTTTGTCCCCACTGAAGCCGGTGTTGAGGCTTTTGCTTGGCTGGTACGTAAAGGCGTTGAGGTTAAGGTGCTGACCAACTCTTTGGCCGCTACCGATGTGGCAGCTGTGCATGCAGGGTACGCAAAACGCCGTAAAGCTCTACTTAAAGCTGGGGTGGTGTTATATGAGATGCAGCGTCATCCAACTCAAGTTAAGCGGATGAAGCGTAAAAAAAGATTTTTAGGCAGCTCGGGGTCAAGTCTGCATGCCAAAACTTTTTCCGTGGATCGTAAACATGTTTTTGTCGGCTCCTTTAACTTTGATCCGCGTTCAGCCAATTTAAATACAGAATTAGGCTTCGTGATTGATAGCCCGCGCCTTGCACAGCGTATCAATCAGGCCTTTTACGATGAAATACCTGCCCATGCATATGAGGTAAAACTGACTGAGACAGGTCGGATTTACTGGATCGAGCAGCGTGATGCCGGTGTGCAAACCTATACTTCAGAGCCCAATAGTAGTGTGTGGCGACGTGTCTCTACACGCTTACTTTCTTGGCTACCAATTGAAGGTTTATTGTAATAGTTAAAATTCTCTGCCGGATTGGATGGATATTTCTGTTCGAGCGCTCTAGAATGCATGCCCTTGATTCTAGGGTCGGTATGTCTGGCCACGTCTATTCAACGAGGAATAACCATGCAAGTTTCCGTAGAAAGTACTTCCGCCCTTGAGCGCAAAATGAACATTAGCGTTCCAGCTGAGCGTATTGAAAGTGAAGTAACCAAACGCCTTCAGCAAACAGCGAAGCGCGCTAAAGTATCTGGCTTCCGTCCAGGTAAAGTACCTATGAGCATCATTCGCCAGCGTTATGAAGCTGATGCGCGTCAAGAAGTACTGGGTGATGTGATCCAAGCAACTTTCTATGAAGCCGTTGTTGCTGAAAAAGTTAACCCTGTGGGTCAACCAGCGATTGAGCCAAAAGTATTCGAGAAAGATAAAGATCTTGAGTACATCGCTACTTTTGAAGTGTTTCCAGAGTTTGAAGTGCAAGGACTGGAAGGTGTTGAAGTTGAGCGTCAGAGCGCCGAAGTGGCTGAAGCTGATGTCGACAACATGCTGGACATCTTGCGCAAGCAAAATACCGCTTTCGCTGAAGTTGATCGCGCAGCTGCGCTAGAAGACCAAGTGACGATTAACTTTGTTGGCAGCATTGACGGCGAAGCTTTCGCTGGCGGTACCGCTGATAACGTACCTTTAGTGTTGGGTTCAGGTCGTATGATCCCGGGTTTTGAAGAAGCATTAGTGGGCTGCAAAGCCGGTGAAACTAAGGTTATCAACCCAACCTTCCCAGAAGACTACCAAAACCTTGATTTGGCCGGTAAAACTGCTGAGTTCACCGTTATCGTAAATAAAGTTGAAGCCCCTGAGCTGCCAGAACTCAATGAAGAGTTTTTTGCGATGTTCGGTAACACCGAAGGTGGTTTGGACGGTTTCCGCGCTGAAGTTAAAAAGAACATGGAGCGTGAGCTCAAGCAAGCGGTACAAGGCAAAGTAAAAAGCCAAGTGATGGACGGTTTGCTCGCTGCCAATGAAATTGAAGTACCAAGCGCATTGATTTCTAACGAAGTTGATCGTTTGCGTGTGCAAGCAGTACAGCAGTTTGGCGGCAATGTTAAGCCTGAGCAGCTGCCTGCTGAGTTGTTCGCCGAGCAAGCTAAGCGCCGCGTAGCTCTGGGTCTGATTGTTGCGCAAATGGTTAAGCAGTTCGAAATCAAAGCCGATGATGAGCGCGTACGCAGCACCATTGAAGAAATGGCTGCGGCTTACCAAGAACCAGAGCAAGTGATCGACTGGTACTACAAGAACGAGCAGCAGCTAGAAGACGTACGTGCTGTTGTGCTTGAAGAGCAAGTTGTAGATACTGTTTTAGGTAAAGCCAAAGTAACTGATGTTACTGTGACTTATGAAGAAGCAGTAAAACCTGCGGCAGCGCCTGAAGTTGCTGAAGAAGCAGAAGAAGCTAGCGCTGAGTAATAGCACTTTGTTGGGAGCCAAATATTAATCGGCTCTTGCCTGTTACACCACAAGCCAGCCTAGCGCTGGCTTGTGTGTCTTTATGACGATGACGAATAATCTGGGAGCTACGGCCGAAATGTCAGACACTATGTTTATGCAAAACCCGCACGATATCCACGCTGCTGGCGGTTTAGTGCCAATGGTAGTTGAGCAATCATCTCGCGGTGAGCGCGCCTATGATATTTATTCACGCCTGCTCAAAGAACGCATTATTTTCTTGGTCGGTCCAGTCGAAGACTATATGGCAAACCTGGTCGTGGCGCAGTTACTGTTCTTAGAAGCAGAAAATCCTGATAAGGATATCCACTTATATATCAACTCACCGGGCGGTTCAGTCACTGCAGGTATGTCGATTTACGACACCATGCAGTTTATTAAGCCGGATGTATCTACCATGTGTATCGGTCAAGCGGCGAGCATGGGTGCTTTGCTGCTGGCAGGTGGCGCAGCAGGTAAGCGTTATTGCTTGCCACACTCACGCATGATGATTCACCAGCCCTTAGGCGGTTTCCAAGGCCAGGCCTCGGATTTTGAAATCCACGCCCGCGAGATTTTAACGATTCGTGATCGCTTGAATAAAATCTTAGCCGACCATACTGGGCAGCCCATTGATGTTATTGCTAAAGATACCGACCGCGATAACTTTATGAGCGCTGAAGAAGCCGTTAAATATGGCTTGATTGATCAGGTGGCGACTAAGCGTGAAATACCTGCTTAACCGGTGTTAAGCACTACTGAATATGTTTAATGTGAGTGGCTGGGGTTGAATAAACCAATTCAAGCCCCCATCTTGTACTCATAGCCTACCAAACTGGAACGAACGAATGACTGATACGCGTAGTGGCGAGGATAAAGGCAAATTGCTGTATTGCTCCTTCTGTGGCAAAAGCCAACATGAAGTGCGCAAGCTCATTGCTGGCCCCTCGGTTTTTATTTGTGATGAATGCGTTGATCTGTGTAATGACATTATCCGTGAGGAAGTGGAAGAAGCAGAGACTGAAGATGCAGCACATAAATTGCCTTCTCCCAAGGAAATCAGCGGCATTCTTGACCAGTATGTGATTGGCCAAGAGCGCGCTAAAAAAGTATTAGCTGTAGCGGTTTACAACCACTATAAGCGCTTAAACAACCATGATAAGAAAGACGAAATTGAGCTCGGTAAAAGTAATATTCTGCTTATTGGACCAACAGGTTCAGGTAAAACCTTACTGGCAGAAACGTTAGCGCGCTTATTGAATGTACCTTTCACCATTGCTGATGCAACCACACTGACCGAGGCCGGTTATGTGGGTGAGGATGTGGAAAATATCATTCAAAAATTGCTGCAAAAATGTGACTACGATGTTGAAAAAGCAGAAATGGGCATCGTTTACATTGATGAGATCGATAAAATTACCCGTAAATCGGATAATCCGTCGATCACCCGTGATGTTTCCGGTGAGGGCGTACAACAAGCCTTACTGAAGCTGATCGAGGGTACTGTTGCTTCGATTCCACCACAGGGTGGACGCAAACATCCGCAGCAAGAGTTTTTGCAGGTTGATACGAAAAACATCTTGTTTATTTGTGGTGGTGCATTTGCTGGCTTAGAAAAAGTCATCCAAAACCGTTCTACCAAGGGTGGTATTGGTTTTGGCGCAGAAGTGCGCAGCAAAGAGCAAGAGAAAAAAATCGGCGAAGCATTGCGTGATGTTGAGCCAGATGACTTAGTGAAGTTTGGCTTGATTCCCGAGTTTGTTGGTCGCTTACCAGTGATTGCTACTTTGGAAGAGCTGGATGAAGCTGCTTTAGTGCAGATCCTAACCGAGCCGAAGAACGCATTGACTAAGCAATATGCTAAGTTATTCGACATGGAAGGGGTTGAGCTAGAGTTCCGTTCGGATGCATTGAAATCAGTGGCTCAGAGCGCTTTGTTGCGTAAAACTGGCGCCCGTGGTTTGCGTTCAATCTTGGAAGGTATCTTGCTCGATACCATGTATGACATTCCATCGGAAACTGATGTCACCAAAGTGGTGATTGATGAAAGTGTTATTACTGGTGCATCTAAGCCATTGTTGATTTATGCAACACAAGAAAGTGAAGAGAAAAAAGCAGCGCCAGAGTCTTAATTGCTCGCGTTGTCTACAAGAGGGCCTGCGGGCCCTTTTGTTTTTTATGCCTATCACCTTGTAATTGTTGCAATGCGCCCCCATCTTTGATCACAGGCTTAGCCAATTATTACGGCCTGCGTGCCGCATGTGAGAGAGAAGAATGAAGACAATCATCGAATTGCCGTTATTGCCATTGCGTGATGTTGTGGTTTATCCGCATATGGTTATCCCCCTATTTGTAGGGCGTGAAAAATCTATCGCAGCCCTTGATGCTGCAATGCAAGGCGACAAAAAGATCCTGTTGATTGCGCAACGCAGCCCAGCGGACAATGATCCTGATACCGACGCTTTGTATGAGGTTGGTACTGTTGCAACTATTTTACAATTACTGAAACTCCCAGACGGCACAGTGAAAGTGCTGGCCGAAGGTGAGCAGCGTGGAGAAATCATTAAGCAGTTGTCTGCTAGTGATGCTGACTACTTAAGCGCTGAAGTAGAAACTCAAGACGAGCAAGCAGCCAGTACTGTTGAAAATGAAGTGCTGTGCCGCACTCTATTCGAACAGTTTGAAGGTTTTGTGCAGCAGAGCAAAAAAGTTCCTGCAGAAGCTTTAACCGCATTAAGTGATATTGATGCTGCGGGGCACTTGGCTGACGCCATCGCCGCGCAGATGACCCTCAAGCTAGAGCAGAAGCAATCTGTTCTTAGTCAGTGGCAGATTGCTGAGCGTGTAGAGCTGTTGTTGGGTATTTTAGATACTGAGCTTGAGTTGCTCAATGTCGAGAAACGTATTCGCGGCCGCGTGAAAAAGCAGATGGAGCGTAGCCAGCGCGAGTACTTCTTGAATGAACAAATGAAAGCCATTCAGAAAGAGCTGGGCGAAGGCGAAGACGGTGTTAATGAGGCCGATGCGTTAAAAAAACGTATTGATGAAGCTGGGATGCCGGAGGAAGCCTTAGAAAAAGCACATGCAGAACTTAAAAAGCTGCAGCAAATGTCGCCCATGTCGGCTGAAGCCACTGTGGTGCGCACCTATCTGGACTGGTTGATTAATACCCCGTGGAAAGCTAAAAGCCGTGTACGTTCAGACTTAAAGCGTGCAGAAGAAATACTGGAAGCCGATCACTTTGGCCTGGAAGAGGTTAAAGAGCGCATCCTTGAGTATTTAGCTGTGCAAAAGCGGGTGAAAAAACTTAAAGGCCCGATTCTGTGCTTGGTTGGACCGCCTGGTGTGGGTAAAACCTCACTGGCAGAGTCGATTGCACGCTCAGTGAACCGTAAGTACATCCGCATGGCCTTAGGTGGTGTGCGTGATGAGGCGGAAATCCGTGGTCACCGCCGCACCTATATTGGCGCGATGCCCGGTCGGGTAATCCAGCGTTTGAGCAAAGTCGGGGTGCGCAACCCATTATTCTTGTTGGATGAAATCGACAAAATGGGTCAAGACATGCGCGGTGATCCTGCTTCAGCCTTGCTGGAAGTACTGGACCCAGAGCAAAACCACAGCTTTAACGATCACTACTTGGAAGTGGATTACGATCTATCCGATGTGATGTTCGTGTGTACTGCCAACTCAATGAATATTCCAGGGCCATTGCTGGACCGCATGGAAGTGATTCGTCTGCCTGGTTATACCGAAGATGAAAAGCTCAATATTGCGCAAAAGTATTTAGTCAGTAAGCAGCTTAAAGCCAATGGTTTGAAAGATGCAGAGCTGAACTTTGAGCCTGCGGCCTTACTCAATGTGGTGCGCTACTACACCCGAGAGGCAGGTGTGCGTGGCCTTGAGCGACAAATTGCTAAAGTGTGCCGCAAGGTGGTGAAAGAGCAAGCTGACCAGAAAAAGGTCAGTGCAACTATAACTACTGAGAATCTTGAGCATTACCTTGGCGTGCAAAAATTCACTTATGGCTTGGCTGAAGCCGATGACCAAATTGGACAGGTCACAGGTTTGGCCTGGACGCAAGTGGGTGGTGAGTTATTAACCATTGAGTCTGCAGTGATTCCCGGCAAGGGGCAGCTGATTAAAACGGGTTCACTGGGCGAGGTGATGGTTGAGTCAATGACCGCAGCCTTAACTGTTGTGCGCAGCCGTGCTCAGTTGCTGGGCATAGCTCCAAGCTTCTATGAGAAGAATGACGTGCACTTACATATGCCTGAGGGGGCTACCCCCAAAGATGGCCCTAGCGCAGGCATAGGCATGTGTACGGCGCTGGTTTCAGCTTTGACCAAGATACCTGTACGTGCAGATGTAGCGATGACCGGTGAAATCACCTTGCGTGGCCAAGTGCTACAAATTGGTGGTTTAAAAGAGAAATTGCTCGCTGCCCACCGGGGCGGAATCAAAACAGTTATCATCCCCGAAGAAAATGTGCGTGACTTGAAGGAAATACCAGCTAATATAAAGGCCGATTTAGACATCAGACCAGTTAAATGGATTGACGAAGTGCTACAGATTGCGTTGCAATACATGCCTGAGCCTCTGTCAGATCTCGCATCTGAATTATTGCTGAAGGATGAATCGCGTGATGCTGAGGCCAATGATCGGATAAGCACACATTAATGCAGTTGTGGTTGACATGCTTTTTGACACCTTGCTATAAGGTAAGGTGTTTGTGTCATTGAGTTGCATAATAAAGCTTTTTTTTGCATTTAAATTGCAATTATAATTATTTTTAGAAAAACCTAAGGGGACTTACGAGTGAACAAGTCAGAGTTGATTGATAAGGTTGCCGCATCGGCAGATATTCCTAAAGCGGTTGCAGGACGTGCATTAGATGCCGTTATTGAAAGCATCACAGGCGCACTTCAAGAGGGAGAATCGGTAGTATTAGTTGGCTTTGGTACTTTCTCTGTTAAAGATCGTGCTGCCCGTACAGGTCGCAACCCACAAACGGGTAATCCTATCGAAATTGCTGCAGCTAAAATTCCTGGCTTTAAAGCAGGTAAAGCACTTAAAGACGCTGTAAACAACTAAGCGCTTGTTAGCCACCAGTATTTATATTGATGGATCTGATACGTATTAATTGGTGTCTGCACTGATATTGGCAGGCAGCAGTTTATTACGTATCGCTGAATTCAAAGGCGCATCATTTGGTGCGCCTTTATTTTGTTCGACCTACCCATAATGCATAGCCATTGTGAATGGCGACATCGGGGGATGCATGCTGCAGAAAATTCGAGATAACTCTACGGGGTGGATCTCTAAATCCATTATTGGTTTGATTGTGGTACTTTTTTCTTTTACTGGTTTTGAAGCAATCATGGGCTCCACCAGTAATAGTAACAATGTTGCCAAAGTAAACGGCGAAGAAATCACCCTCGATGCATTAGCTGAAGCTAAAAGCCTTCAGCGCAGACAGCTTATAGAACAGTTTGGTAGAGATTTTGACACCAACTTGATTGATGACCAGTTGCTCTCAGAAGCCGCTTTACAAGGTCTTATTTCGCGCAAATTACTGGTGCAAGCGGCCGACCAATCGGGCTTAGCCTTTTCTAGTGCAGCCGTTGATCAGTTTATTTTGCTTGCCCCTGAGTTTCAGGTGGATGGCCAGTTCAATGCTGACCGTTTTGACCAAGTGATTCGTCAAATGGGTTACACCCGTTTGCAGTTTCGACAAATGATTGAGCAAGAAATGCGTACTGGACAGTTACGTGCTGGTATTGCTGGCAGTGCATTTGTTACTGAGCAAGAGGCTCAGGCCTTTGCTCGCTTAGAGCGCCAAACCCGTGACTTTGCCATGCTGACGCTGGAACCAGAGCTGGATCAAATCACTGTAACTGATGCCGAAGTTGAAACCTATTACAATGATAATGGTGCTGAGTTTATGACTCCAGAGCAGGTTATTGTTGAGTATATTGAGCTCGACAAAGCAAGCTTCTTTGACCTAGTTGAGGTGGATGACGATGAGTTACAAGACCTGTATCAGGCTGAAATTGCTAACTTAGCAGAACAACGCCGTGCTGCTCATATTTTAATTGAAGTGAACGATGCGGTAAGCGATGAGCAAGCTCGCGAACAGGCAGAGCACGTTGTACAACGTTTACAGGCGGATGAAGAGTTTGCCCTGGTTGCACAGGATGTATCGGACGATATCGGCTCGGCTCAACAAGGCGGTGACCTTGGTTTTGCTGCACCAGGTGTCTATGAGCCGGAGTTTGAAGAGGTTTTATTTGCCTTAGATAAAGGGCAAGTGTCTGCACCGCTGCGCACCGACTATGGCTGGCATATCATTAAGCTACTGGATGTTAGAGCAGCAGACATTCCAAGCTTTGCTAGCCTTAGAGACAAATTAGCGCAAGACTTAAAAGCGCGCCAAGTTGAGCAGCGTTTTGTAGAAGCGGTAAAAGACTTAGAAGGCTTCGCCTATGAGTCAGCTGATTTGCAACAACCGGCCAGCGAAATGGGCTTAGAGGTTCAAGTCAGTGAAGCGTTTGGCCGCAATGGCGCCGAAGGGCTCTTTGCTAACCGTCAGGTGCTGGAAGCGGCTTTTAGCACTGAGGTGTTAGAGGAGGGCGCTAACAGTATGGCCATTGAGCTGGACCCTGAAACTATTGTGGTACTGCGTGTACAAGAGCATTTGCAGCCTAAACCAATCCCTTTTGCTGAGGTCAGCGGGCAAATTAAAGAGCAGCTTATTGTTCAGCAAGCCATTGCCGAAGCCCAAGCAACTGGAGAGGCTTTATTGGCGAGTCTAAAAGAAGGGCAGACTTCAGTGGCGCAAGCTGAGGAAAATACATGGCAAGTGGTTGAGGCCGCTAACCGCGCTCAAGAAGAATTGGATCCGCAAGTGCTGCAAGCAGTATTTAAAATGCCTAAGCCTAAGAAAGATGGCGCAGCAGAGTTTGCTGGCTTGAGTTTAAGTAATGGCGATTATGTGGTTTTACGTCTGACCGGTGTCAGCGACGAAGCTGCGCCGCTTAACAGCGATGAGCTAGTGCAGTACCAGCAAGTTCTAGCATCACGCGCTGGCCAGGTAGACTTTAACGCCTTAATGCAGCAACTTGAGTTGGATGCAAAAATCGAGCGTTTTTAATAGCGATTGTCCTAACAATAAAAAACCCGCCAAGAGCGGGTTTTTTATTTATGAACTGGGCTTAATCTTCTTCGAGATTACCCATGGCAGTGGTATTGAAACCACCGTCAACATACATAATCTCACCACTCACCCCTGAAGCTAAGTCAGAGCATAAGAAAGCTCCGGCGTTACCCACTTCCTCAATGGTTACGTTGCGACGCAGTGGCGTTTGTTTTTCGTTAGCTGCTAACATTTTGCGGAAACTTTTAATCCCAGATGCCGCTAAAGTACGAATTGGACCCGCTGAAACTGCGTTAACTCGGGTACCTTCAGCACCTAAGCTACCGGCTAAGTAGCGTACACCCGCTTCCAGGCTGGCCTTAGCCATGCCCATTACGTTGTAGTTAGGCATAGTGCGCTCAGCGCCGAGGTAGGTCAGGGTCAGTAGGCTACCGTTGCGACCTTTCATCATTTCGCGGCCTGCTTTAGCCAGAGCAATAAAGCTGTAAGCACTGATATCGTGGGCAATTTTAAAGCCGTCACGGGTGGTTACTTCAGTAAAGTCGCCGTCCAGTTGGTCGCCAGGGGCAAAGCCCACTGAGTGAACGATGCAGTCTAAGCCGTCCCACTTTTTTGCCAGCTGAGCAAAAACATTTTCAATGTCATCATCATTGGCCACATCACACGGGAAACACATATCAGCGGATGAGCCCCAGCTCTCAGCAAAACCTTCAACGCGCTTTTGCAGTTTTTCATTTTGATAGGTGAATGCCAATTCGGCACCTTCACGGTGCATCGCTGCGGCAATACCTGCAGCAATGGACAGTTTGCTGGCCACGCCAACGATTAAAACACGCTTACCGGTCATAAAACCCATGGTCTTTCCTCTTTTTGAGTCAAATAATGCAGTTACAATTGCGCTGGGCTGTTAATAAAAGCCGCAGCTAACAACTGCTGTGTGTATTCTTGTTGCGGTGCAGCAAAAATATTTGCCGCTGCACCTTGTTCTACTACTCGTCCTTGGCGCATCACCAGCAATTGGTGACTCAGCGCTTTAACCACAGCCAAGTCATGGCTAATAAACACATAGGTTAAGTTGTATTTTTGCTGTAAAACACGCAGCAGCTCAACCACTTGCCGCTGAACAGTGCGGTCTAGAGCCGAAGTTGGTTCATCTAAAACAATCAACTTCGGCTTGAGTACCAAGGCGCGAGCAATGGCTATACGTTGGCGTTGCCCCCCAGAAAACTCATGGGGATAGCGGTGCCGAGTCTCTGGATCAAGCCCCACTTCATGTAGCGCAGCAATGATGGCTTGCTCTTGTTCCTCAGCATTGCCCATCTTATGAATGCCCAATCCTTCGCCAATGATATCTGAGACGCTCATTCTTGGGCTCAGGCTACCAAAAGGGTCCTGAAAAACCACTTGAATGTCGCGGCGCAGCGGGCGTACTTGCTTTTGCGAGAGCTGATCAATGCCTTGCCCAGCATAAAAGATACCGCCTTGGCTGTGGATTAAACGCAAAATAGCCAAGCCTAGGGTGGATTTACCTGAGCCACTTTCACCTACAACGCCGAGGGTTTGTCCCTGTTGCAAACTGAAGCTAATGCCATCCACGGCTTTGACATAATCCACCGTGCGCTGCAGCACACCTTTTTTAATTGGAAACCACACCCGTAGATCTTGGGTCTCCAGTAAGGTCTGACTGGGGCTGTGTGGTACAGGTTGGCCGCTGGGTTCGGCGCCCAGTAGCTCTTGTGTATAAGGATGCTGTGGATCAGTAAAAATCTGCTCACAGGGCGCTTGCTCAACAATCTCGCCATTGCGCATCACACAAACGCGATGGGCCACGCGGCGCACCAAGTTGAGATCATGGCTGATCAATAAAATGGCCATGCCAAGGCGTTGCTGAAGGTCTTTGAGCAGTTTTAAAATGGTTTGCTGCACGGTGACGTCTAAGGCAGTCGTCGGTTCATCGGCAATTAACAGCTCGGGTTCATTGGCCAACGCCATGGCAATCATCACACGTTGGCGTTGTCCACCGGATAGCTCATGAGGGTAGGAGCTCATGCGCTGCGCCGGATTTTTAATTTCCACCAGTGTCAGTAACTCTAGGGTGCGAGCGGAGGCTTGCTTAGCATTCATGCCTTTGTGCAGTATCAAAATTTCATTGATTTGCTTTTCAATGCTGTGCAGTGGGTTGAGCGAGCTCATGGGCTCTTGGAAAATCATCGCAATACGATCACCGCGGATACTGCGCAAGTACTCTGGTGCGGCACTGAGTAAGTCTTTACCTTGATAGATAATTTGGCCACTGGGATGGCGTGCTAGAGGGTAGGGTAATAAGCGCAAAATAGAGTGCGCAGTAACCGACTTGCCAGAGCCACTTTCGCCGACCAAAGCCAAGGTTTCACCTTTATTAACGGTGAAACTAATATTGTTAACCGCACGCTGTACGTTATCACCGCTGACAAACTCAACGGATAAGTCTTCAATGGCCAGCAACTGTTCCACTTTATTTTCTTGGGTCGAATGCATCACGGGCAGCCTCACCAATAAATACTAATAAACTCAGCATTAAAGCCAGTACCGTAAAGGCACTGATACCCAGCCAAGGTGCTTGTAAGTTGGACTTGCCTTGCGCCACCAACTCACCCAGCGAGGGTGAGCCAGGCGGTAAGCCAAAGCCTAAGAAATCCAATGCAGTTAAGGTGCCAATGGCCCCAGTTAAGATAAAGGGTAAAAAGGTAATGGTAGAAACCATGGCGTTGGGCAGAATATGGCGGAACATAATCAGACTGTTCTGCATACCCAAGGCTCGGGCAGCGCGTACATATTCCAAGTTACGACCGCGCAAAAACTCGGCACGCACTAGATCGACTAAGCTCATCCATGAAAACAGCAGCATAATACCCAGCAGCCACCAGAAGTTGGGCTGAATAAAGCTGGCCATAATTATTAATAAATACAGCACCGGTAGCCCCGACCACACCTCAAGAAAACGCTGGCCAATCAAGTCCACCCAGCCGCCATAAAACCCCTGTAAAGCACCAACCAATACTCCAAAGACCGAGCTGATCAAGGTCAGGGTCAGAGCAAACAACACCGAGATACGAAAGCCGTAAATGACCCGCGCTAGTACATCGCGGCCTTGATCATCGGTCCCTAGCCAGTTCTGCAGCGATGGCGGCGCCGGGGCGGGCACTTGCAGGTCGTAGTTAATGCTGGAGTAGCTAAAAGGAATCAACGGCCAGAGCATCCAGCCGCCTTTTTCTTCAATCTGCTCTTTGATATAGGGGCTTTTGTAGTTGGCCTGCAAGGGGAACTCACCGCCAAAGGTGGTTTCTGGATAGCGCTTGAGTACAGGAAAGTACAGAGCACCGTCATACTCCACCAGCAAGGGTTTATCGTTAGCAATAAACTCAGCCCCGAGGGATAAAATAAATAAGCCAAGAAATATCCATAATGAATACCAGCCGCGCTTGTGCTCCTTAAACAAAGCGAAGCGCCGTTGGTTGATGGGAGAAAGCGCCATCTCAGTTCCCCCGACTGCTAAAGTCGATACGCGGATCGACCAAGGTGTAAGTTATGTCGCCGATCAACTTAACCAGCAAACCCAGTAAAGTGAATAAAAATAAGGTACCGAATACCACGGGGTAGTCGCGGTTAATTGCCGCCTCAAAGCTGAGCAGGCCCAGCCCATCCAAGGAGAAAATCACCTCGATCAGGAGTGAGCCGGTAAAGAACATACCAATAAAGGCTGCTGGGAAGCCGGCGATAATAATCAGCATGGCATTGCGAAATACATGGCCGTAGAGCACTTTGTTTTCCGGTAGGCCTTTGGCTCGCGCAGTGGTGACATATTGCTTATTGATTTCATCCAGAAAGCTGTTTTTTGTCAGCAAGGTTAGGGTGGCGAAGTTACCGATCACCAAGGCAGTTACTGGCAGTGCTAAGTGCCAGAAATAATCGCCCACTTTACCCAGCAAGCTCAGCTCTTCAAAGTTATTGGAAGTTAAGCCGCGCAATGGGAACCAGCTCAAGTAGCTGCCACCGGCAAACACCACCACCAAGAGAATGGCAAATAAGAACGCTGGAATTGCGTAGCCTAAAATAATGGCCGAACTGGTCCATACATCAAAAGAGCTGCCATGGCGTACTGCTTTGCTGATGCCTAAGGGAATCGACACCAAATACATCAATAATGTACTCCAGAAGCCTATGGAAATAGAGACTGGCATTTTTTCGATAATTAGATCAGTGACCTTAGCATCGCGAAAAAAACTGTCGCCAAAATCAAAGCGTGCATAGTTTTTCAGCATGATCCAGAAACGCTCAATGGGCGGCTTATCAAAACCGTACATACGTTCAATCTCAAGCACCAGCTCTGGATCCAAGCCCTGAGCACCGCGGTAGCTCGCTGAAGAACTGCTGGAGACCTCCGCGCCACCGCCAGAAATGCGTCCAGTGGCGCCACCGGCTGCAGCATCAAAACCTTCCAGCTTGGCAATCATTTGCTCCACTGGTCCGCCGGGAGCGGCCTGGATGATAATAAAGTTGACCACCAAAATACCCAGCAAGGTGGGAATAATCAGCAGCAAGCGCCGAAGAATATAAGCCAGCATAGTTATTCGTCCGTCGCTGCAGGAGGCTGAGCTGCATCAGGCTTGACCCACCAAGTCATCAAACCATAATCGTATAAAGGAGCGATTTCAGGTTGGGCTAAATGTTGCCAGTAAGCAGTACGCCAAGTATCGATATAGTAGTTGGGAATCACGTAATGGCCCCAGAGTAATACGCGGTCTAGCGCACGCGCATAGTTAATTAAAGTGGCGCGATCAGGGGCGTTAATGAGGCCTTCCACTAAGCTGTCGATAGCAGGATCTTGTAAACCAATAAAGTTGCGACTACCGGGATTATCAACACTGCTGGAGTGCCAGAAGTCGCGCTGCTCATTCCCAGGGGAATTAGACTGCGGCCAAATACTTGAGGTCATCTCAAAGTCGCGGGAGCGCATGCGGTTAATGTATTGCGAGACGTCGGCACGGCGAATGGTCATCTCAATACCCAACTCTTCTAGGTTGCGCTTAAAGGGTAGTAAGACACGCTCAAGGTTAGCCTGAGCAATAATGAACTCAAAGGCTAAAGGCTCCCCGTCGGCGTTGACCATGCGATCATTTTCAATGCGATAACCTGCGTCCTGCAGTAAGCGCCAAGCCTCAAGACGGCGCTCGCGAATAATGCCGCTGCTGTCACTGACTGGCGGCGCATACACTTGGGTGAAGACTTCCTCAGGAATGGAGCCACGCAAAGGTTCTAAAATCTCCAGCTCCGCTGCCGAAGGCAAGCCCTGCGCAGCCAGTTCGGAGTTGGCAAAAAAGCTTGGGGTGCGGATATAAGAGCTATAAAACAGCTGCTTGTTGGTCCACTCAAAATCAAACAACAAGGCAATGGCTTGACGCACACGCTGATCTTTAAACAGGTCTTTGCGCAAATTGAAGGTAAAACCTTGCATACCAACTGGGTTGTGGTTTTTGATCTCTTTTTTAATGATTTGCCCGTTGCGCAAGGCCGGCGAGTTGTAGCCGGTGGCCCAGTCTTTGGCGGAGTATTCAAGATTAAAATCAAATTGGCCGGCTTTAAAGGCTTCTAACGCCACCGACATATCACGGTAGTAATCAATGTGGATATTGTCGAAATTATATTGTCCGCGAGCCACTGGCAAGTCTTGCGCCCACCAGTCTTTAACCCGCTCATAACGCAGACTACGACCGGCATCAACACGGCTCAGCTGATAAGGACCACTGCCCAGCGGCGGCTCTAAACTGGTCTTGGTAAAATCGCGCTCAGCCCACCAATGCTTGGGCAAAATTTGCAGTTGTCCGAGAATTAATGGCAGTTCGCGGTTTTCAGTGTGTTTAAAATCAAAACGTACTTGCAGCGGACTTTCTACCACAACATCAGCGACGTCAGCATAATAGTGGCGGTAGAGTGGGTGGCCTTTTTCCACCAGGGTGTTAAAGGTGAACTGCACATCCTCTGCAGTGACTGGCTGGCCGTCATTAAAGCGCGCTTTGGGGTTTAAATAAAAGCGTACATAGCTGTTGTCAGCAGCTTTTTCGATGCGCTCAGCTAATAAACCGTACTCGGTAAAAGGTTCATCAGCAGAGTGATAGGTGAGGGTGTCATACAGTAAACCAATCTGATCAGCAGCATTTCCCTTGGGAATAAAAGGGTTCAAGCTGTCAAAACCATTGAGGCCAGCCAGACGTAAAGTACCGCCCTTCGGCGCATCAGGATTGGTGTAATCAAAATGAGTGAAATCGCTGGGGTATTTCGGCGCTTCATCATACAGCGTCATAGCATGCTGCCCTTGGGCTAACAGACTGTTACTAAACGCTAAAATAATCAGTGATAAACAACCGCGACGCAGCACAGTCAGCATTAAGGAATCTCCGAAGGTTTTAACCACCAAGCGCGCAAACCTAATGTATAGGGTGGCACACGCACAAATTCAAAACGGTTCTGGTAAGCAATACGGTGATGACTAATATACCAGTTTGGAATGCTGTAATAGTTCCAGAGTAACGCGCGATCCAAAGCACGGGCAGCAGTGCGCTGTTGTGTGTAGGTTTTCGCCTTGAGTAACTGCTCTAATAAGTCATCAATAACGGGGCTATTAATACCCGCATAGTTTTTACTGCCTTTTACCATAGCTTGTGACGAGTGAAAATACTGCCATTGCTCAAGCCCAGGGCTGAGCGTTTGCGGCAGAGTCAATAAAGTCAAGTCAAAATCAAAATTATCGAGGCGCTGTTTGTATTGCGCACGGTCAACGGTACGCATGCGCGCATCAATGCCGATTTCATTCAGGCTTTTGACATAGGCTTGCAGAATTCGTTCTAAGCTTGGATTAACCAGAAGGATTTCTAGACTTAGAGTTTGCCCCTGTTTGTTTTTCAGACCGTTCAGTGTGGTTTTCCAGCCAGCGTCAGCCAGCAGGCCTAAGGCTTTGCGTAAGGTTTCGCGGGGAATGCCACGGCCTTCGGTGGTCTCTAAGCTAAAAGGCTCTAAAAACAATTGTAATGGGAGCTGCTCGCGCCATTTAGACAACAACAACCATTCTGCGCCTTTGGGCTTGCCGCGGGCAGAGAAGTCACTGTTGGGGTAGTAACTGTTGGCGCGCTGATAAGCATTATTGAATAAGGTTTTATTGGCCCACTCAAAATCAAATAGTACTGTTAAAGCTTCGCGGGTGGCGCGGTCGTGAAATTGCGCACGGCGGGTGTTGATAAACAAAGCCTGGGTTTGTGTGGGGATTTCATGGGCAATTTCTGCGCGAATAACGCGGCCCTTAGCAATATCTGGGAAACGGTAATTATTGGCCCAGTTTTTCGCCTGATGCTCAATGTAAAAATCAAAATTGCCCACTTTAAAGGCTTCAAACGCCACATGCTTATCGCGGTAAAAGTCCACGATGACTTTGTCAAAATTGTACTTGCCACGGTTAACAGGCAAATCTTTGCCCCACCAATCTTTAACCCGCTCAAAAACTAAGCTGCGCCCGGGCTTTACCTCAGTAATGCTGTAAGGGCCACTGCCCAGTGGTGGGGTAAAGGTGGTTTTGTTGAAGTCTTTATCGCGCCAATAGTGCTCAGGTAATACCGGCAGGTCACCAATGCGTAGAATAAGTAAAGGGTTACCTGCGCGTTTAAAGACAAAGCGAATGCGGTGTTCGTTGAGAATATCGACCCGAGCGACTTCTTGGAGGTAAGTGCGGTATTGCGGGTGACCTTGGGTTAATAAGGTACGGTAAGAAAAGGCCACATCTTTGGCGGTAATGGGGGTGCCGTCATGGAAACGAGCCTCTTTGCGCAGGTTAAATACCACCCAGCTGCGGCTGTCATTGTATTGCACACTTTCGGCAATCAGGCCGTAAGCGCTGGCAGCTTCATCGCCAGAAGGGTCATAATTACCACTGCCCACCATTAACGGCTCATTGAGCTCGCTAATGCCATAACTGGCAAAGTCCGCAGTGCTAATAGGACTGGTGCCTTTTAACGTGTAAGGATTGAGTGTGTCGAAGGTGCCAAAAGCCATTAAGCGGACTGTGCCGCCTTTGGGCGCTTTGGGGTTTACCCAGTCAAAATGGGTAAAATCAGCACCGTATTTAAGCGTTTCAAACTGCGCGTAACCATGACTGGTAACAACACTGGCAATGGCCTGATGGCTGAATAAAAGCACGCTAAGAAAAAATAAAAATACGCGCATAAACAGCAAAAATCCTTAATTAACAAACAAACAGGCAATAGCACGCTAGTTTACTCGATTATCCAGTAAAGCGTGAGTTTGTGTTGAGCCCGTGGGTTTGCCAGAGCTTAGGGATTTATAAGTAGAGTGCGATAGCTTGTCCAGGTTTGAGTGCATTGCTAATGCTTGGATTCCAGTTTTTTAACTGCTTTAAGCTGATTCTATGGCGCTTAGCAATGGCATAAAGCGAGTCGCCAGGACGTACCTTATACACAGTGGCGTTGGATGAATTGGCGTTTTGGCTGCTGTTATCACTGATAAGGATGAGGTTTTGCCCTATTTTTAACGCATTTGAGCTTAAGTTATTCCAGCGTTTGAGCTCATTTACCGAGACTTTTTGTTGCGCAGCTATTTTCGATAGATTGTCACCAGCGCGAACTTTATACACTGTGCGGCTGGAGTTGCTGTGGGTTGCTTGGGCTAAATTGTTTGCCGCCCGTGTGCCTGTGCTGCTTTTAGGAATATTTAGGACTTGGCCAATGCGTAAATTATTATTGGCGAGTTTGTTGATGTCTTTAATCAGGTCAATGGAAACATTATTACGGTTGGCAATACTCGATAGATTATCGCCGCCGCGCACTCGGTATTGTTGCCACTGGATGTGATCGCTTGGTTTCATCGAGGCCAGCTGAGCGCTGAGCAGTTCCGCACTGTCTAGCGGGACTAAAAGGTGTTTGGGGCCGTCAAATGTGATGCCCTGCTTATAGGCAGGATTGAGCTGCAGTAAATCATCTTCGGTAATTTTGGCCAGCTTGGCTAAACGGGTGATGTCCATTTGCTGCTTGAGCGGGATTTGTGTGAAGTACGGTTCGTTTGCAATTGGGCTCAGAGCAATTTTATAGGCGTCAGGTGCGCTAATCAGTTGCGAGACTGCAAGCAGCTTAGGTACATAGGCTTGAGTTTCGGCAGGCAGGTTTAGATTCCAATAATCAGTGGGTAAGTTGCGAGCAATATTGCGTTTGATGGCTCGGCCTACGGTGCCTTCGCCAGCGTTATAAGCAGCTAAGGCCAATAGCCAGTCGCCATCAAACATATTGTGCAGGTATTCAAGGTAATCGAGGGCTGCTTGGGTTGAAGCTAAAACATCGCGACGGGCATCATACCAATGGGTTTGCTTAAGTTTAAAATGGCGGCCGGTGGAGGGAATAAACTGCCATAAACCTGCCGCATGTGAGCGTGAATATGCTAAAGGGTTATAGGCACTCTCAATCATCGGCAGTAAAGCCAGCTCTAAAGGCATATTGCGCGCCTCTAAGCTTTCCACGATGTAGTACATGTAAGGACTGCTGCGCTCAGACATGATCTCAATGGAGCGGCCGCGAGTGGCAAACCATAAGCGCTGATGGTCAATGCGCGGGTTGTCATCCAAATAGCTTTGCAGCTGATAGCCCTGGCGAATGCGGTGCCAAATATCATCGTCTTGCGCAGTGTCGATACCGTTAATCCAGCTTGGTGATCGTTTTAAACTGGCATTAAAAGCATCTTTGCTCACTGTACGAGCGGGCGACTCATATTGCGCGTTGGAATTTGCGTCATTTAAAGACTGGCAACCCGAGCCTAAGAACGCTGCAAAGAGCACCGCGCCTAGGCTAAGAGTACGGGTGAAAAAGTGATAAATAGAGGTGTTTTGACGGTCAATATGCGGCATTAGTACGCGTGCTTTTCAAAAGGTTTGCGCGATTCTATGAAGTGAGACCTTGAGGGTCAAGCCCGCTGGTCAGAGGATGCCAACTAGAACGTATCTTTCCAAGATCTCAAGCTGGCAAAAACAGCGCTAGGAGTCTCGAGCCTACCTCCGGCTTTTTGCTCAGCAGCTGCGATCACTTGTGGCTGCTCGCAGCGTAAGAAAGGGTTGCTACGCTTCTCTAAAGCGAGGTTAGAGGGGAGGGTGATTTGTTGATTGTCACGCAATTGCCGCACCTCAGTGATGCGCTGCTGGATATCTAAGCTGTCTGGCTCCACTGCTTGGGCAAATAATAAGTTACTGAGGGTGTACTCGTGAGTGCAATAGATGAGGGTGTCATCAGGCAGTGCGGCAAGGCGTGAAAGCGATGCGTACATTTGCTGCGCAGTGCCTTCAAACACGCGGCCACAGCCTGCAGCGAATAAAGTGTCACCGCTGAGTAACCAAGGGGAGTGTTCTGCGCCTTGGCAAAAGTAAACAACGTGACCTAAGGTGTGTCCGGGTACTGCGAAAACCTGTACGGTATGGCCCAGCAGTTCAATTGTTGCACCTTCATCTACTGGTACATCTAAGCATGGAATGGTTTCTTGGGCTGGGCCGGTGACTTGCGCCTGCGTAGCTTCTTTTAGTGCACTAATGCCACCGACATGATCAAAGTGGTGGTGGGTCACTAAAATATCAGTGAGCTGCCATTGCGGATGCTGCGCTAGCCAATTGAGCACCGGTTGCGCATCGCCAGGATCAACTACCGCACAGCGTTGGCGTTGTGTATCTTGCAGCAGCCAAATGTAGTTATCATTAAAGGCAGGTAGAGCAACAAAATTAAGCATGGGATGATCCTCCGGAACAGATAAATGCAAGCTTAGCATGTTCGAATTAAGTGTTTCGCCATCGCAGCACAGCAAGCAGGTATGGGGTTATGAAGTTACGACGGTTTGCAGAGTTATTAACGCGTCCGCGCAAAGTTTTAGCGGGGCCTGTCGCCCAGTGGTTTTTAACCGCCAAAGGCCAGCAACTGGAGCGCATGGAACGTGAACTACTGGAACCACAACTGCTACGCCATTTTGGTAGTTATGTGCTGCACTATAATCCCCCTGTGGCTATGGCCGCAGCGCCGAGTATTCGTCATCAAGTTAGCTTGGGTGATAAAACCCTCAGCGTGGACATGCAATGCCAGGAACACCGGTGGCCAGTGGCTGCCGACGCCGTGGATGTGGTGGTTTTACAGCACAGCTTGGATTTTGCCATTTCGCCCCATGCTCTTTTGCGCGAGGCGGCACATTGCGTGCGGCCGGGCGGACATCTAATCATTGTTGGGGCGCATGCTTGGAGCTTTTTTGGCCTGTATCGCTATTTAACCCGCAGTGTGTGGCGGCATGCATATTGTTTGCCGCCAGCACGGATAATTGACTGGCTGGGTGTCTTAGGCTTTTGCTTAGAAAAGCGCAGCTACGGTGCTTATCGACCATTGCTGAACTCGGTTCGCTGGCAAAATAAGCTCGGCTGGCTGGAACGTTTGGCCGCCCGAAAAAAGGCACCCTTAGGTGGCTGTTACATGTTAGTTGCGCGGAAAATGGTACACGGCGCTCATCCGCAGATACAATCAATGCGTATCAATGTAGCAAAGCTGCGCCCGAGTGTGGTGGCAGCAAAAACTTCTCATCAGAAAAACTTTGAACATAGCGAAGAACATGACAGATAAAGTGGAAATTTATACCGATGGTGCCTGTAAAGGTAACCCTGGCCCTGGCGGCTGGGGAGCATTGTTGGTGTACAAAGGCAAAGAATTAGAACTGTGGGGCGGTGAAGCAGATACCACCAATAACCGTATGGAATTGACCGCAGCGATTCGCGGTTTAGCTGAGCTGAAAAAGCCCTGTGCGGTGCATTTAGTGACTGACTCCAAGTATGTGATGCAAGGCATTCAAGAATGGCTGGAAAACTGGAAAAAGCGCGGCTGGAAAACAGCGGCGAAAAAGCCGGTGAGAAACGTCGACCTTTGGCAGCTGCTTGATGAGCAGGTATCCCGTCATGATGTTGAATGGCAGTGGGTACGCGGCCATACCGGTCACCCTGGGAATGAGCGCGCAGACCAATTAGCCAATCGCGGTGTAGAAGAGGTTTTAGCATGAGCAAACCCGTTTTATCTAATCGCCGCGTAGTGCTCGATACAGAAACTACAGGTATGCCGGTTGGCGATGGCCACCGCATCATTGAAATTGGTTGTGTTGAATTGGACGGACGTCAGCTGACTGGGCGCCATTACCATGTCTATATTCAGCCTGATCGTACGATTGATGAAGGCGCTATTGCTGTCCACGGTATTACTGATGAATACCTGAAAGATAAGCCGCGCTTTAAAGACATTGCCGATGAGTTTTTCGAGTTTATTCAAGGCGCAGAGCTGGTCATCCATAACGCGCCCTTTGATATTGGCTTTATCGAAAATGAATTTGCTCTGCAAGGGCAAAGCGAGCGCGCCAACGTCAGTGAATATTGCACAGTTCTAGATACCTTGGTGCTGGCCCGTGAGCGTCACCCAGGGCAGCGTAATAACCTCGATGCCTTGTGTAAGCGTTACGGCGTTGATAACTCAGGGCGAGATTTACACGGCGCTTTGTTGGATGCGGAGATTCTGGCTGAAGTCTATTTAGCCATGACTGGCGGGCAAACCAACTTGTCTTTGGCTGGTGACAGCGGTGATGATGGCTCAGGTTATATTCGCCCCAGTCCTATTCAGCGCTTAGCTGCAGACCGAGAGCCTTTAACAGTGCTGGCTGCTAACGCAGAAGAGTTGGCCGCGCACCAAAAGTTTTTGGAGAGAATAAAAAAGGCCAGCGGAGTTGAGCTGGCCTGGTAAGAAGTAGATTTAAAACCGGTTAACAATAAAGGCCGCGCGCTCATATTCAAGTACGCGGCCTTTTTTTATGCCCAGTGGGTCACAGCCCACCAGCCCACAAGGCTCATTACTACGGCGTAAGGGAAAGCCATAAATGCCATGCGACCGTAGGACAAGCGCACCAGAGGCGAAATCGCCGAGGTCAGTAAGAATAAGAATGCTGCTTGACCGTTTGGTGTCGCCACGCTGGGTAAGTTAGTACCGGTGTTAATGGCGATAGCTAATAAGTCAAAGTGCTCACGGGTCATTTGTCCCGCAGCAAAAGCTTTCTCAACTTCGGTGATATAAATAGTGGCTACGAAAACGTTATCACTGATCGCGGAGAGCAGGCCGTTGGCCACAAACAGCATTGAAGGCTGCTGCTCAATTGGTAGGCCCAACACCCAGCCAATCACTGGGGCGAATAAGCCTTGCTCTTGGATAACCGCAACCACAGCAAAGAACACTACTAATAAAGCAGTGAACGGAAGGGCATCTTGGAATGCACGGCCAATTTGGTTTTCGTCAGTGATACCGTTGAGCGAGGTAATCAAGACAATTACCAGTAGACCAATCAAGCCCACCTCAGCCACGTGAAAGGCCAAGCCAAGCATCAAGATTACAGCGGCAATACCTTGCACTACTAAAGCAGCTCTTTGGGTATTGGTGCGACGCTTACGCTCTTCTTGATCAAACTCTGCCAGAACTTTGCGTACCGGCTTAGGAAGTTTTGCACCGTAACCAAACCAGTGCATTTTTTCTAGCAGTAGACAGGTGCATAAGCCGGCAATAAAGACGGGCATCGCCACGGGGTACATGTGCGCGAAGAACTCACCAAAGTCCCAGCCCAGGGTTTTACCAATCAAGAGGTTTTGTGGCTCACCAACAATGGTGCTGACCCCACCTAGGGCGGTACCCACTGCAGCGTGCATTAATAAGCTACGTAAAAAGGCACGGAACTCTTCTAGGTCTTCACGGTGCAATTCAATCACATCAGTGTCAGAGCCGTAGTTGCTATCTTCGCGCGGACTCTTGCCGGATGCCACCTTGTGGTACACCGAATAGAACCCCACAGCCACACTGATCAACACCGCGGTAACAGTGAGCGCATCAAGGAAGGCTGATAAGAAAGCAGCAAGGGCGCAAAACAGCAGGCTGAGCAGTGATTTGGACTTCACTTTAAGTAGTATCTGCGAAAACACCGTTAGCAGCAGTTCCTGCATAAAGTAAATGCCCGCCACCATAAACATCAGTAGCAGAATCACCGGGAAGTTTTGCAGCAACTCCGCATACAGCGCGTCGGGCGTGGCTAGCCCCATGATAATGGCTTCAGTGACCAGTAACCCCCCGGGTTGTAGCGGGTAACACTTAAGCGCCATGGCAAGGGTGAAGATAAACTCGGCAACTAATAACCAACCGGCCACTGCTGGGCCTAGGCTCAGCAGTACGAAAGGGTTAAGGATTAAGAAGAACAGAATTGTCTGCTTATACCAAGTGGGCGACTGCCCTAGGAAGTTACGGCCGAAAGCGCCGGCAAAAGATTTGGACATTTATAGTATTTCCCGAAAAAGATCCGCCCACTCCCGGGCAAGGGACCGAATAAAGCTAAGTGTATCAAAGTATTTCGCTGTAGACGTTGATCGTTCTCAATGAAAATAAGGGATTATGCCAGCATCGACATTTTGTTATTGCTTGCTATAGTGTGCGCAGCGAGATTATAAAAATTAAAAACGTATAAAAATAACTTGATTAGGGGTGGAATTTGTGAGTGAGTACAGCGCATTTACAGTTGAATTAAACGATAATGTTGCCCATGTGCAAATTAATCGTCCAGAAAAAATCAATGCGATGAACGCAGAATTCTGGTCAGAAATACGCGATATATTTGCCTGGGTCGAAGAAACCCCTGAAGTGCGTGTTGTGGTGTTATCTGGCGCCGGCAAGCATTTCTCTTCAGGTATTGACTTGATGTTGTTGGCCCAAGTTGGCGGACAATTGGGTAAAGAAGTGGGACGCAATGCGCGTGCGCTAAAACGCAAGATTGAAGAGCTACAGTCATCGTTTAATGCTGTAGATGCATGCTCCAAGCCGGTGATCGCCGCGATTCAAGGCTACTGCCTTGGTGGTGCTATTGATTTGATCAGCGCCTGCGATATGCGTTACAGCACCGCCGATGCCCAGTTTGCCATTAAAGAAATTGATGTGGGCATGGCCGCAGACGTTGGTACATTGCAGCGCCTACCGCATATTATTGGTGACGGCATCATGCGTGAGCTGGCTTATACTGGCCGCACGGTACATGGTGAAGAAGCGCAGCGAATTGGCTTAGTCAATAGCATCTACGCTGATCAAGAAGCATTGATGACGGCTGTTTTTGAAATAGCGCAAAGCATCGCTAAGAAGTCACCGATCGCCGTACAAGGCAGTAAGGAAATGATTCGCTATATGCGTGATCATACGATCGCTGATGGCCTTAACTATATTGCAACGTGGAATGCGGCAATGTTGCAGGCAGAAGATTTACGTGTGGCTATGGCCGCGCATATGAGCAAGCAAACACCTGAGTTTAAGGATTGAAACTGCGAGAAACGTTTCAGTAAAACGCAGTTTTTGTTAAGTGCTGCATGTTCTGAGTAACTTGCAGCACTTAATCAGTAGTGACTTGCTATGATCGCGGGCTAGCTGCTTTAGGGTGAGGGCATGGGGTCTAAAGCAGTAAAATTATTATTTGTTTTTAACATTACTATACTTGAACAGGATGCTAAGCATGGGTATTGGCGCAACATCTCTTAGCATGGTTCGCGACGAACTCTTCGCCACCATGGCAGAAACGCAGCAGTATCTAGAGCAGTTTTTAGAGGCTCGTGACAACGGTGCTTTGCTGCAGCATGCCGTAACGAACTTACAACAAATTAAAGGTATTTTATCGCTGGTTGAATTGACCGGAGCTGAATTGCTCGCGGAAGAAGCGCACACCCTGACCATGGATATTCCAGTGGGTGCCACTGAAGAGCGCAACGAGCAGCTCACTGCGATTAATAACGCCTTACACGTATTGCGCAGCTACTTAGAGCAGTTAGAAGCAAACTGGATTGAAATGCCAGAATTACTGCTACCGGCGATCAATAAGTTACGCAGTGCGGGCCAGCAAACCCCTTTACCAGAAAGCTTTTTCTTTGCTGCGCGGGTTGATAGCCAACGCCCAAGCACGCCCGCAAAGCCTAGAAATGCAGAAAGTCTCGCCTTGTCGCGACGCTTGCGTCATATGTATCAAATTGGTTTGCTTGCTTTTATTCGTGATGAAAACCCGCAGGCCAGCTTGCGTTTAATGATGCGCGCGCTGCTGCGCTTAGACCAACTGTATGCCGGCCAGCCCAGCAGTCACCTGTATTGGGTTGGCGCCGGAGCCTTGGAGTCACAAGCAGATGCACAGCTGCTGCCGAAAAAGAGCCGCAAACAGTTATTTGCGCGCATTGACCGGGAAATTAAACTGCAGTGCGACAATCCTGATTACGTCGCACCGCGTAGTGTCATTAAAGACTTACTTTACCTTATTGCTTTAGCCAACAGCACCGGCGACATTGCCGAGCAAGTGCGCAATCTAACCAACTTGCCAGACTTACCCTTTACCGATCACATGCTAGACGATGAGTACCAGCGTCTTTCAGGTCCAGGGCAGAATGTTTTACGCTCCTTGTCGGTAGCAATCCGTGAAGAGCTGACCAGCGCTAAAGATATTTTGGATCTGATTGAGCGTGGTACTGCAGAAAACTCAGTCTTAAATAATTTTCATAATATTTTAGCTAAATTAGAAAAAACCTTATCCATGGTAGGCCTGAGCGGCGCCAGTAATGCGCTAAAACAGCACCTGAAAAAGGTGGAGGGCTGGGACGAAATATCGACCATTGAAAGCGGAAGCTTATTGGCTCTCGCCGACAGCCTGCTGTATATCGAAAGTATGGTCGCAGGATTGGAACGCGGTGAGCGCCAGATAAAAAATCAAAAAAATGAACCCATTGATGAAAATGAGTCATTTGCACGTAATCAACTGATTGAAGCACGCATTGTGGTTAACGAAGAGGCTAAAAGTGGCCTTAGCTTAGCCAAGCGCGCAATCACTTCATACTTAGAGTCTGATGGCGATAAAATGCACTTGGCCAATGTACCCAGCAGTTTGATGCTGGTTCGTGGTGGGCTGTTATTCCTAGACCAGGAGCGTGCTGCAGAGCAGGTTGGAGCCTGTGCAAACTACATTCAAACACGGATGCTTGAGGCAGAAACAATGCCATCAGAGCAGCAGTTAGATACCCTCGCCGATGCTTTGACCAGCCTTGAATATTACTTAGAAGGCGGTGTGCTCTTACATGCGAAAGAAAACCGTAGCGTATTGGACCTAGCCGATGAAAGCTTACGGGCTTTAGGTGTACAGGCGTAAATGATTGCAGTAGATACTACCCCGATGAATTGGCAGCACGGCATGCCCAGTACTGACTTAAGTGGCGGCTTAGCAGTTGCTCACTTTCGTATGAGCTTTTTAAGTGATCAGCACAGTTTGTTGTTTCCACGGGAATGGTTACGTGAACAATTGGGCAAGACTTATATTGCTGAACAAGGTATTGGCCACTTAAATGGCGAAGCGGTTTATGTTTTTGAGTTGGCTGAGGCGCTTGAGTTACCGGGCTTAAGCTTAGAAAATATGCGCCATTTTATGATGGACGGGCGGTTAGTTTTATTTCGCTTATTAGCCTTCGCCAGCCAGATCGGCACCTGGGCTAGAGAACATCGTTTTTGCGGCAGTTGCGGTCAAGCTATGCAGCAAGCAGTAGGGCATCGCATGATGCAGTGTCAACCGTGCCGAGTGCAGCAGTACCCGCGCTTATCACCCTGCATGATTGTGGTAGTCACCCGTGGTGATGAAATCTTGCTGGGACGTTCACCACGTTTTATTAGCGGTATGTACAGTGCTTTAGCAGGTTACGCCGAACCCAATGAAACCATTGAGCATTGTGTCGAGCGCGAAGTGCGTGAAGAAGTCAGCTTAGAAATTGAAAATATACGTTATATCACCAGTCAAAACTGGCCATTCCCACACTCAATGATGTTTGGCTTTCATGCGCAATACAAAAGCGGCGAGATCATACCGCAACCCGACGAAATCGAAGATGCACAGTGGTTCAATATTCATGATTTACCACCACTGCCAGCCAAAAACACCATTGCACGGTACTTAATTGATTTGTATTTGGCGCAGCGCTTAGGCCACGTTGAACCAGTGTTGCCAGGCTAATCGTGCCGCCAAGGCCATTACTACTAAGATAAAGACTGGACGAATAAAACGGTTGCCGCCACCAATAGCAACTCGCGCGCCTACGGTAGCACCAAGCATTAACGCAGCACCCATGCCTAAACCAATGGTCCAGGCAACATTACCGCTAACGATAAACATGCTTAATGCCGCAGCATTACTAACAAAGTTCATCGAGCGGGCGACACCGCTGGCCCGCAGCAGGTCCAAGGGGTACAGCAACAGTGTACTGACTGTCCAAAAAGCACCAGTACCTGGGCCAGCAACACCGTCATAAAAACCAAGCGTTAAACCTTGTGGCCATTGACGGGTTGCTTTTATAACTGGGTTAACTGTTTCGTGGGATTCTGGAGTCCGTCCAAACAGTAAATAGGCAGCGCAGGCAAAAACCACTACTGGCAACATTTGATTGAGCCATTCAGAGGGTAGCTGCTGCGCTAAAATCGCACCTAACGCAGCACCAATTGCTGTTGCGATTAATCCGTTGCGCCACTGTTTGGGGTTAAATAACCCTTTGCGATAAAAAGCAAAGCTTGCCGTTGCTGAGCCAAAGGTCGCGCAGAGTTTATTGGTACCCAACACTAAGTGTGGTGGTAAACCTGACATTAACAGCGCAGGAATCGTCAGCAAACCGCCGCCGCCGGCAATGGCATCAATAAAGCCTGCAATAAAGGCTACCGCCACTAAAATCAATAAAACCTGGGGTTCGGCAACGAGATTGAGAGTCAGAGACATAAAAAACCTTAAGCTGTGCAATAACGCACAGAACAGAGTTTGGACGAAAGGGCATTAGCCACGCATAATGCCTGCTCAATCACCCATAAGGAATCATTGCATGCAGTTTATTGGGCTTGGCATTGGTATTGCCATATTAGCACTGGTCATATTGCTATTTGCCGCACGCCTATTGTTAGGCGAACGCTGGCTGATGGGCTGGTTACGGGGCATGCTCGGTTTAAGCTTGTTGAGCATCGCAGTCATCGGCGCTTTAATCGCTTACGATATCAGTACATATGCAGAAATCCCAAGTGATAAACCACTTTTGACCATCAGTGCCAAAGCCGAAGGGCCACAGCGCTACCGTGTCACTGTGTTAGAGGGTGCCACTGAGCGTAGCTTTTTGTTAGACGGCGACCTCTGGCAGCTGGATGTACGGCAATTGCATTGGAAAGGATTGGCCGACTTGATTGGATTAAAACCTGGCTACCGCTTAGAAACATTAAATGGCCGCTTTTTTGCCATTGAGCAACAAGAGCTGGCTGCGTTTACTCATGTTGAGCTTGCTAAAAGCCGCTATGGCGTCGATTTCTGGCAGTGGCTGCGCAATTTTGAAAAAGACTTATTTATCGTCGACGCTAACCCATTACGTGTGAGTTACTTGCCCATCGCCGATGGCGCAGTGTATAGCGTGAGCTTAGTACCCACAGGTTTGATGGCTGAGCCTTTGAATAACGCCGCGCAGCAGGCGCTGAAAGATTGGCAATGATTTTCTGTGTGAGGGCATGACAACTTTAACCTGAATCAGTATCATGCACTGCGCTGAAATAATGCATATTAACCGGCTCTTCTAGCCGGTTTTTTTCCGCCCTTAGCTCAGCCGGATAGAGCGACTCCCTCCTAAGGAGTAGGCCGCAGGTTCGATTCCTGCAGGGCGGGCCATATTTCTTTCTTGCTCACTTAGTCGTTACAGCCAGTCTCAAGCACTGAGTGACGTCTACTGAAAGTCCCCGTCAAGAGTTTTCTCGTTACAGCTTGTTCGGCTCCTCAGCCGCCTGCAAAGTTGGAGTTGGCACAAACGGGTAGGGCTTGTTCTTACGCGCAAAATACTGCGCCAAGCGCAAATCGATCAATTCTTGAAAGTAGTTGGCAAAGGCCTCCTGCAGGTGCGCTGCAACACTGAAGTTCAGAGCAAAGTTGTCGTCTTGTTCTATAAACCATGCTTGGCTGCTGCTTTTATCTTGCTTGCAGGAAAAATTGATGGGGTTTTTGCGCCAGTAGGTTAGCCAGGCTTTGCTCTCGGCACTGACCGTTTGCAGGTTGGCGGGCAGCTCATTGCGCATGTCGTCGGGTCGATGCTCAAGCAAACGGTGGCTGCGTTGTGCCAGTTGTGCTGTGTTCACTGCACCGCGTACGCCGTCCAGCTCTAAAAAGGCTTGATACAAAAAGCCTTTAAAGCTTTTGTTCATGCTTGTTGTTTCCACGCCGAGCGAAAAGAACTCAGCGTGCGCAGCTAACAACTGCTGTAGTTCTGCGTCATGTTCTTGCGCCGCCACTAAGTCGAGCCAGCTGCCCGCTTGCTGGCGTACTTTCGGCAGTGAATAACCTTTGTGGAAAAACTCTGTAGCAGTGGGGCGACGGCCGAGTTCGTCACGCAACTGCTGATAATCTTCAGCGGCACTTTTGCCTATTTGCCGCGCGAGTTTTTGCCAAAACCCAACCAGTTCCGGTGCGAAATTAATAAAGCAGCCGTTAGCGAGTTCAATCGGTTGCTGTTGCTGCAGTGTGCCTAGCAAAACTTTACGGTCTTTCTCGGCTAACAGTGCGGCTGGGCTATTTAAAAAGGCTTGGTGGTTGCCTAAAAAGTCCAATACCACCACATGAGTTTTTTGCGTGCTGGCGGATAAGCGCAAGCCTCGGCCCAGTTGTTGTAAGAAAATGATTTTAGATTCTGTCGGGCGCAGCATCAGTACGGTATCTAACGCAGGCAAGTCGGTACCTTCGTTAAACATATCGACGGAGAAAATAACATCCAATTGACCGTCGGCAAGCTGTTGCAAAGCGTTGTGCCGGGTCAAGGCTGAGCCTGCATAAACAGCACCAGAGCGCACACCCTGTTGCTGAAAGTAGTCATTCATATAATCGGCATGGCGCTGCGATATACAAAAGCCGAGTGTGCGGCTTTGTTTATGTTTGCGCCAATGCTGATAAATGTGCTGAGCGCGCTTTTTCGTGGCGAAAGCAAACTCGATCAACTCAGGATCAAAGCGACCGCTGCGCCAAGGGATTTCTTGGTAATCGACGAATTCATCATAGATGCCGTAGTAATGAATCGGTGCTAGCAATTGTTCGTTAATGCCGTGGACTAAGTTGCGCTCAAACACCAGATTGTTATCGCAGAGAGTCAAAATATCGGCTTGATCTGTGCGTTCTGGCGTTGCTGTCAGACCCAGTAAAAAGCGCGGATTAAAATGCTGCAAAACACTGCGATAACTGGGCGCGCTGGCATGATGAAATTCATCCACAACGATGTAATCAAAATGCTCAGGGCTAAAACGTTGTAGCGCTTCTGCTTTGGCGAGGCTTTGCACTGAGGCAAAGACAAAATCAGCTTCATGCTCTTTGGCTGCGCCTTGAAATAAACCGGTATGAGCATTGTGGTGAAGTCTGTTGAAAACGGCTTGCGCCTGCAGCAAGATTTCTTCGCGGTGCGCGACAAAGAGCACGCGTTTGGCACCCATTTGTAATGCATCAAAGGCTGCCAACCAAGTTTTCCCCATACCTGTGGCAAGGACGACTAGACCACGTGAAAATCCTTGCGCACGAGTATTGAGCAAGGCTTGCAGTGCTTCGATTTGCACGCTGTTAGGACTCGGCTCTTCTAAAACCTCATCAATAAAGCCGTTAAATTGTTTCAAGATCGGCATGCGCACTTGGCGACGGGCACTGTAGGTATCAATCCAATTAGCGGTGAGTTGTATGCTGCTAGGATCGTTCAGCAGCCTGGTGAACGCTTCGCGTATTTTTACAAACTCTTGCGCAGGCTCGGAATTTTCCGGTGGCAGCCAATCATGCCGCCATGACCATTCATACGCATCCTTGAGTGCTGTACGACTGATATTGTTCGAGCCAATAAATGCACAGCCTTTACTGATTTTTGCTTCGCGTTGTTGCGTAAAAATATAGGTTTTCAAATGAAAACTGGTATTACCTTGGCATTGGAAAATACGAATGTGCGCACCCCGCTCGGCAAGCATCAGCAGTTGGCGTAAGGCGAGCGGGTGGGTGATGTCTAAATAATCTGAGGTTAATAAATGAAGCGTTGCGCCATTGTTCAGCGCTTCTAATAAAGGATCAAATAGCAGCGCCAGCCCTGACGGCTGAATAAAGGACACGGCAATTTCGATCTCAGTGGCTTGATAAATCGCGGCGAGCAACTTAGGCAGTAAAGGATCGTGCTGAGTGCCAGTGGTGAGTCGAGGGCTATTGGCTAACATTAAAGGTGCTTCTTATTGGGCAATTAATAAAGCATTCAGCCATTGTTCATCGGCACGATCGGGGCGCTGATCTGCGGTCAGCCAAGTCTCGACAATGCTCAAGCCGGTGCCAGCAAGAAAGCCCTGTAAACGCTGCTCTGTGCAGTTAGTGAAGTGGCGACCGTTACGCTCCACATCGTCTTCGCCGTATTTAAACGACACATAAAGCACGCCTTGCGCTTGCAGCAGCCCAGAGAGGTGCTGCAATGTTGCTGACATGCTGCTGGCGGGCACATGCAATAAAGATGCACATGCCCAAATTCCAGCAAAAGGCTCTGTACTGCTGAAATTTAGAAAAGTGCTGTGCTGCACAGCGATGCCAGTGACGCGCTGGGCAATCTCTACCAACTTAGCGCTGGCATCAAAAGCTTCGACTTGATAACCCAAGCGTAAAAAAGCCGCCGTATCGCGCCCAGCACCGCAGCCGGCATCTAAAATTCTACTCGACGGCGCTAACCTGCCTAAAAAGCGTTCATACAAAGCGCTCATATCCACGTTTAAAGTATCTTGAGCGAATTGTTCGGCATTGTTTTCGTAGAATTGGAGTGTCATATCTGTCCTTGCGAGTAATAGCGCGATTCCTGAACGTAGTAACTGAGCCAAGTGAGTTTAGACGCTGTTGAGCTGCAGTAAAATAACAGCTTATCTTTTGAGTCCATACTTTCATAGCACTGAAAAAGTGCTAGGTGGATAGAGTTCTTATACAATGCGCCGCCATGGCTTTTTAAAAATCTAGAGCACACATCAATAGCTAGTGTGAATTGGCTTGTGGCCAGCTCACCTGTACGAAAGAAGGCTGCATAAATGGTTCTGCATAAAGTTCACCGTTACCACGATATAAGTTGCGGTCACCGCGTATACGGTCATGAGGGCAAGTGCCGTCATCTGCATGGGCATAATTATCGTGTTCATTTCACCTGTGTTGCTGAAAGTGGCCAGCTTGATACGCTGGGTAGAGTAATTGATTTTGGCGAAATCAAATCGCGGCTGTGCATGTGGCTGGAAGACAACTGGGACCATCACTTTTTAATGGGCACTGAAGACCCAATGCTGGCAAGCTTATTAAAAATAGATCCGACCGTTGTCGCCGTTCCATTCAACCCTACAGCCGAAAATATGGCTGAGTATTTAGTTGAAGTTGTAGCGCCACAACAGCTCAAAGGTACCGGCATTAAGCTGCAGTCAGTGCGTATTGAAGAAACTATGAAGTGCTCTGCCTCTTATGGTGAGTGATCAATTCCATTTGGCTGCAATAACATCGCAGTACGCATGGCACACAATTAAATACGCTAGGTATCAGTAAGCATGAGTAGGATAAAGGTTAACGAGGTATTTGAAACAATTCAGGGGGAGGCCGCCTTTACCGGCTCGCCAGCAGTGTTTTTAAGGCTGCAAGGCTGCCCAGTAGGTTGTGGCTGGTGTGATACTAAGCACACATGGGATGCGCTGCAGGAACATGAAACCAGCCAAGATATTATAATTGCCAAAACTGAAGACTCACCGCATTACTTTGTCAGTGATGCGAAAAATCTTGCCGAAATGGTTGCGCAAAACTATCAGGCTAAACATGTTGTGATCACCGGCGGCGAGCCTTGCATGATCGACTTAACAGAGCTCACCACTGAATTGCTGGCAAAAGGGCTACGTGTACAAATTGAAACCTCTGGCACTTTTGAGGTGAGGGTGCACCCACGAGCTTGGGTGACCTTATCGCCTAAAATTGATATGCCCGCTGGTTTGCCTGTGCTTGCCTCCAGTTATGCGCGAGCCGACGAAATAAAATATCCCGTAGGTAATGCACGAGATATCGAAGTGGTTATTGAGCAGGTCCTGCAGCATGTGACGCCCAGTAAGTTGCTGTGGTTGCAGCCGTTAAGCCAGAGCAAAAAAGCCACTGACCTCTGTATCGCAGCCGCAACGCAGCTTGATGCTCGTGTTTCGATTCAAACGCATAAGTTTATAGGCATTCGCTAAAAACCAAAGCGCCGTTTCTTCACTTGTTCTTTGTGGCTGACTTCACTACTTAGGGCTTGGATAAAGGCTTCAGCACTGGTTAACGGGCTAAAGCGCGCCATGCGGACGACGGCAGCAAAGTCGCCCGGGGTCAGGTATTCCACGCTGGCTAACTGCAACGGTAACGCTTTTTTGCCATGTGCTAGTCCAAGCTTTTTGCAATGACGCACAAAGAGCTTCCATGCTTGTGCAGCGTTTAAGAAGTCAAACTTTGCTTTCAAGTCAAAACGGCGCAGGGCGGCTTGATCGAGGCCATCCATGCGGTTGGTAGAGGCAATAAAGATCCCTGAGAAGTTTTCCATTTGCGTGAGCATTTCATTGACTAAACTGGCTTCCCAGTTGCTGCGTGTATTACGGCGGTCGTTGAGAAAGCTATCCACTTCATCGATCATTAATATTGCTTGTTGCTGCTGCGCTTGTTTAAAAGCATCGGCTATATTTCTCTCGTTTTCACCAACAAAGGGTGAGAGTAAATCCGATGCACGTTTGATAATTAAGCGTTTTTTTAGCTGCTGAGCCAACCAGTGGCCATAAGCGGTTTTGCCGGTACCAGGCGGCCCGTACAGGCATAAGCGTGCACTGGGATTAGCCTGTAAACCTGCGGTCAGTGCGGCTAAATCAACGTCAGCGCGAATAAAAGCTGGATCATAATATTCGGCCTCGCTGGGCTTTTTTTCTGCCTTAAGGCTTGCATGCCCTTGGGAGGTTAAAGTGCTGTCAATTAACACTTGCATGGCTTGGCCTGGGTCTTCGAGCTGTGGGGCAATACTGCTGATGACACGGGCAGCGCGCTCAATGACTGCCGGGCTGAGTTGTTCTTGGCTGGCTAAGCGCTGCAGTGTGTTGTTGTCGAGTAGGTTTTTACTGTAGCGTTTTAGCAGCTTAATGCGCTGCTCTTTATTGGGTAATGGCACTTCAATCACAAAGTCGAAACGGCGCACAAAGGCTGGGTCCATGCGGTTGATGCTGTTGCTGATCCATACTGTGGGAATGCTGTTGTGCTCAAGTAGCAGGTTAACCCAAGCTTTGTTTTTACCGGCCAATGCAGTTCTGGAGGCGAAAAAATCAAAGCTGGATTCGCTAAAAATATCTTCAACTTCGTCAAATACCAACATGCTATTGTCATTGGCAAAAAAGTGCTGGGCGGCGCGATAGGCATTTAAGCGTCTTTGACTGGAAACTGCATCGCCGTCACTGTCTTCGCTGGCAACTTCATACAATTGGCAGTTGTTGAGTTGGGCCAGTAAGCGGGCCAGCTCGGTTTTACCTGTGCCAGGTTCACCATGCAGGAGAATATTGACCCCAGCGCTGCGCTGCTCAAGACTGTGCTTTAAATAAGGCAATAAAATATCCAGATGGGCAGTTAAACTTGGATAGTCCTTTAGCTGCAGTTGCGCTGTTGGTGAGTGGTTGATTTCGTCACGCAGCAGCGCATGGGGGCTGACAATGCCGCAGTAAAGGGTATCGGCAAAAGAAACAGATAACACATCGAGTTTGCTGCTTAACGACACATGCTCAAAGTTACGTAAATTAAAAATCCCGGTACGCATTAAAGTGCCATCGCGGGAAAGGGCCGTTCGAATTGCAGTTTCGCTGTGTTCCAGCAGTGTCGCTAGACTATAAAAAAGCTTGGCGGTGTTTAAATCACCTAAAAGTTCTGCCGCATCAGCCAGTCGTGAATCCATGGATAGGGCTACGGCAAACTCTAAAATACTGCTTTCCACGTTGTTTAAACTGACTAATTGAGCCAGCTGCGCGATATTGCTGTGCAGCACCTTGGGTAACTGTGTGAGCTGGCTGCAACCGCGGCGATATTCTTTACGCAGCAGGGTGTATAGCTGGTTTTTAGACAGCTCTACTTCGGGGTCGTCAAAGTTGAATAGAGACTCTAGCAGAGCGTCATTGACTACTGGGTCGTAGCTGTAACTGTACATGCCGCCCAGTGGCACCAGTATGGTCAAAATCCATTGGCGCACATGTGGATTGAGAGTTTCTTTGGATTGAGCTGTTAGGTAGGGCTGTCTCATCATTCACCTCAGAATCTGCTGTTTGCGACTGAAGTTGAATGATGCCATTATGCTACGACACCTTATGTCATCTAATGGATTGGATTGTTCATGGCCGACGCATCATTACGCTTACTTTTATTGCTGCAACAAATCCCCCGCGAACCTCGCTATATCAGTAGTCAGCAGCTCTATGAGCGCTTAGAGGATGCTGGTTACCCCGTGAGCTTACGCACTGTGCAGCGGGACTTAGTTAAGTTATCGAGTCACTTCCCCTTGATCCAAAGCGAAGCCACCGGACGCGGTAAAACTGGCATTGCTTGGGCCTTCAGTAAAGACAGCCAGCATATGGCTTTTCCAGGTATGGATGCTGTTACAGCACTGACAGTATCGATGGCTTTGGAACATTTAAAGCCCTTGTTACCGCCGCAAGTTTTGCAGCACTTGCAGCCTTGGCAGCAGGAGGCAGAAGAGCAGTTACACAAGCTCAACTCCAGCAAATATCAAGGCTGGATGGATAAAGTACGCATCACTCAGCAGCATTTTTTACAGGCACCGCAAGTGGACGCTGAGGCAGTGGCTTTGATTTATGAAGCGTTACTGGAAAACCGTCAATTTAAAGCAACCTATAAAGGCAAAGCCGAGCGGATTATTCACCCTTATGGCTTAGTGCAGCAAGGGCATACGCTGTATTTACTGTGTCGGTTTTATGAGTTTGATGATGTACGCATTACCGCTTTGCACCGTTATCAGGCTGTGCAGTTGCTCGATGAATCTGTGCGGCCTTTCCCTGAGTTTAATATTGATGATTATCTCGATGGCGGTGCGATGCAGTGGTTATTACCTGACCAGCAACGCATTGCGCTTAAGTTACGCATAAGTTCCTGGCTTTCCCCGCTACTTGAAGAAACCCCTTTATCCATGCAGCAAACTTTAACTGTTGATGCGCAGAACCCAGAGCAGTATGTACTGGACGCTGAGGTACTCGATGGTATGCAATTGCGCCGCTGGTTGCTCAGTCAAGGCTCAGGCTTGCAGGTGCTTGAACCCGAATATTTACGCCAGTGGATGCGCACTATTGTGCAAGAGCAGGCAGAAAGTTATTTGGCCGGGGAGTCTGGGCTGAGGAAAAAGAGGCCAAGCGCATAGAAAACGGAGAACAGTTGCGCAATGCTACCTGTGCTTTTATGTTGTGGTGTACCAAAGAATAAGAGCTGCTGGGCTTACCAGCAAGCGCTCATTTGCATCTAAGTTCCTATCACCAACTTGCACTCTGACAACTCCAGCACATCAAGTATATCCACATGCTCAACGGCAAAGGTTTTTGCAACGTCAGCTCTTTGTAGGTCGGATCAATGCTTTCAACCCGATGATGCGGGTCTATTGATGTCAGCCATTGCCAAAAGCTAGGCACAGCGTGCATGCGGTAATGCAGGTTTTTTGCTTGAATAAATGAGCAAATTCATGCAGTCGCGATACCAGTCACGGCGTTCAAAAGCCATGCGAGTACTGTTTCCTAAGGCTAGGCTGAACTCGCCAATGGTGCGTAGGTTGGGAAGGAGAGGGTCTTGTTGGGTTGGCTCTATTTGGCTGAGCTGCTGTCGCGTCATTTGTGCAAGGCTAGTGTAATATGCGGGTTTTGCGGTTATTGAGAATGAGGAATCCTTTGTGCAGTTTTTTGTATCTGAGCAGAAAGTCCGCAAGGACAGGCGCTGGGCTATTGGCTTAGTGCTTGTTTTGCTGCTGGGTAGTCTGGCTATGTTGGTTCAAGCAGTGCGCGCAGAGGCTGCCGCTGAGTTGCTATTGCCGGTTGCTGTGTTGCTTGTTTTAGGCTTGGGGATTTTTGCCAGCTACCGCCACATTAAACAGGGTGTGGACGCCTATCTTGCGGTAACCCTGGATGAAAGCAATCATCAAGCTGTCATGCATTTTCAGGGCGAAATCGTTCATGTTGATTTGCTGCAGGTTAACTATCTACGCTTTCAAACTCGGTTTGGGCGCATCAAATCCGCAATCCTTAAGGCCGATACAGGCCATATTTTTAAGTTGATTGACTTTGAGGATATGGACGTGCTGATCGCTACCCTTGAACGGCTGGTTCCCGCAGAGAGAGTGCGCAGCAGCGCTTTTTTACATCAATAAGGTTTTTTTTTAGCGTGCTAGGGCAGGCTAGATACTGCGTATAGCGAGGCTTCTAGCCGCAAAGTAAACGGGCTACAGCCTATATAGACGCTGATAGAGTGACAGGCAGAGCTGGGTTAATGCCCGTCAGCAAGCAACCGCTTTTTCTACCACGCCTTTGACGCTACTGCTGAGCGCTTGGCTTGCCCGCCCCCTTCTAATGTGAGCCATATCGGCTATATGCATTACGCCTAATTTGGCTGTATTGAGGTCCAAATCAAATCGCTTAATCATCAAGTAAACTCACTGGCGGCCTCAATAACTGCGCAAAAGGCTGCTCCAATCCAAGCACTTAGGCATCTTGATAATACTGGCCAATTGATACACTTAAATCGCCTTTTTCCATGGGTTGTAAGGTGGCGCGGCTGACACCGATGCGTAAAGCAAAGGCCTGTAAGTCACTCGTGGGAAGTATTTTTGCGTGCAGCCCTAAGGTTGTGACCTAAGGGTTCTAGCGCTTGATCGTTTCTGTTAATGAAGGCTTAAATATAAGTATTATTGGCTATAAATGCATTCTTTTACTTATATTTGAGTATTTATGGCGTTGTATTTCTGAGCGTCGCATGTGGGTGTGATCGGCAGTCTCGTCATCAAGGTCACTCATTGAGGTTTATTGTTTGGCTTATTTGCGGCGCCTTATTCCACGTAGCCGCTACGCGGGCTGTGCGTTATTTATATATTTCTAGTCATGGGGCAGCAAGTGAATACTTAAGGGCCTATGTATATCCGCCAAATTAACGTTAATGCTGTGCACCCCTAGCAGTTCATTTACACTAGCGACGCTACTTTTATTTTTACGGGGGTTTTATGACGCAGCTGACCGAAGCACAAGATACCGCAACTGATCTCAGCGGTGACCCTGTGCGCTGGCGGATTCTTGCTGTGTTGCTGATGGCGATCTTTATGTCGCTAATGAGTGTCAGTGTGGTCAATGTGGCTCTGGCCTCGATCCAGGATGCGCTGGGAGCTTCTCTGTCGGATATTCAGTGGGTGTTGTCTGGCTATGCGCTGACCTTTGGTGTGGTGCTGGTCAGTGCTGGGCGCGCAGGGGACTTGATGGGCCGTGGTGGGATTTTTATTCTAGGTACGGTCCTTTTTACCCTAGCTTCAGTTGCTGCAGGTTTAGCCCCAGATGCGCAATGGCTCAATGCTGCGCGTTTTGTGCAAGGTGTTGGCTCTGGGTTTATGAACCCTCAGGCTGTTGGCATGATTCAGCAGTACTTTCGCGGCTCAGAGCGTGGACGCGCGTTTGGTTTTTTTGGTACTACAGTTGGGGTTTCTGTTGCTATTGGCCCGGTGATTGGCGGACTGTTAATTCAGTTAGGTGGCTTGGAAATTGGTTGGCGACTGACTTTTTTGATTAACGTGCCTGTTGGTCTGTTAATTATCGTATTGGCACTGCGCTGGTTTCCACGGCCTTTGATACATAAGCCCAAGCTGCAGGAGCATAAAGGCTTAAGTTCTTTGGATCCCGTCGGAGCATTATTACTTGGGCTGGGCGTGCTAGCGGTGCTTTACCCCTTTGTTGAGGCGGATCCGTCTGGGCTTATTTGGTCGCTATTACCTGCAGGGCTGCTCTTGTTTTATCTTTGGGCACGTTGGGAGCGTTGGTATACGCAACGTGGCTATAGCCCGATGGTGGACTTAAAAATCTTCGCCACTTCAAGCTATCGCAACGGTAGCATTATTATGACCCTGTACTTTTTAGGCATGACCAGTGTTTGGGTGTTGATTCCACTGTATGTGCAGCAAGGGCTCGGGTTCTCTGCTTTTGAAGCCGGTATGGTCGGCATTCCTTCGGCACTGCTCTCTGCTTATTCTGCTAACTGGGCAGGCAAACGGGTTAATCGCTACGGTCGTAAGGTTGTAATAGGTGGTTTGCTGTTTGCTATTTTTGGCTTATTGGCCAGTGTCGGCGTCGTGTTCTTACATGAATATCTGGATTTAAGTATTTGGTGGTTATTGTTGTCCCTAGCGTTTTTTGGCTTAGGCCAAGGTTCAGTAGTCAGTCCCAACCAAGCGCTAACTTTGGCGGAAGTACCGTTGGCTTATGCAGGCAGTTCAGGTGCCATTATGCAAACAGGGCAGCGCATTGGTACTTCGGTGGGTATTGCGGTGATCACAGCCATTGTCTTTGCCGTACGCCCGTATAGCTCGTGGTCGGTTGCGGTCAGTGTTGGCTTATTGACAGTTACTTTGGTGATTTTATTAGCGCTGGCGATGGCGATTAAAGACTTGCGTGATCGACGTGTGGTTTAGAGCCTTGTAGCCTTTAGCCCGAGGTTTAATGAGGTTTTGCCTAAGTGCCTGCTCTGCTTGGGCTCGATGTTGTGTTTGTACTGATTGTTTAGCAGGTTATCTTGTACTTGACCTGCGCCAGTGAAAAAGTACTGACTTATTTTTGCCGAACCCTTACCCTGATGGAGAAAACAATAATTAGAGAGGGTGGCAAGAATGACTACGACTAACGTTCGTGATTTGGTGAGTGCAGAAGAGTGGCAGGTGCGGGTGGACTTGGCTGCTTGTTACAATATTGTCGCGCAATACGGTTGGGATGATCTTATTTTCACCCATATTTCTGCACGGGTACCTGGCCCTGAGCATCATTTTTTAATCAATCCTTATGGCATGATGTTTGAAGAGGTCAGTGCTTCAAGCTTGGTAAAAGTTGATTTGCAGGGCAATAAAGTGATGGCGTCAGAGTACGAAATCAATCCTGCCGGTTTTACTATCCACAGTGCCGTGCATGAGGCTCGGGCTGACGCTCAATGTGTAATGCATTTGCATACCAACGCAGGCGTTGCGGTATCTGCTCAGCAGGAAGGCCTCAGAGCTATTTCTCAGCAGTCGTTATTTCCACTGTCCAACTTGAGCTATCACCCCTATGAAGGGGTGGCTTTAAACCCAGAAGAAAAAAAGCGTTTGGTTGCCGATCTTGGTGAAACCCAGTTTATGATTTTGCGTAACCACGGTTTGCTTACCTGCGCGGAGACTATCGCTGATGCATTTTTAGGAATGTATATTTTGCAGCGTGCCTGTGAGATTCAGGTGCTTGCACAAAGTGGTGGGCAGGAGTTGACTCCTATCCCCGCGGCAATTCTTGCGGGTATTCAGCAGGCAGGAAAAACCGTGACACGCAATGCAGGCGGTCAATTAGCTTGGCCTGGACTGCTGCGCCGTTTGGATCGCAGCGGTGCACCTTATAAGCTCTAAGCATAGAAAATCTCTTATATTCATGTGAGTGGTTGGTCATGGCAATGGCGGGCTGCTCTGTGCGAAAACTATAATAACAATGGCTCTGCTATACAGAGCAGGAGATGAGCATGTCTGAATCTGTCGCTTTGCTGCCGCCGCTATCTTTGGATGAGTGGCGTGCGCAAGGCCAATATTTTAACTTCAATGGCCAGTGTATTTTTTATTGCTGTGCTGGTGAGCGCAGTAAGCCGGCTTTGCTGTTGGTGCATGGTTTTCCGACCGCCAGTTGGGATTGGCGGCATATCTGGTCGGCGTTGGCGCAGGATTACTTTGTTATTGCTGCTGATATGCTGGGCTTTGGCTTTAGTGCTAAGCCAGTTAAAGGCGACTATCGCATCAGTGTCCAGGCTGACTTGCAGCAGGCTTTGTTAAAGCATTTGCAGGTGGGTAAACACCACATTCTGGCTCATGATTACGGCGTGACAGTCACCCAGGAGTTACTAGCGCGCGAGTTATCAGCAACAACTGGGATTCTTAGTACCACTTTGCTCAATGGCGGTTTATTTCCAGAGACCCATAAGCCGGTTTTATTGCAGAAGCTGTTGATTAGCCCGCTAGGCTTTCTTGTGGCTAGGCAAATCAGTGAAAAAAGCTTTCAGCGCACGCTTAGCAGGATCTGTGCGAAACCTTTAACAAGGGAGGATCAGCAAGGGTTTTGGCGCTTAATCAATGAAAATAATGGTTTGGATGTATTTCATAAACTGATTCGTTATATGCGTGAGCGCAGTGAATTTCGTAGTCGCTGGGTCGCTGCCTTGCAAGCATCTGAGCATGCTCTGTGTTTAATTAATGGCCTTGAGGATCCTATTTCGGGCGCTCATATGGTGGCGCGCTACCGAGAAGTAGTGGCTAAAGAGCCAATCATTGAGTTGCCTGGGGTTGGGCATTATCCGCAGGTGGAAGCTCCAGAGTTAGTGTTGCAGGCATTTCAGAGTTTTATAGCTAACGTGAATAGCGCATAAGCAATCAATTGGTAATGCGCACGGGAAAGAGTGCGAGGCAGGATTGTTTGCCAGAAGGCTAGGGCGCAGGCCTTGTGTAGATATTTGTTTGAGTGTATGCACTCAAACTATTTTAGTAGGCAATAAAAAACCCCAGCCGAGGCTGGGGTTTTTCTACAACACGCAGTCTTTAGACCGCAAAACCAAGGTTTCGATTAAACGTTATCGAACTGGTTCATAGTGTTGTCTTCACCGCTTGCTTTCAGCGCAGCGTCACCAGAGAAGTACTCTTTGTGAGTATCACCGATGTCAGAACCCGCCATGTTTTGGTGACGTACGCACGCAATACCTTGACGAATTTCTTTACGCTGAACACCTTCAACGTAAGCCAGCATGCCTTCTTCACCGAAGTAGCCTTTTGCTAGGTTGTCAGTTGACAGCGCAGCAGTGTGGTACGTTGGCAGAGTGATCAAGTGGTGGAAGATACCTGCTTCACGTGCAGCATCTTTCTGGAAGCTCTGGATGCGCGCATCTGCTTCGTTGCACAGCTCAGTACCATCGTAGTCAGCGCTCATTAGACGGTCGCGATCAAACGCTGAAACGTCTTTACCAGCTGCTGCCCAGTCATCGTACACTTGCTGACGGAAGTTCAGCGTCCAGTTGAACGATGGGCTGTTGTTGTAAACCAGCTTAGCGTCTGGAACCACTTTACGGATTTCGTCAACCATGCCTTTGATCTGGCCAACGTGTGGCATTTCAGTTTCAATCCACAGCAGGTCAGCACCGTTCTGTAGTGAGGTGATGCAGTCAAGAACTACACGATCAACACCAGTGTTCTCGCGGAACTGGAACAGACCGCTAGCCAAACGTGCAGGCTTAAGCAGCTTGCCGTTTGATTTAACAACAACGTCACCGTTTTCGATTTCGCTTGCATCGTTGATGTAAGTACCATCAAGGAAGCTGTTGTACTTATCGCCTAAGTCGCCTGGCTCGTTGGTTACTGCGATTTGCTTAGTTAAGCCAGCACCCAAGGAGTCAGTACGTGCAACGATAACACCATCGTCAACGCCTAATTCTAGGAACGCGTAACGTACAGCGTTGATTTTCGCGAGGAAATCAGCGTGTGGAACGGTTACTTTACCGTCCTGGTGACCACACTGCTTTTCATCAGATACTTGGTTCTCGATCTGAATCGCCGCAGCACCTGCTTCGATCATTTGCTTAGCCATCAAGTAGGTGGCTTCTTCGTTACCGAAACCAGCGTCAATGTCAGCAATGATTGGTACAACGTGAGTTTCGAAGTTTTCGATCTGCTCTAGCAGAGCTTTTTCTTCAGCAGCGTTGCCTGCAGCACGTGCTTTGTCTAGCGCAGTGAACAGAAGATCCAGTTCACGGGTGTCAGCTTGACGCAAGAAGGTGTACAGCTCTTCGATTAACGCAGCAACAGAGTTCTTCTCGTGCATTGACTGGTCAGGCAGTGGGCCGAACTCAGAACGCAGAGCAGCAACCATCCAACCTGACAGGTAGAGGTAGCGCTTGTTGGTGGTTTTCAAGTGCTTCTTAATTGCGATCATTTTTTGCTGACCGATGAAACCGTGCCAGCAACCCAGCGACTGGGTGTATAAAGATGTGTCGGCATCGTACTCAGCCATATCTTTACGCATGATGGCTGCAGTGTACTTAGCGATGTCCAGACCAGTTTTGAAACGGTTTTGGATGCGCATACGAGCGGCAGACTCGGGGTTAATCGCGCTCCAGCCGTTTCCAGCTTGTTCTTTAAGAGCGGCAATTGCCTTAATTTCGTTTTGATAAGTTGACATGGTCAATCCTTCAAAGAGTGTAGTGAGTTTGAGCACCGACTGCCCACACACAACCTGCTATCGCTGGAAGTTTAATTTGCGGGTTAGCTTCCGCTGTAGTGCCGATAATTGACTAGAACGTAATGTCTTTAGAAGAGAGGGGTGCGATCAGATAAATATGGCTGCTGCATTAAGCTGTGATATCTGCAACTTAACATCCGCAAACGCTTCTCACTGTTGTGAGCTACCTGATGCATCAATGATGCATACTGCTTCCCCGTCCCTCAGGACAACAACGTACCGGTCGCAACCTCGTTAATGCATCTTTTGGATGCTGTTAACACAAAGCCACCTAGGAAGTACTCTTAAGTCGACTTTGGAACACCGATTAAAGTGTTCTGGCTAGCGGGAGCGGGTGCTATGATGCGCTTTCGTGAGGCGTTCGTCAAATGTTTTGTAGTGTTATTTATTGTTCACTACATAATTTCCATGCGCGTAAGGGTTTTGACTTAATCCAGTACTTCAACTTTTATCTGTAACTGACTGTCTTCTCGCCCTGTGCTGTAGCGTTTTTGTAGGAAACCGTCTTGGCGCTGACTGCTGTCTTGGTTGCTGGCACTTACCGAAATCCACTCGCCTAAGCGGCCGCTGACTCGGCTGGATGTGCTTTGTGTGTCAATCACATCGTTATATTGTTGGCTGCGGCGATCATTTTGACTGTTTATTTCAATCTGCACATTATCGCCGTGTACTGTAGCTGTGACATAAAAACCTTGATTGACGGCACGGTATTCTGTGCGTTCTTGCACCTGACCATATGGGCCGTAGCTGGTGCTGCGCTGAGGTACACTTTGGCCGACTTGCACTAACGCTGCTGAGCCTTCCAAGGCGCGCACTGTGCGCAGCGAACCATCACGGTTTTGCGTGGTGTTGCGGATAATATTAACTTGGTCGCGACCTTGTTGCTCACCTTGGCCAATGATGATTTGCCCATGGCGACCGCTGATCATGCCGTCGGCTTGATAGCCGCGTTCACGGTTGAACTGATTGCCTTGGGTATCCACAGTGATTAATAGATTGCGCGGTTGCTTGTCGATGCTGCTTAAGATGGAGCGCACCTCCGCAATTTTATCGTGACTGGCGTTGATAATAAGTTGATTACCGTAAGCTGTGGCGCGGCCTGAGTCACCTAAAACGGATTGCACCACGGGTAAAACATCTTGGGCCATGCGGTAATTAAGCTCAATGACTTCGCTGGCAGCCTGTGTCAAGGCTGCACTAACTGTTAGCACAACAAGGCCAATTAAACGGCTGAGGTTTCTCATAGCGGCATACTCCGTAAGTTCACATCACTGTGGCTGACATCCCACATGGCATTAAATAAGCGCTGGTTTTGTCGAACCCGAGCAGGGTCATGGTAGTAGACCACGCCTTGCGTGAGTTGTTGCGCTTTGCGAATCAGCAAGCCGCAGTCGTCAGCAATCAGCCAAGCATCGTCGCTGTATTCATGTTCAAGATTGACTTTGCGAATTTGGCAACGGCTGCTGAGGCGGTGACTTAGAGTGAGTAGTCTGTGGCCGTCACGGGTAATGCGCGAGGTGTCGCGAAGTAAAATACGTAATGTTTTTTTTGGGTGTTGGAGTAGCAGCTCAGTGCAGGCTTGCACGATGCAGGCGTGATTATACAATTCAGCTTCTAAATCAGCAGAGTAAATGCACAGGCTGTTTTGTGCTTGTAGCATAAGGGCTAGAGTATGGCTGCGTACTGCTTCACTGCTATCAATCTTGATCAGCTCGCGGTCTACACCCAGCTGTTGCGGTGCTGGCTCCCAACTGCTGGGTGTGTGGCTGGTGTCGGGATTGTGAATGCGAAAAGAACCCTGCGCAACAAACTCAATGGCGGGCAGGTCAGGGGTCTGTTCTGCGCTGGATGTATGAGTTGTTGGGCGGGGTTTATCCATGCTTATGCCTGCTAGGTTTAGTCGCTGTTACGCAGCATATCAATGTGCGGGATGCCGGCCTCAAGAAACTCTTCACTGACTGCAGTAAAACCTAAACGCTCATAAAAGCCTGCGGCATGTACCTGCGCCGTGAGAATTTGCTGCTTAAGACCTAAACGTTCAGCTTCTTGGACTGCCGCTAACAGCAGTTTTTCGCCCACGTGCAGACCGCGCCAGTCTTTGAGTACTGAGACGCGCCCAATGCAGCCGTCGGCTAGAAGGCGAGCGGTGCCAATTGCAAAGTCACCTTCATAGGCTAGAAAGTGGATTGCCGAGGCATCATCGCTATCCCATTCCTGCTCGGGCGTAACCCCTTGTTCTTGGATGAAAACGCTTTCGCGAATACGACGTAAATCGGCATTATCTTTATGCCAATCGGCTATACGAATGTGCACATCACTCATCGAGACACTCCAAGCTTCCTTGTTTAATCAGCTCGCAGAGCAGAGTAGTGGCCTCTGCATCATCGAGCCAAGATTCTAAATTATCTATGTGCATAGCATCGGCGCTGCACAACAGGTCAAGCAATACCACCAAATGCTCACTGACAATACGGCTGTTGCCACTGACAAAAAACACTGCGGCAGACTCTGCGTCCAGCTCAATATTACTCCAAGCCAGGCGCGCAGTGGGATTGCGGGTGAAAACTGCACCCTGTTCTAAGGCTTGCTGCAGGCTAACAGGGTCGATTTCAACACCGCTAAGCAGCTCCGGGTAGCGAGGTTCAGTCATGTACTGACCAAACCAAGTGAGGAGCATGCGGTCATCATCAAGTTGTTCATTGATCAGTTGGCGCAGGCGCTGAACATCTTCGGGACGAATATAGTTTGGGTTGCTCACCGGCGACATTGCGCTATCACTGTAGCGTTCTTCATCGGCTAAAAAACGGGCGACAAAATCAGCGTAGTGGGTCACGACCTCGGCACTTGAGGGAGCGCGAAAGCCCACTGACCAAGTCATGCAATCAGTTTGTGCGATTCCCCAGTGGGCCAAGCGAGGCGGTAAATACAGCATGTCGCCAGGCTCTAAGGTCCATTCATCGGTTTGTTTAAAGTCACTTAGAATGCGCAGGTCAGGGTGTTCCAGCAATAGGCTTTCAGCGCTGCACATTTGACCAATTTTCCATTGGCGCTGACCTTCGGCCTGCAATAAAAACACATCGTAGTTATCGTAATGTGGGCCAACGCTACCGCCGGGCACAGCGAAGCTGATCATTACATCATCAATACGCCAGTTGGGTAAAAACTGAAAATGCTCAAGCACTTCGGCAACGTCAGGGCTGAACTGATCAACCGCCTGTACTAGTAAAGTCCAGTCGCGTTCTGGCAGGCTGCTGTAGGTGTCTTCAGTGAAAGGACCTTGGCGTAGTTGCCAGGGCGTTTCGCCGTGTTCAAGGACGATGCGTGACTCAACCAGCTCTTCTAAGGACAGTCCTGCTAAGTCATTGCCATCTAAAGGGCTGACAAAGTTAGGGATTGCTTGGCGGATCAGTAGAGGTTTCTTTTGCCAGTAATCACGCAGAAACACTTCGGCGCTAATACCGCCTAGAATCTCAAGTGGTGTGTCAATAGATGTGGACAAGTGATTGATTCTCTTATGTGTACTGATAGTAAAACGCCCGGTTTGAGCCGGGCGTTAGGACGCTCAAATAACCTTAAATGCGCTTGGCTTGTGCCACTGCATTACCAATATAGTTGGCTGGCGTGAGTGCGCGCAATTGCACTTTAGCCTCTTCAGGTAAATCCAAGGTTTCGATAAAAACTTGCAGAGCTTCAGCGCTGATGCCTTTACCGCGGGTGAGATCCTTGAGTTTTTCATAGGGGTTTTCAATGCCGTAGCGGCGCATTACGGTTTGCACCGGCTCGGCTAAAACTTCCCAGCAGTTGTCCAAGTCTTCAGCGATTTTTTGTGGATTGACTTCAAGCTTGCCGACACCCTTAAGAGTGGCTTCATAAGCAATCACACTGTGCGCCATGCCGACACCCAAGTTACGCAACACAGTGGAGTCGGTGAGGTCACGCTGCCAGCGTGAAATTGGCAGCTTGCTAGCTAAGTGCTGGAAAATAGCATTGGCAATGCCTAAGTTACCTTCCGAGTTTTCAAAGTCGATCGGGTTTACTTTATGCGGCATGGTGGATGAGCCGATTTCGCCTTCGACGGTTTTCTGCTTGAAGTAACCCAGTGAAATATAGCCCCAGACATCGCGATCGAAGTCGATCAAGATGGTGTTAAAACGTGCCACAGCATCAAACAACTCTGCAATGTAGTCGTGTGGTTCGATTTGCGTGGTGTAAGGGTTGAAGGTTAAACCTAAATCACCTTCGATAAACTCTTTGGCGTTGGCTTCCCAGTCGATATCAGGGTAAGCAGACAGGTGAGCGTTGTAGTTACCCACTGCGCCGTTAATTTTACCTAGCAGCGGGATCGCAGCCACTTGCTCAATTTGACGCTCAAGGCGGTACACCACGTTGGCAAACTCTTTACCCAAAGTAGTGGGCGAAGCAGGTTGACCGTGGGTGCGTGACAGCATTGGCACATCAGCAAATTCAACCGAGAGCTCACGCAGGCTTTGCGCTAATTTACGCATTAAGGGCAGTAAGACATCGTCACGGCCTTCGCGCAGCATTAAAGCGTGCGAGAGGTTGTTGATGTCTTCACTGGTGCAAGCAAAGTGAATAAACTCAGTGACTTTCTGCAGCTCTGGAAGTTTTTGCGCTTGCTCTTTTAGTAAGTACTCAACCGCTTTAACGTCGTGGTTGGTGGTGCGCTCAAACTCTTTTACGCGCTCGGCGTGCTCAAGTTGAAAGTCTTCCGCCAGCTTATTTAGCGCAGCATTTGCTGTCTCGGAGAACGGTGCCACCTCAGCAATGCTGGGGTGTGCGGCTAAGCGCTGTAGCCAGCGAACCTCAACCAAGACACGATTACGAATAAGACCGTATTCACTAAAGATAGGGCGCAGTGCGGTGGTTCTGCTGCCGTAACGGCCGTCAACGGGGGAAACCGCGGTAAGCGAGGTAAGCTGCATGATACGTTCTCTAACAAACAATGAATAAATAGGGCGCACAGTGTACATCAAAAGCCAGCTGGATTTCAGTGTTTACGCCAGAGTACGGCTAAGGTGCTGGCAGTAAAGATCAGTACTGCGCCAAGTATAGATGCCACATCTGGCACTTCATCCCAAAGGAAAAATGAAAAAACGCCGGCAAAGACAATGGCCAAATACGCCACAGGACCAATCAAGCCCGGCGGGGCCAGCGAATAAGCGCGCGACATAATGATTTGTGCTAAAGCTGCCAACAAGCCCGCGGCACATAAAAGAATAAGCTGCTGCTGGTTGAGTGGTTGCCAAGCCCAAAGCAGCGGTATTGCAGATATTAAACTGCTAAATAAGGCAAAATAAAACACCATCCGGTAAGCGGGCTCTGTGTTGCTCATTTCGCGAATTGAAACGAACGCCGAGGCCGCCAATAAGCTCGCAGCAAGGCCTACTAAAGATAAGCTGCCGAAGATGGCGTCACTGGGTTTAGCCACCAAAATAACCCCGAGCAAGCCCAGTACTGAAAAAGCCAGCATGCGCTTGGTCAGTGGTTCTTTTAACCAAAAGTAGGCAATGATAGGGGTGAAAACAGGGGCGGAGTAGGTGAAGACCATAGCGTCAGCAAGGGGTAGGTGAGCGATGGCATAAAAGAAACAGTACATGGCCGCTAAGCCATAAGTGGTACGCAGCAGGTGTGATTTTAAGCGTTTGGTTTTAAAGGGCCGCAAACCTTTAGAAAGCAATAAGGGTAGAAAGAAAAATACCCCGACAATGTTTCTAAAAAAGACTATGTTTTCATTGTTAACAGTGGCTGAGGCTTCGCGCACTAAAACGCCCATACCTGAAAATAACAGAGCAGATAAGGCCAATAACGCAGCCCCCTGCACTGGGCGCATGCTGCGTTCGGTCATAAATGTCGGGCGCGTAACTCGTTGAGCATACTGCTGCGTTTAGTCAGCAGATGCCAGCGCCGCCCACCCAGTTGCCGCCATAAACGAGCGGAGCGAATTCCGGCAAACAGTAAAGCGCGTACTTTCGCCGCAGTGGCGTCCTGCTGGAGGAAACGCATATCACCGTGTACCTGAATACGTTGCTTAAAGGTGCTGATGGTGTCTTGGTACAGTCCGCCAAACGATGCAGCAATGTTGTCGCTGGACAAGCCATACAGCTCAACTTGTTGTTCAATTTGTGGCAGGCGTTTACCGGCGATTTCCAGTAAGTCGTCGCGGCGAGCAAATTGTTTTTCTAAGCTGAGCATGCCAACTACGTAGCGCAAGCTCTCCCGTGGGAGATTGTCATTATTGCGCTCCAAAATAGCTTGCATCAGCTTGTACCCCTCGTTTAAACCCAGATCATCACCGCCATACACATCGATAGTGCTGGCGGGGTTGCGCACTAGAAGGGTTTGCAGCATGTAGCTTAAAGCGGCATCGCTGACTTGGCCGGTATGTGCAAGCTTATTAACTAAGGCAGCCGCTTGAAAAACACCGGCGAGGGCGGTTAATTGCTCTTGAAGTGGGCTCATGGTCGTTGAATGCTCTCATCCCAAGGGGTCGTGGCTTCGATTACGCCGCCGCCCAGGCAAATATCGCCGTGGTAAAAGACAATGGACTGTCCAAGAGTTACGGCGCGCTGTGGCTGTTCAAAAGTAACGATGTAACCGTCTTCTGTGTGCTCAATACGACACGCTTGATCGCTTTGGCGATAGCGTACTTTTGCGCTGAGGTTGTCTAGGCTGCTGAGGTCCACTGGATTGATCCAGTTCACGTCTCGGGTAACCAGTGTGCGCGAAAACAGCCATGGATGATCGTTGCCTTGACCGACGATCAAAACATTACGGTTTAGGTCTTTCGCTAATACATACCACGCTTCTTCACTGGCATTTTTTAAGCCGCCAATACCCAAACCTTGGCGCTGACCAATGGTGTGGTACATCAAGCCGCTGTGTTGACCAAGCTCGACGCCATCAACAGTTTCGATCACGCCAGGTTGCGCAGGTAAGTATTGCTTGAGGAAATCAGTAAAACGGCGCTCGCCAATAAAGCAAATACCGGTAGAGTCTTTTTTCTTGGCGGTAATTAGACCGTGTTGCTCAGCCAGTTCACGCACTGCGGGTTTTTCGTACTCGCCAACGGGGAACAACGACTTATGAATTTGCTCGCCACCTACAGCATGCAAAAAATAGCTTTGATCTTTGTTGCTGTCCACGCCTTTGAGTAGCTCACTAATGCCATTAACGTCGCGGCGGCGCACATAGTGCCCGGTGGCGATCATGTGTGCGCCTAGCTGTTCTGCGTAATCCAAGAAAGCTTTAAATTTTATTTCGCGGTTGCATAAAATATCAGGATTGGGTGTGCGCCCAGCTTTATACTCTTCGAGAAAGTGCTCAAAAACGTTATCCCAGTACTCGGCAGCAAAGTTTGCCGTATGCAGTTTAATGCCTAAGGTGTTGCAGACTGCTTGTGCGTCAGCCAAGTCTTCCTTGGCGGTGCAGTATTCAGTGCCATCATCTTCCTCCCAGTTTTTCATGAAGAGGCCTTCCACTTGATAGCCCTGCTCAATCAGCAACAAAGCAGCAACAGAAGAATCAACACCGCCGGACATGCCGACAATTACACGAGTATCAGAAGGAGTATGCATGGCAATCTAAATAGGCTAATTAAAGAATGGGATTCTAGCAGGTTTACGCTACTTACTTAAGAGGCGCGGCTAAATCGCTGTATCAGTCTTTAAACAGATCCAGTGAGAAATGTGCGCCACTGAGGTAATCATCAAGACTGCGCAAGACCATAGGGCTGCGCCACATATCACGCTTGCTGAGCAACTCATCACGACTGAGCCAGACCGGTGCGATAATGCCTTCATCTAGAGGGTGATTTTCTCGCTGTGCCACAGGGCGGCCGGCAAAACAAACCCTTTGATAGGTCACTTGGTTGCTTGGGGCGGTATATAAATAGATGCCTACCAGGTGTGTGATCTCAATATCCCAGCCTGTTTCCTCTAAAGTTTCACGAATTGCTGCCTGAATTAGACTTTCGTCCATTTCTAAGTGGCCTGCAGGCTGGTTTAATACAATATGTTTTTCAGCATGCTCTTTGACGAATAAAAAGCGTCCATCTTGCTCAATAATTGTGGCTACAGTGATATGCGGAGTGAAGCGTGTCATCAGTCATCTCTTTACTGAGTAGGGGCTACAGGGTTTGGTGTTTTCGCTACACTTGCGTGTAAAATAATCGAATTTACACGATGTTAAGCATGTAAATACCTGTAGTGAATGAATAGTTTGACTACAGCTATCTATTCGGCGATTGTTTAAAGAGTGTATGATACGCGCTGCACAGACTGCGCCAAAGTGCTAAAAGCGCTGCGGTGGGTCGAATTGCATGTGTGACTTTTTTTGTAATACAGAGGTCATACATGCCGATTAAGTTTGAATTATTGCTGTCAGGCCACACGCGTGACAGACTTTTAAAGACCACGTAAATGACGGAGTCCAGCATGGGATACCAAAAGATCCAAGTGCCAGCCGGTGACAAAATCACCGTTAATGCAGATATGACTTTAACAGTACCAAACAACCCAATCATCCCTTACATCGAAGGTGATGGTATTGGAACGGACATCAGTCCTGTAATGATTAAAGTGGTCGATGCTGCTGTAGAAAAAGCCTACGGTGGTGAGCGTAAAATTTCCTGGATGGAAGTGTACGCTGGTGAGAAAGCGACCCAAGTCTACGATTCAGAAACCTGGTTGCCAGAAGAAACATTAGAAGCAGTACGTGACTATGTTGTTTCTATCAAAGGTCCTTTGACTACGCCAGTTGGCGGTGGTATTCGTTCATTGAACGTTGCACTGCGTCAGCAGTTAGACCTGTATGTGTGCTTGCGTCCAGTACGCTGGTTCGAAGGCGTACCAAGCCCTGTTAAGCGCCCGCAAGACACAGATATGGTTATCTTCCGTGAGAACTCAGAAGATATTTATGCCGGTGTTGAGTGGCAAGCAGGTACACCAGAAGCCGATAAAGTTATCAAGTTCTTAACCGAAGAAATGGGCGCAACTAAAATTCGCTTCACTGAAAACTGCGGTATCGGTATCAAGCCAGTTTCTGAGCAGGGTACCAAGCGTTTAGTACGTAAAGCGTTGCAGTACGCAGTAGATAACAACCGCGAATCCGTAACCATCGTGCACAAAGGCAACATCATGAAATTCACCGAAGGTGCTTTCAAAGATTGGGGCTACGAAGTTGCACGTGATGAGTTTGGTGCAGAGTTATTGGATGGCGGTCCTTGGATGCAGTTCAAGAATCCTAACACAGGCAAAAATATCGTTGTTAAAGATGCTATTGCTGACGCCATGCTGCAGCAAATCGTTCTGCGTCCAGCAGAGTACGACGTTATTGCAACCTTGAACCTAAACGGTGACTACATTTCTGACGCACTTGCGGCGCAGGTTGGTGGTATCGGTATCGCACCCGGTGCGAACCTATCTGACAGCGTTGCTATGTTCGAAGCGACTCACGGTACTGCACCTAAGTATGCAGGTCAGGATAAAGTGAACCCAGGCTCCTTGATCCTTTCTGCAGAAATGATGCTACGTCACATGGGTTGGACTGAAGCAGCTGATTTAGTGATTAATGGTATCAATGGCGCAATCTCTGAGAAGACTGTGACCTATGACTTTGAGCGCTTGATGGACGACGCTAAGTTGCTATCTTGCTCTGAGTTTGGCGATGCAATGATTGCAAAAATGTAATCTAAGCTGACGCTTTAAAACGCCCCACGAGTTGGGGCGTTTTTGTTTGTGTTGAGTGAATGCAGGTACAATTGAGCTCAACAAAAAGGAGGGGCGTTATGCCAGATGATGATTTATCTTTATTTGCACAGCAAATGCAGGGCGTGCGTCGTATCCATGTGGATCAAGCGGATGTAGGTAAGGCCAAGCCCAATCGCGCAGTCCAGCAAATGAATCGTAAAAATGCCTTACAATCGTCCGCCAGCGAACTGGTTGTTGATGGCCTATCGGACCAGTTTGTCTTGGATGTGGGCGCTGAAGATGCGCTGTATTGGGCCCGTGATGGTGTACAAGACAGCCAGTTACGACGCCTGAAGGCCGGTCAAATTGCCTTTGAGGGCAGTTTAGACTTGCATGGCATGACAGTAGAAAAAGCACGCGCTACTTTGCGAGAGTTTATTGAAGAGGCACTGCGCTTAGAGGTGCGTTGTGTGCGGGTCACACACGGTAAGGCTGCACGTTTGGACGGTAAAAAGCCGATGATTAAAAGCCATGTCAATACATGGTTGCGTCAGCATGAGAAAGTTTTAGGCTTTACTTCATGCGTGCCACGGCACGGCGGAACGGGTGCGCTTTATGTGCTGCTAAAGCGCCATATGCTAGAAGGACGTGATGAGTATTAACCACATATTTGCGAAGACAGTGGGTCACTCGCATAACAGCACGGGGACAATCAGTGAGTAACTCTGGATTAGCGACACTGCGTGATTATATTCGTTGGGCGATGAGTCAGTTTAGCCGCGCGCAGCTGTTTTTTGAGCATGGCCCTGAAAGTGCTTTTGAAGAGGCGCGGACATTGGTGCTGGGTAGCTTGCATTTACCCTATGAGCTGCATGATAAGTACCTGGATTGCAATCTGCATACAGATGAGCATGTACTGGTGCAAAATATTTTAAAAGAACGTATAGAACAGCGTATTCCTGCTGCTTATTTGCTTGGCGAGGCATGGTTTGCAGGCTTGTTGTTTAAAGTTGATAAGCGCGTGATGGTGCCGCGCTCGCCTTTGGCAGAGTTAATTCCCCAGCAATTTGCGCCTTGGTTGAGTCAGACACCGCAGTGCATTTTAGACTTATGCGCAGGCTCTGGATGCTTGGGGATTACCTGTGCCATTGAGTTTCCGGATGCCGAAGTGCTGTTGGCAGATATTTCTGCGCAAGCCTTAGAGGTGGCTGCAGACAATATAGCTTTGCACCACTTGGGTGAGCGTGTAAGTACCTTGCGCAGTGATATGTTTGCTCAGCTCGCAGAGCAACGTTTTGATTTGATTGTCTGCAAACCACCTTATTTAGAAACTGAACACTGGTCGCAGTTGCCCCGTGAGTTTCAGTATGAGCCACAAGAAAGCCGTACGGCCGAGCGTGGTGGCCTTAAGTTTATCCTGCATATTTTACAAAATGCAGGCCAACACTTAACGAGCACAGGTTTGTTGGTGCTGGAAGTAGGCAAGCATGCCAATGAGCTGGAAGCGTTGTTTCCTGCGGTTGATTTTAGCTGGCTTGAGCACTCCCAAGTGGGCAATGCTGTCTTGGCGCTTACCGCTCAGCAATGCTTTGCTTGCCAGCTAGTAGACGCGGAGTAAGTTCAGTAAAGACAGCAGCGTCAAGTTACTGTCTAGCGCGTGGCAATCCAAATCAGCAGCGCTGCTTGGAATACCGCAAAAATAGCCAGCATCGAAATAGTGAAGCGCAGGGTGCTGTCTTCACTTTTGAAGCGTTCAATGCGATCGGTAAGCTTTTTGATCTGCGCGCTTTGCTCGTTGAGGTTCTTATCGGCAGTTTGCAACATCGAGGCGCTGTCGAGGGTGCTGATGACGGTAACTTTATTTTCATTCCAGTCGCTGTGCAATTGGCTGACGCGGCCTACTGAGCAGACAGCCCGCATTTGCACGGCATCTTCATAAGTAATGCTAAATCCTTGCGCCTGCAGCGCATGATCACGGCGTAAACGTGCTGCATCGTCGCTGGCATGCTTAATGAGTAAGGTTTGTTCAGCAACGCTGTAGTGGTTCCAATACTTGCGTGCCCAAAGCACAGCTTGAGCAATTAAAAAACGTCCCAGGCCTCGGTTGGCCGGCTCAGTGCGCAATGGTAAATCAGCATTAATACGTATTTGCTGTGTTTGGTGGTCGGCCCACACCTCAAGAGTATTGACTTCTTTTTGCGTCTTTTGCTCGGGCAGGTCAATACTTAAACGCAGAAAGCTTTCGGCTTTGCTGTGCCGTTCAACACGGCCAAGACTGACAAAGCGCAAAGCTCTCAAGCCGGTTGCACGGTCTGCTGGTAAGGCGCTGAGGCGGATCAGGCGAAATTGCTCTGCTGGCAAGCCCGCCCATGGGTGCTCGGGGGGATTATCCTGTGCTGTACTTGCGCTTGATGCAGGCGCTACTTGGGCTGTTGAAGTACTCATTTCTTCACTTAATCAAAAGACGTATTAACAAGGGTATCGACAGCGCTACCTGCTACTAAAGGGTGGCCAACCGCCATCAAGCGTTATGCAGGTGCCAGAATCTTCTAGGTACAGGTATACTGCGCAATTATCTTTTATATAACACGGAGCAGTGTGTATGTCCGGGAATACCTTTGGCAAGCTTTTTACCGTAACCACCGCTGGGGAAAGTCACGGCCCTGCGTTAGTTGCCATTGTTGATGGCTGTCCGCCAGGGCTGCCGTTATCAGCTGAAGACTTGCAAGATGACCTCGATCGTCGCAAACCCGGTACCAGCCGACATACCACGCAGCGCAAAGAGCCTGATCAAGTTGAGATCCTCTCTGGCGTCTTTGAGGGGCAAACCACTGGCTGCCCGATCGGCTTATTAATTCGCAATACGGACCAGAAGTCGAAAGACTATTCGGCCATTAAAGATATCTTTCGCCCGGCCCACGCCGATTACAGCTATCATCACAAGTATGGCCAGCGCGACTATCGGGGCGGCGGGCGCAGCTCTGCGCGTGAAACCGCAATGCGTGTTGCTGCCGGTGCGATCGCGAAGAAATACTTGGCAACACAGGGCATTATGGTACGAGGCTATATGAGTCAACTGGGCCCCATTGAAATTGATTTTAAAAGCTGGGATGCGGTGCATGACAATGCATTCTTTAGTCCTGATCCAGGTAAAGTGGCCGAGCTTGAGGCTTACATGGATCAGCTGCGCCGCGATCAGGACTCTGTTGGTGCAAAAATCACTGTTGTGGCGCAAGGGGTGATGCCTGGCTTGGGTGAGCCTGTATTTGACCGTCTAGATGCTGACTTAGCCCATGCATTGATGAGTATTAATGCTGTAAAAGGGGTTGAAGTGGGCGCAGGTTTTGCCTGTGTCGCGCAGCGCGGCACTGAGCACCGTGATGAACTGACCCCTGAAGGCTTCCTGTCCAATCACGCCGGTGGGGTTTTGGGCGGTATTTCGTCTGGGCAACCGATTGTGGCGCATCTGGCTTTAAAACCAACCTCCAGTATCACCACACCGGGCCGTTCTATTGATACTGCCGGGCAACCTGTAGAGATGATCACTAAGGGCCGTCACGATCCCTGCGTGGGAATTCGTGCAACCCCCATTGCTGAGGCGATGATGGCCATTGTTCTGATGGATCATTTGTTGCGTCACCGTGGACAAAACGCTGAAGTGCAGGTTAGCACCCCAGTTTTGCCGCAACTGTAAAGCGCATTTATCTAAAAATCGCCGTGGTTGGCTCAAGCCGCCACGGCGCGAGGCAAGCTGAAGCATGCACACAGGTTTGCCATATTGGCGTTTATCCGGGTTTTATTTTTTCTACTTTGCCTTGCTCGGCGCTACTGCACCTTTTCTGGCGCTGTATTTCGATCATTTAGGGTTTTCTGCAGCACGTATCGGTGAGTTAATTGCCATCCCTATGCTGATGCGCTGTATTGCGCCTAATTTATGGGCTTGGTTAGCTGACCGCACGCAAAAACGTTTGGCCATTGTGCGTTTTGGCGCCATCTGCACTTTGTTGTCTTTTTCCTTGATTTTTTGGGGTAAGAGTTTTGCTTGGCTGGCGATGATAATGGTTCTGCATGCGTTTTTTTGGCATGCCATTTTGGCTCAATTTGAAGTCATCACCTTGGACTATCTGGGGGCGCAAAGGGAGCGCTACAGTCAGCTCAGACTTTGGGGTTCTGTTGGCTTTATGCTGGTGGTGATTGGCTTTGGCTATGTGTTTGACGAGGTAGGTTTGGATTACTATCCTTGGGCAATTCTGGCGGTGATGAGCGGAATTGTGCTGAGTAGTTTCTGGGTGCCGTCGCCAGTCAGTCAGCCCCGCGCTGAGCCACTGTTAACAACCACTGGGCAAAGGCTGACGAAAACCGCGCTAGGGCCTATTGTCGTGTTTTTAACCTGCGTAACGCTGATGCAGCTGTCGCATGGCCCGTATTACACTTTTCTGACGCTGTATTTAATTGATCTGGATTATTCACGCACGATTATTGGTTGGCTATGGGCGTTTGGTGTACTGGCTGAAATTGTGTTGTTTGCGATAATGCCGTGGCTGTTGCGGCGAATGAGCATTAAGCAGATTCTTATCATCAGTTTGTTCTTGGCGGCGCTGCGTTGGTGGTTGCTGGGTTTTTATGCCGATAGTCTGTCGCTGCTACTGTTGATCCAGCTGCTGCATGCCGCTACTTTTGGTAGTTTTCATGCGGCGGCTATTTTATTTGTGCAGCGTTACTTTTCTGCGCATAAACAAGGGCAAGGGCAGGGCCTATATGTCTCATTCTCCGGTATTGGTGGGGCTTTAGGTGCATTATATGCCGGCTATAGCTGGCAAACTTTGGGCGCTGCTTATACTTTTGCTTCAGCTGGTGCAGTTGCACTGCTGGCGGCGTTTATTATGTTGTTTGGATTGAGCAGTTCTAAGTCAGTGCCGGTGACTGCTACTGAATAGAGGTGACAGCGAGCGCTGCAGCCGTTTGCAGAGGGGCTGCGGCTTGGAGCTATAAGTGTACGCTTGAGTTTATCTGCACGTTCTAACTGCGAGCCTGTACGATAGGTTTAGCGTTTACATACATTTGCTATACATTTTTAGGGGGAAGCACAGCCCATGAGCCAGTTGTTTGTATACCACTCAAGCCAGCCTATGCAGGCGGTGAAGGTGTTGAATCATTTTGAAGACATCAGCAGCACTTTGGCCGCGGTAGGGGTGCACTTTGCGCAATGGCAAGCTAAGCAGCCACTGACTGCAGCATCGTCTGCAGAGGACATCGTCGCTGCCTACGCGGATGATATTGCCGACTTGAAGCAAGGCCAAGGCTATGACTGTGTAGAAGTGATCAGTATGGATGAGGCGCATCCAGAAAAAGCTGAATTGCGCGCTAAGTGGCTCGACGAGCAGGTGTCCAGTGCAGATGAGTCGCTCTGCTTTGTCTCAGGGCGTGCGTTGTTAAGCTTTCATATTGATCAGCACGTATATGCCGTACTGTGCGCGAAAGGTGCTTTACTAACCCTACCTGCAGGCATTCGGCATTGGTTTGATATGGGCGAGCGCCCACGCTTTACTGCGCTGCGTTTGTTTAATCAGTCCAAGGCAAGTGAAGTACAGTTTACTGGCGAGAAGCTGGCGCAACAGTATCCAACGCTCGACGAAATGCTGTGAGGCAGATAAGCCATTATTAATTGAGTTAGTGCGCTTTTACGCGACAAATCTTACTTGAGTGCTTTACTGGGTCTTTATTCATGCAGGCCAACTAGCGTACACTGTGTACATGATTGTGAGGAGTTACCATGAGTACGATTAATATTACTGAAGCTGCACAAACCTATTTGAGCGAGCTGTTAAAAAGCCAAGACACCCCAGGTATTGGGATTCGTGTGTTTATCACTCAACCGGGTACAACCTATGCTGAAACCTGCATAGCTTACTGTAAGCCAGAAGAGCAGAAGCCCGAAGACACCCCCTTGGTTTTGCCAGCCTTTACTGCATGGATTGATGCCTTAAGCGAACCTTACCTAGAAGATGCTGTGGTGGATTACGCGACTGACCGTATGGGTGGCCAACTGACGATTAAAGCCCCTAATGCTAAGGTGCCGATGGTCAGCGAGGACAGCCCTTTATCGGAGCGGGTAAACTATTACCTGCAAACAGAAATCAATCCAGGCTTAGCCAGTCACGGTGGTGAGGTGAGTCTGATTGATATCGATGAAGGCATTTTGATTTTACAGTTTGGTGGTGGTTGCCAAGGTTGTGGTCAAGCAGATTACACCCTCAAAGAAGGTATCGAAAAAACTTTAATGGCGCGTATTCCGGAAGTGAAAGGTGTGCGTGATGTGACAGACCACAGCATCACAGAAAACGCTTACTATTAATTGCCTTGCTGCGTAGGGCGACTTTAGTCAAATAGCTAAAGTGACTGATAAGTCTTAATATTTACGCCGCTGCAAAAGCTTAAGTATTACCATGCAAAAGCTTATTAGTGTGGTTTATCTGCACAGGATTAAGCTAGATGATCCTAGTTTAATCTGGAATACCTCTCTTATATCCTTAAGTTAGTTGATTAAGGATCTTAAAAAAACCAGTACCAGTCACAAGCTGATACTGGTTTTTTTGCTTTAAAAGCTCACAAAGTGCACATTTCACTAGTAATTCATCAGATCGCCCTGTTCAAATTCAAGTAAGCATGCTAAAAACTGCTAGATGCTTGATAAAAAAGGGAAAATAATGAATAAGTCCGAATTAATCGAGCGTATTGTTGATCGACAAGAGCATCTGTCTGTGCGTGATGTTGAGCTGGCAGTGAAAGCTATGTTGGAACACATGACGCAAGTATTGGCTTCAGGTACGCGCATCGAGGTGCGGGGTTTTGGCAGTTTCTCGGTGAACTACCGAGCACCACGAGTTGGGCGTAATCCGAAAACTGGGGAAAGTGTTGAGCTACCGGGTAAATATGTTCCGCACTTTAAACCGGGCAAAGAATTGCGCGATAGGGTTAATGATGGATAATCTGTTGTTCAATTACGTGCGCGACTATAGAGGGTCTTATGCGAAGTTTTAAACGCTTGTTGGTACTTATTATTGCCTTAGCGCTTGCCGCTGCTGTGGTCTTTTTTGTTTTAGAGAACCGCACACCAACGCAATTAATGTTTTTAGATTGGCAGACACCTCAGTTACCGCTTGCATTATTTGTCATGAGCGCCTTTGTTTTAGGGCTATTACTTGGCCCGCTCATTTCTTGGTGGCCACAACAGCGCTTACGCATGCGCTGTAATAAGCAAGCGAAGCAACTTAAAGCTTGTGAGCAAGAGATTAAGACCTTGAAAAACGCTACAGCAGGTACAGATCTAGCTGTTTCGCCAAGTGAAGAGTTAGCTAAAGCTTCGTAATCTATCATCAGGACGCAGAAGCCAAGCGCTGCAGTATTGCTCGATAGACTTACTAAACCCGCCCGTCAATGGGCGGGTCAGTAGAGCTGCTGGCTGTTTGGAGCGGTTACTTTTGTATCGTTACATTGGGCTGGAGCGGCCTGTCATTTCTCGCGCCATTTCTGTGGCATAGCTATCTGTCATCCCACCGATAAAATCTATAATGCGCATAAAGGACTTGTACAGTGGCCAGTCTGCTTGCGGTGCAGCTTGGCCGAGTAAGTCAAAGATACGCCTGTTTTTAAAAGACAATGTACCTTGAGTATGTTGCTCGAGGGCTGCGCCGCAAAATGCATTTAGCAGTATTTCTAAGGTGGTATAGGCTCCGATCTCGTGCAACGTCTTGCGCTTATCCTGGAAGATTTTCTCGCGGGCTAATGCTTTCGCATTAATCACGCAGGTTTTAGCTGGGCCGTGCATATGCTCGACCAGGTCGCCTGCTAAAGTGCCAGCCATTAACGCAGGCTGCTGCTCCACAAAGGCCTGTGCTGCTGCGTTTGTCAGGTGTTCAATGGCTTTACCCCGCAAGATTGCCAGTTTACGGCGACGCGAGTCATTGGGGCCAAGTTGGCGGTAGGTTTCTGGTAGGTCATCACCGACCAAGTCAAGTAGAAGCGCTTCAACCTCGCGGTACTCCAGCAGCTCCATTTCGATACCGTCTTCTAAATCAATTAAGCCATAGCAAATGTCATCGGCAGCTTCGACTAAATACACCAAAGGGTGGCGAGCCCAGCGCTCGTTATCCAGTTTGGGAATACCGAGCTTGTTGGCAATTTGTTCAAGCAGCGGCAGTTCACTTTGATAGCTGCCAAACTTATGCTTTTTATAGCCTTCTGCGTTGGCGTATTTGGAACTCCAGGGGTATTTAGAAAAAGCACCTAAGGTTGCGTAGGTTAAACGCATGCCACCATCAAACTGATGGTATTCAAGCTGAGTTAAAACCCGAAAACCTTGCGCATTACCCTCAAAATTCAAGAAGTCCTCGCGTTGTTCGGCCGGTATGCTATCCAGCCAGCCATTGTGAGCGGCTTGCTGAAACCAATGGCGAATAGCATCCTCACCAGAGTGGCCAAAGGGCGGGTTACCAATATCGTGAGCTAAACACGCAGACTGCACGATCATGCCCAGGTCACTTGGTTCACACCACTGTGGTAGTGCAGGGCGAATCATTTCTGCCACACGCATGGCCAAGGAGCGGCCGACGCAACTCACTTCTAGTGAGTGGGTGAGGCGCGTGTGAATATGATCATTGCTGGAGACAGGGTGGACTTGAGTTTTGCGCCCTAATCGACGAAAAGCACCAGAGAAAATAATGCGGTCATGATCTTTGTGAAAAGGGCTGCGGCCGAGCTCTTCTGAACTGTGTGATGTTTTGCCTAAACGTTCGCGGTTTAATAGTTGCTGCCAATCCATTGCATACCCTCAAGTGGTGAATTGCAAATGAGCGCTGTTCGCATAGCGAGGTTTGTTTCATCTACTCAGTCTATGATTTGTTTGCTTCATTCGTCTCTGATTTGCCAACAAATAAAGGCAGCAGGCTGGCAGCAATTTTCACTACTGGCATCAAGCTGCTGGCCGACCTGCGGTTGCGTGCCATAAAAAAACTGACCAGAGTTACTCCAGCAACAGCGAGTAAAGGCGTTGCGCCTTGATTAAAACGCTGTTTGAGACCGCGTAACTTTGCCACTGGTTCGAGCAGTACAATGCTTTCGTGGTGGATTCTTTGCCGGTTCAGCTCCAAACGCATTTGAATCAGCTGTTTGCGCAAGGCAATAGGATCATCTTTTAGCTTTTTGGATGTCATGGTAATAACTGCTCTTTGGTTTTTTTGAGTTCCTGCAATGAGGCGCTAAAGGGTGCTTGCGCATGCTGCTGGAGTGATTTTATCCGCCAAATACACAGTGCGCCGATACATGCATAAAATATCGACATGGCAATGAGTAATCCGTGGGCGTAATACTCCCAGAGCAACACAATGAGTAAAGCATTGAGCAGTAAGAACAACATAAACGCACAAGCAGCAGTAATACCGAACCAAATCAGTTGTTGGCTACTGTGGTGTTTTTGTTCTTGGAGTTCGATGGCGAATAACTCAGCGTGATCGCTGAGTAAATCCAAAGTCGCAGCGCCTAAGCGCCGCGAGGTATCTGAAAAGCTTTTATCCGTCATACTTAGCGCCTAGACACCAGTAGACCCAGTAAAAAACCAACGCCAGCACCAATTGCTAAAGACTGCAGAGGGTGCTCACGGACATATTCCTCACTGGTATGCAGTGCAACTTTACCGCGCTCAAGTAATGCCTGCTCAGTAGAGCTCAAGGCTTTACGTGCACGCTGCAGGCTGGAGTTGATTTGCCCGCGCAGCTCTTCAGCTTTGTCGCCGGTCAATTCAACAGAGTGTTGCAGCAACTCTTCCGTATCAGAGACTAACGCTTTAAATTCATTGAGTAGTTGATCGCTACCTGTATCTTTCTTAGCCATGATTCGTTTACTCCAAAAAAAGAACTTAATAATTGCACTGGATTGGAAACATCCTAACTGCATTTAGTTCACTTATAAACATACTATATCTCAAAAAAATAAACCTGCTTAAAAGCAGGTTTATTTAACACAGGGATTACGGCTTACATTAGGGGGATAGTGTAATTAACGATTAGACGGTTCTCATCAATCTTTCCAGATAAATCAGAGCGTAAGGTCGCATTACGCCATTTGATACCTAGGTTTTTTAGAGGACCTTCTTGGATGACATAGGAAATATCGGTGTCACGCTCCCACTCTTTACCACGTGATTGGCCTGCGCCCATGTAAATGTTATTACCGCGAATATAGCGCGTCATTAGATTGAGGCCAGGAATACCTAAGCCAGCAAAATTATAGTCATAACGAGCTTGCCAAGATTTTTCATCAGTGGCAGCAAAGTCACGGATTTGTACATAGTTGGTCAGGAAGGGGTCGGTTAGCTCAATGTAGGCATAGCCAGTATCCCCAGACATTTTCTGGTAACCCAAGCCAAAACTGCTGTGGCCTAAGCTATATGTCAGCATGCTGGATATGGCTTTGTTATCGATGCCACTCTTCGCATCTTCGCTGGTTTTCGCATAGCGCAAATCAGCTTTTAATGACTGGTTATCGTCGATAGCTAAGGTGTAAACACCGTTAACAATGTGCTGCTTGTAAGCGCCATCAAAGTTAGCAAAGTTATAACCCGTGCTTAAACCTGTATCACCCCAGTTGTAATTAACACCGGCAAAATCAAACTTACTGGTTTCTGTGGGGTTACTGCGGGTGGATTTGTTTTTGCGTTTACCTTGGTTACCAGAAAAGCCGTTAAGCAGAATTGGCGCATCGTTTGTAGAGTTACGCTGCTTCATGCGCCCTAAACGACCAATGTTAGCAGTGAGGTTTTCTATTTCCTGACTGTTAATGTGCACACCAGTGAAGGTTTGCGGAATCAAACGACCATCGCCTGAGGATACCGTTGGGATTTTCGGCATCAGCGTTCCGGCTTTTAAGGTGTTTTCAGAAAGACGCGCCTTAAATGTTCCGCCAAGGGAGCCGTAACTGCTGGGTACTTTGCCTTTGTGGTTTTTTGGCAGTAATAAACCTGTGCCGGAAGTACCGCCACCTGAATCAAGTTTAAAACCAGAGAAACCGTACGCATCAACCCCAACGCCAACAGTGCCTTCGGTAAAGCCAGACTCATAACGCAGCAAGAAACCTTGCGCCCATTCTTCAGCTTTGGATTGTGATCCGCTGGGTGCATCGCGAAAATCGCGATTCATATAAAAGTTGCGCAGCTCCAAGCTGGCTTTGCTATCTTCAATAAAAGCAGCTTGTGCTGCCATGGGGATGCTCAAGGCAATAGCGAGGCTACCCAAGCTGATTGAGCGTGCTAACGGACTAAACTTCATTATTGTAATTCTCCGTGGTGCGGACTGGGTCTGTTATTTGATTTATATTGTAGCGGGTGAACTAGAGCACGGTAGTGACTCTCTGGTCATTTAGACGTTGGTCGAAAAAATATCATTATGTAAACTAGTCCACATTTTATTAGCTGTGCCAGTGAGTTTTATTGATGCGTCAGCGCGTGACGCATCAAGACGGCACACTTGGTTTTATTTTCAAGGAATACAGGTATGTCAGCTCAGGAGCTACAGTCGGGTTTTATTGTTGCGCATAGCAACCACTTAGAAGAGTTACGTGAGCTTGTTGTGCAGTGGACGAAAATCAACCCACTGTATGCACTTGAAAATGAACATATTTTGGTGCAGAGCAATGGTATTGCCCAATGGCTTAAATTTGCTTTAGCCGATGATCGAGGCTGTGGCATTGCTGCAGGTTTACAAATAGGATTACCCGCCCGTTTTTTGTGGCAAGTGTATCGACAGGTGCTGGGCACTGAGACTATTGCCAAAAGTTCGCCCTTTGATAAAGCTCCGCTAACTTGGCGCTTAATGCGATTGCTGCCCAAGGTGGTGCGTGAGCCGGTTTTTGCTCCTTTGCAGCATTTTCTTGATGATGATCCAGATTTGCGTAAACGCTACCAGCTGGCGGAGCGTTTGGCTGACCTCTATGACCAATACCAAGTCTATCGCTCAGACTGGCTCAAAGACTGGGCTGTGGGAGATGATCAGTTGCGCCAAGTGGCAGGCCAGCCGCAGATCAGTGAAGAAAAAGCTCAAGCACGCGAGCCTATAGTGGCGTGGCAGGCGGCGCTGTGGCGTTTGTTGATTGATGACATTGGTGCTGAGGCAATTGACAGCAGCCGCGCCGCGGTACACCCACGTTTTATCGCTAAAATGCGTGAGTTAGACGCTGCGCCAGCAGGGCTGCCACGGCGGATTATTGTCTTTGGGATTTCCTCACTGCCAGCGCAAATGGTTGAGGCGTTAGCAGCCATCAGCCGTTTTAGTCAGGTCATGCTTTGTGTGCATAATCCTTGCCAGTATCACTGGGCAGATATAGTTGAAGATAAACAGCTGTTACGCCACGAGTACCGCCGGCAAAGCCGTAAGCAAGGCTTCCCTGAGGTTTTGTCCATTGAGCAGTTGCACCAGTTTGCCCACCCTCTATTGGCCGCCTGGGGTAAGCAAGGCCGTGACTATATTAGCTTGCTCGACAAGTATGATGAGCTGGACAGCTATCAAACAGTGTTTGACAGTCACGGTCAGCGTGTTGATATTTTTGAGGACGGTGCCAGCGCAACGCTACTGGAGCAGCTGCACAATGATATTTTGCACTTGCGTCCACTCGCAGACACCCGTGCTTTATGGCCCGCGCTTGACCTACAAGCAGACCAATCGGTGCGCTTTCATATCACCCACAGCGCGCAGCGCGAAGTGGAGGTGCTGCATGATCAGTTATTGGCCTGTTTTAACGCAGACCCCAGCTTAAAACCGCGCGACATCATTGTCATGGTGCCGGATATCAATAGCTACGCGCCACATATTCAAGCTGTCTTTGCGCAGTATGGCCGTGATGATTTGCGTTCTATTCCATTCACACTCTCTGATCAAGCCGAGCAAAGCACTGAGCCGCTGTTGATTGCCTTGCATGAGTTGCTGCGTTTGCCTGAGTCGCGTTTAACCGTCACAGATATCATGAGCTTCTTAGATGTGCCGGCGTTGCGTGCGCGCTTTGCCATTGAAGAAAGTCATTTGCCGACATTGCAACGTTGGTTGACCGGTGCTGGCGTACGTTGGGGCTTAAATGCTAAGCACCGCGAAGACTTTGCCTTGCCGCAGGGCCTTGAACAAAACACTTGGGATTTTGGCCTACAGCGTATGCTCTTGGGCTATGCCATGGGAGATAGCGACGCCTATGCAGGCATTCAGCCTTATGATGAGGTGGGTGGTTTGGATGCCGCTTTAATTGGCCCGCTAACGCACTTTTTAGATGCGCTACAACACCTGCATAAACAGCTCAGCGACAGCCATCAGTTCGCGACATGGCGTACTGTTTTTTTAGCCATGCTCGAGCAGTTTTTCTTGGTGGAAGAGGACGCCGATTACTTATTAATGCAGCGCCTGCGCGAGGGCTGTGAGCAGTGGTACCAGCTCTGCATTGATGCTGCTCTGGATGAGCCGCTAACCTTGGCTGTGGCGCGGGAAGCTTGGTTAAGTAATGTTGATACTGATCACTTGAGTCAGCGTTTTTTAGCCGGCTCGGTCAACTTCTGCACGCTCATGCCCATGCGCGCGATACCTTTTCGCATGGTGTGCCTACTGGGTATGAATGATGGCGACTACCCACGCGTTCAAGCACCGCTAGATTTTGACTTAATGGGCAGTGATTATCGTCCTGGTGATCGTTCGCGCCGTGAAGATGACCGCTACCTGCTCTTAGAAGCATTATTGTCCGCACGGGAAAAGCTCTATGTCAGCTGGGTAGGGCGCAGTGTGCGTGATAATACTGAGCGCCCACCGTCAGTTTTGATTGCGCAACTGCGTGATCATCTCGCCAGTGGTTGGCATCTGCCTAATGATCAGTCATTGCTGGATGGGTTGACCACAGTGCATCCGCTGCAACCGTTCAGCCAGCATTACTTCACGCCAAGCTCTGAGCAGGGTGATTTATTCACTTATGCTTTTGAATGGTCTGCTTTACATCAAAGCAGTGCCGTAGAGAGCCCAGTAGCGCTGCCGAACTTCGCTGCCGACAGCAGCATGACGCCTGAGCAATTGCAGCGCTTTTTACGTGACCCTGTGAAGTACTTTTTCAATGAGCGCCTCAAAGTGCATTTGGATCAGCTTGAGCTGGAACTGTTTGAAGATGAGCCTTTTGCGCTGGATGGGTTGCAGCGCTTTAGCTTGCAGTATGAGCTCTTAAGTGCCGGTCAACATGCAGCGCCTAGCGCAGACCTGCTGCAAATTTTAGAGTTACACAGCGAAAAATTACAACGCAGCGGTGCTTTGCCGATGCGAGCGTTTGGTGAGCAAGTGCGCGCCGAGTTAATTGAGCCTTTATTGGCGCAGTTAGAGCATTATCGCGCTCTTTGCGCTGCTTGGCCGTACCAAGAGGATACTGCCCGTATTATTGATCTGCGCCATGGGCAGATTCATCTGGAAGGTTGGCTCGGTGGTCTACGCACTGCCACGCTCACGCCAAACCCCGCTCAAGAGTACGCTCGCATTGAGCTGATTGCCGGCAGAATACATCGCGGTAAAGAGCGCAGTTGGCATCGCCTATTACGGCCTTGGGTGCAACATGTGCTTATCAATGCCAGCGGCTTATCGACGCAAACTCTAATTGTTGCCCAAGAAAGCAGCATTGCCTTTACGCCCATAACTGCTACTAACGCCGTGGCAATTGTCGAGACGTGGCTGGCATGTTGGCAGAGCGGTTTAAATCAACCTATTCCTGTGGCATTTAAAACCGCGATGGATTACTTGAAGAACCAATCCACAAGTAAAGCCAAAGCAGTCTATGAGGGGAGCTTCCAAGCGGCCGGTGAAGTGCAGCAAAGCGCAGCTTTAGCGCGGCAGTACCCAAGCTTCACCGAACTGCTGGCTGATGAAACCTTTGCCGAGTGGGCCAGCATGCTATACGGCTCGCTGTTGGAGGCGGATATTATGAGTCTAGAGCGTCAAGGAGAGTCCTCATGAGTCAGTTCAATAGCCCAGAGCGCGCCTTGGCCTTAGAGTTTCCACTGCATGGCAGTCGTTTAATTGAAGCCAGTGCCGGTACTGGTAAAACTTATACCATTGCGGCCTTGTATGTGCGTTTAATCCTGCAGCATGGCTTGCTTGCAGATGCAGCTTTCAATCGTCACTTATTGCCGCCAGAAATACTGGTGGTGACCTTCACTGATGCTGCGACCCAGGAGTTACGTGACCGTATCCGTGCCAAGTTGGTGGAAGCTGCGCAAGTTTTTCGTGGCGAGCAGGATACGCCGGACGCTTTATTAGAAAGCCTGCGTGAAGACTACCCAGCACAACAGTGGCCTTCATGCGCGCAACGGCTTGAACAAGCCGCACAGTGGATGGATGAAGCCGCTGTTTCAACCATCCACTCATGGTGTCAGCGCATGCTGCGCGAGCATGCCTTTGATAGCGGCAGCTTGTTTACGCAAACCTTAGAAACGGATCACTCCGAATTGCTGGCTCTTGTGGTCAAAGACTATTGGCGTCAGCAGTGTTATCCGCTGCAAGGCAGTAATGTACTTTGGACTTTAGAGCATTGGCAGCAACCAGCAGTTTTGCAACGCAAAATTTATCCGCTGCTGAGTGCGCAAACAGACTTACCCAGCAGTCCTTCGCAAACTTTGGCGCAGTTGCTGGATGCTGGGATCACAGCGCAGCAGCAGACGCTTGCGCAGCTAAAGGAAAACTGGTCGCAATGGTCGCAAGAGTTGCGTGATATTTTGGACCAAGCAGTGGCGGCCAAAGCAGTTAATGGCCGGGTGATTCAGGCGCGTTTTTATACCCCGTGGTTGGATAAGCTAAAAGCCTGGGCTGAAGACAGTGAGCAAACGCGACTTGAAATTGGTACAGGTTTTACTCGCTTAACACCTGAAGGCTTACATGCTGCTTGGAAAGACACTAGCGCAGTACCTGAGCACCAAGCACTGCAAGCCATGCGTGATTTGCCGGAGCAGTTGAATCAGCTGACCCATGCTTTAGATGAACAGGCTTTATGGCATGCCGCAGACTGGATCAAACATCGCTTTAACTTGGAAAAACAGCAGCGTGCCGAGATGGGTTTTGATGACATGCTGACACGGCTTGATCAGGCATTACAGGGACCTAGCGGTGAGCGCTTAGCCGCTGTGATTCGGCAGCAATTTCCCATTGCGATGATTGATGAGTTCCAAGATACCGACCCTTTGCAATACCGCATTTTTGACACTATTTACCGCATCGCCGAGAACAGTAGAGAAACGGGCTTGTTTTTAATTGGCGATCCAAAGCAAGCCATTTATAGCTTTCGCGGTGCGGATATTCATACCTATTTATCTGCGCGCCGAGCAACTAAAGGTCGGCATTACAATCTCGATACCAATTTTCGCTCCACTGAGTCTATGGTCGCTGCTGTTAATCAGCTGTTTGTTCAAGCAGAAGAGCGGCCCGAAGGGCAAGGCGCCTTTTTGTTTCGTGAAGGGGTGAGTAATGAGCTGCCTTTTTTACCGGTGCTGGCTAAAGGTCGTCAAGAACAGTGGTGGGTTGCGGGCAGCGCGCAACCCGCTTTAACGCTGTGGCGCTTAGAAACAGAGGAGCCGGTTGCCAGTAGCCAGTATATTGAAGAGATGGCTGCCAGTAGCGCTACAGAAATAGCCCGCTTGCTTAATTTGGCTACAGAGGCTCAAGCTGGCTTTAAAAATTCTGAAGGTCAATTACAACCCTTGCAGCCAAATGATATCGCAGTGTTAGTGCGCAATATGGCGGAGGCGCAGGCGATTCGTAAACAATTGGCGTTGCGCCATGTGCGCAGTGTTTACCTATCTGATAAGGACTCAGTGTTTGCCAGCCAAGAAGCTCAAGATGTGATGGCTTGGCTGCACGCCTGTTTACATCCAGATAATGAGCGCGCTTTAAAATCCGCCTTAGCTTGCAGCACTTTTGCTTTGTCGTTGAGCGAATTGGAGCGCATCAATCAGGATGAGCTGCTTTGGGAGAAGCGGGTTTTACAGTTCAAGGGTTACCTGGAACGCTGGCATAAGCAGGGCGTACTGCCAATGTTGCGCAGTATTATGCATGACTTCGAACTTCCACAGCGTTTGGTGCAGCGTCCAGATGGTGAGCGGGCGCTGACTAACGTCTTGCACTTATCAGAACTGCTACAGCAGGCTGCCCGTGAGCTGGATGGTGAATTTGCTGTGCTGCGCTACTTGCAAACCGCATGTGCAGGGCAAGCAGAGGGTGCACAAGAGCAAATTTTACGTTTAGAAAGCGATGAGTCGTTAGTGCGCGTGGTCACTATCCATAAATCTAAAGGTCTGGAATACCCATTAGTGTTTTTGCCTTTTATCTGTGCTTTTCGTGCTCAAGAAGGTAAACAACCTTTTAGTATTCAAACCGGCGGGCAGCGCAGGCTCATGCTACATGCAGATAAAGACAGCCTGGCCTTAGCCGAACAAGAGCGTCTCGGAGAGGATTTGCGCTTATTGTATGTGGCCTTAACCCGCGCGCGCCATGCCTGCTGGCTAGGTATGGCCGACCTAAAAAAAGGACAGGGGAAAACCTCTGTACTGCACCGTAGCGCCATTGGTTATTTGCTCAATGCCGGACAGCCCTTGCCCAACAGTTTAGCGCTTGAACAGTGGTTGGCACCTTTGGCTCTAGCATCCGAGCAAAGCGCGGCAAGCAATTTGCTCAGCCATGTTTCTGTGATGCCAGCAAGTGATAACGAGATCGTGCATGATCAGTCTGGCGCGTTTACCCCCAAGTGGCGCATTGCACAGCGCCGCACCCGTGAGCATTGGTGGATCGCGTCTTACAGCGCATTGCGTTTAACTGCCCAAGCACCTAGCCCTGAGTTGCAATCCATGCAGCGTGGGGAGGACTTGGCACCACAATCTGCTTTAGCGCAAAACATCAGTGATGATGAGCTGTATAACGCTGATGTGCCTGACAGTGCCGGGTTTAATCTAGAAGCCGCGCAAGGTATCCATGGTTTTCCGCGCGGGGCGAAGCCCGGAACCTTCTTGCACAGTTTGCTGGAGTGGGCCGCTGATGAAGGTTTTGCCGCTGTGTTAAAGAATCCTGAGCAAGCGCAGCAGTTTATTCAAGCGCGCTGCGAGGCCTATGGATTTGAACAGCATGCAGAGCTGCTTTGGCCTTGGTTGAGCGAGTATATCCAGCAGCCATTTGTATTGGCTGAGCAGCCTATGGCACTAACTGAGCTGCGCCACTATCAAGCTGAGATGGAGTTTTGGTTTGCCAGCCACCAAACCAACACTGTGTATATTGATCAACTGGTGCGTGAGTTTATTTTGCCAGGGGCAGAGCGCCCGTATCTACAGCCTGAGCGCCTCAACGGCATGTTCAAAGGCTTTATTGACTTGGTTTTGGAGCATCAAGGCCGCTATTACGTGGTGGATTACAAGTCCAATTGGCTGGGCGAAGGTGATGCTGATTACAGTCAAGCAGCCATGGATAACTGCGTATTAACGCACCGCTACGACTTGCAGTACAGCCTGTATATATTGGCCTTACATCGCCTACTCAAGCTGCGCATCAACGATTATGACTACGACACTCATATGGGGGGCGCGCTGTATATGTTTTTGCGTGGTGCAAACAATGAAACCCAAGGTTTGCATCACGCCAGACCTGACCGAGCAATGATTGAGCGCTTAGATGCGTTGTTTAAAACCAAGGATCAGGAGGCGCTATAAATGATTCAGCAAGGTGAACTTTTTGGTGAAGAGGTGATGCCTGTTGGCGTCGAACAAATTGAGCGCTTAACTGCTGAGCAGGCCTTAAGCAGTCGCGATAATCTATATCTGTTGTTACAAGACTGGCTGGATGCCGGTTGGATACGAGCGCTGGATGTTGCTCTGGTAAAACTGCTGGGCCAGCTTGATCCAAATGCGCAGCCACTGGCGTTGCTGGCGGTGGCTCTGGTCAGCCATCAGTTGGGGCATGGGCATATTTGCTTAGATTTACCCAGCGTTTTGCGTGATCCGGATTTAGCTCTTTTATTGCCACCAGAGGGGCGAGCGGTTGAGCAGCAGCCTTTATTACCCTCGGCGCTATTGGCCGCAGTGAGCCAGAAAGACTGGGTTGCGGCATTGCAAAATACGCAATTACTGTACCAGCAGGGTTCGGACGCCAGCGCTAAACCCTTAGTTTTATTGTCTGGACGTCTGTATTTATACCGTTACTGGCAGTATGAAAGCACTGTAGCGCAACACTTGGTGCAACGCATTGCGACTGAAATGCCGCTCGCCGCTGATTTCTCTCAGCGCCTCAACAAGCTGTTCAATGAACCCTTGCTTGTCGCAGGACAGCGCCAAACAGATTGGCAAAAAGTGGCCTGTGCTATGGCCGCACAAGGTCAACTGACCCTTATAACTGGCGGCCCTGGTACAGGCAAAACCACCACTGTGGTGCGCTTGTTGGCACTGCTGCAGCAAGGTGCGCTACAGGTAGGACAGGCATTACGTATTCAGCTAGCAGCGCCAACCGGTAAGGCCGCGGCGCGTCTGACTGAGTCGATTGGTCAGCAAGTTGCTTCATTGCCGGTGACACAGTCAGTGCAAGATGCAATTCCCACAGCGGTGACGACTTTGCACCGGCTGTTGGGCAGTTTGCCTAATACCCGCCACTTCCGTCATAACAGCAACAACCCTTTAGTGGTTGATGTCTTGGTGATTGACGAGGCCTCGATGATCGATTTGGAAATGATGCATAGTGTGTTGCAAGCATTGCCTAAACATGCTCGTCTAATTTTATTGGGGGATAAAGATCAGCTCGCCTCAGTAGAAGCAGGCTCGGTATTGGGGGACCTCTGCGCTGATGCTGAGCTGGCGTATTATACTACGCACACTCAGCAGCGCCTTGAACAGCTGTGCGCAGAAAAAGTGTATGCCGAGCCTTGGTGCGTGGGTGATGCACAGCAGCATCGTTTAGCACAGCGTACAGTGATGCTGCGTCACTCACGGCGATTTGGTAGCGAGTCTGGAATCGGTCAGCTGGCCCGTGCGGTCAATCAAAGTGAAGCGCAACAGGCTTGGCAACTGCTTCACAGTGATGTGCCAGATATTCAATACTTGCTGCTCAAGCAAAACAATAGCGCGGCTCTCAATCAGCTGCTGCTTAATGTCTCAGCGCACCACAGTGGAGCGCTAAACAGCGCTGGCTATGCTTATTATTTACAGGTTTTACAGCAGCAGCGCCCAGCCGCAGATAAACCCTTTGCCGACCCCAGTTGGCAGCAATGGGCTGCTCTTGTGCTGCAGGCCTTTGATCAGTTTCGATTACTGTGTGCGCTGCGCAAAGGTGAGTTTGGTGTGGCCGGGCTCAATGAGCGTATTGCCACTGCACTGCAGCAGCAGGGGCTTATTAGTAGTGCGCAGGGTTGGTATGAAGGCCGTCCAGTATTGGTGACTCAGAACGATTACAGTCTTGGCCTAATGAATGGTGATATAGGTATCGCTCTCCTGTTGCCTAATGCTGACGCCAGCGCAGAGAATGGCGAGCCGCAGCAGGTGTTAAGGGTCGTCTTTGCCCGCAACGATGCTCAAGGTGGTGTGCGTTATATTCTGCCAAGTCGCTTGACCGCAGTAGAAACAGTATTTGCCATGACAGTGCATAAATCACAAGGCTCTGAGTTTGTGCATACTGCTTTAATTTTGCCTGATCGCCTTAATCCGGTTTTGACCAAAGAGTTGTTGTATACCGGTATCACTCGAGCGAAAAATAAGTTCACCTTGATTGAAGGGCATTCTGGGATCTTTACCGCTGCGGTACAGCGCAAAGTTGAGCGTGTTAGTGGGTTAAATCAGGCTATTTGTGCGGTGGGCGGCTAAAGTCTATGCTCGGATTAGAGCTTTAAGCTTTTTAGCACGCTTAATCCCTTACATAATATAATGACATCGTATATATTTGATCTTAATCAAATATATATTGATAGACCTATAATTAGAGCCTGATAAAAGGGAACGAGGTGAGAATGAAAACATTTCATCGTATGACTCTAACAGCAGCAACGCTATTCTTAGCAATAACGTCTGCTCATGCGTTAGATGGAGATGCTAAAGCTGGGGAGCAGTCGGCAGCAATGTGCGTTGCCTGTCACCAAACTGATGGGGCTGGAATGAATATTCCGGGTGGTGAGTCTTGGCCGAGTTTATCGGGCTTAAACGCTGAATACCTGTATCAGCAGATGAAATCCTTTAAGGATGGTTCACGCCAAAGCGCAACTATGTTGCCTTTCGTTAGCATGCTCAATGATCAGCAGTACAAAGATGTTGCTGTCTATTACAGCCAACTGCCTGCGGTGCAAGGTAAAGGTGATACTGAAGTAACTGAGGCTGAGTTAGCTCATGGTGAGAAGCTCGCAACAGTAGGGGATTGGGATCGCTATATCGTACCTTGCGTAGCCTGCCACGGCCCAGACAGTCTAGGTGCCGGGGATGTGTTCCCACGCTTGGCAGGTCAGCATGCAGGCTATATTTCTGACCAGCTCCATGCATGGCAGACAGGCAAACGTGATAACGACCCACAACATTTAATGCTCGCCATTGCTGAGCGTATGAATGATGAGGATATTCGTGCTGTATCTCAGTGGCTTTCACGCCAGCCTGTACAGAAATAGGGAGAATAACAATGAAACAATCCAAAGATTTCCTCCTGCGTAGTTTGACGCTGGCTGTAGCCGTAAGTGCACTGAGCTTAACCGTTCAGGCTGAAGAAGTACCTCGCTTCCCAGTTAATAACCCTGAAGTGCAGGAGGGGCAGTACGTACACGTACCTCCGACCATGGAAGACTTGGAAGAAGCAGAAATGCATCCCGAGTTAAAGCGCGTTATTCGTCGTGGTTACGACCTCTTTATGAATACACAGCAACTGCGCGGTAAAAACGTTTTTAACAGCATGAATTGCAGCAGTTGCCATATGGGTGAAGGTCGTTTGCCTTTCGCTGGGCCTGTGTGGCCAGCGGTGGTGGTTTTGCCAAACTACCGTCCTAAAAATGACCATGTGAATAATTTAGAAGAGCGTATTTCTGGTTGCTTTAGCTACTCGATGAACGGCGTACCACCAGAGTACGGCAGTGACGATATGCTCGCTTTAACTGCTTATCACCACTGGCTGGCTAAAGGTGTTCCGGTGTATCAGCCGGGCGGCAACATGTATGGCCGTGGTTACCCGCGCCTCGAAGATCCTAAAGAAGGTATGGACTATGATCGCGGTGCTAAGGTGTATGCAGAAAACTGCAGTATCTGTCACTCCGATAACGGCTCTGGTTTAGTTGAGCGTGGTGAAGTGGTTTTCCCTGCAGTGTGGGGCGATACCTCTTACAACTGGGGGGCGGGTATTTCCCGTCACTTCACTTTGGCATCATTTATTAAACACAACATGCCACTGGGTCGTCCTAACAGCTTGAGCGAGCAAGAAGCTTGGGATGTTGCTTACTACATTGATAGTCAAGAGCGTCCACAAGAGCCACGCTACACCGGCGATGTTAAGGAAACCCGTGAAAAGTACTTAGATACTTTCCATAAGCACACCAGCTACGGTCTGGAAGTAAATGGCAAGTTGTTGGGTGATCACGATAACGTTGGTGAGAAAGACTTCTTAAAACCCGACGTCTTACGTCCGCGTACATTTACCGCTGACTAAGCGTACGTTCGTTGGCTTTAAAAGATGGGGCTTCTGAATGAAGCCCCATTTGTATATTGATAACTATAGGAAAACCGCATGAATTTTTCCCCTATAGCACGGGCTATTACTTTAGCAACTGCTGGCAGCGTGTTACTGGCTGTACCTACTTTAGCTAGCGCTGCTTTTATTGAAGACAGCACCGCCAACCTAGGTTTTCGTAACCTGTACATGAACCAAGATACGCGTCACGTAGAGAACACCCCGCAGAATAAAAATGCCAATAAAACCAAGGAAGAATGGTCGCAGGCTTTTATCCTAGACTACAAGTCGGGCTTCACTGAAGGCACCATTGGTGTTGGTGTGGATATTTACGCTGCTACGGCGATCAAGCTTGATTCAGGCCCATACCGCACACCAGACTCATTCCCACAGCGTAGCAACGGTAAGTCCGTTGATAACTTTGGTAAGTTAGGCGGAACTTTTAAAGCAAAAGTTTCAGAAACTGTACTGCAAGTGGGTACATTGAAGCCGCGCTTGCCGATGCTGCAAGCGAACCTCGAAGGACGTATCTTACCGCAGTTATTCACGGGTGGAATGATTACATCCAACGAAATTAATGGCTTAACTGCAACTTTAGGTCACATTGACCGTGTTAATCAACGTGCTTCTACTAACCGTGAACGCATGGAGATGAACGTTTTAGGTAAAGGTCTGGTTGATAAAAAAACAGGCGAGCCAGTTACCGGTAAGACTCGCGGTAACTACACCAGTAACTCGTTTGACTTGGCTAACCTAAACTACAAATGGAATGATCAGCTGAGCACCGGCTATAGCTTTGGTCGTTTAGAAGACTTGTATAAACAGCATATTATTAATGCTGTGTATGTTTTACCTTTAGGTGATCAGCGCTCACTAAGAACAGATGTGCGTGCATCACGCTCCACCAGTGATGGTGATGTTCGCGTTGATAACAAAGCGTTTTCAGGAATGGTGACGTACAACTTTGGCTTTAACAAGCTGGGCTTGGGCTACCAGAAAATGACCGGTGATACTGGTTATGCTTATGTGCAGGGTTCAGATCCATTCTTAGTTAACTATGTTGCTAACCGTGAGTTTGGTGCTAAAGATGAAAAATCTTGGCAGGTTCGTCACGACTACAACTTTGCAGGCCTAGGCATCCCTGGTTTGACCATGTTTAACCGTTACGTTAAAGGTACCGGTGCGGATTTAGGCCGCAATAAGCCTGAAGGACGTGAGTGGGAGCGTGACTTCGATATTTCTTACGCATTCCAAGAGGGCGCCCTGAAAAACTTCAATGTACGCTGGAGAAACTCAACGGTACGTTCCAATATCAACAAAGATTTGGATGATAACCGTTTGATTTTAGCCTACACCTTGCCGTTGTTGTAAGTCAGGCTTATGTAACCTGCTATAGCTGACAGGTTACAATCACTTTCTAGGCAGGTCAGCCACTTGCCTAGAAAGTATAATTTAGCGACTAGCGGCTTGATAAAAAACATTCGATATGCTACTTGCTTTTTAAGAGTGGGTACTGTATATTTGTACTCCTATCCCGACTCAAACGACTTTTGATTGAGTGGCGTGGTACAGAGAAAGACATCACCGGTACGCCTCAGAGCTATTTGCTCGCGCATAATCCAAAATGCTATATCAGTTTTTCGCAATGAAAACTGGTTCAATACTGAAATAAAATTCAGTACTGCTTTAATTCTGCAAACCACCTACTTTTATGATGAGCATTTATAGTGCTTGGTCTCGTTTTCGGGAGGCTCTACAGCATTTGCTGTATGAAAATTATAAGAAAGGGGTAAGGATATGGATAACCTAAAAGTATTCAAAAAAATGGGTCGCTTCGTGGCTGCGCAGTTCACTGTTATTAGTCACACTATGCAAGCGACAGGGCAGGCTGCTAACTCAGCGATGGGTTTAGAAAACCAGCTGATTGTTGATGCTTGGAACACACTCAATGACAACGATTGTGTGAGCGCAACTAGCACCAGCTAAATAAGACTTGCGCCTACCTTGGCTGGGTAGGCGCAGCCTTTGACATTAAGGTAGCCCCAACATTTCAAAGCCAGTGTTTTCACACTGCATGCCATATCTATCTGCACCTACTATATCTAAGCCTTTGGGCTGGATCCTGCTATAGTTCCCTAAAATAATTTGCAATCAATCAGACCAAGCAGCAAACAGTTGTAAGCTGTTATTTTGTGCTGCGTAGAATTTGTGAGTTTTTTCGCGTTTATAAGTTTATGTAGAGAGTAGGTGGTGTATGGCGTTTGATTTAAGCAGCCGGCTAGTGATTGGTTTAGCCTCCAGTGCGTTATTTGACTTATCTGAGTCTGACGCAGTGTTTAGGACTGAGGGCGAACAAGTCTACCGTGAGTACCAGCATGAAAACCAAGATAAGCCGCTTGAACGTGGGGTAGCCTTTCCATTTATACGTCGCGTCTTATCACTGAATCAGCTTAACCCTGATGATCCGCCGGTAGAGGTGATTTTATTATCGCGCAATGATCCCGATACAGGGCTGCGGGTGATGAACTCCATCCAGCATTACCAGCTGCCGATCACTCGGGCAGTATTTATGCAGGGTTTGTCGCCGCACCCTTATATACCTGCTTTTGATATTGAGTTATTTCTATCGGCTAACGCTGATGATGTAAGAAGTGCGGTAGATGCTGGTTATCCGGCAGGACAGATCTTAAAAGGCGAAATTGGCGATGATGATGGGGATCATCAGCTTAGAATTGCTTTTGACTTTGATGGTGTTTTGGTCGATGACGAAGCAGAAACAGTCTATAAACAGCATGATCTAGGTGAGTTTCATCAGCACGAAACATTGCGCCAAGACATTCCGCACACACCTGGGCCATTAAAAGCCTTTTTAAAGCGTATTGCCGCCATTCAAAAATTAGAACAAGAAAAACGTGTGCAGCAGCCATCCTATGCGCCAATTTTGCGAGTATCTATTGTTACCGCGCGCAATGCGCCGGCCCATAAGCGGGTTATTAATACCATGCGCCACTGGGGCATAACTGTGAACGAGGCCTTTTTTATGGGTGGTGTAGAAAAGGCTAAAGTTCTGGATATTATGCAGCCGCATATCTTCTTTGATGACCAAAAACTACATCTCGAACCAGCCTCGGCACGCTTGCCATCGGTGCATATCCCTTTTGGAATTGCGAACCTTGAAAATAACGAGTAATCAAACTTTTCCAATACTTATTACCAAAGTCGCGGAAAGCCTCGTACTTTGAGTGCGAGGATGGATAGCGAGGGCGGCGTAAGCAGCCCCTAATAGGTTGTTCAAGTCTTTGCAATATAGGTTGGTACTGGTATTATATACAGCATGATAAAGCACACCAAAACATTAAAAGTTCGCATTCGAGATAAGCACCGACCACTGCTAAACAGCATGACTCGAAGTGTCAATTTCGTCTGGAACTTTGTCAATGAATTAAGCCAGCGCTCGATTAAAGAGCATGGTGTGTTTTTGTCTGCCTATGATGTTCAGAAGTATACCAATGGCGCAGGTAAGGACTTAGGGCTACACAGCCAAACAGTGCAGCGTATTGCAGCTGAGTATGTCACGCGCCGCAAACAGTTTAATAAGGCGCGGTTGAATTGGCGCAAAACGGGTGGTGTCAGGCGTTCACTTGGCTGGATTCCCGTTAATACGGCTGCGGCACAGTGGAAAAATGGTCAGGTCTACCACAACGGCCACTACTTCAACGTGTGGGACAGTTATGGCTTGGGCCAATATAGGTTTCGCTCTGCCAGTTTTAACGAAGATGCCCGTGGCCGCTGGTATTTTAATGTGGTGGTTGATGTGCAGGCTGAAATCCCAGCAGGTCAAGACCGTATCGGTATTGATCTTGGCTTAACCGACACAGCCACCTGCTCGGACGGCACAAAGCTGGAGGCGGGTTGTTTCTACCGTGACCTTGAAGAGAAATTAGCCGTAGCACAACGGGCTAAAAATAAAACCCAAGTCAAAACCATTCACGCCAAGATTGCTAACCGTAGAAAAGATACGCTGCACAAGTTCAGTCGCACGTTGGTCAACCGCTGCGGCGAAATCTATGTCGGCAATGTCAGTAGTTTAAAACTCGTTAAAACCAAGATGGCCAAGTCAGTGTTGGACGCTGGCTGGGGTCAATTAAAAACAATGTTGGACTATAAGTGCGCTCACGCAGGCATTGTTTTTAAGGAAGTCAACGAGGCATACACCACCCAAACCTGTTCGAGTTGTGGCAGTTTGCCCGAATCGAGGCCGAAAGGTATCGCAGGGCTTGGAATAAGAGAATGGACGTGCAGTGCGTGTGGTGTCACGCACAGCGACCGCGATGTAAACGCGGCCAAGAACATTCTCGCGGTCGGGCATGGCCGTCTAGTAGTAGGAATCCCCCTGCTTTAGCTGGGGGAGGATGTCAATGTTATACGCTCGTAAGGTGTGACCAGTAGTTGCAGGGTGGGGCTTACGATTAATCGACCTGGCGCAAGACTGGAGCACTACAAAAGAGAAAGCTGTTCTATGAACTAGCGCAACAACTGTTGCGTCAATGGCAAAACAATACGCTTCGTGCTCAGCGTTTATTGGCGCCAGAGCCATGGCCGTTAAGGTTAGCCATTGGTAAACCGACGGCAACCCAAGTGCTGCTATTAGGCTTACAGCAGAGAAAAAAAGCCGATTGGAGCAAAGGGCAAGCGAGCTTGATATTGCAGTCGAACAACTTGTGAAACGCTTCATTAATGATGGCATGCGTTCAACAGAAAATACTGGCCAAGTCATTCCTGGAGAATCCCTTGATGATTTTTTTGTTAAGAACGGTGCACTAAAACCACTATAAGCCTGTGTGTCGATCTACCATCAACTCGCTTAGCTGACAGACAGGTGCACATATGAATTTGTTATTTTCACCTCGAAAACACTACTGATTATAAGTCTTGATGCCAAAACTCTACTTGCCACCAAGATCATCCTCAAACCCTAAGCGCACAGCGGTAATCACGCGTTCAGCTGTTACGGCGTCTGCCAATTGCGGATATTCGTTTTTGAGCTTGCCAGATAGCTGCCAGTTATTCTCCTTAAGTGACCGAATAATACGGTTGGCATCTTGATCTGGTATTTCCAGCACATCTTTAAGCTGCTGCTGAGCACGCTGAAAGCTCATTAATACGCACGCTTCTTCGGCCATTTCTGTGTGTATGGTGTGGGCGACTATGTCGGCAGTGTAGACAACATGTGCAGTTAAATCAGGGTAGCGCCATGCAAACAGAGCATCCTCACCAAGAATACCGGCCTGCAGCGTGCGTAGACTATCGCTACTTAATGGGTTTTCAATATGGCCGCAATGCTGGGCTATAACATGGGCAAAACGTTGTACTGATCGGTTTGTTGAGGATTTAAAAGACTGGTGTGACCAGCACCAAGAACGTAACGAGCGAAGGTGTTGAACTGTATTTGTTACGTAACCACAGTCGTGGCAAAGGTGTAGTTTTTTGAAGCTGGCGGATTTTACCCTGATTTTATTTTGTGGGTGCTTAAAGGCAATAAGCAATACGTAACCTTTATCGAACCGCATGATTTGTTGCATGAGGGGCGAGGTAGCGAAAAAATCATGTTCCGTGGTTTTATGGGCGATTTATCATCATGTCTGCCCGTCTAGACTCTTCGTTCATTATCAGACTTTTGCCGCTGGAACGGTCTTGGAACAGAAAACGCTATATTTGCCGTAAATAGAACTTAGAGCGCTATGTTAATGTAAACCGTATAGATTGCTGTGTAAGCTATTGTTTTATAAGAGACCTATAGAACCGGTCAGCTTTCCGATAGGCGAAAAAAAACCCCTGACTTATCAGAGGTTTTTCTTAAATTTGGCGGAGGAGGTGAGATTCGAACTCACGGATAGTCGCCCATCGACGGTTTTCAAGACCGTTGCCTTCAACCACTCGGCCACTCCTCCCTTTCAACGGCGATCATGATAGCGGAATATTTTTTTCTGTCAAACGATTTTAAGCAAAAGTATCAAAAATATTGTTATGATGGCTCGCTGCATACTTATTCATAGGAGTTTAACGATGCGTGAACAACAAAATTACTCGTTCGAGCAAAGCACCGCAGTACGATCAGAAAGTAACACAGTGCTACGTAACACCTACGGCCTATTGGCGCTGACATTAGCGTTCAGTGGTTTCATTGCCTATTTATCTCAGCAAATGAACATGCCGCACCCAGGCTTTATGCTGACATTGGTAGGCTTCTATGGTTTGTTTTTCCTTACCATGAAACTGCGCAATTCAGGTTGGGGCTTGCTCACGACTTTCGCGCTAACTGGTTTTATGGGCTATACCTTAGGGCCAATCCTAAATATGTATATGGGGCTACCTAATGGTGGCAGCGTTATTAGCTCTGCTTTTGCCATGACAGCATTTGTTTTTACTGGCTTGTCGGCGTTCGTGCTGATTACCCGTAAAGATATGAGCTTTTTAAGTGGCTTTATTACTGTCGGTTTCTTTGTCTTAATCGCAGCAATAATTGCAGGCTTTATTTTTGATATTTCAGGCCTACAGCTGGCCATCAGTGCAGGTTTTGTACTGTTCTCATCGGCAGTGATTCTCTATCAGACTAGCGCAATCATTAATGGTGGTGAGCGTAACTACATCATGGCCACCATTAGCCTGTATGTATCCATTTACAACTTGTTCTTAAGCTTGCTGAATATTTTAGGTGTTGTTAGCAACGACTAATAAATTACTCGCTGAGGCTTGCAAAATAGGCTCTATTTCAACAGTAGGGCCTTTTTATTATTTAGATTATGCGTTCGGCATAAAATCACCACTCTCGACAGCATGTTAAGCATGCACATAAAGTACACAAGGATCTGTCATGATTAAAAAATGCTTATTTCCTGCGGCAGGCTACGGCACCCGTTTTCTACCTGCAACTAAGGCTATGCCTAAAGAAATGCTACCTGTCGTTAATAAGCCATTGATTCAATATGGTGTCGAAGAAGCACTGGAAGCAGGGCTGAAAGAAATCGCGATTGTTACTGGGCGCAATAAACGTGCCATTGAAGACCATTTTGATATCAGCTACGAAATGGAGCAACAAATTCTTGGTACAGATAAAGAAGAGTACCTAAAGGGCGTGAGAAGCTTAATTGATAGCTGCACCTTCTCCTATACCCGCCAAATTCAGATGAAAGGACTCGGGCATGCAATTCTCACGGGCCGCACTCTAATTGGTGATGAGGCCTTTGCAGTGGTGCTTGCTGATGACCTGTGCATTAACCCTGAAGGGGACGGTGTCCTGCAACAAATGATCAAGCTCTACAAGCAGTTTCGCTGCTCAATTGTTGCTATCCAAGAAGTGCCAAAAGAAGACACTGCGAAATACGGTGTGATTGCTGGCGAAATGATCCGTGAAGATATTTATCGTGTGCACTCCATGGTAGAAAAGCCTAAACCAGAAGATGCGCCGTCTAACCTGGCCATTATTGGTCGCTACATTTTAACTCCGGATATTTTTGATTTAATTGCACAAACAGAGCCGGGTAAGGGCGGTGAGATACAAATCACTGACGCCTTGATGAAGCAGGCGCAAGATGGCTGTGTGCTAGCGTATAAGTTTAAAGGGCAGCGCTTTGATTGCGGCAGTGTTGAAGGCTACATTGACGCAACCAACTTCTGTTATGAAAATCTGTATAAAGAAGGTCAATAATTTTTGCCCGACGTGTTAACCACCTGAACTGGAGAGTAGAGTTATGTCCTATGATTTTGATTTGTTTGTCATTGGTGCGGGTTCAGGTGGTGTACGCGCTGCCCGTTTTGCAGCCTCATTTGGCGCAAAAGTTGCTGTGGCTGAAAGCCGCTATTTAGGCGGAACCTGCGTTAACGTTGGCTGTGTGCCAAAAAAACTGATGGTCTATGCCGCTACTTATCAGGACGAGTTTAAACTCAGTCGTAGTTTTGGCTGGGATGTGGACGCCAAAGGTTTTGATTGGAATACCTTAATTAGCAATAAAAACACTGAGATTGCGCGTTTAAATGGTATTTACGAAAAGTTGCTGGTGAACAGTGGCGTCAACCTGCTGAATGGCCATGCCAAGATTATTAATGCGCACACTGTTGCAGTGGAAGGCAAAGAGTACAGCGCAAAGCACATTTTGATTGCTGTAGGGGGCTGGCCACAAGTCCCGGAGATACCAGGTCGAGAGCATGTTACTGATTCCAATCAAGTGTTTTTCTTAAAAGAACAGCCAAAGCGTGTGTTGGTTATTGGTGGCGGTTATATCGCCGTAGAGTTTGCTTCAGTGTTCCAAGGGCTGGGTTCTGAAACACAACTGGCTTATCGTGGTGATTTATTTTTACGTGGCTTTGACCAAGATGTACGTGAGCACTTGCATCAAGAGCTATTAAAAACTGATATGACGTTACGCTTTAATTGTGATGTGCAACGTATTGATAAGCAAGAAGATAACAGCCTGCTGATCACCTTTAAAGATGGACAGACTACAGAGGTCGATTGTATTTTTTACGCTACAGGTCGACGTCCGATGCTGGATAATCTGGGCTTGGAAAACGTCGATGTTAAGCTCGATAAGCATGGCAATATTGCTGTAGATGAGCTGTACCAAACGTCTGAAAGCAGTATTCTAGCTATTGGTGATGTTACTGGCGGTATGCAATTAACCCCAGTGGCTTTAGCTGAAGGAATGGCCGTCGCGCGGCGCTTATTCCGCCCAGAAGAATACAAACCGGTAAATTACGAGTTGATTCCAACCGCGGTTTTCAGTATCCCTAACATTGCGACCGTTGGTGTCAGTGAAGAGCAGGCAAGGGCTGATGGCTTTTCGGTGCAGGTATTTAAAACCAGCTTTAGACCAATGAAGTTAAGCCTGTCTGAGCAGCAAGAACGTATCTTTATGAAGCTGGTGGTTGATAAGAAAACCGATCGCGTTCTCGGCTGCCATATGGTTGGGCCGGATGCAGGGGAATTGATGCAAGGAATTGCTGTGGCTTTAAAAGCCGGGGCCACCAAGCAGGTGTTTGATGAAACTATCGGCATTCACCCAACTGCTGCAGAAGAGTTTGTCACTATGCGCACACCCAGTGCCTAGCTTAGCAGTGAGCTTGAGTTAGAACTAAAACGGCGCATTTTTTGCGCCGTTTTGCTATGCGGTGATAATAAGTATGGCTTCAGTGGTGACTGTGTTCTGCGTGATCCATATGCTGTTGCTCGGCAGAAGTGCCTGCATCGCTGTTTTTGATTTCAACAATTAAATCAAATGTGCCTGCTTGTTCAAACTGCAGGGTTAAGGGCAGCTGTTCGCCAGCCACTAAAGGCTTTTGCAGATCAATCAACATAATGTGATAGCCGCCTGGCTCTAGGGTGAGCTGGCTGTGAGCGGGAATATCAATGGCCTCAACTTTAACCATACGCATCACGTCGCCCTCATGAATATGCGCATGCAGCTCAGTGACCTCAGCAATGCTGCTGTTAGCACTTATGAGGCGGTCGGGCAGCGCGCTATGGTTCTCAATGTGCAAAAAAACCGCACCCACTGGTGCAGTAGGGGGCAGCTCACGGGACCAGGCGTCATTCACAGTAATCGTTTTTTCCTGCTGCTCAGCGCTCTGTGCTGCCGCCTGAGGCGTTTGTTCAGCGTAGACAGGTAAAACTGCAGTAATAGCCAAGGCGAAGATGCTAGCGGCAATAGAGGTAAAGCGCATAACTCAGGATCCTTTCAATAGTATTGATATTTGTCAGTACTAGCTAACTTAGCATGGGTCTATGGGCTGAGCGATGCGGCATTGTGCAGCAGTGATGGCTGGTTTAGGTATTATTCAATATAGTCGATTTAACATAATATTGATTATGGCACTTTTATGGAGTTATTCTGTCAGCCCTAAAAACTGTTCTTTACGTCAATACGCCAATCACAACGATTATTGCCCATGCTTTATTTCTCAATGTCTGGCTGTATATCCGTTTCAGTGCTTGCTGCGCTATCTGCAGGCTCTGCAACCAACGCAGGGTCATTAAAATCAGTGCTCAAGCCTTGCTCCATCCCGTCGAGCTCGGCCAGTAATGAGCTAAAGCTCACTTGTTCACTACTGTGCTCTGGCTGTCCATCGATAGTAGCAACACTGGCTTGTTGCTCTACTGCTTCAACAGGTGCACCCAGCTCATCTGCTGCTGGCTGCAGCTCTTTTAACTCACTGAGGTTTGGTAGCTCATCTAGGCCCTGCAGGTTGAAATAATCTAAAAATGCCTTGGTCGTCGCTAACATGGCTGGCTTACCCGGAACATCCTTATAGCCAACAATGCGTACCCACTCACGCTCCTGCAGTGTTTTGATGATTTGCGAGCTCACTGCCACACCGCGCACATCCTCAATCTCGCCCCGTGTAATGGGTTGGCGATAAGCAATTAAGGCCAAGGTTTCTAGCATCGCCCGTGAGTAACGCTGCGGACGTTCCTCCCACAAACGAGCAACCCAAGGCGCATAATCACTACGCACCTGTAAGCGAAAGCCCGAGGCAACTTCCTGCAGTTGGTAGGATCGTTGACTGATATCGCTGGCTAACAGCGTGAAAGCGGCCTTGATTTGGCCTGTACTAGGCCGTGCAGACTCATCAAAAAGCTCGGCTATACGCTCAATGCTTAAAGGTTTCGCCGCAGCCAAAAGCACGGCCTCCAGCACTTTAGAGAGTTGCTGTGAGTTATCAAAATCAAGCTCACTCATGGGTTCTTACTCGCACATGGATTTCACTAAAAGCTTCATTTTGCACCAGCTCAATCAGTGACTCTTTAACCAGCTCTAAAATGGCCATAAAAGTCACTACTACACCTAAGCGCCCCTCAGTAACGGTAAATAAGCGCACAAAAGGTACAAAACTGCCCTCGCGTAAAGCCTCCAGTATCATACTCATACGCTCACGGGTGGATAAGCTTTCACGGCTGATTTGGTGGCTTTCAAACATATCTGCACGTCGCAACACGGCCGACATGGCTAAAAGTAGATCTTCGAAAGCCACATCAGGTAACAAACGGCGAACTTTTGCTGCAGGCGCTACGGCTTGGGCAGTAAAGATATCTCGCCCCATTCGCGGGATTTCATCAAGATTTTCAGCTGCAGCTTTAAAACGCTCATACTCCTGTAAGCGTCGGATTAACTCAGCGCGCGGATCATCTTCCTCATCGACACTACTGTACTGAGAGCGCGGTAACAGCATGCGCGATTTGATTTCCGCAAGCATCGCCGCCATCACCAAGTACTCAGCGGCCAGCTCTAAGCGCACAGCTTTCATTAGCTCCACATACCCCATATATTGCTGGGTAATTTGCGCCACTTGAATATCAAGAATATCGATATTTTCTTTGCGAATTAAGTACAGCAACAAGTCTAGAGGCCCTTCAAAGGCCTCAAGAATCACCTCGAGCGCATCCGGCGGAATATACAGATCCAACGGCAGATCATTTAGCGCTTCGCCATACACCAATGCCAAAGGCAACTGCTCGGCCTCTGGCTCTGGTACTGTACTCCCCTGCACTTGCTTGCTGGTCTGCGCTGGCGACATCATGCTCAAAACTTAAACTCGAAAAGGATCTGGGTCACCAATGCCTTCGCGGAGAATCTCTGGCTCTTCATCCACAAAACTAACCACTGTCGAGGCTTCAATGCCGCCGTAGCCACCATCAATAATTAAGTCCACTTGGTATTCTAAGAGCTCACGAATCTCATAAGGATCGCTCAATGGCATCTCTGAATCTGGCAAAATTAAGCTGACGCTCATCAGTGGCTCACCAAGCTCAGCAAGCAAGGCGTGGGCAATAGGATGCGCTGGAACGCGTAGACCAATGGTGCGCCGCTTGGGATGCATAAGCATGCGCGGCACTTCTCGAGTTGCGTTGAGGATATAAGTGTAAGGCCCTGGCGTATAAGCTTTTAATAAGCGAAAAGCACTGGAGTTAACCTTGGCGAAAACACCTAAATCAGACAGGTCACGGCACATTAAAGTGAAGTTGTGTTTATCATCCAACTGACGAATACGGCGGATTCGATCCAGTGCGCTTTTGTCGCCTAAGCGGCAGCCTAATGCATAAGAAGAGTCGGTTGGGTAAATAATGACTCCGCCCTTGCGGATCACATCCACCGCTTGCTTAATTAAGCGGTCTTGCGGGTTTTCCGCATGAATCTGGAAAAATTTCATCGCCATATCCTCATGGTTAAGTAGTTGCTTGTGCACCTAAGGGTGACTCAAATAAAGGGGTTAAATCATCCGGCACAGCCCGGTAGCGGCCTAATTCAGACCATTGTTGCGGCAGATGGAAGTCACTGCCTGCAGTCACTTTCAAATTAAACTCACGGGCTAAAATTGACAATGTACCCACCTGCTCTGCTGGTTGCACGCCATTCACCACTTCAAGCGCATGTCCACCGGCATTAACAAAGTCTTGCACCAGACGTCGTCTTTTGCTCCGAGTAAATTTGTAATGATACAAATGCGCAAGACTAATCAGAGCGTTAGCTTTGTTTAAAGTGTGCATGGTTTCTTCTAAGGTTGGCCAATGCTGTTTTACATCACCGATTTTCCCTGCCCCCAGCCATTTACGAAATGCTTCTGCATGGTCGCGCACATGGCCTTGTTGAACTAAAAACTGAGCAAAGTGCGGGCGTGCTGGTGCATTTGAGCTATCACCTCCCAGTGCTTTCTGTGCCGCTAAAGCCCCTTCCAGCGCACCTGTCATGCCTTTTGTGGCTAAGCGCTGGGCAATTTCTTCGGCACGCAGCCAGCGACCTTTATGTAATGCGTTAGTCGCCTCAATAATATGCGGGTCATCTAAAGCAAAGTTATAACCGAGGATATGGATGGTCGCACCGCCCCATAAACACGACAATTCAATCCCTGTTATCAGTTGTATGCCCACCTCGCCTGCTGCTTGTTGTGCCTCAGGCAAACCTTCGATGGTGTCATGATCGGTGAGCGCAAGAACCTTGACGCCCTGCTCATGGGCACGAAAGACTACTTCGCGGGGAGGTAAAGCGCCATCTGAGGCTGTACTGTGACAATGTAGATCTATATCCATTTTCAATGCTTACGCTTGCTGCTGTCTTTGCTATTATGCCGTTTCCTTTCTGTTATGGCGCGTACTGTGAAACAATTCATCGATTTTATCCCTCTTATCTTGTTCTTTATTGTCTTTAAGCTCGAACCTCGCGATGTTGAGCTGGCCGGACAGGTCTTTTCCGTGGGCGGTATTTTTAGTGCTACTGCGGTGTTAATTATTAGCTCAGTGTTGGTTTACGGCTCTTTATTTGTGGCTCACCGCCGCTTAGAGAAAAGCCAATGGATTACTCTACTGGGCTGTTTGTTCTTTGGTGGTTTGACGTTAGCCTTTCACAGCGAAACCTTTCTGAAGTGGAAAGCGCCGGTGGTGAACTGGCTATTCGCTCTAGGCTTTGCTGGCAGTCACTTTATTGGCAAGCAACCATTGATTAAACGGGTGATGGGCCATGCTGTCAGCCTGCCTGAGCCTATTTGGGTCAAGCTCAATATCGCTTGGATTGTGTTTTTTATTGTCTTGGGCGCAGCCAACTTATTTGTTGCCTTTACCTTCCATACGATCTGGGTGGATTTCAAAGTGTTTGGCAGCCTAGGTTTAACGCTATTGTTTTTAATTGGCCAAGGGGTGTTTTTATCCCGCCATATGCAAGACATGCCTACCCCCTCTAATAAGGAATAAAAATGCTATATGCCATTATTGCTACGGATGTAGACGATAGTTTAGAAAACCGCCTAGCTGCGCGCCCGGCGCATTTAGCTCGTTTAGCAGCCTTGCAAGAAGCCGGGCGTCTAGTGCTTGCTGGGCCACACCCAGCTGTCGATAGCAGTGACCCAGGCAGCGCTGGTTTTAGTGGTAGCCTAGTAGTTGCTGAGTTTGCTTCGTTACAGGCTGCACAAGACTGGGCCAAGGCTGACCCCTATTGTGCTGCTGGCGTTTATGCTGCGGTGCAGGTTAAGCCCTTTAAACAAGTGTTTCCAAAATAAAGCATGCGAGTTGGCTGGAGCCGTTAAATTGCCATGAGCAATATTTTATTAGTCGATGATGATCAAGAGCTGTGTGAGCTATTGGCGCACTGGCTCAGTCAAGAAGGTTTTGTGGTGCAAACCTGCTTTGATACGCAAAGCGCGCGTGATTATTTGGACAGTAACCCAGAGCCTGAAGCCGTCATTCTTGATGTGATGCTTCCCGATGGTAACGGCTTACAATTACTGCGTAAGATTCGTGCAGAACATCCGAAACTGCCAGTATTGATGCTCTCAGCCCGCGGCGAACCCACAGACCGGATCATAGGTTTAGAATTGGGCGCAGATGATTATTTGGCTAAGCCTTGTGACCCCCGTGAACTGACAGCGCGGTTGCGCGCGGTGTTGCGCCGCAGTATCAGCATGCCGTTGGCAGCACCAAGCACCATTGCTGTCGGTGATTTGCAGTACAGCCCAGCGCGCGGGGTGGCCAATATAGGTAAACAGGATGATATCGTTCTCACCGTATCCGAAGGGCGTATTTTAGAGGCTTTACTGGCTGCTCCAGGAGAACCCATTGATAAACAGCAATTGGCTCAGTTAGCCTTGGATCGAAAGCTCACTTTGTATGACCGCAGCTTGGATATGCATGTCAGTAATTTACGCCGTAAGCTTGGCCCACATACGGATACACGACCACGAATTGTGGCGCTGCGCGGCCGTGGTTATTTTTATAGCCTGTAAAATCTATAGTTTACCTTGCCTTTACATCTGCTTGACTGCAGTTGACACTGTCTAGGGCATACTAGAGTCATGCCGCAGTGAGCGGGTAAATCAATTAGGAGATCTATCATGCGAATTAAATTAACTGCACTGGTCCTCAGCGCCATGTTGCCATTAAGCGTGTGGGCAATGCCTGGTGAAGGTCAACAGGGTCAAAATAAAGGCCAGCAAAGCATGCAAAAAAAGCAGGCTGGTCAAGCTCAAAACACATCCAAAGGCTACAGCGAAAAGATGCAACAGCGTCAAGCTGCATGGTTTGATCGCTTAGAGCTAACCCCAGAACAGCGCAAAGCTTTCCAAGCGGAAATGCAAGAGCACCGTCAACAGCAACAAAAGTCGCGCATGGCCCATCATGATAAATTGCGTGCTTTGCTGAATGACAAGCAGCGTGCAACCTTTGATGCCGAAACAGAGAAAATGCAGCACAGAATGCATAAGCATATGCAAAAATCAGGTAAAAACTCTGCTATGGGTGAAGGTAAGCGCACTCAGCGCAATAGCGCTCAGTAATACCGCTGTCTTTAATCAACGGTTCAAACTCAGTTTGAGCCGTTTTTTTGTTCGAGGAATACAGTTATGCGCTCATTGTTTTGGCGGATACTTGGCGCATTCTGGCTCGCTTTAGTGGTTATGGGTGCCCTAACCTATTTACTCGTACGCATGTTTAATCAAGATGCGTGGATTTTAAACCATCATCCAGGTTTGAAAAACTTCGCGACCACTTGGCTCAGTTTATATGAGTCAGGGGCGACTGAGCCGGCCCTCTTCTACTTACAGCAGCAAAAACGCCGTTACCGCATTGAAACGCAAATCCTTGATGACAATGGCGTGTCTTTAGGTCGCGAATTATCTTCACGCTCATTAGCTTGGGAAGCCAAGCGTGGCATGCAGCATTTACCGTGGCGGCGCATCACTCAAGAAATTACCGACAGTAACGGCAAAAGTTATTTGTTTGTGTATCGCATCGCACACAGTGAGCTTGGTGCTTGGCAGCGCAACAATGGTTTGCGGCCACTCAGTGCATTAGTGCTGGCTTTGGTCGTATTAACTGTGATGAGTTTGCTGCTGACGTTATCCATTACTCGACCGCTGAGTCGCTTACGTGATGCGGTACATGATCTAGGGCAAACCACCTATCAGAAAGAGCATTTGAGCCAGCTAGCGACCAGACGAGACGAGCTTGGCGTACTCGCAGCTGACTTCAATCATATGGGCCAGCGCCTACAAGGGCTCATTAAAAGTCAACGACAGCTGTTGCGGGATGTATCCCATGAGCTGCGTTCGCCTTTAGCTCGGCTGCAGGTGGCATTAGCCCTGGCTGAGCGCGGCGATGCCAATGAACGAGCTACTTTATGGCCACGATTGCACCTTGAGTGCGAGCGCCTTGATGCTTTGATCAATGAAATTCTTACCCTAGCCCGTCTTGATCAGGTGCAGGAAAACAAACAAGTGATAGCCATTGATCAGCTGCTGTATAAGCTGCGCGATGATGCTGCATTATTAGAGCCAGAGCAAAGCATAGAGATCAGTTGTGCGGCCAACTGCACGTATTTAGGTTGGCCTGAAATCTTGCAGCGCGCACTGGATAACTTACTGCGCAATGCCCTACGTTTTAATCCCGAGTCAATGCCAATTCACATTGAAGTGAGCCAGCAAGCCACAGGATTAACCATTCGTATACGTGACCACGGACCGGGCGTTGCGGAAAACTGGCTCAGCCAACTCGGTGATAATTTCTTTCGCGTCCCTGGGCAAACGCAGCAAGGCTATGGTCTGGGGCTGACCATAGCTAAGCGAGCAATAGAGCAACATGGTGGGCAATTGCTATTTAGAAATCATCCAGACGGCGGTTTTGTTGCAACGGTGCAACTGCCGCTGACACGTTAGCGAATTGGCCAAGTAGAGAGAAAGTCTGTTGGATCAACCTCTGGAGCTTTGCGCAAACTATTGATTGGCGTACCTAAGTACATATAAGCAATCAGTTGCTCATTATCCTCTAAGCCCAAGCCTGCTTTAATAACTGGGCATTCAGCCACGGCGCCGGTACGCCACACAGCCCCTACTCCCTGCGCATGTGCTGCATAAAGAATAGCATGTGCTGCACAACCTGCGGCTAGCAACTGTTCGTGGGCCGGCACTGTGGGGTGCTCGCAAATAGATGCTACCACCACTAAGAGCATCGGAGCGCGCAGCGGGCAATTGCGGATTTTCTCAATTTTTTCTGCGCTAGCCTCGGACTCAGCAGCTAACAGGCCTTGCACAAATAGCTCACCTAATAGGTAGCGGTCGTCACCACTAATGGTGATAAAACGCCAAGGCTTAATCTGTCCATGGTCAGGTGCTCGCATCGCTGCTCGCAGCATGACCTCCAACTGCTCTGCAGTTGGTGCAGGTTCTTGTAAGCGCGGCACGGAGACTCGTTTTAATAAAAGTTCTAGAGCATCCATTATTAATCTCCTCAGCCATTTAGATGCAAATGGCTCTGTAATGATTCGTAGTTATGGGGTGTATATTAAAACAATCACGGATAATAACCAACTGTTTTAGTCGGGTATTGCGCTTTAAGCGGATATTAACTGCAAATGTTTGACAGAATGTGCTGCGGATCAAAGGTTATGCCTGAGTATTTTAGCGTCACTGCTTAAAACAGGGTATTATCCTTCGAGCATTTTAGCGTTGTTTATAAGGTCAATGGCTGACGTTATCGCTGTGACGGATACTGCAAGCAAGGAGTGATTTGCCCCAATCTTTTAGCGTGCTGTAGATGGGCATATCGCTGTGTAATAAAATAAATACCAAGGTAACTGCAAGTCAATGAAGGCAAACACGTCCAATACGCCTCTTACCATTACACCGAGCGCACCTTTTCGTGAGCTTTATTCGCGTGTTTTAGCTTATATGTTTATTGCAGTAGTTATTGCTGCGGGCACTGCTGTCGGTTTTTTTTCTTATAATCTTTTATGGCTAGTGCCATATGCACTGCTGTACCCGCACTTTTCTTATTTTATCGCGACAAAATTTAGACAGCGCTACCCTCTTGCAGTACAACGCAGCCTGTTTTCTCTTGATGCTTTGCATACCGGCGCAGTGATTGCTCTAATTGGTTTTGCCATTATTCCTACGCTTATGGGCTTATTGATCGCCCTGTTCAGTGCCTTAATTATTGGTGGCATAGGTTTAATGCTGCCGATGCTTATTGCCATTTTAATTTTTGCTGCAGGTGCTGGGGTTCTATTACAAACGCCACTTACTCTTGAAGTGCCTTTATTGGTCTCTGTAGTTAGTGTTGTATTTGGGGCAGTTTATATCTGTGTGACCGCCTATTTTGTACATTTCCAGGGGGTCTACTTAGCTAAAGCACAGCTTGATATTAAGCGTGAACAAGAAAAAGCAGCCCGCTTAGCGCAGAACTTAGCCAAGTATTTATCGCCACAGGTTTGGCAAACCATTTTTAGCGGTAAACGCACCGTTAGTCTGGGGACGCAGCGTAAGAAGCTGACAGTATTTTTTTCAGACATTAAAGGTTTTACTGAACTCTCAGAAGAGCTTGAAGCCGAAGCGCTCACCGACGTGCTCAATACTTATCTGAATGAAATGTCAAAAATTGTTTTAAAGTACGGCGGCACTATTGATAAGTTTATTGGTGACAGCGTTATGGTGTTTTTTGGTGACCCTACGACACAAGGCTCCAAAAAAGATGCCATTGCTGCCGTTTCTATGGCTATTGCCATGCGCAAACATATGAAAGTGCTACGCCAACAATGGCGTGCACAAGGCATTGATAAGCCGCTCGAGATTCGTATGGGGATTAATACCGGTTATTGCACCGTCGGTAACTTTGGGGCTGATACCCGTATGGACTATACGATTATTGGCCGTGAAGTGAACCTCGCTAGCCGCTTGGAAAGTGCTGCTGAGGCCGGTGAAATCTTAATGTCGAACGAGACCTACTCACTGACTAAAGATGTAGTAATGGCCCGGGATAAGGGGCAAATCAATGTAAAAGGCTTCTCACGGCCGATTCAGATTTTCCAAGTGGTGGATTTTCGCCGCGATCTGGGCGCCACTAGCAGCTATGTTGAGCACGAGTTGCCGGGCTTTTCTATGTATTTGGACACCAATAATATTCAGAACTACGATAAAGAACGGGTTATAGGAGCCCTTAAAGAAGCGGCTGAGCGTTTGCGCGACAAAATTATTATGTAAAGAGTTGCAACACATCTTGCTCATCAAATGGCCAGTTTAACTCTTGGCCATTATCCACCCTGCGCAGCACTGGAATTGTTAAAGCATAACGTTCGAGCCAGTCTGCTGAATCAATAATATCCAGTAACTCGACAATTAAACCCTGCGCAACAAAGGGCTGTAAAACCTGCTCAGCCTCATCGCAGAGGTGACAGCCTAAAGTACCGAATAACTGGCAATGTGCTTGCATTGTGGCTCTGCTTCTAAAGTTAATTAAGCTGCGATTATAATTAAACAGGCGTTTAAAATCAGCTAAAACTCATAAAAGTCGACAAATCCACAAAATGCAAGGATTTTAGGAAGGATTTTCAGGTTTGTGCGATACTGTCTCAATCTAAGTATTTGAGGCCTTTTTATATGATTTATTCATGAACGCGCAAAATTATTATACAAAAATACAAAATATTGAGATTGAAGGCGTAGATGATCTTATTGTTCGCTCGCTACTTGATCGTCAGCAATACTATGACCCCGAAGGTGCAGCCTTGCGTTTGGGTATTTGCTCAACATCTTGGTCGCTGTTTGGCATGCTCTGGCCATCCAGTATTCGACTGGCAAGCGCCTTAGCTTTACGGCCCGTGAACCCAGAAGAAAAGATTTTAGAAATTGGCTGTGGCCTGGCTTTAGCCAGTTTAGTGGCGCACCGTCGCGGCGCTAATATTACTGCGTCCGATCGCCACCCTAAAGCCAAATTATTCTTGCAGGAAAACTTGTTATTAAATAACCTGCCGAAGTTACCTTTCCGCCATGGTCAGTGGGGAGAGCACCCGACGCCATCGATTGCCGACACCGGTGCTGCGCTCCTGGAGAAAAAATACGACTTAATTGTTGGCAGTGATTTGCTCTACGAACCAGATATGCCGAACGAGCTGGCACGCTTTGTTAACCTGCACGCCAGTGAAAAATCTGAAGTCTGGATTGTCGACCCTAATCGCGGTTATCGCACGGCGTTTAATCGAAAGATGGATAAGCTTGGATTTGGCTTGAGTTCCGATGAAGTCATCATCGAAAATGATCCAGAGCATGGAGCCTACCGTGGGCGCTTACTGATTTATAATCGCTGCTAGCCTGCCCTGCTTGTGCTAAATAGAAGCTCGAGCAGGCTTACTTTGATTTAATCCATGAATAAAAAAAGGGTGACCGAAGTCACCCTTTTTTGTGAACGCTAAGAACTGTATTAGTTCTTGCCTTCTTGAGCTTGACGGATCAAATCACCTAAGGTGGTTGGACCAGCAGCTTCTACTTCCTGCTTACGCATTTCTTTCATTGCATCTTTTTCTTCTTCAACGTCTTTAGACTTGATAGACAAGTTAATAACGCGAGATTTGCGGTCGATGTTGATGATTTTCGCTTCAACCTCGTCGCCTTCTTTCAGAACGTTACGCGCGTCTTCAACACGGTCACGGCTGATTTCAGATGCTTTCAGAACTGCTTCGATGTCGTCAGCCAAAAGGATAACTGCACCTTTAGCGTCAACTTCTTTAACAGTACCGGTAACGATAGTGCCTTTCTCGTGCTCTGAAGCATAGCTGGAGAATGGATCGTCTTCTAACTGCTTAAGACCAAGGGAGATACGCTCACGCTCTGGGTCAACAGATAGAATAACAGTCTCTAGCTCATCGCCTTTCTTGTAGCGACGAACAGCTTCTTCGCCTGCTTCATGCCAGCTGATGTCAGACAAGTGCACTAAACCATCGATGCCGCCATCTAGACCGATAAAGATACCAAAGTCAGTGATCGACTTAATAGTACCGGAGACTTTATCGTTCTTATTGAACTGGCTGGAGAAATCTTCCCATGGGTTAGATTTGCACTGCTTGATACCCAGAGAAATACGACGGCGCTCTTCATCGATGTCCAGAACCTGAACTTCAACTTCGTCACCAACCTGTACGACTTTGGATGGGTGAATATTCTTGTTAGTCCAGTCCATTTCTGAAACGTGAACCAACCCTTCAACACCTTCTTCCAGCTCAGCAAAGCAACCGTAGTCCGTCAGGTTGGTTACACGTGCATTAACACGCGTACCTTCTGGGTAACGGGCTTTGATTGCTACCCATGGATCTTCGCCCAACTGCTTCAGGCCTAAAGAAACACGGTTACGCTCGCGGTCGAATTTCAATACTTTAACGTCGATCTCGTCGCCAACGTTAACGATTTCGCTTGGGTGCTTAATGCGCTTCCAAGCCATATCAGTAATGTGCAACAGACCATCAACACCACCCAGATCAACGAATGCACCGTAATCTGTAAGGTTCTTAACGATACCTTTAACTTGCTGACCTTCTTGCAGGTTCTCAAGTAGTGCTTCGCGCTCAGCGCTGTTTTCTGCTTCAAGAACGCTACGACGTGAAACAACAACGTTGTTACGTTTTTGATCAAGCTTGATTACTTTGAACTCAAGCTCTTTACCTTCTAGATGCGTAGTGTCGCGAACAGGGCGAACGTCTACCAAAGAACCTGGTAAGAACGCGCGAATACCGTTCACATCAACTGTAAAGCCACCTTTAACCTTACCGTTGATAACACCGATGACCACTTCTTCAGCGTTAAATGACGCTTCAAGAACCAGCCAAGACTCAGCACGCTTAGCTTTTTCACGGGATAGTTTGGTTTCACCAAAACCATCTTCTACCGCGTCAAGCGCAACGTGGACTTCATCACCCACTTTAATCGTCAGTTCGCCTTGCTCATTGTAGAACTGCTCAACGGGGATAACACCTTCTGATTTTAAACCAGCGTGTACTGTTACCCAATCACCGTCGATATCAACAATAATGCCGCTGATGATTGCACCGGGCTGCATGTCTAAAGTTTTTAGGCTTTCTTCAAAAAGGTCTGCAAAGCTTTCGCTCATGTTTAATCCTGCTGATCGAGGGCAAAAATCTGCCCAAATCCACATTCCAGATATAATGTGGTCTTATTTATAAGTTGAAAGCATGGCAGCTATTATCTGGGAGCTGCACATGATCCAATTTTGAGCTAAACACACTCTTGTGTGGCTGCTCGTTATCCAGCAAGGCTGCGTACTGCAACTTCACTGAGAATTCTTTCTAATACCTGTTCGATGGTCATTGTGGTTGAGTCTAAGATGATTGCATCATCTGCAGGCTTCAACGGTGCAATAGCACGACTGGTATCGCGCTCATCGCGCGCACGAATCTCTTCGAGAAGACTCGTTAGGGTAACAGCTTCGCCTTTATCCTTCAACTGTAAATAACGGCGGCGCGCACGTTCCTCTGCACTTGCGGTTAAAAAAACCTTTAGCGGTGCGTCGGCAAAAACCACTGTGCCCATATCACGGCCATCGGCAATTAAGCCTGGGGCTTCACGAAAATCCTGTTGGCGGCGCAGTAAACCAGAGCGTACCGCAGGTAAAGCGGCTATTTGTGAGGCACAAGCACCAACGGTTTCATTGCGAATGGCATCTGTGACATCAACGTTTTCTAAAATAATGCGCTGATTGCCCTCTTCATCGAGGATAAACTGCACATCCAGCCCAACTGCTAAAACCTCCAGCGCTGCTTCGTTATCGAGCGGCACCTTGTGTTTATCTGCAGCCAGCGCTAAGACTCGATAGAGCGCACCGGAATCCAATAAGAGCCATTGCAAGCGCATGGCTAGCAAACCAGCCACTGTCCCTTTGCCGGAACCGCTAGGTCCGTCAATGGTGATTACCACTGGGCTATTCATGAGTGCACCTCGGGTTCCACATGCATACCGACCTGTTTGCACAGAGCCAAGAAATTAGGAAAGGAAGTAGCCACATGAACACTGTCGTGAATACGAATAGCTGCGTTAGCGCGCAATGCTGCAACACTAAATGACATGGCGATACGGTGGTCGCCGTGCGCCCAAATCTCACCGCCACCCATTGGCCCACCTTCAATAATGATGCCGTCAGGGGTGCCTTGGGCACTGACACCTAAGGTGGTTAAGCCATCAACCATTACTTGAATACGGTCTGACTCTTTCACCCGCAATTCTTCAGCACCGCGTAAAATAGTACGGCCTTCAGCGCAGGCGGCAGCAATAAACAACACGGGGAACTCATCGATGGCCAGTGGAACCAGCTCTAAGGGGATCTCAATCCCTTTTAGGCGTGAACTGCGCACACGAATATCTGCCACTAACTCACCGCCCACTTCATGAATGCGCTCAAGGCTTAGGTCTGCGCCCATCAGCTTCAAAATATCGATGATCCCTGTGCGCGTTGGATTGATCCCTATGTGCTCTAACAGCAACTCAGAGTCTGGAGCAATACAGGCAGCAACCATAAAGAAAGCTGCAGAGGAAATATCTGCCGGCACTTCAATGTGGGTCGCAGTTAAGGCGTGGTTGCTTTCAATTTTAGCGGTTGGCCCATTGACTTCCACTGGGTAACCAAAGCCCCGCAGCATCCGCTCGGTATGATCGCGGGTCGGTGCGGGTTCGGTGACTGAAGTTTCTCCGCTGGCGTACATTCCGGCGAGTAACAAGCATGATTTAACCTGAGCACTGGCCATTGGCATGGCATAGTGCATACCAGTTAAGCGCTGCCCGCCGCGCAAGGTCAAAGGTGGGCGCCCTTCTGCAGCAGTTTCAATTACTGCACCCATTTCACGTAAAGGTTTGGCAATACGGTTCATCGGGCGCTTAGAAAGAGAGGCGTCACCAGTAAGGGTCGTATCAAAGTTTTGCGCTGCCAAAATACCGGATAACAAGCGCATAGTGGTGCCGGAGTTGCCTACATAAATAGGGCCGGGAGGCGCTTGTAAACCATGTAAGCCAACGCCATGCACCACTACACGGCCTTTTTCGGGGCCTTCAATGACAACCCCCATATCACGAAACGCTTGGATGGTTGCTAAAGCATCTTCGCCTTCTAGAAAACCATCAATTTCGGTAACGCCTTCGGCTAAAGAGCCCAGCATAATTGCGCGGTGTGAGATGGATTTATCACCAGGCACACGAATACTGCCATTGACCTGCCCACCGGGGCTGGCTAAAAAAATCAGATTATTATCAAGCATGGTTTCCACATAGGCCCTTTGGGCTAAAATAGTACTGAAATGTTCGCGGGCTACACGTGCGCGGGTAAACACACCAAGCAAGTGACGCCCATCTTCTTCGGCAATTGCGTTGCGTAATACATCAAGGTCGCCACGAAACTGGTCCAGCTGTTGTAAGACTGCTTCACGGTTGGCAAGAAAAATATCGTGCCACATAACGGGATCACTGCCAGCTATGCGGGTAAAGTCGCGAAAGCCACCAGCGGCATAGCGAAATATCTCTAAGTTTTCACTTCTTTTCGCCAGCGAGTCGACTAAACCAAAGGCAAGGAGATGCGGCAAATGGCTGGTTGCTGCTAAAACGCGATCATGTTGATCCACGCTCATGCTTTCAACATCAGCGCCTAGACCTTGCCACAGTTGCTCGACGCAAGCTAAAGCCGCGGGATCGGTATGTGCGTGGGGCGTGAGAATGACCTTATGATGCTTAAACAAGCCTGGGTTAGCGGCCTCAACGCCACTGCGCTCGGAGCCAGCAATTGGGTGACCAAGCACCAATAAAGGCGGGAGTTTACCAAATGCTGCTTGGGCAGCCGCGAGCAAATGCCCTTTCACGCTACCAGCATCGGTAATAATAGTATTTTTTAAATTTAACGCCGCAAGTTTGCTCAGCAATGTTTGTAAAGCCAGTACCGGCACGGCCAGCATAATAACATCGGCATCTTTACAGGCGGCAGCCAGATCTGTACTGCAACTGTCTACCACCCCAAGCTCTACCGCGCGTTGACACGCCTGAAGGTTTAGGTCGACGCCGATGACCTCTTCGGCCAGACCTAAATCGCGAATACCTTTAGCAAAGGAGGCGCCGATCAAGCCTAAACCAATGACTACTAAACGCTTAACGAGCGGCGTTGCTGGGGGTGTTTTTTGCATATTAAGCCTGCTTTAAAACAGAGGTTAATACATCTAAGAACCTTTGGTTCTCGTTACTGGTGCCAATAGAAACCCGCAAAAAAGTAGGCATAGCGTAGCCAGCAACCGGACGAACAATGACCCCTTGCTCAAGTAACGCTTGGTTAATTGGTGCCGCATCCCGCTTAAAATCAACAGCAATAAAATTACCGCGCGAAGGCAGCCACGACAGTCCCAGCTGCTTAAAGCCCGCTTCTAATTGCTGCATACCTTGGCTGTTTAGCAGACGGCTGCGCTCTAGGTAATCGTTGTCTTCTAAGGCGGCACAAGCGGCAACTAAGGCTAAGCTGTTGACATTAAAAGGCTGGCGAACACGGTTGAGTATGTCGGCAACTTCTAGGGAGGAAACAGCGTAACCAACCCGCAATGCAGCTAAACCGTAAGCTTTAGAAAAGGTGCGGGAGACTAACAAGTTTGGGTAGCGGCTTAAGTAGGCCATACCATCGGGCAAGTCACTATCAGCTGCGTACTCGATATAGGCTTCATCCAGTACCACTAAAACGTCGCTGGGCACTTTAGCAAGGAAGGCATTTAACGCCGCTTGATCAAACCAAGTCCCTGTTGGGTTGTTTGGATTGGCAATAAATATCACCCGTGTATTGCTATCAATTGCGGCAGCCATAGCGTCCAAGTCATGACCATAGTCTTTGGCTGGCACTTCACGGCACTGCGCCCCGGAGGCCAAGGTGGCTATGGGGTATACAGCAAAGGCATGGGCGCTGAAAATAGCATTGCGTCCAGGCGCTAACCAAGCTCTAGCAATCAACTCTAAAATGTCATTGGAACCATTGCCTAGGGTGATTTGGTTAGGATCCACAGCATAATGCGCAGCCAGCTTGTCCTTTAGAATAAAGCCACTACCATCGGGGTAACGGGTCAGTTCCGGTAGCGCTTGAGAGATTGCTGCAGTCACTTTTGGACTGGGGCCAAGTGGGTTTTCATTACTGGCCAGTTTAACAATAGCCTCAGGCTGAAGCCCCAGTTCACGAGCCAGCTCCTCAACGGGTTTGCCTGGTACATAGGGCGACAGCTCTTGGACACTAGGTAATGCCAAGGCAAGAAGATCACGACTCATTTACTTTCCTCGAATACTTCACTGCCGCAATCAAGCGGCAGTTACAACACGACTAGAGAACAGCGTTGGGATAGGAACCCAAGACTTTCAAGCCAACGCTTTCCTGAGCAACTTTCTCAAGAGCATCGCGCACCAGTGGATCATCTTTATGGCCATAAAAGTCAATAAAGAAAACGTAAGACCATTTACCACTGCGTGACGGGCGGGTTTCGATGCGGGTCAAGTCAATGCCGCTGGCGTGAAAAGGAATCAATAATTCGTGCAGAGCACCAGGCTTGTTGCTCATGGAAATAATAACTGAGGTTTTATCATCGCCGGTGGCTGGCACAGTTTGATTGCCAATAATTAAAAAACGCGTGGAGTTATCCGGGCGGTCTTCAATTTTATCGGCAAGAATGCTTAGGCCATACAACTGCGCGGCCATATCACCGGCAATTGCCGCGCTATTCCATTCGCTTTTGACTCGTTTCGCCGCTTCTGCATTGCTCGAAACAGCAACCCGCTCCACATTGGGATAATGAGCGTCAAGCCACTTACGGCATTGCGCCAATGACTGTGCATGCGAATAGATACGGGAGATTTTCTCGGTTTTAGTGTTTTCCGCCACCAGCAAGTGGTGGTGAATCCGCAGCTCAACCTCACCGCAGATCACCAGATCATGCTCAAGAAAGCTGTCTAAGGTGTGATTAATCGCCCCTTCAGTCGAGTTCTCTACAGGAACCACACCAAAGCTGACTGCACCAGCAGCCACTTCACGGAAAATCTCATCAATGGCAGCCATAGGCTTGCTCACCACTGCCTGACCAAAGTGCTTTAGTGCAGCAGCCTGTGAAAAAGTGCCTTCTGGGCCTAAATAAGCAACTTTTAACGGTTGTTCTAAGGCTAAGCAAGTGGACATGATTTCACGGAATAAACGCGCCATTTCCTCATTGTCGAGTGGGCCTTTATTCAGTTCCATAATGCGTTTTAGCACTTGTGCTTCACGTTCAGGCCGATAGAAAATTGCTTCTTCACCCTCTTTCAAAGTGGCCATTTTGATGCGACCAACCTCTTGCGCGCAGCGGGCGCGCTGACTGATCAGCTCCAGGATCTTTTCATCTAAAGAGTCAATGCGTACGCGTAAAGCTTGCAGCTCATGATCACTCATTTATGCACGCTCCTTCTCGAACTCTTGCATATAGGCTACAAGCGCCTCTACTGCTTCTAACGATACGGCGTTATAAATTGAGGCGCGCATACCGCCAACCGAGCGATGGCCTTTAAGGTTTAACAAGCCACGCTCATCGGCGCCGGCTAAGAAAGCCTTGTCGAGCTTGGCGTCAGCCAAACGAAATGGCACGTTCATCCACGAGCGCGCATTGCTCGCCACTGGGTTGCTGTAGAAATCGCTGGCATCAATGGTTTGGTAGAGCAGTGCTTGTTTGGCGTGGTTAATCTTCGCCATGGCTTCTAAGCCGCCCTGCTCCTTCAGCCACTTAAAGACCAAACCAGATAAATACCATGAGAAAGTCGGTGGTGTGTTGTACATGGAGCCGTTATCAGCAGCCACCTTGTAGTTAAGCATGGTTGGGCAACTGGCACGTGCGCGCCCCAGCAAGTCTTCACGGACAATGGCAACCACTAAGCCGCTTGGGCCAATATTTTTCTGTGCACCAGCATAGATCATGCCGTAACGGCAGACTTGCAAAGGCTTAGAGAGAATGTCGGACGACATGTCGACCACCAGTGGGGTGTCGCCGGTTTGTGGTGTCCAATCAAATTGCAGTCCGCCAATGGTTTCATTGCTGGCGTAATGCACATAGGCAGCATCTTTGCTCAACTGCCATTCATTCTGACCAGGAATGGCAAAGTAGTCGTACTCTTTGGCACTGGCGGCTACATTGATATTGCCAAAACGGCTGGCTTCTTCAATGCTTTTACGTGACCAAATCCCTGTGTCGATATAGTCTGCCGTAGCACCTTCAGCTAAAAAATTGAGAGGGATCTGGGCAAATTGCTGACTGGCCCCGCCTTGCATAAACAACACTTTATAGTTGTCTGGTACCCCTAAAAGATCGCGCAAGTCTTGCTCGGCGGTGGCGGCAATGGAGGTGAACTCATCACCGCGGTGACTCATTTCCATCACTGACAGGCCTTTGCCGTGCCAATCCAGTAGCTCACTTTGTGCCTGTTTTAATACTGCTTCTGGCAGCGCAGCAGGTCCTGCGCAAAAATTATAAACTCTACTCACTGCTCTCTCACTCCTGCGGATTGCTTGGCTCGTCAGTAAGCGTCTCCGGCCCACTGCTTACGTCTTCATGATCAGCGTCTGCTGCAGCATTAACCGGCTCAGTTGCGCCCAATTCAGACTCAGCTAACTCTTCATCTTCGTCACTGTCGGCTGGGTCTTGCACCCGCTCCAAGCCCACTAAAGATTCATCTTTAGCTAAACGAATCAACATCACCCCTTGGGTGTTGCGCGACAGCGAAGAGACTTCGTCAACACGGGTACGCACTAAAGTACCTTGGTCGGAAATCAACATGATTTCTTCACCGTCAAGCACTTGAATAGCACCAACCAGCTTACCGTTGCGCTCATTGGAAACCATGGCAATGACCCCCTGACCACCGCGACGGTAATTAGGGAACTCAGTGATGGCGGTGCGCTTACCGTAACCACGCTCAGAAGCGGTGAGGATTTCACTGTCTTCTTCAGGAATGATCATGGAAATCAATTTCTGCTCTTCTGGCAGACGCATCCCTCTAACACCGCGAGCGGTACGGCCCATGGCGCGTACATCGGTTTCCGCAAAGCGTGTTACTTTACCGCCATCAGAGAACAGCATGACATCGTGCGTACCATCAGTAATGGCAGCAGAAATCAGGGTGTCATCTTCATCCAAAGCCAAAGCAATTAAGCCAGAGGTTCTGGGGCGGCTAAATTGTTCCAGTGGAGTTTTCTTCACGGTGCCGTTGGCAGTTGCCATAAAGATAAAGTAACCCTCGGTGTACTCATTGACCGGCAGCATTGCAGTGATCTTTTCACCGTCATCCAGTGGCAATAAGTTGACAATGGGGCGACCGCGGGACGTGCGGGAAGCTTCTGGGATTTCAAAAGTACGCTTCCAGTACACCTTGCCTTTGCTGGAGAATAGCAGCAGCGTGGTGTGGCTGTTAGCGACCAATAAGTGCTCAACATGGTCTTCATCTTTGACGCCAGTCGCCGCTTTCCCGCGGCCACCGCGGCGCTGGGCATTATAGGCATCCAGCGGTTGGCTTTTAGCGTAGCCAGAGTGCGAAATTGTTACTACGCGCTCTTCTTCAGTGATTAAGTCAGCAATGGTTAAATCAACATGGGAGGCGGTAATTTCCGTGCGGCGATCATCACCAAAGTCGGCTTTAACTTTTTCAAGCTCTTCACGGATCACTTCAAGTAAACGCTCAGCACTGCCCAAAATATGTAACAGCTCGCTAATTTGCTCAAGAATATCTTGGTATTCAGCTAAGAGTTTTTCATGCTCGAGACCGGTTAAGCGATGCAGGCGTAGATCCAAAATAGCTTGTGCTTGCTCAGGCGACAAATGGTAGAAACCATCATGCATGCCGTATTGCTCATCCAAGTCTTCTGGGCGACTGGATTCAGCGCCGGAGCGCTCAACCATCGCGGAAACTGCGCTGGACTCCCATGCCGTAGCAATTAAACGCTCTTTGGCTTCTGCTGGCGTAGGAGAGTCTTTAATCATGGCAATGACTGGGTCAATGTTGGACAAGGCCACAGCCTGCCCTTCAAGAATATGGCCACGTTCACGGGCTTTGCGTAGTTCATAGACGGTGCGGCGCGTCACTACTTCACGGCGGTGACGGACAAAAACTTCCAGCATGTCTTTGAGGTTAAGCAAGCGTGGCTGACCATCGACGAGGGCAACGACGTTAATGCCGAACACACTTTGCATTTGAGTTTGCGCATAGAGGTTGTTGAGAACCACTTCTGGCACTTCACCACGGCGCAGTTCAATCACCACGCGCATACCGTCTTTATCAGACTCGTCGCGCAACTCACTGATGCCTTCGAGCTTTTTCTCTTTAACCAGCTCCGCGATTTTTTCAATCAAACGGGCTTTGTTCAGCTGATATGGCAACTCACTGATAACGATTTGCTGACGACCACCAACTTTATCAATGTCTTCAATAAAGGTGCGTGCGCGCATGTAAATACGTCCGCGACCGGTGCGGTACGCCTCAACAATGCCTGCGCGGCCGTTAATAATTCCCGCAGTGGGGAAATCAGGGCCTGGAATAAACTGCATCAGCTCATCAATGCAGATATCAGGGTTGTCAATCAGGGCTAAGCAGCCATCAATCACTTCACGCAAGTTGTGCGGAGGAATGTTGGTAGCCATACCTACGGCAATTCCGGAGGAGCCATTGACCAGCAAATTGGGGACCTTGGTCGGCAAAACAGCTGGAATCATTTCCGTGCCGTCGTAGTTCGCTACCCAGTCCACCGTTTCCTTGTCTAAGTCAGCCAGCAGCTCATGGGCTAACTTGGTCATGCGTACTTCGGTATACCGCATTGCAGCTGCGTTATCACCGTCTACGGAACCGAAGTTACCTTGGCCATCGGCCAGCAAGTAACGCAAAGAGAACGGCTGCGCCATACGGACAATGGTGTCGTACACAGCAATATCACCATGTGGGTGATATTTACCGATAACGTCACCGACGACCCGCGCCGATTTCTTATAGGGTTTGTTCCAGTCATTACCCAGTTCACGCATCGCGAACAACACACGCCGGTGTACGGGTTTTAATCCGTCTCGTGCATCTGGCAACGCGCGCCCAACAATTACACTCATCGCATAATCGAGGTACGACTGTCGCATTTCATCTTCGATACTGATCGGAAGGATTTCTTTGGCCAATTCACCCATGGAAGCTCGGTTCCTTATTAATTCATCATGCCCATTACAAGCGGCTTATAGTAACACATGCCGTGCTAACGCGCTCAATCTAGACAATGGCTTTTTCTTAGTTTCGCTCTTGAGTGCAATTTTAACCCCACTCTCGAGCATTTCCAGATAAATAAACACAGGCGCTAAATTGCTAAAAGCCTATGACGGGCCTTGCATCAGCTCTAGCATCTTGTGCTGATTAGGTTGGCGCACGATACCGCGCTCGGTCACGATTACGTCAATCAATTCTGCGGGAGTAACATCAAACACTGGATTGTAAGCGGGGATTTGGGCGGCCAGACGCTGCCCGCTCAGAGCAAGAACCTCAGTCGCGTCGCGCTCTTCAATGGGAATGTCTATTCCGCTGGCAAGCTGCATATCAATCGTCGAGCTTGGCGCGACCACCATAAACCTTACAGCATGGTAGCGGGCCAGCACGGCCAACTGATAGGTACCAATTTTATTGGCGACATCACCATTGGCAGTGATGCGGTCGGCGCCGACAATCACCCAACTGATCTTACCTTGGTGCATTAAATGAGCTGCGCAGGAGTCTACGCTGAGCACACTAGGGATTCCCTCACCCAGCAATTCCCATGCAGTCAGCCGCGCACCTTGTAGCCAAGGACGGGTTTCGTTGACATGCACACACTCAAGCAATCCATCTATGTAAGCAGCGCGAATCACCCCTAAAGCCGTACCAAAGCCTGCGGTAGCTAAAGCGCCGGCATTACAGTGAGTCATAACATGCTGCTTGCCAGCACTGCTCTCACGTATAACCTGTAGGCCAAACTCAGCGGTCTGCAAGTTAGCTGCGCGGTCCTCGTTATAAATAGCCAGCGCTTGCGCCTCTAAAGCTAGCAGCGGGTTAGTGTGCTGACTGACAGCGGCAAGGCAGGCACGCATTTTATCCAGCGCCCAGAATAGGTTCACTGCCGTAGGTCGCGATGCCGCGAGCAGCTCGAAGTCGGGCTGTAATGCCACTGCTAAATCCGCAACCTGATAAGCGCTGTGCTGCTGCGCTGCCAGTACTATGGCGAAAGCTGCCGCAACACCAATGGCCGGCGCGCCACGCACATGCATCTCAGCGATGGCTTGGGCAACTGCACTGGCTGTTGTATAGCGCTGCCAGCATTCTTCCTGTGGCAGCAAGCGCTGATCAAGCAAGTACAAGGCATTATCGCGCCACTCAAGGGCTTTAACCTTTTCAGCCGCAAGCATCTGTTCGCGTATCATCCATATGACCCCTTGATAAATAAGTGATTATAGCTGAATCTGGATTTAAAACCGCGCTGCAGCTGTGCCCCGCTGGACAGTTGTTGCGTCTATCGAGCAATGAGCAGCACAACGCTTTATCCACCATTAAAGCATTTATCAATTTTGTAGCAGGAAGCCACACATATGCCCCACTCGCCTTTAGATTGCTTGTTATTGCCCGAGTGGCTAGTGCCGGTTGAGCCCGCCGGTGTAGTGTTAAAAAACTACGCTATTGGTATACGCGGCGACCACATCGCTTTAATTGCGCCGCGCGAGCAAGCATTAAAAGTGCCTTGTGCCGACATCCGTGAGCTACCCAATACCCTGTTGACCCCCGGCTTGATTAACGCCCATGGTCACGCGGCGATGTCGTTATTTCGCGGTTTGGCCGATGACTTACCTTTACAGGTTTGGCTTAAAGAACACATTTGGCCTGCAGAAGCGCAGTGGGTGAATGCCGACTTTGTCCGCGATGGCACTGATCTAGCCATTGCTGAGCAGCTAAAAAACGGCATCACCTGTTTTTCTGACATGTATTTCTTTCCCGAAACAGTTTGCCAGCAAGTACACAGTAGCGGTATCCGTGCGCAAATTACCGTGCCTATGTTGGATTTTCCCGTGCCTGGGGCTCGCAACAGCGCCCAAGCCTTGCGCGAAGGTTTACAGTTGTTTGATGACTTTAAGCAGCACCCGCGTCTTTCCATTGGTTTTGGCCCACATGCGCCTTATACGGTAAACGATCAGGGGCTTGATAATATTGTGATGCTGGCCGCGCAGTTGGATGCGCCCGTACAAATGCACGTGCATGAGACAGCCGCGGAAGTGCAGCAAAGTATTGAGACGTATGGCGAGCGCCCACTGGCCCGTCTGAATCGCCTAGGCCTGCTGGGGCCACGTTTCCAGGCAGTGCATATGACCCAAGTGAGCGATGAAGATATTGCGCTCTTGGTACAAAGCAATACCAGTGTCATTCATTGCCCTGAATCCAACTTAAAGCTTGCCAGTGGCTTTTGCCCCATTGAGCGCTTGTGGAATGCTGGGGTAAATATCGCTGTTGGTACCGACGGTGCAGCCAGCAATAACAATCTTGACCTGCTTAGCGAAACGCGTACTGCAGCCTTATTAGCCAAAGCAGTGGCGCAGTCGGCTAGCGCCATTGATGCGCACCGTGCCTTGCGCATGGCCACCTTAAACGGTGCCCGAGCCTTGGGGATTGACAGGCAAACTGGATCATTGGAAGTGGGCAAGTTAGCTGACCTCACCGCCTTTAATTTTAATGATTTATCTCTGCAGCCAGTTTACGAGCCAGTCTCACAACTGATTTATGCCGCGGCGCGCAATTGTGTCGAGCATGTCTGGGTGGGTGGCAAACAGCTCCTTAAAGACCGCCAGCTGGTGCGAATGGATGAGCAACGAATCATTGCTAAGAGTCGCGAGTGGGGTCGTAAAATAGCAAACAAATCAAACGCTTAAGTAGCACTCTTATAGTCTTGTCAAGCTTTCTTGAGTCAGCCCTTGCGATCAATAAGGTAAAAATAAAGAAAAACTGGCATGATGTGTACCTTAAATCGCGGCACATATCGTATAGGACTGGGTTATGACCAATGTAGACCATGCTGAAATTGCGAAGTTTGAAGCCTTAGCTCACCGCTGGTGGGATCGTGAGAGTGAATTTAAACCCTTACACGACATTAATCCTCTGCGGGTGAACTGGATTGATGAGCGCGCCTCATTAGCCGGTAAAAAAGTGCTCGACGTTGGCTGTGGCGGCGGCATTTTAAGTGAAGCAATGGCACAACGCGGCGCCACCGTGACCGGTATTGATATGGGTGAAGCCCCGTTAGCTGTCGCGCGCTTGCACCAGCTTGAAACTGGTGTTGACGTCACCTATCGCCAAGTTACCGCAGAAGACTTAGCGGCGGAAATGCCAGAGCAATTTGATGTGGTGACTTGCTTGGAAATGCTTGAGCATGTACCTGATCCCGCATCGATTATTCGTGCCTGTTACGCATTAGTTAAACCTGGTGGCCAAGTATTTTTCTCAACGATCAATCGCAACCCCAAAGCTTATCTATTCGCTATTGTTGGCGCTGAATACATTATGCGGTTATTGCCGCGCGGCACCCATGATTTCAAAAAGTTTATTCGCCCGTCGGAACTGGGCGCTTGGAGTCGCGCCGCTGGCCTGCAAGTGCAAGACATTATTGGCTTAACCTACAACCCGCTGAGCAAGCGTTACAAGCTTGAAGCTGATGTGGATGTGAACTACATGCTGCACACCACTAAGGATGCCTAATGCGCATTGAAGCAGTGTTGTTTGATCTGGACGGTACCCTACTCGATACCGCGCAGGATTTTTTTGCCATTGTGCAGAGTATGCGTAGCGAACGAGGCTTGCCGCCACTGGCCTGTGCTAGTGGTTTTCGCCAGCAAGTCTCGCAAGGCGCGCAAGCCATGGTTAATTTTGCTCTTGCCTTAGATCCGGACCACCCAGAAGCAGACGCGTTGCGCGAAGACTTCTTAGCGCGCTACACCCAGCAACATGCTAAATACACCGTACCTTTTACCGGTGTTTTAGAGGTTCTCAAGCAGCTCGATAATGCTGGTATGCGCTGGGGTGTTGCCACCAACAAACCTTGGCGTTTTGCTCAGCCAATTATGGATGCCCTGAACTTATCCTCACGCAGCGCAGTTTTACTCTGCCCTGATCATGTGAGCAACAGTAAGCCCGCGCCAGATATGTTGTTATTGGCCTGCAAACAGTTACAGCTAGACCCACGGCAAGTGCTGTATGTCGGCGATGATCAACGCGATATTGATGCCGGTCGCGCAGCAAATATGCGCACAGTCGCAGTGCGTTATGGCTATATCAGCGCTGGCGACAACCCGAGCAACTGGGGTGCTGATGCGGTGCTTGATAACATTGGCGAGCTCATCAATCTGCTCGACATACAGCGCAGCTGTTAAATTAAATAACCTGCCAGCAGCAGTATTTACATCAATAAGCTGGCTTAGTTCATTGTTTTGAAAGGAATAATTTATGTTTGATTACACAGCGCCTGCTGACTTATTGAAAGATCGTATTATTTTGGTAACGGGTGCTGGACGCGGTATTGGCGCCGAAGCAGCGCGCACCTATGCCGCCCATGGTGCAACCGTCTTATTACTGGGTAAAACCGAAAAGAACCTAAACGCTGTGTACGATGAAATTGTTGCTGCAGGCCACCCGCAACCAGTTGTGATTCCCTTGGATTTAGAGCGTGCCAACAGTGATGCCTATGGTGAGTTAGCAGCAATGGTTGAAGCCGAGTTTGGACATTTAGATGGCTTGCTGCACAACGCCTCTATTTTAGGTCCGCGCACCCCTCTGGAACAGTTGGCCGGTGAGAATTTTGCCAAGGTTATGCAGATCAACGTCAATGCAATGTTTATGCTGAACAGCGCCATGCTGCCGCTATTGCGCTTATCCAAGGATGCCTCAGTGATCTTCACCTCAAGCAGCGTGGGCCGCAAAGGACGCGCCTACTGGGGCGCTTATGCAGTCTCTAAGTTTGCTACCGAAGGCTTAATGCAAGTGATGGCGGACGAGATGGACGGCACTTGTATTCGCGCCAACAGCCTTAATCCAGGCGCAACACGCACTGACATGCGCGCCCATGCTTATCCAGGCGAGAACCCCATGAACAATCCTACTCCAGCTGACATCATGCCGCTGTATCTCTACTTGATGGGCCCGGATAGCAAAGGGGTCACTGGGCAAGCACTTAACGCGCGCGAATAAATCTTTACCTATTTACGCCCGTATACGCGCCATGACCAGCAATTGGCTTGGCGCGTTTTGCTTTAACCTAGCCCGTCTACAACTGTCTAACAGCGCCCTCCTTCATCAGCTTCGTCAAAAAAATACAGCCTTATTTGGAATACTGGCCACAGGAGCTGGCCATAGTGGCCATTTGCAATGTTTTTTTGACGCTGCAACCTGCCTGTCGGTATAAGTCATTGATATTGAAGGTGTTTATAATTCTGGCACGAAAATAGCTTAAGTAATATTAAGCATACTTAAGGCGTCCCATGTTATGAATACGCAATCCAACTCAAATGTTATTAATTTAGAAAGCTCTGCGGCTAAGCGCTTTGCCAGTACAGCTAAAGAGCTGCCGCTGCTAGCGCTATCCCATGAAGAGTTGCGTCAGCTGTTATCCAACCAATTGCAGAGCACTTTGGATGTGCAAGATATTTTAATGATGTTTTTTAAAATATCACAGCGCATGATCAGCTACGACTCGCTCACTTACAGGCATGAGAGTCAAAGCGTTGCTGTAGAACTGGGCGTCCTGCAAAAGCATCGCGTGGCCTATAACTTGAACTATCAAGGTGAGTATTTGGGCAATATTGTCTTTAGCCGAGGACGCAGCTTCACTGAACAGGAGTTGGGTGATTTTGAGTCGATCATTGCCAGTTTGATTTTCCCATTGCGCAACGGTCTGCTCTACGCTGCCGCACTGCAAAGCGCCCTTAAAGATCCATTAACTGGGGCTGGCAATCGGATCTCTATGCAGCAAACCTTGCAGCGTGATATTGATACGGCGCAGCGTCATAAGCAGCCACTGTCGGTACTGATGATTGATATTGATTACTTTAAACGCATCAATGATTGCTATGGCCACAGTGCTGGCGACTTGGTGCTGGTAGAAATCGCCCAAGCTATCCAAATGCAATTGCGCAGCACCGATGCTTTATTTCGCTACGGCGGTGAGGAGTTTTTAGCTGTATTGCCGAACACTTGCGAGGCAGATGCTCTAGTGGTGGCAGAAAGATTGCGCGCAAGTTTAGCAGCATTGCTCATCAACTTCGCTGGGGAAGAAATATCTATAACAGCAAGTTTAGGCTGCGCGACATTAGGCTCTGATGACTCACTGAGCAGCTTGTTACAACGCTCTGATGTAGCCTTGTATGCTGCCAAGCGCAAAGGTCGTAACCAAGTCCAAGTAGCGCCCTAGTTTAGAGCGCCACAATATTTTCTGCGTTTAATTACTCAGGACGTAAACGGCGTACTGGTGCTTTTTTATTACCGGCAGGCGCATTGCTACGAGGCTTTCTGGAGTCTTTGGCAAACTCAGCAGGCTGCTCTTTACTGGTGGTGTAAACGGTTTTATCCGCACCACGGCGTGCACCATGGCCAGCTCCTACAGGTTTCACGGTTTTACGTTGCTGACGCTCAAGCTTCTCTTTAGCTTTTAGGCTCATTTCCGGCAAAGCAATCGGCTCCAGCCCCACCTCTTTACTGAGAATATCCACTTCCGACTGGGTCATTTCACGCCAGCGCCCCATGCGTAATTCAGACGTCAAAAACACTGGTCCAAAACGCACACGCTTAAGACGGCTGACCACCACATCCTGTGATTCCCATAAGCGTCGCACTTCACGGTTACGCCCTTCCATCACCACACAATGGAACCAACGGTTAAAGCCCTCACCACCTGGCGCTGCTTTAATGTCAGTAAACTTGGCCGGACCATCATCAAGCATCACACCTTTCTTCAGATTATCGATCATCTCTTCAGTGACATCACCGCGCACACGCACGGCGTACTCACGGTCCATCTGATAAGACGGGTGCATTAAACGGTTAGCCAGCTCGCCATCGGTGGTAAACATCAGCAAGCCTGTGGTGTTGATATCTAAACGGCCAATATTGATCCAGCGCCCAGCATGGGGCTTGGGAATCCGATCAAAGACTGTGGGGCGGCCCTCGGGGTCGTTACGGGTGCAAACTTCACCGTCGGGTTTGTTGTAGATCAACACACGGCGTTGTGCATAGTCAGCAGCATCGCTTTTCAATGGGCGACCATCAACAGCGATGGCATCTAGACTATCGACTCGAGTGCCTAGCTTAGCAACGCGAGAGTTAACCTGTACCCGCCCCTCTTGAATCCAGCGCTCCATTTCGCGGCGCGAGCCGACACCCATGCGCGCCAAGACTTTCTGTAGTTTTTCGCCTACTGGTGCGACAGTAGTTTGTTTGGTTTTATCGTTCATTCTAAGCACCTCCCGGTGGGTTACTTTCAGTTATTAATTTGCATAATTTGCAAGTTGCTTATCATACGCTCAGCCCAGCTATTAGACGATATAAATCAATCAGTGCGCTGAGTTAAATGCCATGCTTGGTGAATTTTCTTATTGCGCGCAAAGTCTGGATCAAAGGTTTGCGCAGTGATATTTGTCACTTGATAGCGAGATTCAACACTTTCATCCATCACAAAACGGCGGAAATTATTCGAGAAGTACAGGCTACCACCCGGTGCTAAACGGGCCATGGCGCGATCAAGCAAAAGCACATGGTCGCGCTGGATATCAAACACATCATCCATTCGCTTAGAGTTGGAAAACGTTGGTGGATCGACAAAGATCATGTCGTAGATTTCCCGATCATTTTCCAACCACGCCATAACGTCTGCATGCACTAAGCTGTGTTTATCTGAAAAACCATTTAGCGCTAGATTGCGCTTAGCCCAATCCAAGTAGGTTTTCGACAAGTCAACACTGGTAGTACTGCGCGCACCGCCAGCAGCTGCATGCACGGTTGCGACCGCGGTATAGCAAAACAGGTTCAAGAAGCGCTTGCCCGCTGCTTCTTTTTGGATGCGCATGCGCATCGGACGGTGATCAAGAAACAGCCCTGTGTCCAAGTAGTCAGTCAGGTTTACCAGTAACTTAACACCACCTTCAGTGACATTCATAAACTGCCCGCGCTCGGCTTGGCGCTCATACTGGCGGGTGCCCGCTTGACGTTCACGGCGCTTAATTACAATGCGCTCAGGTGGCACATCCATTACCGTAGGGATTGCTGCTAAAGCATCTAAGAAACGCCCTTGAGCTTTTTCCGGATCAATGGAGCGCGGTGCAGCATACTCTTGCACGTGCAGCCAGTCAGCATAAACATCAATGGCTAACGCGTACTCAGGCATATCGGCATCGTAGAGTCGGTAGCACTCGATCTCTTCTTTGCGCACCCAGCGGCCTAGCTGCTTAAGGTTTTTCTTTAGACGGTTAGCAAACATCTGTCCGCCTTCGCTCAGGCGTGCAGACTCTGCGGCAACAGGCACTGTTTCTGGCTCACCAGTTAAGCGCGGTGCTTCATCGTCAAAATCACGGCTTGGCTTAGCTTGCCCGTGACTACTGGCGCGCTCAGTGGTGACGAAGCGGTCAGGGTTAACTTGGAACAACAACAAGCGACATGGTAGAGCACCATTAAACAGTGAGTACTGTTTATGACTGCGCAAGCCCATGCGCTTACCGAGTTCAGGTGCGCCGGTAAAGACTGCCGCTTGCCAACCTAAGCAGGCACTGCGTAAGCGCTCACCTAAATACTGGTAAAGATACAAAAGACTGGCTTCATCACCTAAGCGCTCACCGTACGGCGGGTTGGTAACCACCAGTCCAGTTTGCCCTTGATCTGGCTTAGGCTCGAAGGTTGCCAACTCACCTTGATAAATATTGACCCAGCGTGCCAGTCCCGCGCGCTCAATATTATTGCGGGCGGGCTGAATCAAGCGCGGATCCGCTTCATAGCCGCGAATCCACAGTGGCGTCTTGGCTAAGCCCGTTTGCGCACGCTGTTGCGCTTCTTCGTAGAGCGGCTGCCAAGTTGCCGGAATATGTCCAAGCCAATTACTAAAACCCCAGCGCTCACGGCGTAAGTTTGGCGCAACATCCGCTGCCATCATCGCCCCTTCAATTAAGAAGGTTCCAACCCCGCACATTGGGTCCACTAACGCAGCCCCTTGTTTGGCCAATTCAGGCCAGCCGGCGCGGAGCAAAATAGCTGCAGCTAAGTTTTCTTTGAGCGGTGCTGCCCCTTGCTGCAAGCGATAGCCGCGCTGATGCAAGCTGGTGCCGGACAGGTCTAGCGATAAAGTTGCCTCACCGCGGCGCAGGTGCAAATGGATCCGTACATCGGGATTGATTTTATCAACAGAAGGACGGTTGCCCTCGGCATCGCGTAAAGCATCAACAATGGCATCTTTTACTTTTAACGCGCCAAAGTGGGTGTTATCAATCCCAGAGCCACGGCCGGTAAACTCAACAGATAAAGTACCACTGGCAAGCAAATGCTCCGACCAATCAATGTCGTTTACGCCGTGATACAAATCTTCAACTGTTTTTACGCTAAAGCGCTTTAACACCAACAAGACGCGGTTAGCCAACCGTGACCACAAACACATGCGGTAAGCGGCCTGCATCGTACCGCGTCCTGATACGCCAGCCAGTTGCTCGCGAGCATCCGATAAGCCCAAGGCTTGTGCTTCATCAAGCAACAAACCCTCTAGACTCTTGGGACAGGTTAAATACAGTTCAACTTCTTGATTGGCGGGCATAAAATTTCCAGTGAGTACTTAATTTAAAACTTTTATAGAAGGGTTTTCGTAAGGTTAAAATAACCTTTCATCGAATTAATCCCAATTACGAGCTGTGCTTGCGACAATTACGCTGAGTTGTAACACAGATACCAAGCGCATAAACACTCAGCTATGCGGCTTAGCCATTCAACAAACCGCCCCTTATGCTTTTTATACTTGAAAGAGCCCTTGTATAGATCAAAATAATCATTCCAACTCTGCTTAGCATTGGTTAGAACTCGTATGAGCTTGGTTGGTTTGCCAAGCTTGAAACTCACCTTGGAGCATGTGAGTTTCTTAACTGTACAGTATACGGCTTTCTTATAAAGCCGACGGTAACATTCTTGTCAAACACTGAGGGCAACACCCAATGAGAAGACTCAAGCGTGATCCGTTAGAACGTGCTTTTTTACGTGGCTACCAACATGGTGTCACAGGTAAGTCGCGCGAACTCTGTCCATTTAATTTAATATCTGCTCGTCAAGCTTGGTTAAACGGCTGGCGAGAAGGCCGTGCTGATAACTGGGATGGCTATCGTGGCACCGCAGGTATTCATCGGCTTAATGAACTCAATGCCGTAGGTTAAGCCTGCTGCTGTTTAGATCGTGAGGCGCAAGTCAGGCCTCACGATTCTGTAATAACCCAATAGCCGCTATCAGGCCTTAGGCTGTACGCCGGCAATGGCATCCACAGACTGACGAATGAGCTCAGGTCCTTTATAAATAAAACCCGAATAAACCTGTACTAGGCTCGCGCCTGCTTGGATTTTTTCCGCAGCATGCTGACCTTCAGTAATGCCGCCAGCGGCAATAATAGGTAAACGTCCTGCTAATGTTTCAGCCAGCACACGGACCACATGAGTGCTTTGTTCGCGTACCGGCGCACCGGATAAACCACCTGTTTCATCGGCATGCAACATCCCTTCAACACCCCGGCGAGACACCGTAGTGTTAGTGGCAATCACTGCATCCATGCCCGTTTCAATTAAAATATTGGCAACGCTAACAATTTCCTCGTCGCTCATGTCTGGAGCAATTTTAATCGCTAACGGCACGCGCTTGCCATGCACAACGGTGAGATCTTCTTGACGTTGACGCAAGGTATCCAGCAGGTTTTTTAACGATTCACCAAACTGTAAAGAGCGTAAGCCGGGCGTGTTCGGCGAACTTACATTCACCGTAATGTAACTGGCACTGCTGTACACTTTATCCATGCACAATAAGTAATCGTCGGCAGCATTCTCAACTGGGGTGTCGACGTTTTTGCCGATATTAATCCCCAAGACACCAGAAAACTTAGCGTTGCGTACCCGTTCCACAAGGTGATCAACGCCAAGGTTATTAAACCCCATGCGGTTAATCACAGCTTCTGCGGCAGGCAAACGAAACAGACGCGGCTTGGGATTACCAGGTTGCGCCCGTGGCGTCACAGTACCTATTTCAATAAAGCCAAAGCCAAGACCAGATAAACCTAAAATGGCATCGCCGTTCTTATCTAAACCAGCGGCTAAACCAACTGGGTTAGGGAAATCAATCCCCATAACATTGACTGGCAAAGCTGTCGGCTGTTTTACCACACGCTGCGCCAAACCAAGTCGCCCTGCCGCACCCAATAAATCTATGGTTAATTCATGGGCTGTTTCAGGGGATAATTTAAAGAGTAAACGACGGGATAAGCTGTACATAGAATATAAGGTATCGAATCAGTTAAGTTAATGTTTGTAATTATAGCGGGTTAAGCTAAGCGCCGCAGATCTAAAAGCTGACCTTGCGCATTAAACTCCATAATAAAGCTGCCAGATATACCATTACGGGTTAAAAAGGGCTGCAGGTGTCGCGCCGGCAGACTGATCGTTCGTCCGGTTCTGCTGCGAATCAAGACGCGGTTAGCCGTACCCTGATAAACACGTAAGAATTCCTGTGCAGGTATTGATATATCAAAGACTAAACTGAGCATGCTAAACTCTGCTATTGAAGTATTGCACTGTTATTAAAATATTGTCACAGTGTAGCATGCGTTATGCCGAGGCTCTTCACGGTTATTACTGTTCGAAAGGTGTTATCTAGATCTATGGGGCGTTCAACTTTTTCAGGGTCACTTCTGTCGCGCTTCAGGGCTTTATTTAAAAGCGCTGATTTTGACGCCAGCACCTTTACGCCAGAACGTATTGCTGCACGCATTCAGCTGCCATTTGCGGGTCTTGAAGTTCCACCGCTAACGATTTCTTGGAAAAAAAACCTCTACTTCCAACACCTGTACGAACTGCCTCGGGGCGCACTTTCTGGGCCGGTACAAGAAGATAAAGCGGCGGCGCATGCCTTACTTGCCAAATTGGTCAATAAAGACATTGATACTGAAACCATTGTCGATTTACGTGATGTATATGGCTTAACTGAACCCCTCGCCGAACTGACCGGCATGCAAGACTTAGAAACCCTTGCCGCCAGCAAAGAGTGTCGTCATATTCGCATTATCAGTTACCGCGACTTTGAGAAAACCATCACGCAAGCAATTCCGTTGTTTTTAAGTGATGAACCTATTTACTTACGCCAAGCCAGCTGGCTGGGTGAAAGCTTATTTTGGTCAGGTGAACAACACAGTTACGAATTCGCTTGCGCGGTTGTCTACGCCAGACGGCGCGGTTTAGAGTTGCCCAAGCGTACGCATATCTGCCGCTACTCGCTGAATATCAACACCTTACAAACTGTAAAGCAAACATACCACATGCTCATCATGCCCGAGCAAGCATGGAGTGACCGTGAGTTTATGGCTATTTTACTGCACTCCGGCTGCCCCTATGCTCGCTTGGCTTTAAACAAAGCACCTGCGCCATTGGAAGTACTGCTTTTACCGAAAAATCAAGCAACTGCAGACACTCTTGGCAAAGGCCTGCTCATGGCTGGCGCTCAGGATGCCTGTGAAATCCTGCTGCAACTTGCGCTGCACTAGAGCCCCCTCTTCCCGCTGCCTCTGCTACCTCTCGCCTCTCACCTTTAGACCTTTAGAGCCTGCTGTTTAAACTCGTATGCTCAGTCAGTAAGTGTGCACCTATACAGTGAAAACGTTGCATATCGAAAATGACTGTATATAATAACAGTCACTGTATATAACAACAGAGACTCATTATGTCGAAGCTAACGAAACGTCAGGCAGAAATTTTAAGCTTTCTTAAGGTCTGGATTGAAGACAATGGTTACCCACCAACACGTGCTGAGATCGCTAAAGAGTTGGGGTTTAAGTCACCTAATGCCGCAGAAGATCACCTCAAAGCCCTAGCGCGCAAAGGTGCAATTGAAATGATTCCAGGCGCTTCTCGCGGCTTGAAAATAGTCGAGGTCGAAAGCTTAGACGCCAATGGCCTGACCCTCAATGAGAATGAGCTGCCGGTTGTCGGTCGAGTTGCTGCGGGCGAACCCATTTTGGCTGAGCAACATATTGAAAGCTCCTGCCCTGTGCCCCCCAACTTATTTAAACCAAGGGCAGATTACTTACTGCAAGTGCGCGGTATGAGTATGAAAGATATTGGTATCCTTGATGGCGACTTGCTCGCCGTTCATATCACTCAAGAAGCCCGTAACGGTCAAGTGGTTGTCGCCCGAATCGATGATGATGTCACTGTGAAACGTTATAAGCGTGAAGGTAATACGGTTTGGTTGTTACCTGAAAACAGCGACTTTGAACCAATTGTTGTTGATTTAAAAACACAAGAACTGACCATTGAAGGCTTAAGTGTCGGTGTTATACGCCGCTAGAGAGGTTTTATGACTCGCCAAGTATCACTTAAAGATCAGCAGATACCCTTATTTGAGCCGCTGTTTAGTGTTGGCAGTTCTGCGGTTGCGCCTCTGCTTGAAGCGCCCTTGCCAGTTCAAAAAGACTCAGCCGTGCAAGACGACGGCGTATTCAGTGAAATTTCTTTATCTGGCCGCAGCCAACAATGCCTACAGCTCATTGCGCCTATTTTGCGCGAGTTGAGTGAAGATGAAAATGACCGCTGGCTCACCTTGATATCACCACCAAAGCAAATTACCGCCCAATGGTTGCGGGATGCGGGTCTCAATCGAGAGCGTATTTTAGTTTTACGTCCCAGGGGCATGCAAAGCAGTCAAGAACTGGCCTGCGATGCACTACGCTTAGGTTGCAGTCATACGGTGATTTGCTGGTTTAACCCTTTACCTCGTGCGGCACGTACGCGCTTAAGCAAAGCAGCACGGGCAGGCACATCGCAAATCCTCAATATCCGTCAACCCTCCACGATCTGACTCTCCCCTGCAGATCGTTTGCCGCGCTAGCATACTTATGTCAGCGCGGCTTTTTTATGCCACTGCGTTATTTGTCGAGCAGCAGCTTTTCCCAAGCTTTAACTTCTTTCTTCGATGCGCCGCCCAGCACTTCTAAGGCCTGACGTAAACGGTAGCGGGTTAAGTCCGGGCCAAGAATAGCCATGGCATCTAACACCGAAACTGAACTGGCTTGTCCAGTAATTGCAGGGAACATTAAAGGCATGATGTCGCGCAGCTTTAGATCCAGCAGCGCTCCAGTTGCATTGATGCTGGCCATAATGGCGTCTTTATCCCACTGGCGTAAAGATTCCAGCTGCCACAGTACCAACTGCAATGTCTGACGCACTTGATCAGCGTCGAGCTTTTTGTGCTTGAACAGCTCGGCGTTAATGGGGACAGCACCAGAGAAAAAGAATCCGGCCAACGGAGCAATTTCACTTAAGGTTTCTACTCGACCCTGCACATGCGGTGCAATTTGCATCACGTAGTCACGATTAAATGCCCACTCGCGAGCAGCATCGGCAAACTGCTCAACAGTCAGCTCACGCAGCCACTGACCATTAAGCCAAGACAGTTTTTCCACATCAAAGATTGGGCCACCCAAGGACACACGATTGATATCAAAATTCTCAATCATTTCTTCCAGTGAAAACTTCTCCCGCTCATCCGGCATTGACCAACCCATACGGCCTAAATAGTTGAGCATGGCTTGCGGCAAATAACCCATACGCTCATAGAAGGTAACCGAGGTGGGGTTTTTACGCTTAGAAAGCTTACTTTTGTCAGGGTTACGCAACAATGGCATGTAGCATAAAACAGGCTGCTCCCAGCCAAAGTACTCATACAGTGCAATCAACTTAGGCGCAGATGGCAGCCACTCTTCACCGCGCAGCACGTGAGTAATGCCCATTAAGTGATCATCGACTACGTTGGCTAAAAAGTAGGTGGGCAAACCATCGGCTTTCATTAGCACCTGCATATCCATGCGGTCCCAGCCAATTTCAACTTTACCGCGCAGCATATCATCGACGATACAAACGCCTTCAGTGGGCATGCGCATGCGAATCACGTGTGACTCACCAGCGGCAACTCGCTGCTGCGCTTCATCCGGGTCTAAATGTGAACATAGACCATCGTAAGCTGGGGTTTGTTTGTCAGCCATTTGCTGGGCGCGCACTTCGTTAAGGCGTTCAGCACTGCAGAAACATGGGAAAGCATGGCCTCTATCAACCAGTATATCGGCGTGCTTTTTATAAATATCAGCACGCTCGCTTTGTCGATAAGGGCCGTGTGGGCCACCTACATCAGGGCCTTCATCCCACTCAATACCTAGCCAACGCAATGAATCAAAAATTTGCTGTTCTGATTCAGTGCTTGAGCGGACCTGATCAGTGTCTTCAATACGCAGAATAAACTGACCACCGTGCTGACGGGCAAAACACATATTAAACAATGCAATATAAGCGGTGCCAACGTGCGGATCACCAGTTGGTGAGGGTGCAATACGGGTACGTACAGTGGTCATTTAGTTCACTCAAAGCCAAAGAAGATAAAAGTAAGGGCGCTATCTTAGCAAACTCTAGCGCACTCGCTCCAGTTGTGATTTGCTCCTAGAGCAGCCAGGCAACCGCGCAACAGCTTGACTGACAAGGTTACAACTCCAAGAGGCGCAAACGCAGGCGTTGCACTTCATCGCGTAATTGCGCCGCTGCCTCAAACTCGAGGTCGCGGGCCAGCTGGTACATTTCCTCCTCCAACTGTTTGATCCGCTTGCTGATATCGCTGGGGGTACGGTGCAGTTGATCATATTCAGCAGCTTGTTCGGCAGCGCGGGCTTGAGCCTTACGTTTATTACTGCGCGCACCGGGCACCACAGCGCCTTCCATAATGTCTTTAACACTTTTCTTGACGCCGATGGGTGTGATGTTGTGCTCAGTATTAAAGGCAATTTGTTTTTCACGGCGGCGGTTGGTTTCATCAATGGCGCGCTCCATAGAGCCGGTCATCCGGTCAGCATATAAAATAGCCTTACCGTTTAGGTTACGTGCTGCGCGGCCAATGGTTTGAATCAGTGAGCGCTCTGAGCGTAGGAAACCTTCTTTATCCGCATCAAGAATGGCCACTAGTGAAACTTCAGGCATATCCAAGCCTTCACGCAGTAAGTTAATACCCACCAACACATCAAACACCCCCATGCGCAGGTCGCGGATAATCTCCACCCGTTCCACCGTATCAATATCTGAGTGCAAATAGCGGGCTTTAACTCCGTGATCACCCAGGTATTCGGTCAGATCTTCGGACATGCGCTTGGTAAGCGTGGTGACTAAAATACGCTCATCCACAGCAATGCGTGCGCTGATCTGTGAAAGCAAATCGTCCACTTGCGTCAGTGCTGGACGCACTTCAATTTCCGGGTCAATTAAACCGGTTGGACGCACCACTTGTTCAACCACTTGCCCCGCGTGCTCAGCTTCGTAATGCCCTGGCGTGGCTGAAACGAAAATAGTTTGCGGGCTAACAGCCTCCCACTCGTCAAAGCGCATCGGACGGTTATCCAGTGCCGATGGCAGGCGAAAGCCATAGTTGACTAAGTTTTCTTTACGCGAACGGTCCCCCTTATACATGGCACCAATTTGCGGCACTGAAACGTGGGACTCATCAATTATCAGTAAAGCGTTATCCGGCAAATAATCGTATAAAGTCGGTGGCGGCGCTCCGGGGTCGCGACCGGACAAATAGCGCGAATAGTTTTCAATACCGTTGCAATACCCCAACTCTAAAATCATTTCCAAATCAAAGCGGGTGCGCTGCTCTAAGCGCTGGGCTTCCACCAGCTGATCATTGTTGCGTAAGTATTCTAAGCGCTCAGCAAGCTCCACTTTAATATGCTCAATGGCCTCTAACAGTGTTTCTCGGGGCGTTACATAGTGTGACTTGGGGTAAAAAGTAAAACGCGGTAGTTTGCCAATAACTTTACCTGTCAGTGGGTCAAAGGCACTGATGCTTTCCACTTCATCATCAAACAACTCGACCCGAATGGCTTCAAAATCAGACTCAGCTGGATACACATCAATCACATCCCCGCGCACACGGAATGTCGCGCGGGAAAAATCCACTTCGTTGCGGGTGTATTGCAAATCAGCTAAACGGGCCAACAGCGTGCGCTGATCAATGCGGTCGCCGCGATCTAGGTGCACCACCATTTTCAAGTAACTTTCTGGGCTACCTAAACCATAAATACAGGACACAGTGGCGACAATTATAACGTCTGGTCGCTCAAGCAGTGCTTTGGTCGCGGACAAGCGCATTTGCTCAATGTGATCATTAATCGAGGCATCTTTTTCAATAAAGGTGTCCGAGGCAGCCACATAAGCTTCAGGCTGGTAATAGTCATAATAGGAGACAAAATATTCAACCGCGTTGTTCGGGAAAAACTCTTTGAACTCTCCGTACAACTGCGCTGCCAAAGTTTTATTTGGTGCCAGAACAATAGCTGGGCGCTGCACTTGCTGGATCACATTGGCCATGCTGAAGGTTTTTCCAGAGCCAGTTACCCCATGTAAAGTTTGGTGGGAAAGGCCTGACTCAATACCGGCAACCAACTTGCGGATGGCCTCGGGCTGATCACCGGCGGGTTGAAACTGTGTGACGAGCTCAAAGCGCGACATGCAAACCTCTTATAACAAGCGCGGCACAACACCGCATAAAGACAAAAAAACCAATCATTTCGGAAAAACTTTGCTAGCTGGCCATAATACCTGTCGAATCGCGCTGCGTCTCAACGCAGTGTCTGTTAAGCTAATGCCTCCATTCAACAATCAACGAGTTCGCAAAACATGAGCCTGTTCTCTGCCGTCGAAATGGCGCCACGCGACCCAATCTTGGGTCTGAACGAAGCTTTTAACGCCGATACCCGTCCACACAAAGTCAACCTCGGTGTTGGTGTGTATTACAGTGAAGCTGGACGTATTCCCCTTCTTAAAGCAGTTGAGTTAGCTGAAAAGACCCGCGCTGAGGCACACGCTCCGCGTGGTTACTTGCCCATTGAAGGGGTTGGTACATACGACAGTGCCGTACAGAAACTGTTATTTGGTGCCGACTCAGAAATTATCAAGTCGGGCCGCTGTGTTACCAGTCAAGCGATTGGTGGTACCGGTGCCTTAAAAATTGGTGCTGACTACCTCAAGCGTTTGTTACCAGATGCAGTGGTCGCAATCAGCGATCCCAGCTGGCAAAACCACCGCGCACTGTTTGAAGCAGCGGGCTTTCCGGTACAAAACTACCGTTACTACGATGCTGCGCGACAAGGCGTTGATCTCGAAGGCATGTTGGAAGACCTGCGTCAGCTACCGCGGCAATCCATTATAGTTTTGCATGCTTGCTGTCATAACCCAACCGGGGTTGACCTGAGTATTGAGCAATGGCAAGCAGTGCTTAAAGTGTTACAGGAATGTGAGCATGTGCCCTTTTTAGACATTGCCTACCAAGGTTTTGCCGAAGGTATTTATGAAGATGCAGCGGCTGTGCGCTTGTTTGCTGACTCTGGCATGCCCTTCTTTGTTTCCAGCTCTTTCTCCAAGTCGTTTTCCTTGTATGGCGAGCGTGTGGGGGCTTTATCTATCGTTGCCGACTCTGCAGAAGAAGCTGGTCGCGTCATGTCGCAACTTAAGCTAGTCATTCGCACCAACTACTCTAACCCGCCCACCCATGGTGCCACTGTGGTTGGTTTGGTTTTGAATACCCCTGAGCTGAATGCTCTGTGGCAAAAAGAGCTGGGCGAAATGCGCGAGCGTATTCAACTGATGCGCAAGCTGATGGTCGAGCAGTTGGCAGCCAAAGGAGCGAAAAGAGATTTTAGTTTTGTTGCTGAGCAGCGCGGTATGTTTTCTTACTCAGGTCTAACTAAAGAGCAAGTGGATCGTCTGCGTGACGAGTTTGCCATTTATGCAGTCTCCAGTGGGCGTATTTGTGTTGCTGCACTAAACCTCAACAACATTGATGCAGTCACCGACGCCATAGTGCAGGTATTGTAAAACTGTTGTTTGCCCAAGCCTATACGTCTTGCAGCATTGAGAAAGCCAGAGTCCCAAGTGGATTCTGGCTTTTTTATTGGCTCTAATTTTAAAGCTAGAAGTGTAATTCAGCCTTTAGGCCGGCAGTGAGTGTTACGCGATTGCGGCTCGCAGCAGTTGCTGACGCTCTTGATCAATCTGCCCATCTTTCAAGCACAGGGTTTCATTGGAAAAGACTTTAACGTCCTCAACATCGTGGGTAATCAAAATCAGCGGCACGGCTAAACGCTCTTGCAGTTCACGCAATTCTTTACGCATATGAATGCGCAAATCAGGGTCCAGTGCAGAAAACGGCTCGTCCAGCAGCAATGCACGCGGCTCAGTCACCAGTGCCCGCGCCAAAGCAGTACGCTGGCGCTGACCGCCAGATAGCTCATGGGGTCGTTGGTGCTGCACAGGCTCTAAACCAAAGTTATCCAGCCAATAATCCACTGCCTTACTGGCCACCTTGGTACTTGGATTGAACAGGCCGCGGCGTAAACTAAAAGCAACGTTCTGGCGCACACTCAGGTGCGGAAAAAGCGCATAATTTTGAAATAGAAACGCCACTTGACGCTGTTGTGGGGTCAGGTTAACTCCCTGTTTTTGATCAAACAAAGTGCGCCCAGCCAGCTTTAAATAACCGCTATCGGGTTTAAGTAACCCAGCAATCATTTGCAGCAGCAAGCTTTTTCCTGAGCCAGATGGCCCTAAAATCACCAAGCGATCATTGCTCGCGCTATAGCTTAAATCTAAGCGAAACTCACGGTTGCCAGAGCGCATGGTTTTACTGATATCTAGATCTAGTAGCATCCGCCTACCTCGCCCGCTCATTGATACGCCCCGGTGCTAAACGACTGGCAGTTAACAACACCACCACGCAGACCATGGAGGTGATGACTACCAACATATTGGCCGTATCATCTTTACCCGCCTGCACCGCTTCATAGACGGCAATGGACAGGGTTTGGGTTTTGCCGGGGATACTGCCGGCCACCATTAAGGTTGCGCCAAACTCACCCAGCGCGCGGGCAAAGGCTAACAAAACACCGGCCAAAATACCGCGCCAGGCCAGCGGCAAAGTAATGCGAAAGAAAATCGCCAACTCAGACACGCCCAAAACTCGAGCAGCTTGTTCAAGTTCACTGTCCACCGCTTCAAAAGCAGCCCGCGCTGGCTTAAACACCAAAGGAAAGGCCACCACCGTGGCAGCAATCACTGCCCCCTGCCAAGTGAAAATCAGATTAATTCCGAAACTGTCATACAGCCATGCGCCAAATGCACTTTTACGCCCAACCAAGACCAATAAGTAATAACCCAGCACTGTTGGCGGCATCACCATGGGCAAGGTCAGCAAGGTATCCAATAAGTCACGGCCAAAAAAACGCGTGCGGGCTAAAAAGAACCCAACACCAATACCTAAGACAATATTGAGCGCAGTCGCCCAACCTGCCACTTTTAATGACAAGCTGAGCGCTATCCAAACTGATTCCATGGTTGTTCGCTTAGGGCTGGCTGAAACCGTACTTACTCAGTACAGCCTGACTTTCACCGTTAAAGGTGTAGTCAATAAATTGCTGGCTTAATTCATTGCGACTGCCTTCTTTGGTCACTGCTATGGGGTAACTCACGACAGTTTCTAACGGCACAGTAAATTGCACCTTCACTTTATCAGCCATCACTGCCGCATCGGTGGCGTAGACAAAGCCTGCATCCACCTCATCACGGGCCACATAGTCTAAGGACTGACGCACATTCTGGGTGTTAATGATTTTGTCTGTCAGGGCATCCCATAAGTTATGCGTGACCAGCGCCTGCTTGCTGTAGCGTCCTACCGGCACGCTCTCAGGGTTACTCACCGCTAAACGCTGCAGTGCGTCTTGCTGCAGATCAATTAGCTCATTGAGCTCAAGTTGGCTATTGGCAGGGGTAATGACTACTACAGTGTTTTGCACAAAGTCTTGACGGCTGCCATCAGCCAACAAACCCTGCTCCTGCGCTTTATCCATGGTGACTTGGTCTGCCGAAGCAAACACATCAACTGGTGCGCCTTTAGCAATTTGCTGTAGCAGCGCCCCAGAGCCGGCAAAGTTAAGCAGTACTTTGTGCTCTGGGTACGCGGCTTCGAAATTCTCTGCAATTTCTTTAAAAGCGTTGGTCAAACTGGCTGCTGCAGACACAGTAACTTCAGCAGCAAAGGCACTGCCTGAGGCAGCTAGGATGGTCGCTGCCAATAGATTTTTTAGACTTGATTTAAGCATTGTGCACCCGACTAGTTGATTTCGTTATATACGCCAGACTATAACGCTTTCCAATTGAGTTGGGTAGAACAAGTTCAAGCAGTGCGACATTAAAGCATCACTCTTTTGTCGCACCACTTGGCCAGGGACAGCGGCCTAATTGAGCAAGCTGGAAAACGGCCAGAAACGCAACTGATCACCCACTGCACAGCTGGTGTTTTCCGGCAGCTCAAGCAAACCATGGGCTTGGGTGGCATTGCGCAAAATTCCTGAACATTGATTACCCAGTTTTTCCGCGCGACCATCCACTAGCGCCACACGAATAAACTCACGGCGCACACCAGCGACTGGCATGGCAAAGTTAACTGGCACGACAAAGTGCTGTGCCATGGGCTCGGTCACCCCCATGCGGGTCAAAATATAGGGCCGAGCCAATAATAAAAAAGTCACTAAGCTTGAAGTGGGATTACCGGGTAAACCGAGCACTGGCACACCTTGGTAGCGACCTAAGGTAAAGGGCTTGCCGGGTTTTAATGCCAGCTTCCAAAAATCCAACTCACCTTCTTCACGGATCACTTGGCCCAGATAATCCGCCTCACCCACCGACACCCCGCCACTGCTGATCAGTAAATCAACATCTTTCATGGCCGCTAAACGGTCTCGGGTCAGCTGCGCATTATCGGGTAGAATGCCCATATCAATAACCGCACAACTTAAGCGGTGCAAACTTTGAGTCAACATAGTGCGGTTGCTGTTATAAATCTGTCCTGGAGCTAATGGCTGACCGGGCTCGACCAACTCATCACCAGTAGAGACCACTGCCACCCGCAATTGACGGCGCACTGTGACCTGCGCGCAACCTAAGGATGCAGCCATGGCTAGCTCAATAGGCCCCAGACGAATCCCCGCTGGTAATATTACATCACCGGGCATGGCTTCTTGACCTTTAGGGCGGACAAACTTAGCCGTAGGCACTGTTTGCATAAAACGCACAGTACCGTCGTTAAGTTCTTCGGTGTTTTCCTGCATTTCCACCGCATCAGCGCCTTCTGGCATTGGCGCACCGGTAAAAATCCGTGCACAGGTGCCTTCAGCCAACGGCTCAGGACTGTGTCCGGCAAAGATTTTCTGACTGACTGGTAATGCCTGCCCTGCTTGCACTTCGGTACTGCGCACAGCATAGCCATCCATAGAGCTATTGGGCCACGGCGGCATGGCAAACTGAGCCAATAATGGCTCAGCTAATACGCGATTCTCAGCAGCATCGAGAGGCAGCTCTTCAATCCCTAAGCTGGCACAAGATTGCGCTTGTTCCAGTAAAATTTGCAGAGCCGTATCGACATTCAACAAACTCATTTTAATCGCGTCCTGTGCAGGCCGTTTTTTTGCCCAAGTGAGCAACAAAATTACAAGGCTTATGGGTTGCATCCAGCTGGTCGAGCAAAATACCTTCCCATGCGGTGCGACAAGCATTGGTGGAACCAGGCATGCAGCAAATCAGAGTGTTATTGGCCAGGCCTGCTAAGGCTCTGGACTGAATTGTCGAGGTACCTATTTCGGTATAGGAGATTTGCCGGAACAACTCACCAAACCCCTCAACTTCACGGTCAAACAGGCAGCTGACGGCCTCTGGCGTACTATCGCGATCAGTAAAGCCAGTGCCACCGGTGATCAAAATCACCTGTACATTATCACTGGCAATCCAGTTCGCCACCTGCGCACGAACTTGATATAGGTTATCCTGCAAAATCAAGCGTTCGACCACCTTGTGGCCAGTACTGAGCAGTTGCTCATTGAGGTAGCGTCCTGAAGTATCAGTTTCAGGGGTGCGGGTATCGCTGACAGTTAATACTGCAACATTTAAAGGCACAAATTGGCTGCTTACGTGGCTCATGGGATGTCCTATGACGAGAAATTTGCGCCAAGATATACCACAAATCACTTTGAAAAATGAGTTTTGCATGCCCAACTACCCCTTATTTTCCAATTGCTCCATTGTCCTGCTCGCTGGCGGGCGTGGACAACGTATGGGCGGCCAAGATAAAGGCTGGGTTACTTGGCAAGGGCACGCACTGATTGAGCATATGCAGCGCGTAGTGCGCCCGCTCACTGATGATTTGATTATCTCCTGCAACCGTAACCATGAGCGCTATCAGCACCTGGCCGATCAATTAGTCAGTGATCCGAATCAAGACTTCACCGGCCCTTTAATTGGTATCCTCAGCGCCCTTAAAGTAGCGCGCCACGAGTATCTAATGGTATTGCCCTGCGACGCGCCGCGTATTGATCAAGCCTTATTGCAGCAGCTCTATCAACAGGCCGGTGAGCGCCCTGCACTGTTTAAGCACCAAGGCCATTGGCAACCACTGTTTAGTATTATTGCAACGGCGCAACTCAGTGCTTTAGAACAGTTATGGCAAGCAGGTGAACGCAGCCCCAAACACGCTTTACTCCAGTTAAACCCTGTGGCAATTCACTGCGCCGCTGACGAGCAACGTCTGGCCAATTTCAATGACCCCAGTGTGTTGCAACAACCATTATTAATTGAGGATTCCTTATGCTGACTCACCTTGATGAGCAGGGACGCGCCAATATGGTCGACGTTACCGATAAAGCCAACACCCAGCGCGAGGCCACCGCTGAAGCTTGGGTGCGCATGTTACCCAGCACTTTGGCGATGATTACTGATGGTGAGCACCCCAAAGGTGATGTGTTTGCCGTAGCGCGCATTGCTGGTATCCAAGCAGCAAAACGCACCCACGAGCTGATTCCCCTGTGCCACCCGCTATTATTAACCAGTATTAAAGTGCACTTAACCGCTCATGCCCCTGACCAAGTGCAGATCACTGCTACCTGTAAACTGTCTGGACAAACTGGGGTTGAGATGGAAGCCTTAACCGCGGCCAGCGTGGCGGCATTGACCATTTACGATATGTGTAAAGCAGTAGATCGCGCTATGGTGATCGAACGCACTCAATTGCTAGAAAAACTTGGCGGCAAGTCTGGTCACTACCAACTGGACAGCACGCCCAGCCACAGTTGCTAATAATGGAGAGTAACAATGTTAACCGTACAGTTTTTAGCCCGTTACCGTGAAGAATTGGACTGCGAATCCGAGCAGCTACCTTGGCAAACAGACTGGCAAACCATTGACGATGTGCGTCAATTTCTTACTGCCCGCGATGGCGTGTGGACGGTACTCAATGATCCGCGCATTATGTGTGCGCTAAATCAAGATGTCTGTTCATTACAAGAGCCACTTAAGACCGGCGATGAGCTGGCATTTTTCCCCATGGTTACCGGAGGCTAATCTGCATGAGTATTCGTGTGCAAACTGCGCCCTTTGATCCTGGCGCTGAGCTCAATGCCGTGCATGCTGGCGATCTGAGCGTTGGCGCAGTGGTAACCTTTACCGGTTATGTGCGCGATATCAATCAAGATGAGAGCATTAAAGAGCTGTTTCTTGAGCATTACCCCGGCATGACCGAAAAAGCCTTGGCGAAAATTCGTGCTGAAGCGCTCCAGCGATGGCCATTAATTGATGCACATATTCTGCATCGGGTGGGTCCGCTGTCATTGGCTGAACCCATTGTATTTGTTGCCACCTCCAGCATGCACCGTGAAGCGGCTTTTGCCGCGTGCGAGTTTATTATGGATTACCTGAAAACCCGCGCGCCATTTTGGAAAAAAGAACAGACCGCCACCGGCACACACTGGGTTGAAGGCCGCGATAGCGACACTGATGCTGCTGCCCGTTGGGACACCACAGATAAGGAAACCCGCTAAATGTCAGTCTGCGATCAAGGTGCTTTGCACAGTATTGAGCAAGCCATCAGTGCCTTAAAAAGCACCCTCAAACGCCAAACCGCAACGCAAAGCTTAGCGCTGTCAGCGGCGCACCAGCATATTTTAGCCCGCTCGGTGTATGCCCAAGTGGATGTACCGCAGTGGGATAACAGTGCGATGGATGGCTATGCGTTACGGGCCAATGATCTGCAGCCGCCGGTTAATAGTTTGCCTTTAGCCGGACGGATTGCCGCCGGCGATAAGCCTGAGCAAAGCCTGCCCGCAGGTCAATGCATGCATATTCTCACCGGCGCACCGGTGCCGCTGGGTGCCGACACTGTGGTGGCGCAAGAAAACTGTAATATCAGCCCTAAGCAGATTCAGTTTAATAGCTGTAAAGCGGGCAGCAATATCCGCCGTCGCGGTGAAGAAATCGAGCAAGGCCAATTACTATTGGAAGCCGGTACCCGTCTACGGGCGCAAGAAATTGGCCTGCTGGCCAGTCAAGGCTTTGCCGAGGTTGAGGTGTATACACCTTTACGGATAGGCTTAATCAGTAGCGGCAATGAACTGTGCGAACTGGGCCAGCCGCTTAAACCTGGACAAATTTACGATATCAATAGCCATAGCCTTAGCGCCCTCTTTACCGGCTTAGGTTTTACTGTCACTCATTACCCTAAAATGCCGGATGATTTACAGCACAATATCGACAGCCTTGCACAGGCCAGTCGCGAGCAAGATGTGTTGATTAGCAGCGGTGGCGTTTCCGTGGGCGAAGAAGACCACCTGAAAAACGCCGTCAGCGCACTGGGCCAACTCAATCTGTGGCGCGTCGCGATTCAGCCGGGCAAACCCTTAGCTTTTGGCAGCGTTAGCGACACCCCGTGGATTGGCCTCCCCGGCAATCCAGCGGCAGCACTGATCACCGCATTAATCATTGCTCGCCCTGCACTGCTGCATGCCCAAGGCGCAAGCAATTGCGACCACCAAACCCTGCATATTCCCGCCGCCTTTGATTGGGAAAAACCCCGTGCCCGCCAGCAATACCTGCATGCGCGCTTAGCTCTACAAGACAACGGCCAACTGCACGTAGAGATTCACCCCAAGCAAAGTTCAGCCATGCTCAGTGCTGCCAGTTGGGCGGATGGGCTAGTGGAGATTAAGCCGCAGGAGACGGTGGAGAAAGATGATTTGGTGGGATTTGTGGGGTATGCGGGGTTGTTGGGGTGATTGATAAAGCCTGGGTTTAGGCTCAATACAACCTTATAAACGTCGAGAGTAAATTCACCTAATAAATTTTTATTAATAAAGTTAATGTGTTCTATAAATCACACAGTTGGCGATATTTTCTAACGAGCTTAAATTGTAACGTTATTCTCGGACCTAATAACAAATCTAGTTATGGAGACAGATTTGTCTTTTTTAATTTAACTTGGTCATCACTTCCACAAAGCAGCCGTTTTAATACGACTGCTTTGTTTAAATTTACTTACTCGCCAACCCTGCCAGCACTTCTCTGAAGCTATTTAATCCGGCTTCTAGATTTTCAATGATCTCTTCTGCCAGATCATCTGGCTCAGGAAGATTATCCAAGTCTGTTAAGCTTTTGTCTCTCAGCCAAAAAATATCAAGGCTTGTTTTATCACGGGCTACCAGCTCTTCATAGCTGTATTTACGCCAGCGTCCGTCCGGATTTTTTTCTGGATGCCACGTCTCATTTCGAGCATGAATATTCTTTGGGTTGTAGCACTTAACAAAATCAGTTAAGTCCTCAAAGCGCATGGCTTTTCTTTTCAGCGTGTGATGAATATTAGTCCGGTAGTCGTAAAACCAAACGTCCTTTGTCCAAGGCTCTGGACTTGCTGGCTGGTTATCGAAAAAGAGTACGTTAGCTTTAACACCCTGCGCATAAAAAATACCCGTGGGTAAACGTAAAACAGTATGCAGGGTTGTATTTTCAAGCAACTTTTTGCGAATTATTTCACCTGCGCCACCCTCAAACAAAACATTATCTGGCACAACAATAGCGGCCTTACCTGTGGTTTTCAGCATACTGCGAATATGCTGCACAAAGTTAAGCTGCTTGTTCGAGGTTGTTGCCCAAAAATCTTGACGGTTATAAGTAAGATCTTCGGTTTCTTGTTCACCCTCATCGTTAGTAAAACTCATCGAGCTTTTCTTACCAAACGGTGGATTAGCCAACACATAATCGACGCTGACCGGACTAGGTGCAATAAGCGCATCGTTGGGAGACACTAAGCTTTCACCGTCTATCTCGCCGATATTGTGCAAAAACATATTCATCAAACACAGGCGACGTGTATTGGCGACAATTTCATTACCGGAAAAAGTATTGTGCTTTAGAAAATACTTCTGATCCCTATCTAAACGATAGTTTTCAGGATTATTCAAAAAGTCATAAGCGGCAAGAAAGAATCCACCTGTACCAGCAGATGGGTCTGCAATGGTTTTATTCGGCTCAGGACGAATACACTCGACCATGGCACGAATTAATGACCTTGGAGTAAAGTACTGCCCTGCTCCAGACTTAGTATCTTCTGCGTTCCGTTCTAAAATACCTTCGTAAATATCGCCCTTAACGTCAGCGCCCATCACCAGCCAGCTGGTACTATCAATCATGTCGATTAAGCGAAACAGCTTGGCAGGATCCTGAATTTTATTTTGTGCCTTGGTGAAAATCTGCCCTAACATGCCTTTGTGCTTGCCCAGTTCGCGTAAAATCTCCACGTATAGCACTTCAAGCTCTGCGCCTTTTTTGCTGGTTAACGCTTGCCAGTTGTATTGCTGAGGAATACCCACATCACGGCTGTAGGGCGGCTTGCTGTACTCATCGGCCATCTTTAAAAAGATCAGGTAAGTCAGCTGTTCTAAATAATCGCCATAGCCCACGCCGTCGTCACGCAAGGTAGTGCAAAAACTCCAGACTCTGGAAACGATTGAAGCAGTGTTCATTAATAATCTTCCTTAGCAGCAAGCACCTGCTTGCCTAGTGGGGTTAAACGGTATTTTTGTAAGCGGCTACGTGGCTTGTCGGGAATTGTCATTTCGATTAGCTCAAGCTCTAGCCCTTTATTCAAATAATGAAGCCTGAAGTGCTCGGCATGTTTTAGACTCAATTCGTGCATTAACTCCGTGCGCGTCATCTCGCCTTTAAACACGTTCAAAAGCGCTACCAATTCATCTGTGACTTCCGCGGTGACTTCCGCGGTGACTTCCGCGGTGACTTCCAGGGTAGGTTGTTCACTAGCCAGCTCAAGCTCCGCCACTTTCTCATGCACAGGTAGGCGAACTAAAAAATAAGTGCGGTCTTCGTCGGTTTCAAAAATAGGTTTAGGCGAGCCGTTGCGTGCCATTTTATCGAACATTTTAGGCAGACCTGTGGAGCGGCCTTCGGTTAAATCCAGCTCTTTCAAAAATTCACCAATGCGGCGATTGCGATAACGGCGGCTAACCGCATTACCTTGCCGTAAATCCGCTAATTTAATTGAGCGATCGGGGCCAGGAAAACTTAGCACCATTAGTTCATGCTTATAAATACGTACTTCAATTGGCTCGCGAATTTCATACGAACGGTGATACACCGCATTCACCACCGCCTCTTCAATGGCGGCGTAAGGGTAATTCCAAAAGCGTTCCGCTTCAGCGCGATCTGGGTGTTTAACCACAAACTCTTTTAGGTACTGCGCTTTAATATAACTTAAGGCATCACGAGTAATGCGCCCAAGCGGGCCTTTGAAAATCTTTTCTTCAAAGTGATCGCCACCCGCACCTTCGGGAAAGTACACCACATCAATTTGCGTAACGGGGAAAAACTGCTCTGGATGCGGATTGAAGAACAGCAAGCCTACATTTTTAGGAAATAGCGCCTCAGGCGGCCCACCGACAATATTCAAACGCCGCGCCAACTGCTCCACTGACATATTCGCAGCATCTTTAGCTAAATCACTGCCGATTTCGGTGAGAAACTCACGAATGAGGTGCGGTGCTAAATCATCCAGCGTTGCGGTTTGTTTATAACGGTCATCAAAAGGCACGGTTGCCGCCAAAGAAATCAGCTCGCGCTCTGTCTCGCCTGTCGCTTTCACCGTACTGGTATGTTTGCGAACATAATAAGCCCAGTCGGATTTCTTCTGACTCAAACTGACCTTGGCCTTATAAGGACGTGTTTCGCCACCAAACGCCCACAGCACTAATATATGTTTACCCTCAATCTCGTAAACTGCGGTAAGCGGATGGTAAGGCGGCTGAATGGCTGAGTTGCCCAAATTCAACAACTCTTTTTGAATGGTATCGATTTGTTCTGGCGCTAAACCCACGGGTGGCAACACAGGTTGACCGTTGTCCTCTGCCACCCCAATCACCACATAACCGCCGCCGAGATTATGAAAATCATTAGCAAAGGCAGAAAGCGTGTGGATAACACTTTCAGGGTTCCAACCTGCTTTGTATTCCACACGCTCACTTTCGATGGTGCGCTGGTGAAGCAGGTTGGCGAGGTTGATGGGGAGTTTAGTCGCCACTATTAATGACCACAGCATTAGTGATTGGCACAGTTAATTGATTCGCTATTGGTGTATACAAATCAATATCTACTTCAGGGGCTTTAATTGAAACAATTAATGAGTAACGCACAGCTCGATCATATTGTTGAAGTGCTGGCCTGCTTTTCCACCATCCTGAGGATGGGTAAATAGCAATCTCACCCCTACTCGCCAATTCCGCAGCGCTACCTTTCCATATATCAGAATGCAGCGAGCCTTTATGTCGGTTTGAAGTGCCAACTACCCAAGCAGGGTCGCTATCACCACTAGATGTATAGATCACATCTTCTCGGGCTTTAGCATTAATTCGCGCTCTAAAATCTTGTGTACTTTCGAGCGGACGCTTTACCTCAAAACGTAAACCATGCGACTCATAACGATACCGAGAAGTTACACCACGAGCTGACGGATTAGGCTCAATAAAGTAAGACAGTGTTACCCGCATCTCTACCTCTGTATTACCTAACGACTCCAGCTCATCCAGCGGCCAAGGCAAATTGTGCAGGTTCATATCCTTGTATTTTGGTGCGGCACTACCCTCGCGCATAAAGGGATGCAAATAATCTTCACACACCAAAGTTAAAGAATTATTTGCACTCCATAAGGCACGCTCGATGCTAGGCTCTCCAAAACCACAATGACGTATCAAATTAGCGACCTGAGTTTTATTTGGTTGCGCTCTAGGGGGCAAGAAAGTGTCCTTCATAGCCTGAGTCCACTCCGCCGAATGGACTATTAACCCTCTAATTGTTTCAGGCCAAAGCTCAGGGTAATGGCTCATTAACTGTGCTGCCATCCGTGCCGCAGCTGCTGATGCGGCACTGGTTGCATTGGTAGTGGTAAACAGCCGCTCATTAATTTTTGCATTAGTGGTTAATACGCTTAAGCTTGGCATCCAAGCTGCTCCAAGCCTGTCCTTAGCAGCATTACCACCCTCAAATACCACATCAGGTTTTAGTGGCCAATGCGGCTGCCAAGTTTGCGAGGTTGTACTAAAAGGGCTTAAACCACCAAAGGGAGCAATTGGTTGATAATTCTGAGTACCAGGCTCGGTAATATTTACCAGGTTTGTCATCGCCCCTACTGTTAATGCATTCCAAGCTTGCGCTGGATCATGGATGCCATCGGTTGTATTGCCGTTGGGATAAGCTGCCCAAGCATTTGGATCGTCAATATTACCTGCAGAAATAATAAATAATTTTGGCTCTGCACCTTGTTCATTGGCATCAGATGTTAGCCGATCAATACTTGCCGACCAAGCTGAAGGTCGCCCTCTATCACGATTATCTTTAGCGGTAACCGCCATACTAAAAAGACGCTTACGGTTTGGAGCCGTAACTGCAGGTCTAGAAACTGCTTCTACTGTGAGATAGCCATGATGTTGCGCATTAGAACTATTAGCGCCATTCGAAGGTAAAAGCTTTACTGACTCCAAACGATGCTCAACAGTAATTAGCTGTGTCGTTACTAGTGCGTCAGTCAAATTCCCAAACAATGCGACACCAGCCATTTCAGTGCCGTGCCCGTTTTGATCATTCACTCCCCATCCCGGCTCAACAGTATGTAAATCGGTTCTTGCTAAAGCTTGCCGTAACAGTGGATGGCCATTATTAATACCTGTATCCAGCAGGCAGATATGGGGAACATCTGCACCCTCAAAAGGCATTATTAACCGGGCATTTAACTCATCAACCCACTCAGGTTGTTCACTAGGTGCTAGGGAATCAAAAAAGTCAGCTGTTTCTTTTGCCCTACGTAATTCGGCAATGCTATTGAGCGTCATCATTGAGCGTTTCATTTGTCCAACGGAACCGTAAACGAGAAGCACTGTTCGCTCAGGGAATATCAACTCTCCCGCGGCTAACTCAAACCCTAAACTTTCTGCCATTTCGCGAAATTGCGCGGCAACAGCTTGCCTATCCTTTTTAACCGGCAGCCATACTTCCCACCAAAGCGTTTCAGTGTCTGACACTGGCATCGACTCTGGTGTATCTGTCCATAATGACTGCAAGGTCGCAGCACGTATCTCGGCTATGGTATTCAATAACTTGCGATTTTTAGGGCCTTTTTCAGTATCTTTGCCCTCATCTAGATAGGCAAGAATTAGCTTCTCGAAAAAAGTTAACTTACCTTCAGGCACAAAAACTGTAGCTAGAACTTTATTCTGATCATCACGAACATTTCGTAGCTCAATACCAGAACGCTCACTTGACAACGATTCAAAAGCTAATTCAATATCTGGAAAACTTTCAAACTCAATTTGCAACCCGAAGCCTTCGTCCATACCGGCATGTCGCTGTACCTCAGCTGCCTGAGTAAACGTTGCTTCTAGATTCTGCACTTGAGTTATTAACGTAGAACCATGTCTAGTTCGATCTCGATCCACCATAGGTTTAGGATCAATTTGGCGTGATGGCCTACTAAAGCGTTCGGCACTCGCTTTTGCTTGCAAAACAATATGCGAGTGTTTTTCCTGTTTATTGTCAGCCATCAGACATCCTTATCCTTAAATATCTTTATAGTTTAACCGTGCCGAAAGTCTGCGCCTTTCCTCTAAAGCTACGCCAATATCTTTTTCTGTAACCGTATTTCTGCGCTCTATCAAAGCAGTTTTTAACACTTCATCTGCTGCTCTAGTTAACTCTGCATAACTGAGCCCTAGCGCTTTTTTGGCAAGACGTTTCCAAGACGTATTTTTAACCGCCATACGCGAAAGTCGGCCTTTTAATGCGCTGGCAATATGCTCTTCATCTGGCAGCTCATAGTGCAAAAGGTCATCAAAGCGACGGAAAAGTGCATTATCTAGAATTTCAGGGTGATTGGTTGCGCCAATAATTAGGCTGTGCGAATCGTCTTGTTCAATCATTTGCAAAAAACTATTTAAAATACGCCTGACTTCACCCACATCATTACTCAAGCCACGCTGCGAGCCGATAGCATCAAACTCATCGAAAAAATACACCCCACGGGTTTGCTGGGTCGAATCAAAAACCTGACGCAGCTTGGCTGCCGTTTCACCCATAAACTTAGTAATTAATCCATCGAGACGTACTTCGAAGAGAGGTAGGCCTAACTCACCAGCTAATACCGCTGCCGTCATAGTTTTGCCAGTACCTGGCGGCCCAACTAACAATAGTTTTCGGCGAGGTTGTAAACCTTGAGACAAAATCTCGGCAGCATGGCGCTGCTCAAGAATAATACGTTCAAGCTGTTGCTCTAGCTCAGCATGCAGCACCATGTCAGCAAGACGTGATTTTGGATAGCTAACGGTTAATAAATTAGCTAATTCACCACGAGGCTTACTTATAGGCACCGTATTACTTGCTTGCGTGGTTACTCGGCGCGCTTTAGCTTGATCAATTAAGTCACGCAGCTCTTCAGCAAGCTTGCCATGCCCGAGCTTTGCTTCATGGGCAGCAACCTGCATCGCCACAGAATAAAAGCGAGCATCGTCGCCTTCCAAATGTGACTGAAGCAATGCTTTAAGTTGATTTGCGCTAGCCATTAAATATACCTCTCAGTTGGCGCTGATTATAACTGAGAAACTGCAACAACCCTATAAACAGATATTTTCATCAATCTCGTCACCACATAACCACCACCAAAATTGTAAAAATCATTAGCAAAGGCAGACAGCGTGTGCACGATCCTTTCAGGGTTCCAGCCTGCTTTATACTCCACGCGCTCGCTTTCGATAGTGCGCTGGTGCAGTAGGTTGGTTAAGTTGATGGGGAGTTTGGCAATAGTCATTCAATCCAGCCATCAAATTTGCCATCTTCAGACTTGGGTGTTGGGTCTGCGGTCATTGCCTTGATACAGGTTGGCAAAGCTACAGCCCCCCCCATCAGTAAAGCATGTTGCCTAGGTAGACCGGCGATGCGAGACACCTCGCGTTTGTCAGCCCATTCACAAGCTGATGCAATCACGCGCAAATCTTGCTCCGACGTTAGCCGAAAAGACACCCAAGTATTGCACTGAGATAAAACCGTTGGCGAGACCTCGGACGGCCTTTGTGTGCTAAGCCACAGTGAAAGCCCAAACTTACGTCCTTCTTTTGCTAATCGCTCATAAGCAAGCGATGACGCTCCAGAATCACCATCAGGCACGGGCCGTAGATAGTGATGCGCCTCTTCAAGCACGAGCAATGTGGCAGGGCTGTTTCCCTGTCCGCGGCGGAACAGGACTTGAGAATAAAGCTCTAGCATCGAGCCAAGCACCAGGGGCATTAAGTCTTGAGGAACTTGGCGAAGGTTTACAACGTGCACACGCCACTGAGTATTCGCACAGCCAAAGATTTTGTCGACGAGGTATTCCCCCTCCGCTCGCATATCAAGATTGCCACCATTGACTGAAGCGCCACCGCTTACGTCAACGACCGCTCGAAGCATCTCATCGTCGACGAGGCGATGGACCCGGGTGATAAGAGGTGAGACGTTGCCATATTGAAAACCATTTCGCTCAATAGCACCTCTATTGTTAGGGGCTAAGCTATGACTTTCTGCAACTAAAGCCGATAGAGCCGCCATGTGAGGCCAATTTTGAGCGAGCTGGCCTTGGCGTTCTCTGAGGGTATTGATTGCACGATCAGCATCCGCAGCACCATTTTGGCGACAATCATCAAAAAGAACAGGGTTAACACCATCGATCGATGCGCCTCTCTGAGCCGGATGCCAATGAACATATTTCAAGTTGTCAATGGCAAATGATAATGCGGGACGTTGTGTTTTTTCACTTGGTAACAGAAGCCGATTGAGGCCCTGTCTGCCGAGTGCGTAATAGGGAATACGATACCCTTGTGCACCATCGGCATCTTCACCTATAACGGTATGCTGATAGGCACCTTCGGGCAGTCTGCATTCCATGTCGTCCGCAGCGATCGCGCTCTCAGATCTTCTGAATGCGCGATCGTACTCCCCATTAATATCGAATATCACAATGCGGGAGTTCGGCATATCTGCAAGTTGCTGTAATACGGCTGCAGTAAAGCAGCTTTTACCTTGGCCTGAGCTTCCTAGAACAGCAATATGCTGCGCCAAGAGTCGGTTTAGCCCAGTTCTAACACTATTCCCTGTTTTATACTCGGTACCAAGTGTAATGGGTCCGTCAGGCTCAGGCCCTCCAATTACAATTTGGGACTCTTCACCTGTTAGTGGAAAGGCTTCTGCTCCCAAAGGCGGTGATGCCAAATTGTCGGATACAAACCTTCCTGCTTCTACCCAACCAATTACCGTGCCGTGCAAATGACGCAAAGGCTGGCCATTATGACTCTGATTGCTTGCGGAAGGGCGATGAATCTCTTTGGGTTCCGAAAAATTTAAGCCAGAAATTTTCAGCACAAAAAGCCGATACCCCCCATCGAGCACCAACAGACCGCCAACTTCGCCTACCGGAGTGACACCTTGATAGTGACTCGCCATTTGTCCACGATGGTGATCCAGTAGATTAAGCGTGACCTGGCCGCCATCAATCTGAACGACATAGCCAATAGCGGTTCTACTCAGCATCTTCGTCACCGCTTATCGCTTTTATTCGGTCTCGAAATTCCTGCTCCTTTAGGTCGTAGAGCATAGGATCCGGCAGGAAGTCGACCATGTGATTGAAATATGCATTTGCGCCACCGCCCACAAAAGTCAGGCGAGGCGATTTCAGAGCGATTAGCCGCTTCACTTCAGGCTTGAGTACCCCAAGCTGTGCTGGGTCAGTGCCTGTAAATTCTGGCAGAAACACTATGACTTGCAGCGTTGGATTAAGCAGCGCGGAACGTAGAAGACGGTTGATATGGTCATCGCCAAACGAATAGCCTGTCAAAATGATGCAGCTTTGTGGCCTGGCCAGAAAGTCGGAGAATCGGCGGAACAGCTCGCCAGACAGAAAACCAACGGTCTGCAAATATTTCGCTGCCCTGGGGAAAACCATCAGTGACTCATCTACTGCTTCCACGCCATCAGCGATTTTTTTGAGGTTTGGCCAAGCTTCAGGTGCAGCCAGCTCACGATATTCGCCGTCAGTACATTGCCAGGTTAGCGAGCCATGTAGTTTTGCCAAGTAAACATCATTACAGCCAAACCGGGCCTCACCTTTGGCATTGATGTTCCGATATCCCAAGTCGAAGGATTGTGGCGAGAATGTGCGATTATGAATGCCGACAAACCCGGTATGCGTGTGTATCCCTACGGATTCTGCTGCCCACTCAACAGCGAGATCGTAGTTTGTAGTAAACACCCACGGGCTTGCCTGTCCGGGCTGTCGAGCGCCAATCAAGCGTTGCAGCAATTTCACGTGATAAGGTAAACGATCAAATGCCGGTGGTTTCGCCCATGAATCTTCATCCAGTATGGCTGCTTTAACCACGCATTTAAGTAGAAGCGCAATATCGCTTTTGAGGGTTTTTAAATTCCTACTGGCAGGTTTACGGCGCTGCCAGTCAATCTGCGCCATTTCCAACTGATCCAGAAGAATCTCTATATTGGGTAGCGCTCTGGGGTTGTTTCCTTCAAAGTTGACTAAAACGGCATCTTCCTGCGCGATGAACCCATCATTCGCAAATCTTGCCGCAGTATCAGCGTGATCACGGATGAAGCCCTTCCAAAGCTGCATAATGGTCATGCCACCAGCAGCGACGGACGCTCCAGCGCCAAGCAGCACCGCTGTGTTTTCTAGGCGCAGCATAGCCGCCAAGTGTGCCCGTAAATCCTGCTCGTCTAAAGCGGTGTCGCCCCGTAAACAGACAATAGTCATTTTGCCTTCCTTGCCTTTTTAGTGCTCTTTGTTTTGGTGGCTTCTCTTTCAGCTTGTATACGTGCCAACAGCTCACTAGCCGGTTCATCATTTGGGTCTTGCGGCACCAACTGGCCGGAGAAGGCTTTTTTCAGAATGGATTGACGGAGGGTTTCGGCCCTTTGAAGCTCTGTGTCTAATTCACTTTCAAATTTTGATGCCAAAGTAAGCTTTTCATCAACAATCTTCATCAACTGATCAGATTCAGATAATGAAATCAAGGGGATTTGTAGATTAGAAACTTTTGAAATGCTAAGTGTATGTAGCCCGGAAGTTGAACTTGCCTCCTTTACAATTAAATCCCTTCCAATAGGTGACAATAAGAATAGCATGATAAATCTAGCATAATCCGGATTATCGAAACGAACTCTGATAAGGTGATTTTGATGGCCGCAATTCTCGATGCTTGCGTCCCATAGTGCCACACGACCGATTTGGTCTACGCTACCATTACCTTCAACAACGAGCAGATCGTTTAGAACAAGTGAAACTTTTATTGCCTCAGCTTCGGTCACTCCAATTTCTTGAATATCATCAAGCAAAAGTTTATCGGCATAAACATTTGCCACCCTCAGATATTTCATTTTTTGGGGAAGGGTATTACGTTTTTGGTTTTTAGTTAAACCACCACTAACCTCAGTAATAAATCCAAGTTTTGTGGTCGCCCAACTAATTGGAATTTGAAATTTCGCATCTTCAAATTGTGCTTTTTCAGGCTCTTTTGGCTTACTCGGCTTTTTCCCTTCTTTACCATTCTCTTCCCAGGCCGTTACCGCTGCTTTCCATTCTTCCAGTTGTTGCTGGTATCGAGCTTCGCGTTCTTGGTGAATGCGGGCGAGGAACTGTTCGGGGGATTCCAGCTTATCGGCATTCTCTTCACGCCATTTTGCGGTGAGCTTGCCTTCAAAAGCATGTTTAAGCACGGCCTGGCGGTAGACTTTGAGTTGCTCCCGAGCGGACTTGAGCGCGGCGATGCCGTTATCCAGCTCAGAGAAGAGTTCTTCAATTTTTGCTACGATGCGTTTTTGGTGGGTCAGCGAAACTAAGTTCACCGAGCAATCCGTAATGTCACCGATTCTTAGGTACTTGATAGTCGACCCACGAGCCCCTGCCGTTATTTTCGCGATATGGTGCATGACTAAATAATAGAGCCACTTTCCATCCACCATGTTTGGTTCAATGACGTAGGTTCGCTGATACGCATTAAATTTACCCTTGTAATATTTAACGCTGAAATTTCCATTGCCCGCCAGTAAAACAGCTTCAGTGTCAAAGGCAGCTGTGTTTATGGTTAAATTTTCTTCGCCGCAAGTGAAAAAGGGATAAAGTCCGTTGGCGTCCTGTGCATTTGCATCTAATTTACCGGTAGTGATAAACGTTACCTGACCGAGGTTAGTTTCAATCATCACGCCACCAGCTCCCGATTCATCACTTCAATAACCCAATCCATTTTATCCCCAAATAATTGGTACATTTTTCCTAGCCCACCTTGTGAATCAAAGGGTGCCATTTCAAGGTCTTCGCGTTCGCAATGAAACGAGCTGGCGATATGGTCGCGAATAATATGCAACCACGCCATTTGTTGTTCGTTAAATTTTTCGCTGTTGCCTGAGTGGTATTGCATAATCCAGCGTTGAAAGTTTTTACGCACGGTGGCATTAAACGGCGTGATACTCCTGTCGATACCGCATACGCGGCGGATCAACGCTACTAAGGCGGTCAGCTCGGTTAAGGGGTTATCGCCTTTATAGCTGTCTAAGTGGGCATAGGCTTGCCAGATACGCAGCGGTGCCAGTTTGGGGCGCTCTTGTTTAATCACATCCAACAAGGTTTTGATTTGTAAATAAGTGACTTCACTGCGACGCGCCGGGGTATGGAAATAAATGCTTAGTGCGTCAATTTTATCTGCTTGCTCGGCTGCTTTTTCCTTTAGGTAGTCGGCAAACTCTTGGGTTAATACCTTGGCATTTTCTGTGGTGTCGCCTGCCCACTCTGCTTTGATGAGGTCATCTAAATCATCGTGCACGACGGTTTGCTCTTTATCACGGCGAATGCTGTCAATGAGCTCTATCAGTTCGCCATTAAACACTTTGGCGACTTCGCCCACTAACGCTTGCTGTGCTTTATCTCGATGGCTATCGCCGGGGTCAGCGCCTTCTGGCAAACCAGCAATTTCTAAAGCCTTTTGTTCTACGCGGTCTCCATCGATGGCGTTAAATAGCTCGCCAACAATGGCTAATAAAGGTACACCGCCTGCTTGTTTGGCGATGCGGGCGCGCTCTTTGTCATCGAGCTGTTTATCGAGCCGCGCTAAGCGCCCAGCCAGTGATGACACGGTATCGCTGTCGCTCGCGCCCATCATCACGCCCATGGCTAAATCTTTCAGCGCCACGCTGGGTTTAGTAATCAGTGGCCGGCTAGCGGTTTTCATAGACTTGGTGACGCCAATAGCATCGACAATCACATAGTGGGTTTTTGCACTTGTCGCCGATGGGGTTACTTTTTGTAAGCTGTCTTTATCGAGGGTGCGCGTGCCACGCCCTTTCATTTGCTCGAAGTAGTTTTTGCTTTTTACATCACGCATAAATAATAGGCATTCGAGTGCTTTAACATCTGTGCCGGTGGCGATCATATCGACGGTAACGGCAATGCGCGGGTAATAATCATTGCGTAACTGGGCAAGAATGGCCGCAGGGTCTTCGCCCTCTTCTAGCACTTTGCCCTCTGTATCTAATTTATCATTCGCTACACGGTAGGTTACTTTTTTACAGAATTGATTACCGCCGCCAAACTCCTCGCGAATGATTTGAATAATATCATCAGCGTGGCTGTCGGTTTTGGCGAATACTAAGGTTTTGGGTACTTCAGTGCGCCCAGGAAAAATAACCGGTAAGGATTCTTTAAAAGTTTTAATAACAGTACGAATTTGATCTGGGTTTACAATGTCACGATCCAGCTGTTTGGCGCTGTAGGCTTGCTCTTCGTCTTGCATCTCCCAGCGTTTGCGGCGCGTGGTGCGTTCGCGCTTTTCAACATGCTGCTTGGCGGTGATTTTGCCGCCTTGGGTGGTTTTCTCCGTCTCGATAATGAACACTTCATTGCCCACGTTCACACCATCGGCAACGGCTTTTTCATGGCTGTATTCACTGACTACGTTTTTACGGAAGAAGCCGTAAGTGCGCTCATCGGGTGTGGCGGTCAAGCCCACTAAATAGGCATCAAAATATTCAATGACTTGCCGCCAGAGGTTATAAATAGAGCGGTGGCATTCGTCGATAATAATGACATCGAAAAACTCAGGCGGAATTTTTGCGTTATAGACCACCGGCAGCGGCTCTTTAGGCTTGGTTAACTGTTCAGCGGGGTTTTGCTCTTCGAGCGCATCGTCTAACGGTTCATCTTTTAGCATGGAATACATGCGTTGAATGGTGCTGATGTAAACCTGTGAATCGGTACTGATGTGCGAGCTTTTCAAGCGCTGCACACTATAAAGCTCGGTGAATTTACGGTTATCGTCATTGGGCACAAAGGTCATAAACTCTTGTTCAGCTTGCTCACCTAAGTTTTTAGTGTCGACCAAAAACAAAATACGCTTGGCGTTAACGGGCTCTTTTAACAAGCGATAGCTGGCAGTAATGGCGGTGAAGGTTTTTCCTGCACCCGTGGCCATTTGAATTAATGCACGCGGTCGATCTTCTTTGAGCGATTGTTCAAGGTTGGTAATGGCGGTTATTTGACAGTCGCGCAGTCCATCCGTTGGTAATGGCGGCATCTCTTGCAAACGAGCGCGTAAGCTTTTTTCTTCTCGCGACCAACTTGCTAAAGATTCTGGACGGTGAAAATTAAATACTTCCCGCGAACGCGGATAAGGATCGGCCCCATCAGTAAAGCGTGTGATAACACCTGTGCTTTCATAGACAAAGCGTAAGGCTTCTTTGTTGTTAACCCACTTTAAGCTGGCGTTGGCATAACCTTGAGACTGGTCTTCCACAGTCGTGATTTTCTCGCCCCAAGCTTCCGGCTTGGCTTCAATTACACCTACGGCTTTATTATCTACAAAGAGCACGTAATCGGCAGGACCAACATCGGTTTGATACTCACGAACGGCAATACCTTGTGCAGCAGCAAAATTGATTTTATTTTTATCTTGTACAACCCAGCCTGCCTTAGCAAGCATGAGGTCAATTTTATCGCGGGCTTTTTGTTCGGGAGATTGATTAACCATGGTTTCGTCCTTGGTACAGGCAGTAAAATAACTTACGTAGTCTATCAAGTATTTTCAGATGCAACTGCAAAGATACAGCTTTACGAACCTACTAATAAAACAAGTTGTAAAGCATAATATTTTATTGATTTCATACACAGCCACTTTTCTAAGGGCTATTTCTAAGGGCTATTAAATTTAAGGATACTTAAAGCAAACTCATCACTCTTACAGAAAAATAATTTACAACGGACAACCCACAATCACACTCGACGCCTTAAAGATCGCCGTCACTGCACCGCCCTCTTTAAGCTCTAAACGCTCAGCACTGTCATTGGTAACAATCACTGCCAAAGTACTTTCACCCACTGTAACCACGACCTCAGTGTTCACTGCACCTGGTTGCACGCGAGCGACCGTACCAGCAAACTGATTACGGGCAGAGAAACGTACATCTTCAGCTTCACTGACCAGAATAATGGATGAGGCTTTAATCAGGGCAAAGACTTCACTGCCAACCGCTAAACCAAGTTCTTTAGTACTTTCACTGGTTACAGTGGCGACCACAGTCTGCCCACCGGCTATGGCAATCTCAACCGCATCATTGGTGGCGCCGAGCTGGATTGATTTTACGGTACCAAAAAACTGATTACGTGCACTGGTTTTCATAGACAGTCTCTTTAAAATAAATAAATCATCAATAATATTGCCCGAGTCTTGGCTCAGTTCTTGTAAAAAACGCTGATGTACCGCTTCGATACGCTGGAAATTACTGATCAGTTGCTGGCCACGCTCGGTTAAAGTGGTGGAGCCGCCACCTTTACCGCCGGTAGTGCGGTGCAGTAAAGGCTCTCCGGCCAGATTATTCATATGATTTACTGCATCCCAAGCGGCTTTGTAGCTCATCTTCATGGATTTAGCCGCTTGCGAAATCGAGCCCAGCTCAGCAATTTTCGAGAGTAAATGAATACGGCCATGACCGCCCATGCTTTCATCACCTGCGGTAATCCAAATCTGTCCTTGCAGGCCAAACTCAGTGTTTTCAACCATAGTTACTTTTTCCTATTAACCGGCTAGCCGCTACATCAGCAGGCAAGTTGTTGAGCCTAACACTAACCACGGCCTCGAATAATTAACGCACAGCATAAACCTATTGCTCGCAGCTATAAAATACCAGCGGCCTGTAATCCACTGCAGACTCGCCTCAGAATCAAGTTACGGTCAATGCGCAGGCGGTGTCCAACTTAGAAACGCCCAACGCGAGGGCTCACCGCCTTGCTGGGCGTAATCAGGATCGCGCTGATACCAAGCAGTGACTTGAGCTTCTTCATCAGCACTTAACGGGCCAAAACTCTCGCTGACTTTAGCGATAAATTCCGCCACATTGCTGCTGCCGGCTAAGCGACTGGGCGACTCTATGTAATCCAAGGTTGGGTAAATATTGCGCTGGTACAGCATATTTATAATGTAAATATGGTCTGGGAAACTGCGGTCCTCACGCTGCAGTAGCGCGGCTATTTCACGGCTGGCAAACAGCCCTCCGACTAGTTGCGTCATATAGACTTTTTTGCGCGCATGCTTATTGAGTTTGGTCAGGGCATCGTCCATATCTGCGACGATACTGGCGCGGGACACTATGGCAATATCGCACACTGGCACGGTGCTCCAATCGTCATCCCAGGAAGCTAACACCGGCTGCACATTGCTCAGTTGTAACTCAGCGGCATTGTCCAGCATCGCATCGAGCATGCCTTGGCTGTAATCCAAGCCGTACACGCATTTGGCCTGTGGCGCTAAAGCTAAAGCGATGGTGCCCGGGCCACAGCCTACATCTAGCACGCTATCGTCTGCGCTGCACTCGACCCGACTGACAAACGCCGTGCGGTAGGCGCTGTCCAGGACTGAAGTGCGCATCTTGGCCGCTTTGGCATCCCAGTCTTCAGGGGTTTTAAATCGCCGGCCACTGCGGGCTAAGTGATCACGGTACAACTGGGAAAAATCAATCGATTTAATCATTTAGGCGCTACTCGTTTCAATGTTTTTGGCTCAATAGTTGCCAGCCAATATTCAATAGCCTTGCGCTCTAGCGGTAAGGTCTGCGCCATTCCTGCAGAAAACGACTGCCAGCTGTCAAGGTACTTCTCGCTGACAAGGGTTAACACCGGAATACCTGAACTGATCAACTGGGCAAATTCTTGGTTTAAACCACGCCCTTGCGCTTCACTGTAGCCAAAGCGATTAACAAAAACCAAGTCAGGCGCCTCATGCAAAGCTTGGCGCAACACCTTACCGGCTTCGGCTAAACCGCCCATATCTAAATTACAGCCTCGAGAGTTGCGACCTAAATACTGGGAAATCACAAAAGTTTCACCTGTATCTAGATCGCGTAAAGTCATCGGCAACACCCCATGTGGATCTTTACCCTGTTGAGTCGTTAACCCGCGCACACGCCAGCCTTGTTGTTGACATCCAGCCAAGAGTTCGGCCAATAAGTCATCACCTTCTCCATCACCGGAGTGAACAATCGCTGCTGCGGGTATTTGCATGGGGCTGCCTCTTAAATTAAGTAAAATTAAAAACTATAGTTTGCGCCAGCAAACCAGGTACGCTCTGGCATCGAATAGCCATCTGCTTGTATATTTCCCTTGCTGCATACGAGCCCCGCCAAACCGTTGTATAATTAAAAACATAACGATACTCGAAAACGCTCAACAAGCCATAAAAACTGTAGGGGGGGGGTACCCCTTTATATCTATCCCTATCAATGAGCGCCAACAGGTTCATATATGTGCACTCAAAGAGACTGGGTCTTTAAAAAGTCAGGCTTGCCGGCAAGTACGTCCAACACAGCTTAAATAAGCTCGTTTTCCACCACCCAAACCGCAGCTTCAGTCCGGGAGCGCATACCTAGCTTACTCAGCAAGCGTTTGACATGAACTTTCACTGTGCCTTCAGCAATATCTAGACTGCGCGCAATCATCTTATTGCTCTGACCTTTAGCAATCAGTTTAAGTACATCTTTTTCGCGTTTAGTTAGCATCGATGGATGTGCTGCGCTTGCCTTAGGCCGGCCGCGAATAGCTTCGGCTAAAACTTGAGTCAGCTCGGAGCTTAACGCCATTTTTCCCTGGGCAGCTAAGCGAATTTGCTCTATTAACTCCTCCGGCTCCATATCCTTGAGCAAGTAACCATCAGCCCCTTCACGCAATGCCTCAAGAACATCAGCATGATCATCGGAAACACTGAAAATCACAATGCGGGTATCTACCCCAGCAGCACGTAAGGCGCGAATGGTTTCAATACCATCCATACCCGGCATATTGAGATCCAGCAGAACCAGGTCCAGCTCGTGGCGCTCGACTAACATTAACGCTTCTTCGCCTGAGCTTGCTTGAGCAACAGGCAATAGATCATCCTCCATGGATAGCAGATCACTCAAACCACGACGTAGCATTGGATGGTCATCCACTAGCATAATCCGTGTTTTTTGACTCTCTAAACAACTCAAGTTTACTCTCCAGTTATAATTGATTGCGTTTGTACTGAGGTAAAAACCGCATATGAATGCGCGTTCCTGGCTGCAAGCGACTAATGTTCAATTTTCCTAATAAGCTCTGTGCTCGCTCGGTTAATATGCTTAACCCGTAGTGTCCCGTGGGGCTCTGTTCTGTATTGATGCCAATACCATCATCATTGATACTAATATGTATATAACCATCGTCATCCTGATGCAAAGTCAATTTGCACAGTTGCGCTTGAGCGTGCTTGATCACATTACTAAGCGCTTCCCGAATAATTTGCATGCAGTGGATTTCTTCATTCGGTGTTAGAGGGCAATGTTCTAAAGCATAATCGAGCTGGATATCCACTCCAGAATGGCCACTAAACTCTTGGACAGTTGCATCTATTGCAGCATATAGACCAGGCTCCTCGAGCTTAATACGGAAGGTCACTAGCAACTCGCGTAGCTGCCTATACGCGCTGTTTAAACCCTCTTGAACATCAGTCAAGGTAAGGTTTATATCCTCTTTGGAGAAGTTTGCAGCAACTTGTTTTCTTAAGCGAGTAACTTGAATTTTCTGATACGACAGTGCTTGTGCTAACGAGTCATGCAACTCTCGAGCAATCACTGCTCGCTCTTCCATCAAAGCAATACGCGCTTGATTCTGACCAAGTTGATTCAAACTTAAAGAGGCAGAAAAAAGCTCAGTCAAGGCTTCAATAAGTTGAGTTTGCCACCCTTGCATGTGCATACCTAGTGGCACTTCAATACGTAAATCCCCAAAATGCCCATGCTCGTTCTCTAAGACAAAACTCACGACTTGCGCACCGCTTGGAATAACCCCTTGGTTTATAATCAAGGGGCACTGTGCACAGTTAGGCAAATTACAGTATGCGGGCGTTTGCCCCCGCAGTGCTGTCAAAGCAGTATGGGCTTCGCTCTTAGGGTTGTCTGTTGGGTGAGTTAAGCACAAGGAAACCGGCCCCAAGCCAAGGGTTTGCTCAATGGGTTGCATCAAGTCAGCAAATATCAGCAATGGATCAACACTGGTCTTATATAGGCTGCGTGCACTATTAAACAGCAACTCTAAACTGCGGTTGCTGCTCTGCAGTTCTGCGGTTTTCTCGTCCACTTTTCTTTCTAAATTATCGTACAAGCCGGACAGTTCTGCACTCATTTGATTCAGCGTCCATGCTAACACCCCCAACTCATTGCGTGCTGAGACTTTGGCACGCCCCTGAAACGAGCCGCGACCAATACTTTTTGCGAGTTCAACCAACTCCTGCAAAGGCATCAATAGCGCATTATTAACCCCGAGTATCACAATAAACCCAATCAACACGGTGACAAATAGTGCCGTAATAAATAAAGCACGAATCATCGAAAGCTTGCGTTCAGACTCAACTTGTAGATCGCCGACAAAGTTATCCAGCAACTCCACAAAAACCGGCACTTCTTTGCGAAAGGCGGTTTTATCTGGAGGCGTCTGCAGCAATAAAGGCAGCATAAGTTGACGCCACTGACGCTGTACTAACTCGTACTTAATGGACAAGCTGCCTTGTGCCTTATCGCCCACAACCGCCATTATCGCTGGCGTCGTTAGAGCCGTTTCAAACTCAGAAACATATATAGGCAAGCTTTGCCGTTCTGGATCTCCCGTCAGAAGTGCTAAACGGTACGCCTGCATACGCAAACTACCGGCCTTATTCAGCGCCTCGGCATCACTGCGCACGGATTCAGAAAGATACATCCCGCCAAGCATACTGATCAACATCACCCCAATAATCAGGGTAAAAGCCAGCAAAGTGCGCACGGCCAGTGACTGCGTTAAATGCATTAGAGGAGGTTGTGCTGTTTGCATAAGTAACCTTAGAAAATGGCCTTAAAACATGCTTGAGCTGATTATTCAGTAGTAGCGCACTGTAAACCACCGCTATACCCCTTTATTTCCAAGGGCTACTTTTCTGTAAAAAAAACACAGTCATAATAACTAATGCGTTGATTTTATTGAGCTTTTTACTATTATGGAGTTATATATAAGTAGGTATAGATCATTCTTAAGCATATTATTACAAGGTAAATAGTGACGCAGATCAATTGAGTTAGCTCTCCATGCTTCTACAGTGCAAGTCAGTGCAAAGCTATCCTTTTTGCAAGACCTGTGCGTTGGAGAGTCATACTATGAGCAATAATATAGAAAAGTGGGACGTGGAAGACCCCGTGTTCTGGGAGTCGACCGGTAAAAAAATCGCCAACCGCAACCTTTGGCTATCGATTCCCAACCTGCTACTTGGCTTCGCCATCTGGCTGATGTGGGGCATCATCACCGTACAGATGCTCAACTTAGGTTTCCCCTTTACCCCAGTTGAGCTATTTACCCTAACCGCAATTTCTGGGTTAGCCGGTGCCACCTTCCGTATTCCGGCCTCTTTTATGATCCGTATTGCCGGTGGCCGCAATACTATCGTGCTCAACACCATTCTGCTGATCATTCCTGCCTTTGGTACCGGTATGGCGCTGCAAGATACCAACACGCCACTGTGGGTCTTCCAGTTACTGGCACTGCTCTCAGGTATTGGTGGCGGTAAGTTTGCCTGCTCCATGAGCAACATCAGTGGTTTCTTCCCGAAAAGCCAACAAGGCTTAGCGCTGGGTTTAAATGCTGGTCTGGGTAACTTTGGCGTCACCACCATGCAAATTGTTATCCCTCTAGTGATGACCATGGGGATTTTTGGGGCAATTGGTGGTGGCTCCATGGAGCTAATGAAAGACAGTGGCACCTTAATTGGTCGCATTCCTGCAGGTTCAGCTACTTGGATTCAAAACGCCGGCTGGATTTGGCTGGTATTTTTAATCCCGCTGATCGCCATCAGTTGGTTTGGCATGAACAACTTGCTGCCGATTACCCCTAACCCAGGCACACCTTTAAGCGCTTTCAGCAAAATTCTTGGCCTATACGCCATCAGCTTTGTTACCTCAGTGATTGGCTTATACCTCTACCTACCAGAGCCCATTGGTCTTGGCGTGCTGAATATGTGGATTGCGATGCCACTGATTATGTTCAGCACCCTGGGCTTATTACGCTTAGTGCCAGGCAGTATTAAGCCCAACATCAAGCGCCAGTTTGAGATTTTCAAAGACAAGCACACCTGGTCAATGAGCATTCTTTACATTCTGACCTTTGGTTCTTTCATTGGCTTCTCCATGGCCTTGCCACTGTCGATCACCGTGATCTTTGGTTATATGAACGAAGTGGCGGCCGACGGCACCATTACCCGTGTGGCCAACCCCAACGCCCCTAGCGCGCTAACTTACGCTTGGATCGGGCCTTTCCTAGGTGCGCTAACCCGCCCGATTGGTGGCTGGATTTCTGACAAAGTGGGCGGCTCTTTAGTGACGCAAATTATCACTTTGATCATGGTGATTGCTTCGGTGGCCTTGGGTTACACCCTACAGCTGGCATACAGCTCCACAGCCCCAGAAACCTACTTCTTTGCCTTTATTAGTCTGTTCTTAATCCTTTTCGCAGCCTCTGGGATTGGTAACGGTTCAACCTTCCGCAGCATTGGCGTGATTTATAACCGTGAGCAAGCGGGCCCCGTTTTAGGCTGGACTTCAGCCATTGCCGCTTACGGTTCATTCGTGGCCCCCATTGTGATTGGTGAGCAAATTAAAGCAGGCACGCCAGAAGTAGCAATGTACGGTTTTGCCGTGTTCTACGCGCTGTGCTTGGTCCTTAACTGGTGGTTCTACCTACGTAAAAATGCCTACGTACAAAACCCTTAAACAGCACTGCGAAGTTGGATCTTAGGAGCTTGTGATGAACATTATGATTGCTTACGACAACTCAACCAACGCTAAAAATGCGCTGGAAAAAACGCTGCAAATGTTTGCTGCCCTTAAGCCCAAAGTCACTTTAATCAGTGTGATTGAAGATGTACTGGGCTCCAGTGGCGTCAATGAACCCCACTACCTTGAATACAAACGTGATTTCTCTGAAGCCGTGCGCGAAACCGCACAAACTTTAAATGAGTTAGGGATCAGTACCGAAGTCATGATTGCCGAGGGTGATCCACGCAAAATGATTTTACAGGCGGTCGAGCACAAGCAGCCTGATCTGCTGGTCATCGCCCGCCACAGTGAAAAAGTAGATAGCAACATTATTGGCAAAACGTTAGATGCCTGGGTTGAGGAGTTCAACTTTATGACCTTTGGCAATGTCAGTTCATTTCTGACTCGACGGGCACCCTGCCCGGTGCTGATCCAATCATGTCAATAAGTACCCTGTGGGTGACGGAGCAAGAGCATGAAAGTATCTGATTTATTTCTCTACAAAAAGCCTGAGATTAAGGCGCTCCACCTGACGTGGATCGCTTTCTATATCTGCTTCTTTGTTTGGTTCAATATGGCGCCACTGGCCACCAGTATGCTGAAAAGTGTTGGCTGGCTAACCAACGATGATTTGCGTTTATTTGCCATTGCCAACGTAGCCTTGACTATTCCTGCGCGCATCTTAGTGGGCATGGGCTTAGATAAGTGGGGCCCGCGCCGGGTATTCTCGGTGCTGATGGTAACCATGGCGATTCCCGCGATTGCCTTCGCCTTTGGTGAAACACGCACGCAACTGCTGGTATCACGTTTGATCCTCAGCTCCATTGGTGCCAGCTTTGTGGTGGGTATCCATATGACCGCAATGTGGTTTAAGCCAAGGGATATCGGTTTTGCCGAAGGCTTTTATGCCGGTTGGGGTAACTTTGGTTCTGCGGCGGCGGCTATGACCTTGCCACTGATTGCACTCAATGTGTTCGGTGGTGACGATGGCTGGCGTTACGCTATTGCCAGTACTGCCATCATCATGGCCCTGTATGGCGTATTTTACTGGTTTGCCATCACTGACGGCCCTGTCGGCACTGTGCAGCACAAACCGCGCAAAGTCAGCGCTATGGAAGTCAGCTCTTGGGCCGATATGATCAAGCTAATCATCTGGACCATCCCCATGATTGGCGTGCTTTCACTGCTGGTCTGGCGCATTGAAAACATGGGCTATATTGATGCGCAATGGGCTTGGGTTTGCCATGGTGTGATTGCACTGATTGTGATTTATCAAATCATCCAGGTATTACGGGTCAACTTACCAATTTTGCGTAAAGGTGTGCCTGAGGACGATAAGTATGACTTCAACTCAGTGGCGGCGCTGAACTCCACCTACTTTGCCAATTTTGGTGCAGAGCTGGCGGTAGTGTCCATGCTGCCGATGTTCTTTGAAATGACTTGGGGCCTAACCCCCACCGCCGCGGGCATGATTGCCGCCTCTTTTGCTTTTATTAACCTCATTGCTCGCCCTATTGGTGGCTTGGTGTCTGACCGTTTTGGTAACCGCCGCTTTGTGATGCTGGCCTACATGATTGGTATTGCCATTGGCTTTGCCTTAATGGGCTTAATGAATAGCACCTTACCGCTGTATATCGCTGTAGCGATCACCATCTTGTCTTCAGTTTTTGTGCAGGGTGCTGAGGGTGCAACCTTTGGCATTATCCCCTCCATCAAGCGCCGTATTACAGGACAAATTTCCGGCATGGCCGGTGCTTACGGCAACGTCGGTGCAGTGTGTTATTTAACCCTCTACACCTTTGTTACCCCTTCGCAGTTCTTCTTCATTATTGCCGCAGGTGCTCTGTTGAGCTTTGTCGCCTGTTTCTTCTGGCTCAAAGAGCCGGAAGGTGCGTTTGCCGAAGAATACATTGTTTCATCAGTGGACCTTGAGCTCGCAGCTGACCAACAGGCTGGCAAATGATGACGAGTTTAAGTAACCAACACATGCGTGCATGCAGCTGCCCAGCATCAATGCACAGCTGCTTTTCAAGAGGAATAAAACTATGAGTCGCATTCTAGATCAACTGCACTTTTTAAAAAGAAAACAAGGCGAGTTTGCTGATGGCCATGGCGAAATCCGTAAAGAATCACGCGAGTGGGAAGACGGTTATCGCTCACGCTGGCAGTATGACAAGATCGTTCGCTCCACCCACGGGGTGAACTGCACAGGCTCCTGCTCGTGGAAAATCTATGTCAAAAACGGCCTCATTACTTGGGAAACCCAACAAACCGACTACCCGCGTACCCGCCCAGGCTTGCCCAACCACGAGCCGCGCGGCTGCCCTCGCGGTGCGAGCTATAGCTGGTATATCTACAGCGCCAACCGAGTTAAATACCCGAAAGTGCGTAAGGCGTTATTGCAACTGTGGCGTGATGCCCGTAAATCATTAGCGCCAGTGGATGCTTGGCAAAGCATTGTTGAAGATCCGGCCAAAGCACGTGCTTATAAAAGCAAGCGCGGCTTAGGTGGTTTTATTCGTTCCAACTGGGATGAAGTCAACGAAATCATTGCCGCAGCCAACGTCTACACCACCAAGGCCTATGGCCCTGACCGTGTGGTCGGTTTCTCGCCGATTCCGGCCATGTCGATGATCAGCTACGCGGCAGGCTCACGCTATCTGTCGTTAATGGGCGGTGTATGCTTAAGCTTCTATGACTGGTACTGCGACTTACCACCGGCCTCCCCCATGGTTTGGGGTGAGCAAACCGACGTGCCTGAGTCCGCTGACTGGTACAACTCCAACTACATCATTGCTTGGGGCTCGAACGTGCCGCAAACCCGTACCCCTGATGCGCACTTCTTCACCGAAGTACGCTACAAGGGTGCTAAAACCGTAGCAGTCACCCCAGACTATGCGGAAGTCGCCAAACTGACTGACCTATGGCTCAACCCGAAGCAAGGTACTGACGCGGCGCTCTCGCAAGCCTTTTGCCATGTGATCTTTAAAGAGTTCCACTTGGAAAAGCCCAGTGCCTACTTTACTGATTACGTGCGCCGTTACTCCGACTTCCCTATGTTGGTAATGCTGGAAGACTTTGAAAGTGGCTTTAAACCCACACGTTTCTTACGCGCCTCCGATTTAGCCGGCAATCTGGGTCAAGAAAACAACCCCGAGTGGAAAACCGTTGCCATTGATAGCCTTTCCACTGACTTCGTTTCACCGCTAGGCTCAATCGGCTACCGCTGGAATGAAAAAGGCAAATGGAACATTGAGGCCCGCGAGGGCACCAACGGTAAAGACGTTGAACTGCAGCTGTCCTTAATTGATGAAGGCAACCCAGTCGAAGTGGCCTTCCCTTACTTTGGTGGTGATTTACATGATCACTTCCAGCACGTGGAAGGTGAAGCTGTCCAATTCCGTCGTGTGCCAAGCCGTGAAGTGACTTTAGCCGATGGCAGCAGCGCCCGTGTCGCCACCGTGTTTGACATCAGTGCTGCAGGTTTAGCCATTGACCGCGGTCTGGGTGGTGACAACGTTGCCAGCAGCTACGATCAAGCCGACATTCCAGGCACCCCAGCTTGGCAAGAAGCCATTACTGGCGTCAGCCGTGAAAAAGTTATCCAGGTTGCCCGTGAGTTTGCCGATAACGCCGACAAAACCAAGGGTAAATCAATGATTATCGTGGGTGCCGGTATGAACCACTGGTACCACTTGGACATGAACTACCGCGGTCTGATCAATATGCTGATCATGTGTGGCTGTATCGGTAAAAGTGGTGGCGGTTGGGCGCACTATGTGGGTCAAGAAAAACTGCGTCCACAAACCGGTTGGCTACCTGTGGCCTTTGGTTTGGACTGGAGCCGTCCACCGCGTCATATGAACGGCACCAGCTTTTTCTACAACCACAGCTCACAGTGGCGCCATGAAACCATGGACATGCACGAGATTCTTTCGCCTATGGCGGATAAATCCGAGTTCCCACAGCATGCGCTGGATTACAACATTCAAGCAGAACGTGGCGGCTGGTTACCCAGCGCACCGCAGCTTAACCGCAACCCGCTGGAAATTTGCCGCGAAGCTAAAGCAGCCGGCATGACGCCACAAGATTACGTGGTGAAGTCCCTAGAAGACGGCTCATTGCGCTTTGCTTGTGAGCAGCCTGATAGCCCAGCCAACTTCCCACGCAATATGTTTATTTGGCGCTCAAACCTGCTTGGATCATCCGGTAAAGGCCATGAGTATATGCTCAAGTATTTACTGGGCACGCCTAAGCATGGGGTAATGAACGAAGACACGGGTGCTAATGGTTATAAGCCAACTGAAATTGAATGGGCTGAAGAAGCAGCCATCGGTAAGGTTGATTTGGTTACCACCCTCGATTTCCGCATGTCGTCCACCTGCATGTATTCAGACATCGTCTTACCTACCGCGACTTGGTATGAAAAAGACGATATGAACACTTCAGATATGCACCCATTCATTCACCCCTTGTCGGCAGCCATTGACCCTGCTTGGGAATCCAGAACCGACTGGGACATTTTTAAAGGTGTGGCGAAGAAGTTCTCCGATCTATCTGACGGCCATCTGGGTGTGGAGCAAGACATTGTTACCATTCCGATGCAGCACGACAGCCCCGGCGAGCTGGCTCAGCCCTATGGTGGCACGGACTGGAAATCATCCGGTGAGCCATTAGTACCAGGTAAAAACGCTCCTAACCTAGTTGTGGTTGAGCGTGACTACCCGAACACCTACAAGAAGTTTACTTCGCTTGGCCCGTTAATGAATAGCCAAGGCAATGGTGGTAAAGGCATTGGTTGGAATACTGATGATGAGGTGACGTTCTTAGGCCAGCTCAATAAGCAGGTGCTAGAAGACGGCGTCAGTCAGGGCCGACCACAAATCGACTCAGCCATTGATGCTTGTGAAGTTGTTCTCTCCTTGGCACCGGAAACCAACGGCCATGTGGCAGTTAAAGCTTGGGCAGCACTCTCTGAATTCACCGGCCGTGATCACAGTCACTTAGCCGTGGGCAAAGAGCACGAAGCCATTCGCTTTAAGGATATTCAAGCCCAGCCACGCAAAATCATTTCCAGCCCAACGTGGTCTGGCCTGGAAGACGAGCATGTCAGCTATACCGCGGGCTACACCAACGTGCATGAGCTGATTCCATGGCGCACCATCACCGGTCGTCAGCAGTTCTATCAGGATCACCCTTGGATGCAGGCCTTTGGCGAGCAGCTGATGAGCTACCGTCCACCGGTCAACACCCGCTCCATTGATCAGGTCAAGGATAAGCGTCGCAACGGTAACACTGAAATTGTCCTGAACTGGATTACTCCGCACCAAAAGTGGGGTATTCACAGCACCTACTCTGACAACTTGTTGATGCTCACCTTAAGCCGCGGTGGCCCGATTATTTGGCTTTCAGAAACCGACGCACGTAAAGCGGGCATCGAAGATAACGACTGGGTGGAATGCTTTAACGCCAATGGCGCCCTCACCGCCCGTGCGGTGGTTAGTCAGCGGGTTAAAGAAGGCATGGTGATGATGTACCACGCCCAAGAACGCATTATTAACGTACCGGGTTCAGAAACCACCAAAACCCGCGGTGGTCACCACAACTCGGTCACCCGCGTAGTGTTAAAACCCACCCACATGATTGGTGCTTACGCGCAGCAGTCTTACGGTTTCAACTACTACGGTACCGTCGGCAGTAACCGCGATGAATTTGTTGTGGTCCGTAAAATGAGCAAGGTCGACTGGCTAGATGGCTCAAATACCGATGACCTTCCACAGCCATTACCACAAGATCTTTAAGGAGAACACCATGAAGATTCGCTCACAAGTTGCCATGGTTCTGAACCTCGATAAATGCATCGGTTGCCACACCTGTTCAGTGACCTGTAAAAATATTTGGACCAGCCGTGAAGGGATGGAATACGCCTGGTTCAATAACGTTGAAAGTAAACCCGGTATTGGCTACCCAAAGGAGTGGGAAAACCAAAACAAATGGAAAGGCGGCTGGGTGCGCAATAAAGACGGCTCCATTCGTCCGCGCATTGGTGGCAAATTCCGCGTGTTAGCCAATATCTTTGCTAACCCGGATCTGCCAGTCATTGATGACTACTATGAGCCCTTTGATTTTGACTACCAGCACCTGCATACCGCGCCCGAAGTGGCGCACCAGCCGGTGGCTCGCCCACGCTCGCTGTTAACCGGCAAGCGTATGGAGAAAATCGAATGGGGTCCAAACTGGGAAGAAATCCTCGGTACGGAATTCGCTAAACGTCGCAAAGACAAAAACTTTGACAATATCCAAGCGGATATTTACGGCGAATACGAAAACACCTTTATGATGTATCTGCCGCGTTTGTGTGAGCACTGTCTCAACCCCACCTGCGCCGCAGCCTGCCCCAGTGGCGCCATCTATAAACGTGAAGAAGATGGCATTGTCTTGATTGACCAAGATAAATGCCGCGGCTGGCGCATGTGCATCAGTGGCTGCCCGTACAAAAAGATTTACTACAACTGGAAAACCGGTAAATCAGAGAAGTGTATTTTCTGCTATCCGCGCATTGAAGCCGGTATGCCAACCATCTGCTCAGAAACCTGTGTCGGGCGTATTCGTTACCTTGGCGTACTGCTGTATGACGCTGACAAAATTCACGAAGTGGCCAGCACCCCCAATGAGCATGACTTGTACCCCAAGCAGCTGGAAATGTTCTTGGATCCCAACGATCCGAAGGTCATTGCCCAAGCACGTAAAGACGGTATTCCAGACTCAGTCATCACTGCTGCGCAACAATCACCAGTGTATAAATTAGCCGTGGACTGGAAACTGGCCCTGCCGCTGCACCCAGAATACCGCACCTTACCTATGGTGTGGTACGTGCCACCGCTGTCGCCGATTCAAAATGCCGCTGAAAGTGGCAAGATCGGCATGAATGGCATCCTGCCGGATGTGGACAGCCTGCGTATTCCTCTGCGTTACCTGGCTAACCTGCTCACTGCTGGCGATGAAAAGCCGGTTAAGTTGGCTCTAAAACGCTTACTGGCCATGCGCGTCTACAAACGTGCTGAGCATGTGGACGGCGTGGAAGACTTAACCGCGCTGGAAGAAGTGGGTTTAAGTAAAGCGCAAGCGGATGAAATGTACCGTTACTTGGCCATTGCGGATTATGAAGACCGTTTCGTGATTCCAACCGCACACCGCGAAGAAGCCATGTCGGATGCCTTTGCTGAGCGCAATGGTTGTGGCTTTAGCTTTGGCAACGGCTGCAGTGGTGACGATAGCGCCAATATGTTTGGTGGGAAAAAACATACCAAGCGCGAAATCATGAAAACCGTCCAAGTATGGGAGGACTAAGCATGAAAATCTTAAAGGTTATTTCCTTGTTGTTGGATTACCCAACCCAAGTGATCTTCGATGCCAAAGATGAGCTGGCCCAAGCCATTGCTGCCACCCGTGTGATTAGCCCTGAGCAGCGCCTAGCTGTTCAGGCGCTGGTTGATGAGTTAACGGCAGGCGACCTAATGGATGCGCAAGAGGCCTACGTTAAGCTATTTAACCGTGGCCGCCACTTCTCACTGCTGCTATTTGAGCATGTGCATGGTGAGTCACGGGACCGTGGTCAAGCCATGGTCGATTTAATGGCGCAGTATGAAAATGATGGCTTTGCCATCGATACTAAAGAGCTGCCGGATTATATCCCGCTGTACTTGGAGTACTTATCCCACTGTGACGAGCCTACCGCTCGCGCGGGCTTAGCCGATGTAGAGCACCTGCTCGCCTTGCTTGCAGCGCGCTTAGTTGAGCAAGGCAGTCCCTATGCCGCGTGCTTTCAGGCGCTGTTACAAATCGCTGGCTTTGAGCCTGAGGTGGCCATTGCTGAAGTAAGCGAGCAAGTCAGTCAAGAAGTCTATGACGACAGCTTTGAAGCTTTGGATGCACTCTGGGAGGAAGAAGCCGTCACCTTTATGTCCAGCGAGCAAACGGACAGCTGCGGTATTAACAGTGCCAATGCCCCACAAAAACAGCGCGAAGATGTAGCAGTGCCACTGCATTGGGTCGACTTTGCCCATGATGCCACCGCTACTAATAAAGTGTAGGAGAATCCCATGTCTAATTTTAATCTTTTAGTGTTTGGCGTATACCCATACGTAGCGCTAGCCATCTGCCTGATTGGCAGTTGGGCGCGCTTTGACTTATCGCAGTACACGTGGCGTGCAGGTTCCAGCCAAATGCTCGATAACAAAGGCATGCGCTTAGCCAGCAACTTATTCCACGTCGGAATTATCTTTATTCTGGCCGGACACTTTGTTGGCTTGCTCGCCCCCCACGCGCTTTATAGCCCTTTTATCAGCACCGAAAACAAACAGTTGCTGGCCATGGTCTCTGGCGGCTTCTTTGGCATCTTGTGTTTGATTGGTCTGGTGATGTTGATTCAACGTCGCCTTAACAATCCGCGCATTCGTGCCAGCTCCAGCACTTCAGACATTATGATTTTGTTTGTCTTGTTGGCGCAGTTGCTGTTGGGCTTAATGACCATTGTTGCCTCAACCCAGCACCTGGACGGCTCAGTAATGGTTATGCTCGGTAACTGGGCGCAAAGCATCGTCACCTTGCAGCCCATGCAAGCTGCAGCGGCCATCGCACCAGTTGGCATCATCTACAAGCTGCATGTGTTCCTTGGTGTGACTTTATTCGTGCTCTTCCCGTTCACCCGTTTGGTACACATTGTCAGTGCACCAATCTGGTACCTGGGTCGTCGCTACCAAATTGTTCGTCAAAAAGGTTAAGGAGTAGATTGCTATGCAACAGTCATCGACCCCTTTATTCACCGATGCGGCTCAGTCTGCATCGGTGGGCGCAGCGGCTACAGAGCCGCTGTTAATTGCCACCAGCAGCAACAGTGACTTACCTGTTATTCGGGTCAACGGTGTTGAAGTAACCAGCACCGCCATTGCCCAAGAGATGCAATATCATCCGGCTGACTCCCAGCGCGAAGTGGTATTTTTGGCGGCGCAAGCGTTAGTACTGCAAGAGCTACTCAAGCAACGCGCCGCTGAAATTAATCTTGAAGTGCAGGTGCAAGACGCTGAAACCTACGAGGAAGCCAGTACCCGCTGCTTGCTCGAGCAGGAAATCAGCACCCCAGAAATTGGCGATACTGAACTGGAGACTTTCTATAACAGCAACCCGCGCAGCTTTACCACGCCGCCATTGGTGTCGGCGCGGCATATTTTAATTGCTGCTGACCCTGAGGATGATTTAGAACGCAGTACGCAACGGGAAATAGCCCTCAATATTATTGAGCAATTACAAGCGGGCGCTAACTTTGCAGCGATGGCCATGACTCATTCGGCTTGTCCATCGAAAGCCCAGCAAGGCTCTCTGGGGCAATTGTCAAAAGGACAGACCGTCCCTGAGTTTGAGCGCCAACTGTTACGCTTACCGCTGGGCTTGGCTGAACAGCCCATCGAATCGCGCTACGGCTACCACATTGTACTGGTAGAGCAGCGTGTCGAAGGCGAGCTGGTGCCTTACCACATGGTTAAGGAGCGCATTGCTGCTCAGTTAAGCCAACGTGTTTGGCAAAAGAGTGTCACTCAATACCTGCAAATGCTGGTGGGTGAAGCTACAATCGAGGGCATTACATTGCAGGGTGCGGCGTCGCCGCTAGTGCAATAGCTTAAACTGGGAGAAACGTCATGTCTGCTGAACTGATTGATGGTTTTGGTCGAAAAATAGACTACGTGCGCTTATCGGTTACCGACCGTTGCGACTTTCGCTGTATCTATTGTATGGCTGAGGACATGACGTTTTTACCACGTCAACGCATTTTAACCCTTGAAGAAATTGAGCGATGTGCAGAAATTTTTATTGCCAACGGCGTGCGTAAAATTCGTTTGACCGGTGGCGAGCCACTCACCCGCAAAGGCATTGTTGGTCTATGCGAAAGAATCAGTGCCATTCCCGGCTTAGACGAGCTGGTGATGACCACCAACGGTTCGCAGCTGACTAAATACGCCCAACCGCTGGCCGATGCTGGGGTCAAACGCCTTAATATTAGCCTAGATTCGCTCTGCCCTGATAAATTTAAAACCATGACTCGGGTGGGTGATCTACAACAGGTGCTGGCAGGCATTCAAGCTGCGCGTCAAGCCGGCTTTAAAAATTTAAAGATCAACAGCGTGATCATTCAAGGTCACAATGATGATGAAATTTTAGCGTTAACGGATTACGCCATAAGTAATCAACTGGATATCACCTTTATTGAGGAGATGCCTTTAGGCCATGTCGGCCGTGAGCGCTCTTTATTTAGCAGTGATCAAGTGCGCGACAGCATTGCTGAACGTTATGCGCTGCTGGACAGCACAGAAAGCAGCGGTGGTCCGGCACGCTACATGCGCTTAAAAGATTACCCCACGACACGGATTGGTTTTATCTCGCCACATTCGCATAACTTTTGCAGTACCTGTAACCGGGTACGCATTACCGTTGAAGGCAAGTTATTGCTTTGCCTTGGTAACGAACACTCCTTGGATTTATTGGCTTTGCTGCGCCGTTACCCGTTAAGCAATGAACCCGTTTTGGCCAGCATCCATAAAGCGCTCAATAATAAACCTGAAAAGCACCATTTTAGCAGTGACGGCGACGTACAAATTGTGCGTTTTATGAACGCCAGTGGCGGCTGAGGCACAACCTTAGCGCCCTAACTCGCCGCCCATAGACCGAAGAGACCCCATATGACGATCACAAACTTTGATGACCTGTTGCAAGCTGCTAAAGCGCAAACAGAGCCGCAGTTACTGCTCTTTGTCTTCACCAAAGCAGAATTACCGGAAGATGCCACACAAGTTGAAAAAGAAAACTTTGCCAAAGGCGTTGGCGGCACTTTAACCCCCGTGGTTTGTGTTGATAAAACCCCAAACGAACTGAGTAACTTTAGCGCTCTATTGCAAGAGTCGAAAAAAACCGGACAGGACTGGGACGTGGTCTTTATTAGCAGTATGTCTGGCCACGGCGGTATTGCACCAAACTCCGACCAAGCGGAACAACCGTTACAAATGATGGTACAAGCCATTCAAGCCGGAGGCGTGAGTAATTTTTTAGCCTTCAGTAAATCGGGTGAGATCCTACAAATCAGCTAAAACCAGTGGCCTAACCTAGGCTTAAACGCAGCACGGCATAACCCAGCACTGGCATTCAAGTTAAACCTAAATAAAACGGGGCCTATTCAGAGCCCCGTTTTTATTTGCGCGCTCTTAACTGACTAAACGACTAATGCGCACCGGCAAACCTTGGCGAATACTGGCACCACTGACGCCTTCCAGCCAAGTGGCCATCACCTCGCGAGTTGGATCAGCAAAGCCTAGATCATTGAGGTTAATCCCTGCACCGATCCAGTCAATCGCCGGCATGGCTTGGCCATCCACCTGATGCTCACTGGCACCCAGTTCGCGGTGACCATAGCCATGCTCAATCCCTAAGGCACCCGGCTTCACACTTTCACTGACCAAAGCCAAACCAATCACTGTGCCGCCAGGGCTTTCAATTTGAATGGTATCACCGTGGGCTATGCCGGCACGCTCGGCGTCGATACGGTGCACTAACACAGGATTATAAGGTTTGATCATACGTAAGCGCTCAAGCCCTGCAGAGTAGGAATTCATAATGTTTGATTTAAACGAGAACGCCAGTAACGGCCAGTCTGCTGTTGAATAAATCTCACGCATCGGCGTGCCATCATGAAACTTGGCTTCCTGGAATTGCGGTGTGCCCACTAGACGCTTGCCGGTGTAACTGTCGACAGCGGTGCCCACTTGCTCGTTGTAGATGCATAAAGGCGCGCGCCACGCATGGCGGTGATGCTTGCCCACATAGGCTTGATCATAGTCTTCAAAACGTCCGCCACGGGCATACATATAGGCCACTGGGCCCTGCTCTTCAGGCTTTAACGTGTTTTGCAACTTAGGCAGTAACGAAGCAATACCGCCATGCTCAATATCACTTTCAGTGACCTCAGGTAAAGGCTTGCCTTGGAAAGCAATATTGGCCGCTGCGCGTAAATAGAAGTCCTCGGCTTTATTCAGCGGATGCAGATTCCCCTCATGGTCAGGAATGGCGTTATCACCAAAACCTGGCAGATCTAAACGCTTGGATACCGCAATTAAGAAACTGTCCAAACTGACTGGCTCGCCTTCTGCAGTTTTCTGCTGCCGTGGCTCCACCACCGGCCAACAGGCGGTGGTCATTTTGGTGGTGGTGCCATTCCAAGCGCCAGTAAAGCCCCAGACTTCATACATCACCGAGTCCGGTACTAAATAGTCGGCATAGCGGTTGGTTTCATTGATAAAACCGTCCACTGCCACATACAAACCTAAACGCTTAGGATCTTGAATGCGCTCACCGATAATATTGGCCAAACCTGCTTGCCCGTACATGGGGTTGGCCATGCAGCCAATTACTGCTTTTAATGGATACGGGTAGCCATCTAAACCGGAAGCAATATGCTCAGTCAGCGCTGGCGGCGCTAAGACCCGCCACGGTGCGCGAGCTGGGTATGGCGATTCACCGGCGGCAACTTTGCGTTTATATTCCGATGACTTCTCATAAGGGAAGCGCGAGCGTGACAAAAACACCCCTTTAGGACCGCGCTTGCCGGGGAAACCCTCCAAATCATAACGGGGTCCAGCACCGGTACCGTTGAAACCACCGGGTGCTTTAATTGCTCCGCCTTTCTGGTTAAAGCTACCCACCAGAGTATTCAGCATAGTAATGCCAAAAGCGGCGTAGAAACCACTGCCTGACATCATGCCGCCGTGACAGGCTGCAGCAGATTGACGGCCGTGCTTGGCAAAGGTACTGGCTAATTTCACCAAGGTGCTTTCTGGAATACCGCAGTGCTCTGAGTACTCGGCTAAGCTGTACTGGTTGGCTGTCTCACGTAGTTTGGCGAGACTGCTTTTAACTTGAATCAGCCCGGTTGAGGTTTCAATTTCTTGCTCAACAAACAGCTGCGCCTGTGCCGTCTGGCTAGCAGCAACCAGTTCACCCTGCAGGTCTAAGACCATCACCTCATCGGCAGCACTGCCTAACTCGGCTAAACCTAAATCAGAGCGGCGTAAGAAATATCCAGCCCGTGGATGCCCTTCCGTCTCAATCACTAAGTGGGTGGCGTTGGTGTGCCCTGCTTCGCCGTGTTGCTCAGCAGCCGCTTGGCTCGGATAAGATAAAAAGTCGGCGGCATAGCCATTATTGGACAACAGCCACTGGGTTAACGCCATGGCCAAAGCAGTATCGGTACCCGGTAAAATTGGCACCCAACGGTTACGCTCGGTGCTGGCATGGGATGCGGCAGCATTCAGTGCTGGATCAATCACCACATATTCTAAATCGCCATGGGCACGGGCTTCAGCCAGCAAGCGGGCTTGACGCTTAAAAGGGTTACCGGCTTGGCTGGGTGCAGTGCCAATAAATAAGGCAAAACGGGTGTGCTTAAAGTCGGGTTTACTGTGGGCGTTTTTCTCCAGATCATTTAATACCGCACCTGAGCCCATACGGAAAGCCACACCACAATAAGAACCGTGGGCACCAAAGTTGCGGGTACCAAACGCATTAAAGGTGAAACGCTTTAAAATCGCTGAACGACCGTAATCCGTGGCATCCATCACCAATAGCTGGTTAGCCACCGGGCCGTACTCGGGGTTGTCTGGATCAATCAGCGTTTCGTGATCATGTAACTCGCGCAAACCTTGCACATGGCCTTCGCCAAACAAATCGCCACCTTCACAGACTTCTTCAACCATTTGTTCAAAGGAAATCTTTTCCCATTTGCGATCACCGCGTTTCCCCACTCGCTTCAAGCAATGGGTTAAACGAAATGGACTGTCGATCTGCGCCATCATCGCATTCCCGCGAGCGCAAGTGGTAGAGCGTCCGGCTAGACCTTGCTCAGCAAAGCCACTGACACTTCTTAGTGCATCCACCACAGGGTTGGCTTGCGGTAAGTGCGGATCACCGGATAACGGATGATACGGGTTACCGGACACACGCAAGATACTTTCATTGTTGTTATCAATGCGCACCCGCACTCCGCACAAGGTGGTGCAGCCATAGCACACTGTAAAAGCGGTGCGCTGATCGGGGTTCAAGGTCAACTCACCGGTCTGACTGTCGACACTGTATTCAGGCGTTAAAGAGTTGCCATGAATACGGTCATTGGGCTTTTCCCCTGAGGTGCCTTTGATGCCCTTAGCCATTTTAATCAGTGGATCAGAGTAACCCGCAGCAAAGGTTGCTGCACCACCGGCAATGGCTGCGCCTTTTAATAAACGACGACGTGACTTATCTGGCTTATCCATGGTGAACAGCTCCTTTAGCAACAACAGAGGGTGGCGCATCAATGTCTAGATTGTGGTGCTGACCTATGCCGCGCCAAGGGACAAAGAGGTCAATCAATAAGATCGCTGCCAGCCAGAGGCCAAAGATGCCAATCACCCCTAGCCAACCGGACGAGCCCAAAGCAATGCTGTAATCATTAAAACCTGCGGTATTACGTGCCACAGTTTGCACATCCATCAGCACCGCCCAGCGGAACATCCACGCCACATGTAAGGCCAAGAGTCCGGCAATCCATGCATGGACTTGTAAACGATGTCTGCTGCGCAATAACCAAGCTAAAGCCATTAAGGTGATACCTGCAGTTAAGCCCCAAGTTGTCATAGTGCGCCAGGTTGGATTACCACGTACCGAATCAATCGCCGTCGCCACCGAACCGGACAAAGCATTGGCACCATCGAGGTACCACGTTAGCGCAATCAAGCCGCTGGCTAAGCAACTTAAAATCAAAATGGACAGCACTTGCTTATTGGTTGCGGATTTATTGGTCCCAGAAATACGGTTCAATAACAGCACTAAGCCGCATGCACCCAACATACCGGTGGTGGCAAACATCGGAATCAGCCAATTGGTGTTCCACAAGGGCCGCCCTTTCACCACGGCAATTTCAGCACCGGTGTAGAGAATAATGCCAGTGGAGATCAATAACGCCGCTAAAGTTAAGAGCGGGATAAAGAATGCCGGTGCTTGCCAGTTACCCAAGCTAAGCAGACGCGCATAAGCGCCCAACAGTCCTTGCGCCGCACGCTGCGCTTGGATCGCAGGCCGCCAGACAAAGTATGCTAGCGCCAATACCACGCCTAAATAGAGCGGCAAAATAAAGCTGCCGACACTCATCCACGACCAAGGTGTGGGATGGGCATAGAAGTGCCAAAAACGCAGCGGTTGGTGCAAGTCAGCCAGTAAGGCTACCGGTGCTACCAAAGTGGTGCTGACGCATGCCAGTAAAGCAAGGCGGCTGGTGGTCCGCCACGATTTGGCACCCAGCAAACCTGGTGCGCTCAGCCACAGTGTGCAATACGACAGTGCGATTAAGAAAAAATATTGCACGGCCCACGGATACCACGCTAACCCATAGCGCGGTACCAAAACCTCAGTGACCAGAGAATTCATAACCAATCTCCTTACCTTCGTTATCCAGCACATCCCACAAGCCAGCAATGGCTTCTGGGCGGGTGGTGAACTGCTCATCCATACCCAAGTAAAAGACTTGCGGTGCAGTGTTTTTTTCCGGCTGCAGTACCATCAGCTCATCGCGGTGCTGGGCAATTAAGCGACTGACCTCGCTGTTGGGATCGCGCATATCACCAATTATCCGCGCGCCACCGACACAGGACTCAACACAGGCGGGCAATAAATTGGCTTCTAAACGGTGGGCACAAAAGGTGCATTTATCTGCAGTTTGGGTGGTTTCATTAATAAAGCGCGCATCATAAGGGCACGCGTTGACACAGTAAGCACAACCCACGCAGCGATCACTGTCGACCACCACAATGCCGTCTTGACGCTGGAAAGTAGCCTGTACTGGACAGACGGGAACACAGGGTGGGTTTTCACAGTGATTACATAAACGCGGCAACATAAAGGTTGCACTATTGCCCGTTTCTTCGTGTTTAACTTCAAACTGCGAAACAATGGTGCGGAAGTTGCCCAATGGCGCTTGGTTTTCAATATGACAGGACACCGTACAGGCTTGGCAACCGATACAGCGGCGCAAATCAATTAACATGCCATAGCGCTTAGTTGGATCGCCTTCGCGGCGCACTGGCTGGTCATTGATCCCTGCCTGCGCAACACTTGATAGCGGTACCAATGCTGCACCTGCAGTCAGCCTGGCAATCTGCTTGAGCAGCGACCGTCGCATTAAATCCATAACATTTCTCCAGCCAGTAACGTATTAGTTAGTAGGCTACAGAATATTTTTAAACGGTCGTTTGACTGGTATCAATGGATAATACTTATATATAAAAAAATATACTTAAATCTCAACAGTTGCAAATATAACTATATATAGAAGAGTATTAAATTATAATTAATATCCAAAAAAAAACGGGGCCTTACATAAGGCCCCGTTTTTTTGTTGCTGACATCCAGTTCAGCTTAAACGCTGTATCACTCTTTAGCTTGGCGCAGACGCTCAGGCTTAATTAAGAAGCGGGCCAAGGCTGGCAGTAGCCAGATCGCACCAAACATGTTCCACAGGAACATAAAGGTCAGCATTAAGCCCATATCCGCTTGGAACTTAATCGCAGAGAACATCCACGTAGCAACACCAATGGCCAAACAGACACCGGTAAAGAGCACTGCTTTACCTGTTGATTTTAGGGTCTGGTAGTAGGCTTCTTGCAAAGGCATACCCATGCGTAAGAAAGTTTCTAAGCGACTGTAGATATAAATACCGTAGTCGACCCCAATCCCGACCCCTAAGGCAATCACTGGCAAAGTGGCTACTTTCACTCCGATCCCCATAAAGGCCATCAAGGCGTTACCCAATACCGAAGTCAGCACCAAGGGTAAAATAATACAGATGGTCGCGGTAATGGAGCGGAAAGTAATTAAGCACATGGTAATTACTGCGGTGTAAACAGCAATCAGCATCATAATTTCCGATGCGGAAATGACATCGTTGGTCGCTGCTTCAATACCCGCGTTACCCGCCGCCAAGAGGAACATATGCTCATCGCTATTGGTCTTTGCGGCAAAGTCTTCCACCGCAGCCACCGCAGTACTTAGGGTTTCGGCTTTGTGATCTTCCAAGAAAACCAGTAGCGGTGCTAACGAGCAATCGGAGTTATATAACGCATCTGCACGGGAAATTGAGTTATTCAAAATGTGCTGGTTGCGCGATAAGGTCTCCCACTTCAAGTTACCCTCGTTCATTCCTTTGATCACTTGCTTAGAGACTGTGACCATAGATACCACGGACTGCACACCCGGCGTATTTTCCATGCGCCAACTCAGATCATCAATGGCTTTTAAGGTGTTGTAGCTTGAACAACCTTCAGAGGGTGTTTTCACCATCACCACCAGTACATCAGAACTGGTCGAGTAGTTATTGATAATAAAGTCATTATCCAAGTTGTAGCGTGAATCCGCATGCAGCTCTGGCGCACCTTGGTCCAAGTCGCCAATCTTCAGGTTTTGCCCGTACCAGAGTCCAAAGATCAAGGCACAGAGGGCAATCACCACTGAGAACGGGGCCACAACAGGGCTGGCAAAATTAGAAATAAAGCGCCATAACGGGCTGTCACGCTCAGCATTTTCGCGACTGACTTTAACCGCTTTCTTACTGATACCAATGTATGAAATCAATACAGGTAAGAAGATCAGGTTAGTCAGAATGATGACCGCCACACCCACTGAGGCACCAATGGCTAACTCGCGAATCACACCGATATCAATCAGCAGCAGAGTAATAAAACCCACCGCATCCGAAGACAGCGCCACTAAACCTGGGACAAATAGCTGACGGAACGCCATGCGCGCAGCAGTTAAAGCATCCAGCGCGGTGCCAGAGGCCATGGCGATACCATTGATTTTTTGCACACCATGGGAAATACCAATCGCAAAAACCAAGAAAGGTACCAACATGGAGTATGGATCCAGCCCAAAGCCCATCAGGTGCAGTAAGCCCAGCTGCCAACCCACGGCAATCAGTGTGGAGAACAACACCGCCAAGGTGCTTTTCATGCACTTGGTGAACCACAATAACAGGGCAAAGGTAATGGCAATGGCTACCCCAAAAAACAGAGCAACGCTGACCAAGCCATCAATCAAATCACCCACTTTTTTCGCAAAACCAACAATATGGATTTTGACATTGGGGTTTTCTAACTGATATTTCTCACGGATTTTCTCTTCAAGATTGTGTGAAAACTCTTGATAGTCGAGCTTGAGCAGCTGGCTTTGATCATTGGGATCAGGAAACTCTTCCAGCAATGGGATTTCAACAATACTGGATTTAAAGTTGTTACCTACCAGCCGCCCAACTTGCCCTGACTTAAGAATATTGTCGCGCAATTCATTGAGGCTTTCTGCAGAACCGTCATAGGTTTGCGGTATCACCTCACCACCGGCAAAACCTTGCTCGGTAACCTCGGTCCAGCGCACGTTAGGGCTCCATAAGGAGCGCAGGCCGGAACGATCAACACCTGGAATATAGAACGCTTCATCACTGATTTGACGCAGCGTTTCCATATAGTCTTTGTCGAAAATATCGCCATTGACGTTTTCCACCGAGATGCGCACGCTATTCCCTAGGTTGGCTAGGTCGTCACGGTGCTCAAGCATTTCCTCAATATAGGGGTGCTTGAGTGGAATCATTTTCTCAAAGCTGGTTTCTGGACGCACCTGCGCCGCATTCCAAAATAAGAAAACACTAATAATGATACAAAGTACAACAACCGCAGGTCGGTTGTTAAAAATCAAACGCTCGAGCACTGCGGCTGGATTGTTTCTTGATTTAGAAGTCATTCTGACAGTCTCCAGTCTTATTATTTATCGAGCACATCATTGCCAAGTGCATCTGTTTGGTGAATACCATTTTGCCCGACTAGGACAAGCTTGCCCTCTGCGCCTTCCGCGACTGCCGCCAGTGAGGTGCGGTCAGATCTGTGACTGACAGTGAAGCTTTGACCATCATTGCTGCTGCGTAAAACTGTGCCGCCATGGCCCACAATTAAAAAATCACCATTGCTCAACAACTCGCCGCTCGATAAGCCAAACTGCAATTGGCCACCATCGGTTTGTACTGGAATTTCTTGCCAACTTTCACCAAAGTCTGTAGAGCGGAAAACATGGCCACGCAAGCCATAGGCGAGTAGATGGTCAGGTTGCTGTCCGCCGACAACGCCGAATAAAGAGCCTTCATACGGACTGTCCAACACTTCCCACGATTCACCCCAGTCGGTTGAGCGAAACATAACGCCCATTTCACCGACAATGATAATTCCAGAATCTGCCACAGAACTGATAGCGTTTAAGTGGTAACCATCTTCATTGTCTAGGGCATCATCGAGACGCTCCCAGTCTTTACCGCCATTGTTAGTGCCCAGCAACATGCCATACGCACCTACCGCATAGCCGGTGTCACGATCTTTAAACCAAACACCTAACAGTGGCGACTCTTGCTCAATATCATCGTACTGACGAACCCAAGTTGCACCACCGTCACGGGTGGCTAAAATTAAAGCATCGTGGCCCACAGCCCAGCCATGCCGGTCATCCACAAAATAGACGGCAGTCAGTAACTGTTGGGTAGGCACTCGTGCCTGTAACCATTGTTTACCATCGTCATCGGAATAGAGAATATGGCCGCGAGCGCCAACAGCAACCAAACGCTTACCGGCCCGAACCACGTCTAACAGCAAATTGCTTTGCGCAGCTGGCGACTCAATGGAGTATGCCGGTGCCGCAACACCTTCGCTTTGCGCTGCCACTGGTAGCGAGTACGCGCTGGGCAGAATTAACGCTGCACATAAGGACAGCAGCTTAAACTTGCCAGCGGCACTTTGTAATTGTTGCCCACGACCAATGCCAACAGTGTTTTTATTATCTGTCTGCGAAAAGGGTTCACGCATATATATTCCCCATTATTTTTATAGTTGCATGCCTTGACTGGCTATAGTTATACACTTCAATCCTATGAAATAGGCACTGCGCCCGCAATCATTATGCATTGTTGTTTTGTTAAGTATTGTAAAGCTCAAATATCGACAAGAAAAAAGCCGCTGTTTAGCGGCTTTTGACCTTTGCGTTACCCCTTAGCGAACACCGCGTCGACGCAACGCCGCGGGTTTAAAGTAGTTATCATCTGGGGCGGCCTGACTGTAATCAATGGTGCCCGACTCTTCATTGTCTAGATTCTGCACATGGTAGCGACGGCTTTGTAAATCATAGAACACATCCAGCGCAGTCCAGATTGCCGGTAGTTCGTAGTAGCTTTTTAAGTAGGCCACAGAAACCTTCCATAACTCACCACGGCTGTCATACTCATCGGCCAAGACGATTTGCCAGCTGTCTTCATCCAGATAAAAACGGCGCTTGGAGTACACGTGACGGGCGTTATCTTGCAAAGTGCCCTCAATGACCCAAACCCTGTGTAGCTCATTGCGCGTCAGTGCAGAGTTAATATGCCCAGGCTGCAGCAGCTCTTTATAGCTCACATCGGGGCTGGTGATTTTGTAGTTATTGTACGGAATATACAGCTCTTTCTTGCCTATTACTTTCCAGTGGTAACGGTCAGGGCTGCCGTTGTACATATCTGTGCTGTCGGCAGTACGAATACCTTCTGAAGCGGCAATTGGCGCGTCATAGGACAAGTTTGGCGCCCTGCGCACACGGCGCTGACCAGCGTTATAAGCCCAGGCTTGGCGCATACTTTTATCTTGATCCAGCGTTTCATGCACCAGCACCGCACCACCGGCTAAACGTGCTGGGCTTTTTACAAACGACAGGTAGTAAAACAAAATATTATCGGCGTTATTAACCTGGCCTTGGTTTTCATAGAACTTAAACAGAATCTCTTGCTGAGCCGCGACCAGCGAGTAAGAACCATTGCGCTGCACTACAGCCTCGGCAGCATTGCGCACACCGTAGACACCACGGTATCTGGCGATGTGGTTCCAAATCATCTCCACGGCATTGTCAGTAATGGGAAATGGCGTACCGCCTTTAGCATCAGAAAAACTGTTACCGTTATTCTCCAGCTTGGCATGCTGCGCATTGTATTTGGTATTACTGTACACCCACTGCGGTGCTGCGGCCGTGCGATGGGTTTTATACACGGGTATTTGATAGGTATTGGGGTAAGTCTCAAAGAGCGCAATCTGCCCAGCAGACAAATTCGCTTTATACTGATTTAGATTGGCTTTCGTAATGGTAAATAAAGGCTGTTCATCGGCAAAAGGATCAATGTGATGCTGGCCTTTTTGGTAGCCGGCAGGCGCTACAGTTAAACCTCCAGTCCAAGCTGGAATAGTGCCCGCGGCATTGCCGGCCATCTCCCCGCCCAACGGTGTTAGGGTGTTACCCAGTTGACTGGCTTCCTCTGCTGAAACAGCTGCAAAACTAGTATTGATGCACAGTGTTAAGACCATAACACCCAGTAAGCTGTGCTTTTTAAGCATATTATTATTCTCCGTGATAGGTCAGCGGCAAGCATTAACTCAATGCCCATCGAAATGTAAGCTGCATGCGCAAAGCAATGCATAGTAAGGCCCTAAAGCACTTACCCTTCCCCACTTACGCCGTCTAATAGAGAACTCAAAGCAATAATAGTGCCAGCTGCTATAGAAAGACTGGCGAAGAAGATTTTTCGGCTCGATGCGCCACAGTCTCTTTTAGACCACTGAGTCCGCTTTAGTCACGCTTTGTTTTGTCGAAAAAACAGTCTGAAAACCAATCATTTGCCTCGCCAACCCAGCAGCAACAGATGACTGCTAAGTCAAATTAACCGTTCTAATTCGCTGACTCACTACTGGCGTGCTGCATTGCACAGCCGCTGAGTTAAAAGGTAACAGGTGTTACCGAGTAGATAGCCAGTTGCAGCAGAATCTATGCTCAGCAGCGCTCAGTGTTTAAACCTTGCGCTGCCTGTGCACTCCTGTGCAACCGCTACCGTCTTGTCGTTAGAACAGCACTAAACCGGCAAGCTTTTATCCAGCACTTCAAACAGATCAGCAGATAATTCACCGCTATTTTTAATGCGCTTGAGTTGTGCCTGCATCAATTCCTGCTGGTGCAAATCAAAACGCTGCCAACGGGTTAATGGCGAAAGCATACGCGCCGCCATTTGCGGGTTTAAGCGATCCAGCTCAATGACTTTATCGGCTAAAAACGCATAGCCTGAGCCGTCTAATGCATGAAAGTTTGGCGTGCTTTGCGTACTAAAAGCGCCCACTACAGCACGGACTTTATTCGGGTTTTTGATGCTGAAGTCTGGGTGGTGGAGCAAATGCTGCACCCGCTCCAAACCGCCAGGTAACAGTGAGGCGGCCTGCACACTAAACCACTGATCCATAACCAATGGATCATCGGCAAAGCGCTCAGCGAAACTTTCTAGAGCTTTCTGCGCCTCATCGACAAAGGGTGAATTGACCAGACACGCCAGCGCGGCTAAACGCTCAGTCATATTGTCAGCCACACCAAACTGATCAAGACAAGCATCCATGACCTCAAGATCTTCGGTGCGCATCAAATACGCCAGCAGCATATTTTGTAAGCGACGGCGGGCAAAGTCTTCTGCCTGCGCCACATAGGCCGTTTCTAATGACACCTTACGAAGCGCCTGATAGCGCTCTAGCATTGGCGCTTTCAAAGCAAAAGCCAGTTGATTGCTGACATATTCACGGGCCAAATGAATCGCAAGTGGGTCAGCATGCTCGTATTGCTCAATAATATAACCGGTGCTCGGTAACGCTAAAAACTCCGCCAACATGGCTGGATCTAAGTCATCTTGCGCAAGCAGTGCAGTGAACACCTCAGCCAGGCGTGTATCCAGCATTGGCTCGTCAGTTTCATAAATCTGCGCAACCACTTCCTCAATCACTTGAAGAGCAAGCTGCTGCCCTGCCTCCCAGCGATTAAAGCCATCGGTATCATGCTGCAATAAAAACACCAGAGCATCGCGGCTGTAATCGTAATCCATAATCACCGGTGCAGAAAAACCACGCAATAACGATGGCAAAGGCTGCTCAGCAACATGTATAAAAGTGAAAGTTTGCTCAGCCTCGGTCACCGCCAATACCCGCTCACCGGTAAGCGCTGCACTTTCATTGGCAAGCTGCAATGGCATGGCTGCGCCCTGCGCATTTAGCAGTGCCATGCTCAAAGGAATCACAAAGGGTTGTTTATTGCTCTGACCTGGAGTGTCTGGGCAACTTTGTTTAACTGTGAGCTGGTAAGTTTGGCTGGCGGCATCATAACTATCAGTGATGGCTAAACGCGGCGTGCCGGCTTGACTGTACCAGCGCTTAAACTGGGTTAAGTCGCTGCCACTGACTGTTTCCAGCGCAGCAATAAAATCATCACAGGTCACCGCCTGACCGTCATGGCGCTCAAAGTACAGATCCGAACCTTTACGGAACAGCTCTTCACCGAGCAAGGTGTGCAGCATCCGCACCACCTCTGCGCCCTTCTCATAAATGGTCAGGGTGTAGAAATTGGAGATTTCCATATAGGCTTCAGGGCGCACTGGATGCGCCATGGGGCCGGCATCTTCAGCAAACTGGTGAGTACGCAGATAGGCAACATCTTCAATGCGTTTAACCACTGCAGAGTTCATGTCTGCAGAAAACTGGCTGTCACGGAAAACGGTAAAACCTTCTTTTAACGACAGTTGAAACCAATCACGGCAAGTCACGCGGTTACCGGACCAGTTATGAAAATATTCATGGGCGACAATGCTTTCAATGCGCTGGTGTGCTGCATCGGTGGCGGTTTCGGCTTTAGCCAGAACACAGCTGGAATTAAAGATATTCAATCCTTTGTTTTCCATAGCGCCCATATTGAAATCATTGACCGCAACGATCATAAAAATATCCAGATCGTATTCACGGCCGTACTTTTCTTCATCCCAGCGCATGGACTTTTTCAAGCTATCCATACCGTGCTGGCACTTATCTAGATTTTCTGGCTCCACATACATGCGCAGCGCCACTTCACGGCCGCTCATAGTGGTAAAAGTGTCTTCCACACACCAGAGATCACCCGCCACTATGGCAAACAAATACGCAGGCTTTTTAAAGGGGTCTTCCCAAGTCACCCAGTGGCGACCGTTTTCTTCTTCACCACTGGCAACTGGATTACCATTGGACAGCAACACTGGGTAGCTGTGCTTTTCGGCATGGATAGTGGTGGTAAAGCGACTCATCACATCAGGGCGGTCAAGGTAGTAAGTGATTTTACGGAAACCTTCAGCCTCGCACTGGGTGCAGAACATCCCAGACGACTTATACAAACCTTCTAGCGCGGTGTTGTTTTGCGGCTCAATGCGCACGGTGCTGGTCAGCTCAAAAGCGGCCCGCTGCGGCTGCAGCTCTAAGCTGTTGGCTGTCAGGGTGTATTCAACCGCTGACAATTGCTGACCATCCAGAGCAAGATCAACCAGTTCCAATTGCTGGCCATCTAAGCGCAGCGGCGGCAAAGTGTCATCCAGCCCTGGGTTGCGCTGCATCACTAAACGCGCATGCACCAAAGCATAGCTCTCATGCAACTCAAAGGTCAGATGCGTTTCCTCAATCAGGTAATCCGGCAGTCGATATTCACTTAACACAATCATTTTCGGTTGTTCGGTACGCATCATTAACACCTCGATTTAAAAACTCACTAACCTTGAAAGTACTGCTTAAACTTCTACGCTATCGTTGACGCTGACCGACAGTTGATAGGCGGTATACTTACGGATATTAATCACCCCAGTATCAAACAATAAGTACTGCCCCTTGATACCAATTAAAGTGCCTTCCGCAACAGGGTTTTTATCCAAATTAAAACTACTGATTTTTGCTGGGTAAGCTTCCACTGGGTAGGCAATATCCAGCACTTCCACATCTGTAATGGGCTGAATGGCTTGCAAACCAAAACGTGTTTGCAGCGCATCCAGCGATTCAGCGCAACTGTCCATCAATTGATCGCGAATCTGCAACAAATCCACCGGCTCCACATCACCTTTGAGCAAAGTACGCCAGTTAGTGCGGTCGCCCACTTGACTGCGCAAGGCGTCTTCAACAAAGCCCGATTGCTGACGAGTTGCTACCCGAAAAATCGGTACAGCTTGAATAGCACCCTGGTCCAGCCAGCGCGTAGGCAGTTGTGTGCCACGGGTAATCCCCACTTTAACCCCAGTGGAGTTGGCTAAATACACAAAGTGATCGGTCATGCAAAACTCTTGCGCCCACTCTGGCTCACGGCACGTGCCGGCATCATAATGGCATTTCTCTGGGCTCATAATGCAGCTGTCACAACGGGCCAGTGATTTAAAACATGGCCAGCAATAGCCTTGGGCAAAACTTTTCTTGATGGAGCGCTCACAATTTGTGCAGTTAATTTCGCCTAAAAACTCTAAACGCAATTTTTTCCCAAGTAACTGGTTGAGAGCATGTTGCTCGTCATCCAAACGAAAACTGTATTGTGCAGGGGCATCTAAAGCAATCTGCATTTTACTGACCGCGCCACGTCCTAATTCAATCATCAGTGCAGCGTCCCTGTGGCTGGAGCAAATAAAGCGGCTTCAGCTGCAGATAATTTCTTTTGCGTTTGCTTGGCGCACTCTTGGCCACCCATATAACCGGTGCGTTCCTCTTCTGGCAGGTTGTTTTGCTCCCAGAGAATCATCGCTTGCATGGTCAACTCTTTTTGCTCTTGAGTGAGTTTAGTGCCGTCCCCCCACTTACCTATTTCCATCGCCAATTTCAGGGTTTTATAGGTTTCCGGGGTGATTCTTTCAATTAAATCAGCAAAACTTTTCATAACCAATTCCTCGACAAAATAAGCAAAAATATTACGCCGCACGCTGGCGTGCCACTTGTGCAAACAGCGCACCACTCAAACAACCCAGTATTAAACCGCTGACATGGGCAGCGTTAGCTATTTGGCCAAGACCTAAAGCAGTTACCACTCCAAATAAGCATAACAGCAGCCAAATCAGCATCATAGCCACCACCCCTTTGGGCAAGGCATAACTGGCTTGCGGATAAATACGTTGATAAATCCAGCAGTGCCCCAGCACCGCATACAGCACCCCAGACAAACCACCAAATAAGGACGGCCCAGAAAACATAAACTGACTGACGTTGGAGACCAAGCCCGCCACTAACGTCAGCGCCAATAAAAACAACCAGCCCTGCTGGTATTCAATGCGCCGCGCCAACTCCCAATACCACATCATATTCATGGCCAGGTGCAATAAACCAAAGTGCACCAGCATCGGCGACCATAACCGCCACCACTGCCCCTCTTCTAAGCCCTGCGCCACTGGGGTAAAAAATATGTAGTCGCCTTGAATGCGAAAATCATTGAAAGTGAACCAGCTAATGGTCTGCAGGTTGTCACCTAGTTGAGTAATAAAAGCCACCAACAAACAGGCAATTAATACTGCTGCCGTGGCTGGACTGCGGCGCAACTGTTGCACAAACCCTGCGGGACGATAATTTGCCGCCTGTGCTGGCAGATAAGTCCACTGCGGCTCCGGCAACTGCTCACCGCTGACAAACTGCTGATACCACTGCTGCACCTCTACAGCATGCGCAGTAGCAACCCAGAGCACTTGCTCACCACTTTCTTCAGTCACTCGATGGCCAATACCGTGCTGCTGTAAGACGGGCAAAAACTGGGTTAGATCAGTCTCTAGGGGCACCCGTAACGCACTGCTCCACTTCATCGTTAAGATCCTTTCTCTTGGGCGTCCACCCAAACAAAATTACTCGGCAGCAGCTGTTCTTCTTGACCTAATCGGTACGCCACCAGTTTTCCGCCATTGACTGCGCTGTAATCTAAACAGGCTAAATTGGGTCGAATTAAACTGGGCTGTCCTTGACGCCAATAATGGCCAACAAAGAGCAAAGGTTGCTGCGCATCGTAATTATTAATATGGCGCAAGTACTGCGAGGGTAAAGGTTTTTGCGCAATATGCTCAGGCAAGGCGTCGGGTTGAAAAACCACGTCGCCATAGGTCAGCGCGGCACTGTCTTCATGCCAGAATTTGGTACGAAAAGAAGAGCGCTGATAACCGTCTTGACTGATTTGCGACATGCCATAAGGCAAGGGCAAATTAACCCCGCGCAACAAGCGATTAAAGGTTTGGTCGGCAAGGCTGCCGCTGATCGCTGATTGCCGCACAAAGTCAGTATCAACCCGTCCATCAGGAAAGCGGCTGCGTAAAGTGTTAATTAAACGCTCGTCCCAGCAAGCATGCACGGCCCGAAAACGCTGCGCATCAATAAACAACGGTAAGTTTAAAAACCACTGATTAAAGTCCTGCCAGTCGTACGGGTGTTCTGCAAATTGCTCAAGGGTCTCGCGCTGTAAGCGGGCATGACGTGCCGAATGCTCACGGACAAAGCGTTGCTCGCCGTTTTCGGTAAGGGGTGTATTCCAAGCCAGGGCGTAATACTCATGATTGCCCATAATGCAGTGGGCGTGACCGGCCTCCACCATGCTGTGCACGATGTGTAAGGTTTCACGAATATAGGGGCCGCGATCAATCAGGTCACCTAAAAACAATGCCTGACGAGTCGGATGCTGCCAAACACCTGCGCGCTTGCTATAACCTAAAATAGACAGCAAGTGCTCCAAGGTTTGCGCGCAGCCATGCACATCACCGATCAGGTCATAGCTGCGTACCGGATCAAGCCACATTATTTATTATCCTGGCCCAAGCGGCTACCCCAGCCGAGCTTGTCACGGCAAACACCATAAAAATTATGGTCCAGTGGATGAATTAAGCGCAATTTTTGCGGCTTACGTTGAATATGCAGGGTATCCCCTGGAGCACAGGTCACATGGCTTTGACCGTCACATGACACCAGCGGGTAAATGTTCATATCTTCAGAAATAATCACTTTCAGCTCACTGTCCGCATCCACCACAATCGGGCGACTGGATAAGGTATGCGGGTACATAGGGACAATCACGATGGCATCTAAGCGCGGATGCATAATGGGGCCACCAGCAGACAATGCATACGCTGTTGAGCCTGTAGGCGTGGCGATAATCAAACCATCGGCTTTCAAACTGTAAACAAACTGGCCGTCAATAAACAACTCAAACTCAATCATGCGAGTGGATTTACCTGGGTGCAAAACCACATCGTTAAGGGCATCGCCTTGACCAATGGGCATACCCTCACGGCGCACTTCAGTTTCTAATAAAAAACGCTGCTCAACGGTATAGTTGCCGGCCAGTACTTCAGAAATCTGCGACTCTAACTGCTCAGGTAAAATATCCGTTAAAAAACCCAGGCTGCCGCGGTTAATCCCCAATACCGGTGTATTGTGCTGGGACAAAGCCCGCGCCGCACCCAGCATTGAGCCGTCACCACCCACGACAATGACTAAATCGCACACTTCACCGAGCAGCTTGCGAGAGCTGGTTTGCAAATTATGGCCGGGCAGCATTTCAGCAATGGTTTCTTCTAAAATAACGTGCAAATGCCGTCCAATTAGATAGCGCTTCAGACGGCGTATTGTCTCTAAAACGCGGGCACTGCCCATCCGCCCGATAATGCCAATATTGCGAAACTGCTCCATAGGTTTCCCGCTCCAACTGCGTTTATAGTGTGCTTAAGACCAACAGCTCTGGTTAAAGTTTTTTGCGAATCAAATAGGTGTAGGTGCCATCCTGCTCACTGCTGTCGAGCAGTTGATGCTCTAAAAACAAGCAGAACTTGGGTATATCACGCTGCGTGGACGGGTCAGTAGCAGTGACTTTTAACACCTTTCCAGCTCCCAGCTCACGCACCTTAGTATGCAATAGCATGACCGGCTCAGGGCAAAAAAGGCCGCAGGCATCTAATTCAGCATCCACTTCTATAAGCATTTCTGTCACGTTGATTTTACCTTTGCGTTAAATTTCATCTCACAAACAGCCTGCGCAGCGCAGCAGACCCTTGGCGAGAGTGCCAGCCCAACAAAAACTCGACCTACAAGTCAGTCTTTGTGCTTTACCTATTATTCAGAGCTGGGTAGTGTGCCACTCAATATTAACAATAGGATGCTAAGCCATGAGCGAACTGATCCAGTACAACTGCAACGAAGGTATTGCTACCTTAACCCTAAACAACGGCAAAGTTAATGCGATTTCACCGGATATGGTTGCTGCTTTTAACCAGTGTCTGGATCAAGCAGAAAAAGATCGGGCCATCGTCATCATTACCGGTCAGCCGGGTATTTTATCAGGCGGTTACGATTTAAAAGTCATGACTTCAAGCCCTGAAAATGCGATCAACCTAGTGGCCAGCGGCTCCACTTTAGCGCGACGTATGTTAGCACACCCCTACCCAATTATTGTTGCCTGCCCAGGTCACGCTATCGCTAAAGGGGCATTTTTATTGCTCTCGGCAGATTACCGTATTGGCGCTGAAGGCGCTTTCAATATTGGTTTAAACGAAGTATTGATCGGGATGACCATGCACCACGCCGGCATTGAGCTGGCCAAAGACCGCCTGAGCAAAGCGGCGTTTCAGCGCTCAGTGATCAACGGCGAGTTGTTTAGCCCCGCGGCAGCAGTCGAGGCTGGCTTCTTAGACCGTGTGGTGCCCGCAGAGCAGCTAATGGCAACGGCCTTAGGCGTGGCAACCCTGATGAAGAAAATCAACATGAAAGCGCACCGCAACACCAAACTGAAAGTACGCAAGCAGTTACTCGAGACTCTCGACGCTGCGGTAGAGTTGGATAAAACCCAACTGCTGTAAAGCTGCATCTTAACCCGTAGCCAGACCCTATAGCAGGTGCTGGCTACGGGTTTTTTATTCGCTGGGAGGACGTATTGCCTCAATTAGATAACTGATGTCATAGCCCAGCTCTGCGCCGACACGGGCGGCCTGTTCGCGCAGCAACGGAAGCGGTGGCGACTGTTCGAAACTGTAAGGCACCAATAAAATCACATTGCCCTCCTTCACCGGTATTTCCCAGTAGTGGCGATAAAACAAACCACGAAATAATGCTGCCCCCAAGGGGCGCCCGTCCAGCGTGGCCCACTGATTAATAATCAACCAGCCTCCAGGGTTGAGCAAGTCTTGGCATTTAGCTAAAAAGCCCCAAGCCAAATGCGCCACCGATGGACCTGCATCAGTATACATATCTAAATAAATTAGATCGGCAGTCTCAGCCGTATCAATCAGCTCCAAAGCATCGCCAATGCGGATGGTTAAGCGCGGATCATCGCTCATACCCAAGTATTCCATCGCTAAACGAGGCAATGGCTCACGCAGCTCCAGCACCTCAACATCGTTTAAGTGCGGTAGCGCAGCCAAGCACACCTCAGTTAAACTGCCAGCCCCCAAGCCTAAAAACAGCGCAGTTTCAGGGTGCGGATGGCACAAACTGGCCAACAGCATGGCGCGCGTGTAGTCGTACTTTAGATACAATGGGTTTTCATACAGCACACAGCTTTGCTCGGCGCTGTCACCAAACTCTAAATAGCGGTAGCCATTATTTTCCACCACGCGAATTACACCGTACTCATCGGTTTCCTCGACCAACACCCGCTTCGCTGCTTGCTGCTCAACTAACACTGCATATTCCTTCCGCGCTTGCCTATAGCGATACAGATGAACTGCTGCCAACACGGCAGCAAACCCTACAACCCAGCACAGTAGCATCATAGTCCCATGCAGCCTCTTAACATGGCCAAGACTCAATACTCAGCGGGCACAACAAAAAGCCCAGCATTGGCTGGGCTTCAGTTAAGCGCAGAGGTTGAACCTAAGCTTTAACGCGTGACTTATATTCGCCAGTACGGGTGTCAATTTCAATTGAATCACCAATTTCACAGAACGAGGATACCTGCAATTCATGTCCGGTGCTCAGACGTGCAGTTTTCATCACTTTGCCAGAGCTATCGCCGCGCACAGACGGCTCAGTATAAATGATTTCGCGCTCAATAGTGGTGGGCAGCTCAATGGAGATCACTTTGTCTTCATAAAAAACCGCAGCGCACTCATCGGTCATACCATCTTCGATAAAAGGCAAAACAGCCTCGATATCGGCTTTTTCAAGCTCGTACTGATTGTATTCTTCATCCATAAAGACATACAGCGGGTCAGCGAAGTAGGAGTAAGTCACACCTTTGCGCCCCAAGGTTACTGGCTCAAATTTATCATCAGCACGAAAGACGGTCTCTGTGGCTGTGCCGTTTAACAGGTTCTTCAGCTTCATTTTAACGACCGCAGCGTTGCGGCCTGATTTATTAAACTCAGCCTTCTGAATCACCCAAGGTGAACCATCAATATTTGCAACTTGGCCGGTGCGAAATTCTTGTGCAGTTTTCATGCTGAAATTCCATAAAGAATGGGGAAGATTTTTAGGTGCGCATCATAGCCACTTTTCATAGAAAGACGCTAGCTTTGTCGCAAGATCTGGGTAATTATTTTGTTGCGCTAACCAGCGCATGGCGTGACTTTGCAGCTTTTCCTCATGGGCAGTAAACAGTGCCCAAGCAGCCCCCATATCTGCTTGCTGATTCCAAGCCTGCCACAGGTGCTTTAAGGCCTGTACGCTATCGTCGTCTAACGCGTCGCTATATAGGGTAAAAAAGGCCTTTAACTTGAGCAAATGCGCACCTTCCTCTTGCGGATAAATATGCCATAACATGGGCTTGCCCGCCCACTGCGCACGCACAAAAGAGTCCTCGCCACGCACACAATTGAGATCACAACACCAGAGTAATTGATCGAACTGCTCTTGCTCGATATAGGGCAACAACTGCAGGGTTAAATTGTTTTTTTGGTAGCTGCGCCCCACTTGCAAGCTTTGCTCAGCAAACCATTGGGCAACACTGCTCTGCAAGGGGCCTGGTAACAGCAGTACCCGATTGCGCCTGGTGTCATTACTTAAGGCTTGCAGCAAGCTGGGCAACCCCTGATTGGCATAGGCAAATAAGCTGATTAAACGCTCACCGGGCAATGGCTGCACCTGCACAGTAGCCAAAAAGGCTTGCGCTAGAGAATCGCTCGCGAAAAAATCATTACGCTGCGCTAATAAGCCCTGTTCACGCAATAACCCACCAGTATCCTCAGTAAAGCCGGGGAAAAAGAAATACTTTTGTAGGCCGCCACTCTGCAATGAGGGCAAAGTATGGCACTGCGCAGCCCAAGGCTCTGCAGTTAAATACTCCAAATTAAGCCAGAGCACCTGCTGCTTAGCTCGCATCAGAGCAATGTAGTGCTCAGGTAACTGGCAGGCAAAGGCCTCAATGACCACATCAGCACTTTCACTTTGCGCACTAATTAAACCCTCGCGCCAGTGGCAGATGAGCACCCCAGCCAGCCCCTGCTGATCCACTCCCAATTGCACTGCAGGACAGATTTTATTAAAGCTGACTACATCATCCACCCACAAGCGCACGGCAAAGCCTTGCTCGCGCTGTAACTGCTGAGCTAGACGCCAAGTCACCCCAATATCGCCGAAATTATCGATTACACGGCAAAAAATATCCCAAGTTGCGCGCATACAGTGGCCTTTTGTTAAAAACACAGTGAGTCAATTTGCTCGCCAGTCTGCCCTAAGCCACTGACTAAAAAAGATTATTTGCCTTACAGGCGATGTTCCGCTATATTACCGCACCTCGAACAAGCCATTTGCTTATTTGAGATTTGCGGTGAAGTGTCCGAGTGGCTGAAGGAGCTCGCCTGGAAAGCGTGTATAGGAGAAATCTTATCGTGGGTTCGAATCCCACCTTCACCGCCAGATTTAATAATGAAACCTCTGATTTATCAGGGGTTTTTTTATGCCTGCAGTTTATAGCCAGTTATAACCAGCAGCCAAGTTATAGCTGGCTATACACAGATACTCAGCCAGTCTTTTTACTGGCCGTTAAATACCGGCAACCACTCCACTAATAAAGCCAGCTGCACCACAAAGACAATGACTGCGAACACGCCAACAAAAGCAATCAGCCAAACGCCACCCACGACTTGATAACCACCAACAGCGCGCGGGAACTGCTTACGGGCGGCGTACGCTAAGAGCGCGGGTACCAAAGCGGCCCACACAGCAGCCATCAACCCCACATAGCCCATTACAGTGACAAAACCTGTGGGTAGGATTAAGCACGCCAACAATGGTGGCAGAAAGGTAATGGCCGCAGCTTTTAAGCGACCGCGGGCGGTATCAGCAAAGCCAAATAAATCACGAATGTAATCAAATAGACCTAAAGTCACCCCGAGAAACGAGCTCGCAATGGCCATAAAGGCAAAAGCATTTAAAGAGCGCGCTACCGCATCAGTTGTCACATACACATTCAATGCCGCCAATAAGGCGCTAACATCCCCGCCGGCACTCAGCACAGGCGCAAACTCAGTACGGGGTAAGTTTCCTTGCACAGCCAGTTGCCAAAGCAAATAAATCCCCAACGCCAATAATGAGCCCCACAAAATACTGCGAGCCACTGGCTTAGCATCTTTATTGTAGTAACTGACCAAGCTTGGCACGTTACCGTGGTAGCCAAAAGAGGCTAAACACACTGGCAAAGCTGCCCAAGCATAACGCCAGTACTGACTCTCGCCCTGCCCTTGGTGGTCGAACAGCACTGCCGTGGTAACGCTTTCCAGCAGGGTGCCGGTGGACAGGAAAAAGCTAATCAGCATGCCGCCAATGAGTATGGTGGAGAAACGGTCCACCACTCGGGTAGAAATCCACACCGAGGTCGCCAGTATCAATAAGAACAGCAGCGAAGATAACTCTCGGGAAACCGCCAATGGCTGCTCGGTAAACCAAGCAGCGATCGCCAGCAAGCTGTTCTGAGTTAAGCCACCGCCAACAAAAATATAGGCATAGGTCAGTGAATAGAGAACAAAGGCCACCGCAAAGCCTGTGACTAAACTCCAGCCCGGCCCCAGCAAGCCACGCACCACGGTATGGAAACTGGCGCCTTGTGGAAAATGCAGGGTTGCTTCCAGCAGCATTAACCCCGACAAGTACATACACAGCCACACATACAATAGGATCAGTACCGAGCCACCAAACCAGACTCCGGCTGTGGCCGTGGGATTAGCCAGCATGCCGGCACCAATGGCCGTACCAGCAACAATCATCATGCCGCCAAAGCGGGTGGGTATTTGCTTGCGTACACTAGTGCTCATAGAGGGTCTTTATAAGGTTTTGATCACCCAGCAGCTGCGCGCCTAAGCCATTTTAGCGACTGAGGCAGCGCAGTTGTTGAGCTCAACTGTATTGATAAAAAATACGTACTTGGCCGATATAGTCCAATGTTTGTGCTTTTTCCGCGAGCCGTTGCGATAAATTGGCACTGGCATCATGCATGGGCCGCACTAAATCTACGTGCACTTTGCCGCTGAGGTAATGCAAAGTCACCGAATCACAATCTGCCGCGTCCACCTCACCAGCCCAGACCTTACGCAAATCCGCTAAGACCTCGCGGCGAAAAGGCAAGCCAATGCATAACAACTCTAAAGAATCATCTTCTGGGTCAATGTGCACCAGAGCATTGGTAATATTTTTTTCAGATTCAATCAGTTTGAAACGCACATACTCGGCAATCTTATGGCCTTCAGAGACGCTTAAACGCTCATCCACTTCAATGTGCACATCAACTAAGTAACTATCACCCATACGGCGGCTGCGCAGCATATGCATGCTTTGCACCCCTTCAATATTCTCGATGATACGTGCCACCGCAGCCGCAGTTTTAGGCTCCATACCGGTATCAATCAGCTCTCGAATGGATGACCATGCTTGGTCCCAACCAATTTTACCGATCATATAGGCTACGCCTAAAGCGGCAAACGCATCCAAATACGGCACGCCCATTAAACTACCGGCCACACCAATCAAGACCACAATTGAAGAAATCGCATCGGAGCGGTGATGCCAAGCATTGGCCTTTAACAGGTTGGAGTTAAAGTCACGGGCAATACGCATGGTGTACTGGTATAAGCCCTCATTGGCAATAATAGAAATGGCGGCAATCAAGAGCACAATGGGCGTAGGCTGCAGCAAAGTGTCTGGATTGAGCAGGCGCTGCCCCGAATCCACCACAATGCCAATGGCGGTAATGATTAACACCACGCCTAGCCCTACAGTAAAGGCCGTCTCAATTCGCGCGTGACCGTAAGGATGCTCCTTATCTGCCGGTTGATTGCTGTATTTGGCTGCAAACCACACCATTAAGTCGGTGCTTAAGTCGGCTAACGAGTGCACTCCATCAGCCACTAAAGCTGTCGATTGACCAATGATGCCAAAAACAATTTTCACCACGGTTAAAACCAGATTGACGATGGCTCCAACCACACTGGTTTTGCGCATTGCCTGATCACGCTCTTTAGCCTGCTGCTGAGCATCCATTAACTTTTCTCCATATATATCAATCTATTACAAAGGGTAATTAATGTAGGTTTTAAACAACTTAGCCGGAACATTAGGATTATCCGCGTCACTAACCAAGAGTATTTGCAAGCGCTCGCCCTCTTGCTTGGCACTGATCCCTTCGATTTTATAAACTGGCTGCACAGCTTTGATCCAGCGCAATTGCCGATCAGCATCGATTAAACCTATAGCGGCAGCAACACATTCGCCGTCATGGTAACTGTCATCGGTATTCTCCGCCGCGGCACTAAATAAACAGGCACCATCGGGCAAAGCAAAGCCATCAGTAAAGGTTAAAGGCACACCGGCGACTTCACCCAACTCATATCGATCAATGCGCTGTGCTGGAATACTTAATGCGGGGTCTGGATTGTCAAGCAAGGTGAGCAGGTCAGCAAGCTTGAACTCGATGACCGCATTATCACGGTGCTGGTTATTACCGCGCTGCCAGATTTTCAAGCAGTCACCCTGTATCACCACACCCTCAATATTCAAATCCACGAAGACCTGCTCCAGCGGCTGATAAAGGGGCTGCAAAGCAAACAGCAAAGGCTCAGCCTGCAACGTCCCCGGTGCGGCAAAGGGCCAGAGCATGCCGCGCTTGCGTTGCTGCGTTGAGCCTGAGCCTAGCGCCAACAAAGCCCCGTGCGCATAGCGCGAACATGGCGGCATAAAAGTTAAACTCTCAAAGTCCGGTTTAACCGCTTTGCGCTGCTTAGCATCTTGCGGTAAAGCCCCAGGGATAATAGTGAGCGTTTGCCCAGGTGCGCTATCGTGCAGTGAGAACACGCCCAAAACCAGGTCGTCATCAGGCACCACATAAAGGGTATCGTCAGCCACCCACATGCCGCTCGCGGCGCTTAAATAAGAACGTCCCGTCGCCTCGTTAAGCTGCAACTCGCGCAGCTCGATTAAGGTTAAGCCATCACTGTGCATTTGTTTACCTCACCTGCCGGCCCAATCAACTCTGCGCAGCACTTTAACACATGCTGAGCGGCAACTGCTGTGCTTTGACGCCCGCCTCTTCTGCGCGTATTTATGCTATATTTCGCCAATCTTGATATAGGTCATTTTTCATGCAAACTGCTAAACCTTTATATGATTACCCTAAGTACTGGGCTGAGTGCTTTGGTCCTGCGCCTTTCCTACCCACTTCCCGTGAAGAAATGGACGCTTTGGGCTGGGACTCTTGTGATGTCATCATTGTGACCGGTGATGCTTATGTGGATCACCCCTCATTTGGCATGGCAGTGATTGGCCGCGTCTTAGAAGGACAGGGTTTCCGCGTCGGTATTATCAGCCAACCGGATTGGCGGGATAAAGACGACTTTATGCAACTGGGCGAGCCTAATCTGTTTTTTGGCGTCGCCGCCGGCAATATGGACTCAATGATTAACCGCTACACCGCTGATCGCAAAATGCGCTCGGATGATGCCTATACCGCAGGTGGGCAAGCTGGGAGTCGTCCCGACCGCGCTAGCTTGGTCTACAGCCAACGCTGCAAGGAAGCGTATAGCCACATACCTGTGGTGCTTGGCGGTATTGAAGCCTCGCTGCGCCGCATCGCCCATTATGACTACTGGCAAGACAGCGTACGCCGCTCCATTTTAATGGACGCCACCGCCGATATACTGCTGTACGGTAATGCTGAACGCGCCATTGTTGAAGTGGCGCAGCGTTTATCTTGGGGTGAAGCCATTACTGAGATTGATGATATCCGCGGTACTGCTTTTATTCGCCGCAATACGCCACAGGATTGGTTTGAACTGGACTCCACCCGCATTGACCGCCCTGGGCGCGTTGACCGCATTATCAACCCCTATGTGAATACTCAAGACACTGACGCCTGCGCCATTGAGCAGCAGGCCGGCGAGCTACTTGAGCAATCGGATGTGCAGGTGGTGCAGCTGATTGATCACCCCAACCTCACCCGTGAGCGCACGGTGATTCGTATTCCGTCGTTTGAAAAAGTGCGCAATGATCCAGTGCTGTATGCCCACGCCAACCGCGTGCTGCACCTAGAAACCAACCCCGGCAATGCCCGTGCTTTGGTGCAGCGCCATGAGAATCAGGATATTTGGCTCAACCCACCACCGATTCCGTTGACCACAGATGAAATGGATTATGTGTTTGGCTTGCCCTATGCGCGGGTGCCACACCCCAAGTACGGCGCGGCTAAAATCCCTGCTTACGAAACCATTCGTTTCTCGGTCAACATCATGCGCGGCTGCTTTGGTGGCTGTACTTTCTGCTCCATTACCGAGCACGAAGGACGCATTATTCAAAGCCGTTCCCATGAATCGATTTTGCAAGAAATCGAACAAATGCGCGACAAGGTACCGGGCTTTACTGGTGTGGTGTCCGACCTTGGCGGGCCGACGGCGAATATGTACCGCTTGGCCTGTAAGAGCAAAGAAATTGAAGAGGTGTGCCGCAAGCCCTCTTGTGTATTCCCCGGCATTTGCCCGAACCTGAATACCGATCACAGCTCGCTGATCGAGTTGTACCGTAAGGCACGGGAATTACCCGGAGTAAAAAAGGTGCTGATTGCTTCAGGTCTGCGCTATGACTTGGCCGTGGAACACCCTGAGTATGTGCGCGAGCTGGTAACCCACCATGTGGGCGGCTACTTAAAGATTGCCCCAGAGCACACTGAAGAAGGTCCGCTGG